>CATWQE010000016.1 GCA_958352855.1 uncultured Bacillota bacterium
AAAGAAGTAAGACCCCTTGAAGACGACGAGGTAGATAGGGCAGAGGTGGAAGTGCAGCAATGTATGGAGCTGACTGCTACTAATCGGTCGAGGGCTTGACCAAAGGAACGGAAGTTCCAGTGGCAGAGTTGGAAGGTTTGAGTTTTGTATATGTGGTTTTGAAGGTACACGATATAAAAAGAGATTATTACTAAGCTTAAAATTAGTAATAATCTCTTTTTTGTTGTTAGCGCTTACTTTCTTGTCTTCGAAGCATATGTATTTTCCTGACTATAAATAGGTATGATATTACTGATGATATATACAATATAAATAAAAAATATACTGAAAATATAGTAAAAATATAAAAATAAACGAAACCAGGAAAAAAATAGATTGACATATTCGGCGTATTGTATTATTATTAGTTTACAAAAACAAAAACGTTTTTGGGAATGAAAATGAAAGGTGCTTTGATATGACTGTTTCAATTAGAGATGTTGCAAAAGCAGCAGGTGTTTCTGTCAGCACAGTTTCTAGGGCACTGAATGGATATACAGATGTAAGTGAAAAGACCAGAAAGAAAATTCAGCAGACTGTACAGGAATTGGGGTACATACCTAATCAAAGTGCCAAAAATCTTTCATCTAAAACCAATCAGAATATTGCATTGATTATTAGTGACCTTGGAAAAGAAGAAAAATTGGATGAATTTACAGGAAATATTCTGCGGGGAGCTTACGAGTATGTAAATGAGAGAGGAATTACCATAGCAACTTATGGTATAGATGCACGTATGCAGAGGGAAAGAACTCTGAGGGACTTATGTGCAGAATATAGTTTAGCTGGAGTTATGCTTTTGGGAATGAGAATTCAGGATCCATATCTTGTAGAGGCAAAGGAGTTAGATATTCCCTGTGTTTTAGTTGACACCTATGTAGAAGGAAAGAATACAGCTACGGTAACTACAGATGATAGACAGGCTTTTGAAGAAATAACAGATTATGTTTTAGACAAAGGGTATCAGGAAGTAGTGCTAATCAAGGGAAGACAGGAAGCGGAAGTAACTCACAAGAGATATCAGGGATTTCAGAAATCTTTAGAAAAACATCACCTGTTAATGCAGCAAGCAGAGATTTACCTCTGTGATTTCAGGGAAGAAGAAGCCTTTAAAAGTGCCAGAGCATACATAGAAAAATATGGCAAATCCAGGGCGCGCGCCTTTATCTGCATGAGCGATATTATGGCATTAGGTGTATGCAGAGCTATTCATGCATGCGGATATGAGATACCGGAAGATTTTTCAGTTACAGGTTTTGACGGACTATATACTCTAAGATATATTAAGCCGGGAATTACTACAATAGACCAGAATGTTAGCGCAAAAGGCTATGAGGGGATGCGTATTCTTTATGAGATGCTGCAAGGAAAGAGAGATACATCTATGGTTTATGTTCCCTATAAATTAATTATAAGAGATTCGGTAGATTTAGTATGAATTTAAAAAGCAGTAAAAGCTGCTTTTTAAAATACAGGTTTTCAAAAACGTTTTTGTAACTTTTAAAAACCAAAATTAATTAAAGGAGGTAGAGCAAATGAAGCTCAAGAAAGTAACAGCTTTAGCATTGGCAACTGTAATGGCATTGGGGTTAGCAGCGTGCGGAGGTAATGAAAAAAAAGAGAGCAGTAAAAATGAAGATGGGGTTGTGGAATTGAAATTTCCTACTTATCTTGCGGGAGAAAATGTAGGGGCTACATTTTTTCTTCCACAGGTAGAGCGGTTTAATGAAAAGTATGAGGGAAAATATAAAATTACTGTAGAGGAAGTACCACAGGCTTCCTATGCAGATAAGATTAAACAGTTAGCGCAACAGAAGAAACTACCTGTTCTGGTACATGCTCCAGGCTCCGGTGGTATTGATACACAGTGGTTCCAGCAGGTTGCTTTAGCAAATGATATGGTATATGATTTATCAGATTTTGCGGAAGAGAATCCAGATGTAGCAAAAAACTGGGTTCCTGAATCTAAGGAATTTTGTACGGTGGATGGGAAATTGATTTGTAAACCACTTAGCGTTTTAAAACCAGTGGGATTATTTTACAACAGTTCTATGTATGAACCGGAAAAAGATATCAAAGATATGACTGTAGAAGAATTTACAGAGAGCCTGGGAGAGAATAAAATTGCTTTCCAGACAGCAGAGAACGGATGGACAACGCAGCTTCTTCTTTCTGCTTTGATTGCAAATGAAGAAGGTGGTGTAGAATTATTAAATGAAAATGCAGCAGATAAGCTTTGGGATTATTCTGACCCGGCAATAGTGAATGCTGTTACAAAATTACAGAAAATGATGCAGACAAATGCTTCTGCAAATACGGTAGGAGCTGCTTATGCAGACGCTGCAAACGCATTTATGAGCAAAAATGCTTCCATTATCTGCAATGGATCCTGGATGTCTTCTGAGTTTGAAGAAGGTTCTGAAGATAAATGGAGTAACGAGTTTAATGGAGCAGATGTAAAGGCAACAATTTATCCAGGAAATATTGCTTTAGTTAATCCAAGTAACTATGGAGAATTCTGGGTTTCCAATACAGCTAGTGATGAGGAAAAAGAAGCAGCAGAGGCATTCCTGGCATTTAGAGATTCTCAGGAGGAGATAGAAGCTTTAGTGTTGGCAGAAGGAGGTATTGCTCCTCAGATTACCTATTCTGAGAACTTCCTCACAGAATTGGAAAAGACACCTCTTTTATACCAGTTATCTGAAAGCATGGGAGAAGAAACAGTTTATTCCGCATCTTTAGGTGATGTATTCCCTGCTTCTGTAGCAGATGTAGAGTTTGGCAAACTGCTTCCAAAGCTCATTGACAATACATTAACACCAGAACAGTTCTGCGAAGAATTGACAAAGAAAGCAGAGGAAGCGAAACAGTAAAATATTTGCAGAATAATTGAAGGTATATCAGATAGGCTTCAATTATTATAAGGAAAGCAAGCTGCGCAAAAAGGATTTTTCTCTTTGTGACAGCTTGTTTTAAAGAAAGGAGTGCAAAGATGAAAAAAAGAGAAAACATGGCAATCAGCAAACTGGAAAAAAGAAACTATAAATGGATTTATCTTTTCCTGCTCCCATCCCTTTTGGTTTTTCTTGTATTTTATCTTCAGCCGATTATTACGGTATTTTATACATCTTTGACAAAGTGGGATGGATTTAATAGTCCTTCCTTCATTGGCTTTCAAAATTATGTAGATATGTTTCAAAATGAAGCATTTTTGATTTCTCTTAAAAACATTGTCCTGTGGTCTTTGATTGCAGGAACCCTGCATGTGGGATTTGGTGTGTTAGTAGCATTTGTTTTATATCATAAACCTAAGGGATGGAAGTTTACCAGAACTGTTTTTATGATTCCCAATGTAATTTCTGCAGCAGCATGGGCTATGATTTATAAGTTTATCTTCAATGATGAAATGGGAATTTTAAATAATCTGATTCGGAAGATTAATCCGGATTTTCATGTTCAGTGGTTTTATGATTCTCCATATGCCTTTTGGGCAGTTACTTTTACCTGGTTGTTTTACTCTGTTATTGTTACTCTGGTTGTTTTAAATGACCTTATGGCTATCCCGGAGGAATTGACAGAAGCAGCAAAGGTAGATGGAGCTACAGGATGGCAGATTACCAGGCGGATTCATCTTCCCCTTTGCAGGAACGCTATCGGTACAGGCGTCATTTGTTCTATTACAGCGAGAATTGCTATGTATGAACAAATTGCTTTGACAACTGCAGGCGGTCCTGGAGATGATACCATGAACCTTCCAATTATCCTGGTGAAATCTATTCAGGATATGAAATATGGATACGCTAACGCCAACGGTGTGATTATGTTTATTCTTGGCCTGGTGATTCTGGCTGTAGTAAATAAAGCATTTAAGATGAATGAGAGCGTTTATTAAGAAAGGAGTATCAGCTATGGAAAAAGTGAAAAAAATCGGAGTTAAGATCTTCATGTACGTTGTGATGCTCTTTACCATTATTGTTTCTATATTTCCCATTATCTGGGTGATTATGTCTGCGTTTAAAACCAATGCACAGATTTTATCCAGTCCGTTTTCGCTGCCTACCAGCATTAGTTTTGATGCATTTGTATATATTTTTGAGAAGTATGATTTTGTGCAGTATTTTATTAATTCGGTATTGATTTGTGTAGTTTCGACGCTGCTTTCCCTGGTGTTTTTTGCGATGGGAGGCTATGTGATTGCAAAATTTCGATTCCCTGGAAAAAATCTGATTTTTGCTTTGTTTACCATTACACTTTTAGTTCCGGCACAATCTAAGGCACAGCCTTTGTTCTCTTTGGTTATGAAGGCGGATTTATATGACAATATCTGGGGCGTAGCATTGGTATATTTGTCTATGGGGCTTGCCATGTCTATGTTTATTTTGAAATCTACATTTATGGCTATTCCAAAATCTTTGGATGAGGCGGCAATTTTAGATGGGGCTGGATTTTTCACTACATTTTGGAAGATTAATTTTCCATTGGCAAAGAGTGGTCTGGCAACAGCAGGAATTTTAATGTTTTTAAATAACTGGAATGAATATTTTTATGCGTCCCTGCTTACTTCTTCGGACAAGAACAGAACTTTGCCATTGGCATTACAGTTCTTTACAGAAGCATTTTCTTATGATTATACAAAATTATTTGCAGCGTTGACTGTGGTTGTCCTCCCCGGAATCCTTCTATATGCTTGCGCTCAGGAACAGGTACAGGCATCTGTGGCAGCCTCAGGAGTAAAAGGATAAAGACAGGAAAGGAAAACAGTGTATGAAGATTATGAAATATGATGCGGGAAGTGGAGAATTAAAAAACTGGCTCATTCAGGAGAGCTCTTTTGATGAAAGGTACCTTGGTAAATGTGAAGCAATTTTTGCACAAGGCAATGGATATCTGGGAATTCGTAATGCACTTGAGGAAGCATATACAGGAGAAGTGAGAAACACTTTTTTGACGGGAACTTTTAATAAAGCTTCTAAAGGTGAAGTGACAGAACTTCCTAATCTTCCGGACATGACTGGAGTATCTATTGCTATAGATGGACATCAGTTAAATTTATCCCAAGGAGAATTACAGGAATATTCCAGAACCATGAATTTGAAAAATGGAGAGGTTGTACGGAAAATTTCATGGGTTAGTCCAACAGGAGTGGGATTTAAGGCAGAGTTTAAAAGAATCGTGTCTCTGGCAGAAGAGCACACCATGGCTTGTTCTATAGATTTTTCTGTGAATCAGGATGTACAGGTGATTTTAGAAACTGGTGTGGATGGGAGTGTTACCAATAGCGGAGCACAGCACTTTGAAGAGATAAGCCGGCGAATTTATGGGGGAAGAGATATGGAATATCTTTCCCAAACAACCGAGTCTAAGGTTTGGATTGCACAGCATGGAGCCTGTAGTCTGAATGCTCCAGCTTCTGTGTTACCTGTTATGGGAAGACGAACATTAACCAATCGTTATACTATTCAGGCAGAGGCAGGAAAGAATGTACATTTTGAAAAGATTTCTGTGTTTCATTCTTCCAGAGACCAGAAGTATGTGGATGTAAAACCAGAAGAAATCAAAGAAATTTTGAAAAAGGATGGAATGGAAGTTTTAAAAAGTGGATTTGCCAAAGGATATAAGGGTTTAAAACAGGAAAGTACAGAAAAATGGAGAAAATACTGGGAAGAGAGTGATATCCAAATCCAAGGAGAGGCAGATTTTGATCAGTTGGCTGTTCGTTTTGCTCTGTATCATTTGAATATTATGGTGAAACATGATGACAATCGTGTGGGAATCGGAGCTAAGGCGCTAACAGGAGAAGGATATAAGGGACATTCTTTCTGGGATACAGAGATGTTTATTCTTCCTTATTTTACCTTCACCAGACCAGAAACTGCCAGAACCCTGTTGGAATATCGTTATAGAAATCTTTATGGGGCTCATTTAAAGGCAAAAGAACAGGGATATGAAGGAGCTATGTATCCATGGGAGTGCGCCTGGGTGGATGATGGAGAAGTAACACCGCTTTATATGGGAGCTGATGTGGTGACAGGTAAGATTACCAAATGCTGGACTGGAATTATCGAACACCATATTTCAGCGGATATTTCTTATGCAGTGGAGCAATATTATCTGGTGACCGGAGATCAGGATTATATGAACCAGTGCGGATATGAGATTATTCTGGATACAGCTCTGTTTTGGGCAAGCAGAGTAGAGTATAACCAGGAAAAGGATCGGTATGAAATTCTGGATGTGATTGGGCCAGACGAGTATAAAGAACATGTAGATAATAATGCGTATACCAATTATATGGCTGCTTATAACATGAAACAGGCGCTGAAGATTATGGAAGAATTACCAAAAGAAAATCCAGAGGTATACAAGAGATTGGACGAAAAACTTTCCTTCTCCAAAATGAAAGAAAAGATTGAGAATTGTATACATAAGTTATATCTCCCTGTACCAAATGAGGATGGCATTATTCCCCAGTCCGATCAGTTCCTGAATCTGAAAAAATTAGATTTGACTAAGTATAAAGAGTCAAAAGAGGTTTTGACAATTTATAAAGATTTTAATACAGAGCAGCTAAATCAATATATGGTTTCCAAACAGGCAGATACAGTAATGCTGCTGTTCCTGTTGGATACATTGTTTGATGAAGAAATAAAGAAGAAAAATTTTATTTTCTATGAAGATAAAACACTTCACGATTCTTCTCTCAGCAAATCCACACATGCGATTCTGGCTAATGATTTTGGACTTCAGGATATGGCATATGATCTTTATGAGAGAGCCTTGAAAATTGACCTGGGTCCACAGATGAAATCTTCCGATGAAGGTATTCACAGTGCTTCCACAGGGGGAATTTGGGAGAGTACAATTATGGGATTCGGCGGTGTGAGAATGGAAGGAGAACATTTGCGCATTGTACCTAAGTTGCCACAGAAGTGGAATAAATTAGTTTTTCCTTTGCGGTTTAAAGGAGAACCGCTGAAAGTAGAAGTGGAAAAAGATGTGGTGCTTGTGGAAAACAGGGGTACAAATCAGGTATCTTTGTTGATAGGAAAAGAGTTTGTGAATATTCCGGCAGGACATAAAGTACAGAAACCATTATAAGGAGAGATAAAACTATGAAATATCAGGGGATTATTTTTGATTTGGATGGAGTAATCTGTCATACAGATAAGTACCATTATCAGGCCTGGAAGAAATTAGCAGATAAATTAGGGGTTTATTTTGATGAGGTTATTAACAACAGGTTGCGAGGGGTTAGCCGCATGGAAAGTCTGAACATCATTCTGGAAAAGTGTGACCGGGAATTGACGATACAGGAAAAAGAGGCTTGTGCGAAAGAAAAAAATGAATTTTATAAAGAACTTTTGAAAAACATGACAACAGAAGATTTGAGTCAGGAAGTAAGGGAGACTTTAGAGCAACTAAGGGAAAAAGGTTTAAAACTGGCTATTGGATCTTCCAGCAAAAATGCAGGGTTTATTTTAGAAAGAATTGGACTTGGAGATTTTTTTGACGCAGTATCAGATGGAAACAATATTACTTTTTCAAAACCGGATCCAGAGGTATTTTTAAAGGCAGCGCAGTTCCTGAATCTACAACCAGAGCAATGCCTGGTTGTAGAGGATGCAGAGGCAGGACTTCTGGCAGCCAAAAGAGGAAATATGGATTGTGCCGGTATAGGAGAAGCTGCTAAGTCTCACTTGGCAACGTATAAATTACGTGATTTTCAGGAGCTATTATCTGTTGTAGAAAAGTAGATAAGAAATATCACTGCAGGCTAGGAGAAGAAGAGATGCTTCCCCTAGCCACTTTTTTATTCTATGCTATATACCCTTTCCCCTCACCAATTTGCCCTCCTGTCATTAAATATTGTTTGACATTTCTCTGTAAACTGGTTTCTTCCGGTAAATCTTCTACAGGTATGTCCGGCTTTTTAAAGATCCACATCATGAAGTCAGTAGCGGTTTTATTTGTTTCAGTGATAGTAAATAAGTTTTGAAATTTAATGATGTTGGAGCTTTCCGGGAGAAGTTCCTTTAGCGCTGGGCTTAAAAGCCAGGAATGGCAGATATAGGTAACATTCGCATATTCTGCAGCATATTTTTCAAAAAAATCTTTGGCCATTTTCAGAGAGCTTTTGCAGTTGTATTCTGTGAGGATGGCATCAGAGGGAATATGGATGGACACCATTTTTTCCTGATTTTCCATTATAGTTTCAAACTCCAGCTCTCCTAACCGGAATAGCTGTAAAGAAAGCTGTCTTCCGGTCCAGAAATCTCGGTCAAATCCATATTTACCATAACTCCTTTTGTGTTCTTTGACAAAACGTGTAAAGCATTTCATGGTATCTGTGAAAATCTGCTCTGATATTCCTTTTTCCTTATATTTTTCAAAGGAATAAGAGGCAGCAGACAGCATATAGAATAACATTTTAAATCCGTTGCCATCAGGCTTTAGAAATTCTTTCAAATATTTTTGAGAAGCTTCCCATAAACAAGGATTTGACAGATTTTCAATGTGTTTTTCATTGCCTGCTTTTTGGAGAGCGCATGTAGATTCTATGGAAAGTAATTCAGTCTGTACAATTTCTGGAAGTTCAATTAAGTTCATCATTTCTTTTAAGGTTTTCATAGTCATACCTCCAAGTGGTTTATAAATGTATTATAGAGGGAAGAAAAAATAAGTTCAATATTATTTTTAACCGGAAATTGTCAGAGGTGCAGGTTTGTTTTGATATCGTTTTCTGATATAATTTATATGATATTTACAAATATGAGGTGATGACGATATGAAGAAGTTTATCTATTCTGCGCTGATTTTTTCCACTGCAGCTTTGTGGTGTTTTTCACTTTCTTCCTGTAAGAAACAAGAGGAAAGTAATAAGAAAGAAAAGATACGCCTTGAATTTTATAATAGAAAAAGGGAATCTTATGCAGCTTTAGAAACGATAATCAATAAGTTTAATAAATCACAGGATGAAATTGAAGTGTTTCAAAACATGAATACCAATGCTGATACAGCTCTTAGAATCGCGGCTGTTGAGGGGAATTTTCCAGATATAGTGGAATTGGGCGGCTTACAGAGTGTGGAAACTTTTGAATATGTCATGGGAAATTGTCTTGTGCCTTTAGATGAAATGGACTGTGTAAAACAAATAAAAGAAGAGTATCTGCCCTATTTGCAGTATAATTCCCATATTTATCAAATGCCTTTGGCCATGAGCTTTGAAGGAATCTATGTAAATCGGGAATTGTTTCAGGAAGAGGGGATAGGGCTTCCTGAAACTTATGAGGAGTTATGCCAGGTTTCTGAGGAAATTTTAAGGAGAGGGAAGATTCCATTTCTGTTTGCAGATAAAGAAGGCTGGACGATTCATCAGAACTGGGAATGCATTGAAGGGGCAACCAGAGGGAATTTTGAAAGCTTTTGGACAGATGTGGCAGAAGGCCGGACATCTTTTACAGAAGATGCTATTTGCAGAGGTTCTCTGGAAAAACTAATAGATTTGCATAAATATACTACAGAGGAATACTCTGACTTGAATTATAATGAAGCGCTTGCAAAGTTTGCAGAAGGCGAAGCGTTTATGATGATACAGGGAAGCTGGGCATATAGAAATATTATGGACATGAATCCGGAAATGAATCTGGAGCTTATTCCTTTTCCTGTGGATGAAGGTACTCAGCAATTAGTTACCATGTGGATAGACAGCAGCATTGGGATTTCCAGTGACCGTAAATACAGGGAAGAGGCAGAAGAATTTATCGAATTTCTTATGCAGCCGGAAAATTTACAGATGTATCTAAATGAAGAAAGCTCACTTAGCAGCTTAAAAAACAGCCAAAATCGTGCGAAATATGCGCCGCGGGTGCATGAACTGCTGGAAAGTGGTCATGCGGTTATGGATGCGTCCTGGCTTCCTTTGCAGACCAGTGTCATAAGAGATATGGACATTGAGGAATTAATGCCGGATGCTGATTCAGAAGAAATAGAAAAATATCTGGATAAATATACAAAAAGTCTGCAAAAGCATAAAGAGCTATATCTGGAAGCAAAGGAGAAGCGGCAATGAAAAAGGCAAAATCAGTGAGAACAATTCAGCAGAAAGTGTTATCAGGAGTTGGTATGCTGTTTGCATGCTCTTTTCTGGCATTTGTTATTTTTTTTCTGCAAAGTTACAGGCAGGAAGTAGATATAGAACTGGGGCATATGAGAAGCTATAATAGACAGTTGAGTATGGATATTGACCGCGTTGTAGACACCACCAGTTCGTTTCGATATCTCCATTTTTCGGATGATAAAATCCGAAATCTATTGTGCAGCGATGATAGTGACATTGACCCGGAGGGACAGAAAAAGACAGAGAAGGATTTAGAGAAATCTCTGACGCTTCTGGCGGACATGGGAAGGGATGTACTGCGTGCCGCTATTGTGACTAATGACGGGAGAATTTACAAAAGTGTAGAGGAAATAGAAAATGGCTATATTAAACGGATGAATGTGTTACTGACACAGGAAAAGGGATGGGAAAAGAAGAAAGCGGGATATTTCAGTCCCATACATAAGGCAACGGTTAATATGGTAGAGCATTACGTGGTTTCCATGGTAAGTCCTATCTGGAATGTAGCGCAGGATGAACCCATTGCAGTGATTTATCTGGATTTAGATTTTGACAAGCTGAGGAATCAATGGTATACGTCTGCAAAGATGAATCAGAGCTTTTCTTTTATGATTTTATCTGAAAAACAGATGTTGTTTGATTCTGAGGAAAATCAGAAAAAAGAGAATTATCAAAGACTCACAAAGGAGAGCAAAAATATAATTGAATCAGGAGAAAAAGATAAAATTATAAAAGTACATGGAAGACTTTGTGTGATTTCGGTGGAACAAAACAAAGATACAGGATGGTATTTTATGCAGTATATGCCTGTATCAAAATTGGCGGGGCGTATTTTAAGTAATATGTCAGTGCTGTTGCTTATATTGGCAGGCGTGATTTTTATTACCATCACAGGCAGCTATGTGCTGGCGAAAAATGTGAGCAGTCCTGTGCGGGAATTATCCCAGTTTATGGGAAAGGTTGCGGACGTGTCAGAAGAAGGAAAAGAAATTGCTTTCTTTTCAAAGAAAGAGACAAAGGCTACAGAAGAAATTGTGCAGATGATTGACAGCTATAATGCGATGGCGAAACGTATTAATGACAATATTATCAAGGACTATATTTACAAATTGAATCAGAAACAGACAGAGTTAAAAATGCTGCAGTTTCAGATTAATCCTCATTTTTTGTATAACGCATTAAATACCATCAGTTCTATTGCCCAACTGCAGGAGGTTGATTATATACCGGAGATTGCCTCAGGATTGTCAGATATGTTCCGCTATAATATTGATGGGCGGGAGATTGTAACCTTGCGGGAGGAACTTACACAGACAGAGAATTATATGGGAATCCAGAAGATTCGCTTTCCGGAACGCTTTTTTGTTGAAATTCTGGTGGAAGAAGAGCTGATGGAGTGTAAGGTGCTTAAATTTATTTTACAGCCCATTGTAGAGAATTCTTATAAATATGGTTTTGCAGAAAAGAGGAAAAAGAATATTTTGCGTATTCACAGCTATCGGGATGAAAGCAACATCATTATTGTGATAGAAGATAACGGGGCAGGAATTGAAGAAAATAAAGTAAAAAAAATAAATGAAGCGCTGGCTGGAGAGCGGGGATTTGAAACAGCAGCAGGAATTGGCATCCGTAATGTAAATGCCAGAATTAAAAACTATTATGGAGAAGATTGTGGAGTACACTTGGAGAGCGAACCTGGTAATTTTACCAGAGTGTATCTGAAAATACGGGAATTGCCGTTTGGAGAAAAGGGAGAGGTGTAGTATGCGTATTATTGTTGCGGACGATGAATATTTTGCCAGAAAAGCTTTAGTAAAAAGCATTGGACAATTAGAGGAAGAAATCGAACTTTACGAAGCAGAAGACGGAACAGAGGTCATGGAACTTTTAGAAGCAGGGGGAGCGGATTTAGTAGTAACCGATATCAGGATGCCGGATATGGACGGGCTGGAGGTTGCAAAGAACATCCAGGCAAGATTTCCGGATGTTAGCGTTATTATTGAAAGCGGATATGCTGATTTTGGTTACGCGACAAGCGCTCTTCGCTATGGTGTGAAGGATTATCTGACAAAACCTGTGAAAAGAGAAGAATTGGAGAAAGCTATCCAAAGAGTGAAGGAAGAACGAAAAAAAATAAAACAGAAGATTGAAAACCAGATTGTAGCCAGAAGAGGACAATTTATGAATTTCTCTCATATTCTGGAAAACGAAGTAGTTGCAAATGAAATCTTACAGGACTTTTTTGAAAAGATAAAGCATGGCTCCTGGTATCTTCTGACTGTTCAAAGTGAGAGAAAACAGATTTCGAAAGAAGAAATCCAGAAGCTTCAGGAGATTTTTGGAAGAGAATCAAAAATTTGTATTGCATATTTTTATCCTAAGAATGAGTTTATTTTGGTTATGGAGGCGGAAGAGAAAAACCGTTTTCCAGAAGCTCTTCTTAGAAAAAAGCTGGTAGAGTGTTGGAACAAAGCAGGGACAAGATGTCATGCCGGCATAAGCCAGTGTCATGAAGCAACAGCAGAATGTGTGAAGGAGACTGCAAAGGCATACAGAGAGGCTGTATATGCTATCAATCAAAGGCTTTTATATCCTGAAAATCAAATTTATTATTATGAGGCAGAAGTGAATGTGGTACAGCTTTTTTCTCAGGCAGAGGAGAGGGAACTGGAAAAGAGTCTTATGGAAAACAAAAGTTCAGGAGCGGTACAATTAACGCTGAATTTTTTAAAACGGTGTGAAAATAACAGAGATATTAGTATCTATTCTCTTTTTACATCACTTATCCAACTTATGAATGTCATTAATAAAGTATATAGCATGAAAAAGAAGAAAAATAATACAGAGGAGAATAAAAGTTCCTATCTGTTGTTTAACTTTAAGACAGATTTATATAGTTTTTATTCTATGGAAGAATTAAAAGAGTATATGAAAGAACTTATTCTTCACGTATCAGAAGAACCGGAACAGAAGTCATCGATTGTTAAAGACCTGTTGCAATATCTGGAATGGAATTATCAATATGACATTACTGTGAATGAACTGGCCGCGCATAAATATTTTGTGAATCCCAGTTATTTAAGCAGATTGTTTAAATCAGAAACGGGAATGACATTTTCTAAGTATCTCAAAGAACTGCGTATGAAGAAAGCGGCGGAGCTGTTAAAGGAAAGTGAGTTAAAAATCGGGGATGTGGCTTGTTGTGTGGGCTATAATGACGTTTCTTACTTTATACAAACATTTAAAAAGCAGTATTCTATGACGCCGGAGCAATTTAAAAATTCTGAGAAGTAGCAGGGCAAGACAGGTCAGAAATTTCTTATTGTGCATATCAGATAATTTATATGAAGAAAAATGGTTTTTTCTTATAATGAATACCAGAAAACATCTCCGGGGACGAGATAAAAGAGAAAGGAAGGGTAAAATTATGAAAAAACTTTTAGCACTTTTACTAACAGGAACAATGGCATTTTCACTGGCAGCCTGCGGAGGCTCCTCTGATGGCGGTTCTTCAGAAAAAGACAGTGCGAAAACAGAAGGCAAGTCAGATGGTAAAACCCTCCGTCTGGTAAATGGTAAAATTGAGGTAGATAAACAGTTAAAGAAGCTGGCAGAACTGTACAAAGAAGAGACAGGCGTTACTGTAGAAATCGAATCCATGGGTGGTGGTGTTGATATCCAGGGTACTCTGAAAGGCTATTATCAGGCAAATAACATGCCGGACATCTTTGTAAATGGCGCGATTCCTGATTTTGAAAACTGGGAAGGCAAATTAGTGGACATGTCTGACGAAGCGTGGGTGGCAGATACGGACGCGGCCTACGTTGATGAAGAATATGGAACCATTGGTTTTCCATATACAGTGGAAGCAGTTGGACTTACCTATAATGCTGATGTTCTGAAAAAAGCAGGTGTTGATCCGGCATCCATTACAAGTCCAGAGGCAATGAAAAAAGCTTTTGAAACATTAGATGCTAAAAAAGATGAATTAGGTCTGACTGCAGTTGTGGGTTACTGTGCAGAGGCAGCCAATCTTTACTGGTCAACCGGTAACCACATTTTTGGAACTTATCTTGACTCTGGTCTGAAACGTGATGATACTACCTACATTGACATGTTAATGGATGGAGGAAAGGTTGATGAAGAGCGTCTTACAAACTTTGCAGATATGATTGCGCTGTTCAATGAATATTCTGACCCGGCGCTTTTGGTATCCGGTACTTATGACCAGCAGATTTTGAACTTTGCTTCTGGTAAATATGCATTTGTTACACAGGGCTCCTGGATTGGCGCTACTATGACAGACGCAGACAAAGATGCTTATAAAGCAGCAGGGAACTTTGAAGTAGGTATGGTTCCATATGCATTTGAAGATGGACAGGATACGATTTTAACAAACTCTCCTTCCTGGTGGTCTATTTATAATGAAGGAAATGTAGAAGAAGCGAAAGCCTTCTTACAGTGGTGTTCAGAAGACTCAGCACAGCAGATTCTGGTAGAAGAAGCTGGATTTATCAGCCCTTTCAAATCCTGTAAATATCTTGCAAATGACCCATTTGCACAGACTATTGCAGACTGGCAGGCAGCAGACAAAACATCTGCATGGCACTGGCTGTACATGAAAGAGGGACTTGCTCAGAACTACACAGGACAGGTATTTAGTGATTTTGCAGCAGGAAACCTGGACAAAGACGGTTTCGTAAAAACTTTATCACAGGTTATTCAGAGTGCATACGCAAACTAAACGATACAGCATCATGGAATTCAGGCGGGTACGGTTTATGACCGTTGTCCGCTTAAATTCTTTCGTAAGGTTTGTGAAAGGAGGAGCAAGTATATGCAAAATGAAAATACTGCCGGAAGAAAGGGGATTTCACTGATTCTTTTGATTGGTGGAATTGCATTGTTAGCCAGTGCTTTGGTACTGGATTTTATGGGAAGTGAAATGACGTTTAGAGGAGCTATGTTGATTCTTGGGGCGTTAGCTGTTATGGCTGGATGTTATTTTTTCCCAACAACAAAACATCACCGTAAAATCATTAATGTGTTGTTTTTATTTCCACTGTTATTTACTTTTGGTGTGACAGTTATTATTCCGTTGGTGCTTGGATTTTTTTATTCTATGACGAACTGGAATGGAATTGAATTTACAGAGTTTGTAGGCATCAGCAATTATGTGAGCATGTTCAAAGAGCCAGGGTTTGTGTGGTCTACCTTGATTACCATACTTTTTGTAGTATTTAATATGATTCTGGTAAACCTGGTTGGTTTCCTTCTGGCGCTGCTTTGTACATCAAAGCTGAAAGGAATTGGTTTTTTCCGCGCGTCCTATTTCCTGCCAAACCTCATTGGAGGTATTGTACTTGGTTATATCTGGCAGTTTGTATTTAATAATGTTCTGACCCAGATTACCATGAAATTAACAGGAAATCAGAACTCTGTGCTTTCTACAACAAAAACAGCTTTTATGGCAATTATTATTGTATATGTATGGCAATATGCCGGTTATATTATGCTGATTTATATCACTGGTCTTACGCAGGTTCCAAAAGATGTGCTGGAAGCATCTCAGATTGACGGAGCCAGCAGAATTGCCACTTTGTTTAAGATTAAAATTCCTATGATTGCTTCTACTATCACGATTTGTACCTTCCTGACTCTGACTTCTGCATTTAAGCAGTTTGATGTCAATATGGCTTTGACCAATGGTACTGGCTCTGTGGCAGATTTCATGGGACAGTATCTGACCAATGGTACACAGATGCTGGCGCTTAATATTTATAATACCGCGATTTCTAAGAACAGTTATGCGCTTGGACAGGCAAAAGCAGTATTTTTCTTTATTATACTTGCCTGTGTATCTTTGATTCAGGTTCGTATTTCCAATAAGAAGGAGGTTGAAATGTAATGAAAAAGAAAAAAGTAATTACCGTAGTTCTTACCATTGTAGGAATTCTGGTGGCTATGTATACCCTCTTCCCCTTCTATCTGGTTGTTATGAATGCTTTTAAAAACGCAAATGGTATTGTTGCAAATCCAGTGGCATTTGAAGGAATGAGTTTTTCTCAGTTGTTATCCAATCTGTCCAATGTTATTAATAATTCAAATTTTAACTATTGGCATGCATTTGGCACCTCTCTCATTATTACTGTAGTTTCTCTGGCACTTCTGGCGCTTTTTGGAAGTATGGCGGCCTGGGTTATCTGCAGAAATAAAACAAGATGGTCTACTGCGATTTACATGGTTTTTATTGCATCTATGATTATTCCTTTTCAGGTAGTTATGCTTCCGCTGATTTCTACCTTCCGCGATGTAGGAGACTTTGTTGGAATTTCCATGTTGCAGTCCATTCCTGGAATTGTTTTTGCCTATTGCGGATTTGGCGGCGCTATGACAGTGTTTATTCTGACTGGTTTCATTAAAAATATTCCATATGAACTGGAAGAAGCGGCAAGTATTGACGGATGCGCTCCGGAAGGGGTGTTCTTCCGCATTATTTTCCCGTTACTGAAACCAGTTATTATGACTGTTACGATTTTAAATGGTATGTGGATTTGGAATGACTATCTGCTTCCATCTCTGATGCTGGGACAGAATGGTAAGGTAAAAACCCTTCCGGTAGCTGTACAGGCTTTTGTAGGTTCCTATGTAAAACAGTGGGATTTAATCCTGACAGCAGCGCTTCTGGCTATTATTCCTATGATTATTGTGTTCCTTATTGGACAGAAGCAGATTATGAACGGTATGGTTGAAGGTGCAATTAAATAATTTCCTTCAAATATTTTTCTAAATACGGGCGAAGTCCATAACGGGTTTCGCCCGTATAACCTTTTACAGTATCTGCAGCCACCATGGAGTTTAATACAGCTTCTTCTTCCGCTTCAATGGCGGCCCGGAATGCCAGCTCCATGTTGTTTTCACTTAAAAAGGAGAAAGTTTGAAAATCCGTATCAGATTCTAATACGTTTGCTGTGGAAAAACCAAGCATCACATCTCCGCTGCCATGTCCCACCCGGGAGCCGGTTCTGCCAAGACCAATACCAAGACGTTTTAAAATCCGGTGGAGCTGGCGGTTGGAAAGGGGCAGATCTGTGGCTAAAACGGACATAATAGAGCCTTTGTCCTGAGACGCGGCTTCGATTTCCTTATAAACCTTTTCTCCCAAAGGAAAACCGTTTACTTCTAAATCCCTGGTTCTTCCGAAGTTAGACTGAACTAAAATTCCCAGTGTATACCAGGTATCACCGATTTTCAGCTTTCTGGAAGCAGAGCCAATACCTCCTTTGAAACCAAAACAAATGGTGCCTTTTCCGGCGCCGATATCTCCCTGGGAAAAATTCTGGGAGGCAGTTTTTATAGCTTGCAGAACATGAGAGGGCTTCACAGCTCTTTTTTTGATGTTATTAAGATGACAGTCATTGCATTCTCCTACCACTGGATTAAAGGAGTGGATAGGAACCTGTTCTTGTTCGCATCTGGACACCATATAGTCTACAAGCCCTTCCTGTACAAGCCCTACATTTAGGGTATTGGTAAGGGCAATAGGAGATTCCAGGCTTCCCAGTTCGTTTATTTGCAGCAGTCCGGTGGACTTGCCAAAGCCATTTAAAACATAGCTGGAGGCTATGAGTTTTTTCTGAAAAATATTTTCGCTTGATGGAAGAATAACCGTTACGCCGGTTTTAGAATCCAAAGTGTCAATAGTGCAGTGACCTACCGTTACACCAGCTACGTCCGTAATAGCATTGCGGGAGCCACAGGGAAAAGTTCCGATTTGAATTCCGTAGTCGCGAATACGAGTTTTGTTCATAGTTGAAAATCCTTTCTGATAATTTTTATGTCTGTGACATAGTATCTCATGTGATTTTGATGGTAACATAAAGAAGCAATGGGGGCAATAATATATGGGGAAAATGACCAAAAAGAAAAACCAGGTAGAAATAGCTTGTAAAATACAACGGAATTGAGTACAATAGAATCTGTTATTTTACAACAAATGAAAACGGAGGAGACAAAAATGTTGGAAAAGATGTTCAAACTGCGTCAGAATGGCACAGACGTGAAAACAGAAGTGCTGGCCGGTATTACTACTTTTATGACCATGGCTTATATTCTGGCAGTAAACCCAAGCATCATGGCTGAAGCAGGAATGGATCAGGGGGCTGTGTTTACAGCAACAGCGCTGGCTGCTTTAGTAGGTACTCTGCTGATGGCCCTGTTTGCAAATTATCCCTTTGCCCTGGCGCCTGGAATGGGTCTGAATGCGTATTTTGCGTATACAGTAGTGCTTGGTATGGGATATTCCTGGGAAACAGCGCTGACAGCGGTTTTCGTGGAAGGTATTGTATTTATTGTTCTGTCCCTGACAAACGTAAGGGAGGCAATCTTTAATGCTATTCCGAAAAACCTCAAGGCAGCAGTAAGTGTGGGAATTGGTTTGTTTATTGCATTTATTGGTTTGCAGAATGCGAAAATCGTAATCGGCGGTTCTACTTTATTACAGTTGTTTTCTGTAGAAGAGTATAACAATGTTAATGGTGTAGAAGCTTCTTTTAATGATGTGGGAATCACAGTGCTTCTTGCTATTATTGGAATTTTGGTGACAGGATATCTGGTTATTAAACAGGTGAAAGGAAATATTCTCTGTGGTATTTTAATTACCTGGATTCTGGGAATTATCTGTCAGTTTGCCGGAATTTATGTGCCAAATCCGGAATTAGGATTTTATGGACTGCTTCCAGATTTCAGCAATGGTTTATCTGTACCAAGCATTGCTCCTGTTTTTGGAAAGCTGGATTTCTCCGGTATTTTCTCACTGAATTTTATTGTGGTAATTTTTGCATTTTTATTTGTAGATATGTTTGATACCATTGGAACTTTGATTGGTGTATCTTCCAAAGCAAATATGCTGGATAAAGACGGAAAACTGCCAAATATCAAAGGCGCTTTAATGGCTGACGCAGTGGCTACAACTGTAGGTGCAGTTATGGGTACTTCTACTACAACGACATTTGTAGAAAGTGCATCTGGTGTTTCAGAAGGCGGAAGAACAGGTCTGACAGCAGTGACAACAGCAATTCTTTTTGGATTGTCCTTGTTCCTGTCTCCGATTTTCCTTGCAATTCCTTCTTTTGCAACAGCTCCGGCTTTGGTAGTGGTTGGATTTTATATGCTGACCAATGTTACCAACATTGACTTCAATGATATTTCAGAGGCACTGCCATGTTATATCTGTATTGGAGCAATGCCTTTCTTCTATAGCATTTCCGAAGGTATTTCCATGGGAGTTATTTCTTATGTAGTGCTGAATCTGCTGACAGGAAAAGCAAAAGAGAAGAAAATCAGTTTGTTGATGTATGTGCTGGCAGTGCTGTTTGTGCTGAAGTATATATTCTTGTAAAAATGAGATAAAATATAGAAAAAGAGGATATTGTAAGAAATGCATAGCGGGAATCTAGAAATCTTCCTGAATGTTATTTCTTGCAGTATCCTTTTTTCCATTTCATTATACAAGAGCAGTCATTTCATCTTTGATTGCCTGTAATTCCTCAGGAGAAATACAGGCAACTTTCAGAATCTCCTGGTCGCTGAGAGATTTCAGTCTTAAGAGATTTGTAATCAGTTCTTTTTTGGCCTTATTTTGACCTTCAGCAAGCCCTTCAGCAAGCCCTTCGGCTCGTCCTTCGGCAAGCCCTTCCGCTCGTCCTTTAGAGAGTCCTTCGGCTCGTCCTTCCGCCAGTCCTTGTGCAAGTCCTTTAGCCTGTCCTTCTTGCAAGCCTCTTTCTAGTCCTTGGGATAGTCCTTCAGCAAGCTTTTGCTCTATGACGTCATCTAAGACATGATCCATTTTGCCCAACTCCTTTCCTAGGTTATAGCTCATGGAAATATGGTATGTATTTTCCAGAGCAGAGCGTTTCTCCTGGTATGTTTTCTGCGTGGAAAGCAAGGTATTCATCATGTTGATGAACTTATCATCAGAGGATACTCTTTCGTTTAAAGCAATGATAATAACAGAAAGTTTGTCATAGGATTTTGGAATATCCGGTAATCCTGAAAGTAAATCTTCTTTTTCCATATGATAATGAGAGATGGCATTTCCAATTTTTTGAGGTGAATGCATACAAACCCATATGGAATAAACTTTCTTGATGTTATCATACTCTGAATCAGAAAATTCTGTACCAAGCTGTGCAGAAATCATCCGGGAAACATAAAAGATGCCTCTGGTTACAATGTCATAACCTGGATAGAAAGAATTCTGCGCTTCCACATTGATTATCATTCGTATTTTTTCCCTGTCTACAGGCGCATATACGTAAAATCGAATATCATAGTATATGCTTCCTTCATCAGGAACCTTATCTTCGTTTGGCATACCGGAAATTTTCTCTGCATTGGTTTCTCCGGGATTGACTGGAACAGAAGAAACTTCAGGAGTTCCTTCAATGCAGGGAATAATGTCAGATACAGCCATGTTTGTGAATTCTTTTACAGTACGCTGTAGAATCCAGGCAAGAATTTCCTTTTGGCTTAAAACCTGTTTGCACTGGGTATCGTACTGTACTTTCTCTTTTGCATAAGATAAATCTCTGGCTAATTCATTCATCATATGCAATTTCTCCTTTACATATTCATTATAAAAGAGAAGGGGGAGGAGCGCAATCCTTTTGTAAATGAAAGTTTATTAAACTAACAGGCCGGAGTGTATAGATAGCGGAAAAATGTACATACTCAATCATATTACTTCAAGGTAAATTGAAGTTTATTTGAAGTGATATTGAAGTTGACTTTGAAGTGACTTTGAAGTAAAATTGAAGCAATAAAGAAGAGACAGTGATAACTCATGGAGGTGATTGTTTGTATTTAGAAGAAATAGTAGAAAATGTGCAGTTAGAAAGTGATAAATTTGAATGTAAAAGTTTGTTGAATCGAAATGATGTTGTAGGGTGGTTAAAAAGTATAGCCGGATTTGCTAATGCTACAGGAGGCGATTTTTATATTGGAGTGGAAGACAAGACCAATAAACTAATTGGATTTGAACGTACAGCGGCAGATAATGAGCGGAATTATTTTAATAATCAGGTAAACGAACATTTGGTGCCAAGACCACAGATGAGGATTTCATTTATTCCATATGAGATAAAAGGGAAAGAGCGCTTTGTTATTCAGGTGCATATCCCAGAGGCTGTGGTGAAACCGGTCATTTTGAAATATAAGAATATTCCGTCTATTTTTATGAGAAGAGATGGATTTACGAATGGTGCCACTTACGAAGAAATTATAGAAATGAGTATCAAAAGTAAGAATACACAGTATGATATTCTTTCATCAGATATAGAGTATAGAGCATCGGATTTTAAAACTCTTCGGGAGTTTTTTGCTTCTCATAATGAGGGGAAACAGTTGACAGATAAGGCTTTGCGTTCAATGGGCTTTATGGATGAGCAGTGCATTCTGGCAAATGGAGCTGTGCTGTTTGCAGATAATTATCAGGGAAAAAAGACGGAGGTTCAATGTTCTGTTTTTTCTGGATTTAATAAGGGAAGTGAAAGAATTGTAACGATTAATCGATTCAAGGGAAATATTGTTGCTGTGATTCAATATATGATGGAGTTTATTGCCCAGCGGATGAATCATTCCATGATTAAATTAGGTGATACAAGAAAAAATATTGATGCATATCCTAAAAGGGCATTATTTGAGGGAATCATCAATGCAGTTGCTCACCGCGATTATTTTTTAGATGGAACGCAGATTCAAGTTGATATGTTTAAGGACAGAGTGGAAATCTCATCACCAGGAGGATTTTATAGAGGTGAGAAACTAGGCAAAACCTATGACTTATCAGGGATTATATCAAAGCGAAGAAATGAACTTATTTCGTCAATATTGGTAAGCTGTAATGTTATGGAGGCAGCAGGAACTGGATTTGATAAGATTATAGAGGAGTATCAGGATGCAGACGAATTGCACCGGCCATATATTTATTCTTCCTCAGACCATTTTACGTTAGTGCTTCCGGATTTGACTTATGTGGAAGGGGTGGAAGACAGCAGTATTCCGGTTCTTGCATTTGCTCCAGTTCCAAAGGGGACAGATTATGATAGCAGAGTGTTATCTTTTTGCTATTACCAGGCTCACAAGGTATCCGAAATAGTGGAGTATTTGGGTGTCAGTGATTCCACATATTTTCGCAAACAGGTTCTTGGAAATCTTGAAGCGAATGGGTATTTGGAAAAAAGTAAAGTTTCAAGAGCTATGTATTATAAAACCAATCCGGATATGGTAAGACTAAGCTGAGAACTATTCAAAGTATGCAATAATCTCAACAGGAAGAGTAATATAAAAACTGGAAAAATGGAAATCTCTTAAAAAGTAGTTGACAAGCCCTTGTACTTGTGCTATGTTATCAGAGGAATAGCTGCCGAAGACAGCAGGTGCCGTAAGGCATAAGGTTCAAAACGCCTGCCGAGGAAGAGTTTTTTCTTAAATCGGAGATTCGCAGCCGCAAGGTATGAGGATTGAAGAAATACAAGATTGACTTAAACCTCTTTGTCTTTGACAAAGAGGTTTTCTTAATTTTGAGCAGCGCAGCCTAAAAAAATAAGGAGGTGCAGATTCATGGCAAAAGTAGAACTTAAAAAACCTGTAGTAGAAGAGATTGCTAACAGCATTAAAGGTGCAGCAGCAGTAGTTTTAGTAAACTACAAAGGCATCAGCGTTGAGCAGGATACTCAGATGCGTAAGGAATTAAGAGAAGCTGGAGTTGTTTACAAAGTTTACAAAAACACAATGATGAACTTTGCATTCAAAGGAACTCCATGTGAAGAATTATGCCAGCATTTAGAAGGAACAAATGCTTTAGCTGTATGTGAAAATGACGCAACAGCACCAGCAAGAATCCTTGCTAAATACGCAAAAGCAGTTCCTACACTGGAACTGGTAGCAGGTGTTGTAGAAGACACTTACTATGATAAGGCAGGAGTTACAGCTCTTTCCCAGATTCCTTCCAGAGAAGAACTTCTTGGAAAATTGCTTGGAAGCATCCAGTCTCCTATCGCAAACTTTGCTCGTGTGCTTAATCAGATTGCTGAACAGCAGCAGGCAGAATAAGCAATAGCAAAAGAAACATACCCGTAAGGGTTAAAACAAAAATGAAAATTATAATAATTGGAGGTAAATCATAATGGCAAAATTAACAACATCTGAATTTATTGAAGCTATCAAAGAATTATCTGTATTAGAATTAAACGAATTAGTAAAAGCATGTGAAGAAGAGTTCGGTGTATCCGCAGCAGCAGGCGTTGTAGTTGCAGCAGCAGGCGCAGCAGAAGAAGCTGAAGAAAAAACAGAGTTCGACGTTGAATTAACAGAAGTTGGACCAAACAAAGTTAAAGTTATCAAAGTTGTTCGTGAAGCTACTGGCTTAGGTCTGAAAGAAGCTAAAGAAGTAGTTGACGGAGCTCCAAAGATCGTTAAAGAAGCTGCTTCTAAAGCAGAAGCTGAAGAAATCAAAACAAAACTGGAAGCTGAAGGCGCCAAAGTTACTCTTAAATAATTTTATTTTTGAGCATGTTTTGAAAATAGAGACTGCCGCACCGGTGATGAGAATCACTGGCGCGGCAGTTTTTGTGTTACGGCTTTATTTCTGCTGGAAAAATATTTGCTGAAAAATTATAAAAAATCACTTGACACACTTGACAAACGGTGTTATAGTGAAAAATGCACTATTATGGCAAGTTATGCCCGGGAGACTATCCAAAAGGGTCTCAGGCATGAATTAAATTAAAACATACAAGGGGTGAAACGTCAATGGAGAAAAACAGAATCCGTTCCGTAACTAATGGTAAGGCCATGAGAATGTCATACCAGCGCCAGAAAGAGGTACTGGAAATGCCGAACCTCATTGAAGTTCAGAAAGATTCTTATCAGTGGTTTCTGGACGAAGGCTTAAATGAAGTTTTTAAAGATATATCTCCAATCGCAGATTATAGCGGTAAATTGAGCTTGGAATTCGTTGGCTTTACTTTGTGTGAAGAGGAAAGAAAATATTCCATCGAAGAATGCAAGGAAAGAGATGCGACCTATGCGGCGCCTTTAAAAGTAAAGGTGAGATTACACAATAAAGAGAACGGCGAAATTACCACACATGAAATTTTCATGGGTGATTTGCCATTAATGACCGAAACTGGTACATTCGTAATTAACGGAGCTGAACGTGTTATTGTCAGCCAGTTAGTACGTTCACCAGGTATTTATTATGCAATTGCACACGATAAACTGGGTAAAACCCTGTATTCCAGTACTGTCATTCCGAACAGAGGAGCATGGCTGGAATATGAAACCGACTCCAATGACGTATTCTATGTACGTGTAGACAGAACCAGAAAAGTCCCTATTACTGTATTGATTCGTGCCCTGGGCATTGGAACAAATGCAGAGATTCTTGAATTGTTCGGTGAGGAACCGAAGATTCTGGCCAGCTTTACAAAAGATACTTCCGAAAATTATCAGGAAGGTCTGCTGGAATTATATAAGAAGATTCGTCCAGGCGAACCACTGGCAGTGGAAAGCGCAGAAAGTTTAATTACCAGTATGTTCTTTGACCCACGCCGTTATGACCTGGCAAAAGTGGGACGTTATAAATTTAATAAGAAATTACTCCTTCGTAATCGTATTACAGGACATAAACTTGCTGAAGATGTTGTAGACATGACAACAGGAGAAATTATTGCTGAAGCAGGAGCTGTTGTAAGCAAGGAACTGGCTGATCAGATTCAGGATGCGGCTGTTCCATATGTTTGGATACAGGGGGAAGAGCGCAATATTAAAGTCCTTTCCAGCATGGCAGTTAATATCAGAAATTATGTGGACTTCTCAGAAGAAGAGCTGAAAGAAATGGGTGTTACCGAATTGGTATATTATCCTGTTCTGGCAAAGATTCTGGAAGAAAACGAAGAAGCAGAAGATATTAAAGAAGCAATTAAGCAGGAAATCCATGAACTGATTCCAAAGCATATTACAAAGGAAGATATTCTGGCTTCTATTAACTATAATATGCATCTGGAATATGGTCTTGGAACAGATGATGATATTGACCACTTAGGAAACAGACGTATCAGAGCTGTAGGTGAGTTGTTACAGAACCAGTACAGAATCGGTCTTTCCAGATTAGAGAGAGTGGTAAGGGAGAGAATGACCACACAGGATCTGGATGGCATTACACCACAGTCTCTTATCAATATTAAACCGGTAACCGCTGCTGTGAAGGAATTCTTTGGTTCTTCTCAGTTGTCTCAGTTCATGGATCAGAACAACCCTCTGGGTGAATTGACTCATAAGAGACGTTTATCCGCGCTTGGACCAGGTGGTCTGTCACGAGACAGAGCCGGATTCGAGGTTCGAGACGTACATTATTCTCACTACGGAAGAATGTGTCCTATTGAAACACCTGAAGGTCCTAACATTGGTCTGATTAACTCTCTGGCGTCTTATGCAAGAATCAATGAATACGGTTTTGTGGAAGCGCCTTACAGAAAGATTGACAGAACAGATAAGAAGAATCCGCGTGTCACAGATGAAGTTGTTTATATGACTGCGGATGAAGAAGATAATTACCATGTAGCACAGGCGAATGAGCCGCTGGATGAAGAAGGACATTTCATCCATAAGAATGTATCCGGTCGTTTCAGAGAGGAAACACAGGAATATGAACGTCAGATGTTTGAATACATGGACGTATCTCCTAAGATGGTGTTCTCTGTTGCTACTGCATTGATTCCATTCCTGCAGAATGACGATGCTAACCGCGCCCTCATGGGTTCCAACATGCAGCGTCAGGCAGTGCCGCTTCTTACTACAGAAGCGCCGGTAGTAGGTACTGGTATGGAATCTAAGGCGGCTGTAGACTCCGGTGTCTGCGTAGTGGCGAAAAAAGCCGGTACTGTAGAATGTGCAGCTTCCAAAGAAATTATTATAAAAAATGATGATGGAACAAAGGATGTTTATCATCTTACCAAGTTTATGAGAAGTAACCAGAGTAACTGCTACAACCAGAGACCGATTGTGTTCAAAGGCGAACATGTAGAGGCGGGCCAGGTTATTGCAGATGGTCCATCTACCTCCAAAGGCGAGCTGGCCTTAGGTAAGAACCCGTTAATCGGTTTCATGACCTGGGAAGGCTACAACTACGAGGATGCGGTTCTCTTAAGTGAGAGACTGGTTATGGATGATGTATATACATCTGTTCATATTGAAGAATATGAAGCAGAAGCCAGAGATACCAAACTGGGACCGGAAGAAATTACAAGAGACGTTCCAGGTGTTGGTGATGATGCTCTGAAAGATCTGGATGAAAGAGGAATCATCCGCATTGGTGCAGAAGTTCGTGCAGGAGACATCCTGGTAGGTAAAGTTACTCCAAAGGGAGAGACAGAGCTTACAGCAGAAGAAAGACTGCTCCGCGCAATCTTCGGTGAAAAGGCAAGAGAGGTTCGTGATACTTCTCTCAAGGTTCCTCATGGTGAATATGGTATCGTTGTAGATGCCAAAGTATTCACAAGAGAAAACGGAGATGAATTATCTCCGGGTGTAAACCAGGCAGTCCGCATTTACATTGCCCAGAAGAGAAAAATCTCTGTTGGTGATAAAATGGCCGGACGTCATGGTAACAAGGGTGTTGTTTCCCGTGTACTTCCTGTGGAAGATATGCCGTTCCTGCCAAACGGACGTCCGCTGGATATTGTACTGAACCCTCTGGGCGTACCTTCCCGTATGAATATCGGACAGGTGCTGGAAATTCACTTGAGCCTGGCTGCAAAAGCTTTAGGCTTTAACATTGCAACACCTGTATTTGACGGAGCAAACGAAAATGATATCCAGGATACTCTGGAAATGGCAAATGATTATGTAAACACTGAGGACTTCGAAGAGTTCCGTGCAAAATATGAAGATGTTTTGAGACCAGAAGTTATGCAGTTCTTAGATGAGAACAAAGACCACAGAGAGCTGTGGAAAGGGGTTCCTCTTTCCAGAGATGGTAAGGTAAGACTTCGTGACGGACGTACCGGTGAATATTTCGACAGCCCGGTAACTATCGGACACATGCATTACCTGAAACTCCATCACCTGGTTGACGATAAGATTCATGCACGTTCCACTGGTCCATACTCCCTTGTTACACAGCAGCCTCTGGGTGGTAAAGCTCAGTTTGGTGGTCAGCGTTTCGGAGAGATGGAAGTTTGGGCACTGGAAGCATACGGTGCATCTTACACACTGCAGGAGATCCTGACTGTGAAATCTGATGATGTAATCGGACGTGTGAAAACTTACGAAGCAATTATTAAAGGTGACAATATTCCTGAACCAGGTATTCCGGAATCCTTCAAGGTACTTCTCAAAGAGCTTCAGTCTCTTGGTCTGGATGTAAGAGTCCTGAGAGAGGATATGACAGAAGTGGAAATCATGGAAAATATCGATTATGGCGATACAGATATGCGTTCCATTATTGAAGGGGATTCCCGCGGAGCTGACAACGAAGATTACGCAAGCCATGGATACTCCAAGCAGGAATTTGAAGGCGAAGAACTGGTAGATGTTGAAGACGAGGCCGAGGAAGAAGATGACATGTTCTTAGGCTTTGATGATGCTCAAGACGAAGAGTAATTAGGAAAGGAGTCTACAATGCCAGAAACAGCAAATAAAGAGGTATATCAGCCAATGACCTTTGATGCCATTAAAATCGGACTGGCATCCCCGGATAAAATCCGGGAGTGGTCCCATGGCGAGGTGAAAAAACCGGAAACCATTAACTATAGAACTTTAAAACCGGAAAAAGACGGACTTTTCTGTGAGAGAATCTTCGGACCAAGCAAGGACTGGGAATGTCACTGCGGTAAGTACAAGAAGATTCGCTACAAAGGCGTAATCTGTGACCGATGCGGCGTTGAAGTGACAAAAGCATCTGTCCGCAGAGAGCGTATGGGTCATATTGAGCTGGCTGCACCGGTTTCCCATATCTGGTATTTCAAGGGAATTCCTTCCAGAATGGGTCTGATTCTTGATTTATCTCCAAGAACACTGGAGAAGGTTCTGTATTTTGCAAACTATATTGTATTAGATGCAGGAACTTCTGATTTGTCCTACAAACAGGTTCTTACAGAGAGAGAATATCAGGATGCCAGAGAAAAATATGGTGATACATTCAGAGTGGGCATGGGTGCAGAGGCTGTTCAGGAGCTTCTGGAAGCTATTGACCTGGAAAGAGAATCCAAAGAACTGAAAGCAGGTCTTAAGGATTCCACAGGACAGAAACGTGCCCGTATTGTAAAACGTCTGGAAGTGGTAGAAGCATTCCGTGAATCAGGAAACAGACCGGAATGGATGATTATGACTGTTGTTCCGGTTATTCCGCCAGATTTACGTCCTATGGTACAGTTGGATGGCGGACGTTTTGCAACCTCAGACTTAAATGATTTATACAGAAGAATTATTAACAGAAACAACCGTTTGAAGAGACTGCTGGAATTAGGCGCTCCGGATATTATTGTCCGCAATGAAAAGAGAATGCTGCAGGAAGCTGTGGATGCCCTCATTGATAACGGACGTCGTGGACGCCCTGTTACAGGTCCAGGAAACAGAGCGCTGAAATCCCTTTCTGATATGCTGAAAGGTAAATCAGGACGTTTCCGTCAGAATCTGTTAGGTAAACGTGTTGACTATTCCGGACGTTCTGTTATTGTCGTTGGACCGGAACTGAAAATTTTCCAGTGTGGTCTTCCAAAAGAAATGGCGATTGAATTGTTCAAGCCATTTGTTATGAAAGAATTGGTATCTAATGGTACTGCCCATAACATTAAAAATGCCAAGAAGATGGTAGAAAAGCTGGAACCAGCGGTATGGGACGTGCTGGAAGAAGTAATTAAAGAGCATCCGGTTATGTTAAACCGAGCTCCTACACTGCATAGATTAGGTATTCAGGCGTTTGAGCCAATTCTGGTAGAAGGTAAAGCAATTAAGCTTCATCCATTGGTATGTACTGCGTTTAACGCGGACTTCGATGGTGACCAGATGGCTGTGCATCTTCCATTATCTGTGGAAGCTCAGGCAGAGTGCCGTTTCCTTCTGCTTTCACCAAACAACCTGCTGAAACCGTCTGACGGTGGTCCGGTAGCCGTTCCTTCACAGGATATGGTACTTGGTATTTACTATCTGACACAGGACAGACCTGGTTATAAGGGAGAAGGCAAAGTATTTAAGAGTCTGAATGAAGCAATTCTGGCATATGAAAACCAGGTAATTGCTTTGCAGACAAAGATTTTTGTTTATGTTGAAAAGAAAATGCCGGATGGAACCGTATCAAGAGGAAAGATTCAGTCTACTCTTGGACGTCTGTTGTTCAACGAAATCCTTCCTCAGGACTTAGGATTCGTAGACAGAAGTATTCCTGGCAATGAACTGCTCCCGGAAGTTGATTTCCTGGTTGGTAAGAAGCAGTTAAAGAAAATTCTGGAAAAAGTTATTAATACTCATGGTGCTACCAAGACAGCAGAAGTTCTGGACAGCATTAAGGCTATGGGTTATAAATACTCCACAAGAGCAGCTATGACCGTATCTATTTCCGACATGACTGTGCCACCACAGAAACCGGAAATGATTCAGAAAGCTCAGGATACTGTAGATTTGATTACCAAGAACTTTAAACGTGGTCTTATCACAGAGGAAGAGCGTTACAAAGAAGTTGTAGATACCTGGAAAAAGACTGACGATGCCCTTACTAAGGCGCTGCTGGATGGTCTTGATAAGTACAACAACATCTACATGATGGCTGACTCCGGAGCCCGTGGTTCTGACAAGCAGATTAAACAGCTTGCAGGTATGCGTGGTTTGATGGCCGATACAACAGGTCACACCATTGAGCTGCCAATTAAGTCTAACTTCCGTGAAGGTCTGGACGTACTGGAATACTTCATGTCCGCCCATGGAGCGCGTAAAGGTCTGTCCGATACAGCTCTTCGTACAGCTGACTCCGGTTACCTGACAAGACGTCTTGTAGACGTATCTCAGGAACTGATTGTACGTGAAGTAGACTGTTGTGAAAGCAAAGGCGAAATTCCAGGTATGTGGGTAAAAGCTTTTGTAGATGGAAAAGAAGAGATTGAAAGTCTTCAGGAACGTATTACAGGACGTTTCTCCTGTGAGACTATCAAAGATAAAGACGGAAATGTCATTGTAAAAGCAAATCACATGATTACACCAAAACGTGCTGCCAGAGTGGTAACAGAGGGTGTAAATGCAGAAGGCAAACCATATGATGCAGTGAAAATCCGTACAATTCTTACCTGTAAGTGCCATGTAGGTGTTTGTGCAAAATGTTACGGTGCAAACATGGCTACAGGAGAGCCGGTACAGGTTGGTGAATCTGTAGGTATCGTTGCTGCTCAGTCTATCGGTGAACCAGGTACACAGCTTACCATGCGTACTTTCCATACCGGTGGTGTGGCTGGTGGAGATATCACACAGGGTCTTCCACGTGTCGAGGAGCTTTTTGAAGCAAGAAAACCGAAAGGTCTTGCAATCATTACAGAGATTAAAGGTACTGCTACTATTAAAGATACGAAGAAGAAACGTGAAATCATTGTTACTGACAATGAAAACGGAGAATCTAAGACCTACCTGATTCCATACGGTTCCCGTATTAAGATCCAGGATGGTGATTATCTGGAAGCAGGTGATGAACTTACCGAAGGTTCTGTAAATCCACATGATATCCTGAGAATCAAGGGCGTTCGTGCGGTACAGGATTACATGATTCGTGAAGTTCAAAGAGTTTACCGTCTCCAGGGTGTAGAAATCAACGATAAGCATATTGAAGTTATTGTGCGTCAGATGCTGAAGAAGATTCGCATTGAAAATAATGGAGATACAGAATTCCTTCCGGGAACACTGGTGGATGTACTGGAATTTGAAGAAGAGAATGAGAAGCTCATTGCAGAGGGCAAAGAGCCTGCAGATGGAAAACAGGTAATGCTGGGTATTACCAAGGCATCCCTGGCAACCAATTCCTTCTTGTCCGCAGCTTCCTTCCAGGAGACAACCAAAGTTCTTACAGAAGCGGCAATCAAAGGAAAGATTGACCCACTTATTGGACTGAAAGAGAACGTTATCATTGGTAAGCTGATTCCGGCAGGAACTGGTATGAAGAAATATGCCAATATCAAGCTGGATACAGATGAAGATGAAGTTTTGGATGAGGAGGAACTGGAAGAGGAAATCACAGAAGAAACTTCTGAGACAGAAACAGAAGAAGTAGAAGAAACAACAGAAACTACTGAAAATGTGGAAGAAAACGCTGAGACAGAAGAAACTGAGACAACAGAAGAATAAATAAGTAAAGAGGATGTGGCTGATAAGGGTCACATCCTCTTTTGCGTTATATGGTCTGGATATAAAACTGTTTAATGGCATAGGCAGCCGCACCTTGTGGCCCTTCAAAGGGATTAAAGGGAAGGAGCTGAACCGTGCGGTCTGTAGGGTCATCCACGAATAATAACTGCTGTTTGATATAATCCATGAGTTCTTCGCTGATTTCTTCATTGGAAAACAGGGAGCAGTGAAGATAGATTTTATCCGGATTCATGATAATGGCCAGGTTGGAAATGGTGATTCCAAGGTATTTCAGAGCAGTAGAAATATAGTTTCCCACCTGTACATCTCCCAGTGAAAAAGCCCTGGAGACATCTTCTATGGTAAGTTCCTCAGCAGAAGGTTTCAGAGCAGTTAAAACAGTGGAAGCGTTGCTGTCATACAGAAGCCGGCAGTATTTTAAAAGCCAGGTTTCACTGCAATAAGTCTGGAGACAGCCCCGTTTTCCACATTCACATTTTTTTCCTTCTGGATTTACAATGGTGTGTCCGATTTCACCGGCATAGTAGTTGCTTCCCTGAAAGAGGTGGCTATCTTTCATCATGGCGCAGAACATACCAAGACCGCTGTGGAAAAAGGCAAAGGTCTCCGGTGAGGTCTGATCAAACAGATACCGTCCAAATGCCATACAGCGGACATTATTTTCCAGAACAACTGGAAAGGGGAGATGTTTTTTTAATTCTTTTCCGCTAAATCCGGGAAAGGTAGAAGAGTTTATAATGACCTTGTCCTGCTGGATATCAATGTGTCCTGGTACAGCAACTCCAATACCAATAAGAGATTTTGTAATTTCAGGGAGAGAGTGCAGAATCTCCGTGATTTTGTTAATGAGAAATTCTGTGATGTTTTCTTTTACTTCTCTTTCTAAAAGCCCGGAAGTCTGAAATACAGAATTACCTCTAAGGTCACAAATCAAAAACCGCACATGGCGTTTCGTAAACTCCACACCCATGGAATAAACCCGGTCAGGAACTAAATCCAGAAGGATTTTTTTTCGCCCAGGGGAGGTTTCTTCCGGGTTTTCATCCGAACCGATTTCATGTATAATACCTTCCCGTATGAAATCTCCGGAAATAGAAGTCACAGTTGCGGGAGTAATCTGTGTATTCCGGGCAATGGTAGACCGGGCAACCGGAGCGTGACGAAAAATATATTCCAGAATTGTGCTTCTATTTTCCTGAGTAGTCATAAGTTGAGAAACCTCCTCTTTAAATCTGTGCTAAAATTTTTCAATGAGAGGAAAACCTGCATAATTAGTAGAAACTTCAATAACCCGGTAAACATCCAGGGCTTTCTGGAACTTACATTCCTGTGAACATATATAATGCGTGAAGGTTTTCCAGGCTGCTTCGGCTTCGGAAGTATTGCCTTCAGAAAGGAAAAGCAGTGCTTGTGCTAATAATATACAATATTCACTGTGATAGTCAAGATGTTCCCAGAAAAGTTTTTCCACAGGTGAAGCAAAATCAGGGGCTGGTGTCAGGTATTTTTGGTGGAAATTTTGTACTGTCTGAAGCAGTTGCTTCATATTGGATGTTACCTGGAGATTAATACGGTTTCCTTTTCCGTTGTAATAATCACAGTCACATAAAGCGGAAAGAGAAGATAAATAGGAGAGGCAGTCTTCCCACTGTTCTCCGTAGGCAGCCTGAAAATATTCGGCAGCCAGCTCTTCAAAACTGGCGCCTGTTCCCATCAGGCATTTTCCCATAATATAGTTGGGGAGTCCATTTGGCAGGAAACAGCGAAGCTCCTGGCAGCTAATATATCCATTGAGATTTAACTTTTTGAGGCTGTGGATATCTTCGTAAATAATTCTTGCAATGTGTACATATCCCATATCTCCGTAATGTGCTCTGCCAAGAGGATAATCGTAATCAAAGGCATCTCCTTTAAAAATATTCTGCCACTGGGCAAGGAAGGACAGATTTTCCTCCAGGTTGACCGGGAGCGTAATCTGATTCCGCTGATATTTTGGAGGCTCTGGAAGCGTTTCAGGAATATCGTAGGAACGCAGGAAGGTCCGGCTAATGGGGGCAAACATCATAACAAAGCGTTCCGGATGAATCAGGCATTCTTTTTCAGGCGCCCATAAAAGTTCTTCATACAGTAAAAATACAATTTTAGTAGAAAGCTTCTTCATGGTGAGGGCCTGATCAATTTCATTTAAAATATGCACGTACAGGTCGGAAGGCAGATGGTTTTTGCAGGCATCGCATTCGCAGTGGTTATTAAAAGCATCAGCCAGCCATATGTGGAGATAATCTACCTCTGGATGTGCCAGGGAGTAGTCCACAACTTTCTGCACAAAAGAGGAAACCACCTGTGGATTGGAATAACACAGATTTGTGTTAATAGGAATCCCCTTGTAAAACCCACGCTCTCCATCTACCAATGCAGTCATGGAAAGCTGTTCTTCACTTAATTTTGCATCTGAAGAAACCCAACCAAGGGTATTCTGATCCAGTACAGAACAGGTCCAGCCATGTCCTACACGATGATGCTTCAGGCCTCTTTTTCTTAATTCTTCATCAATGACAGCAGAGATTTCAGCCGCTTTTTCCAGAGAAAAATCTTCCGGGGAAGAAAGAGGGTTGTTCTTATGAGAATACCACAAGTTTAAGAATGCATAAGGCAGTTCAAATTGCAGGAAAAAGGAATTGTATCCAAGCTTTGGAAGCCAGTCAATAAATTCCAGAATGTTTTCCGGAGAATCTGCACCTTCGATACACACGCCTCTATGATGATAGCGGGCTTTCTGGCGCTGAGAAATAGAAAGTTCTTCTATATTAGGAATAGAAGGGATTTTCTCATATTCTTTCCCGGGTCTTAAAAAGCGGCAGCCCAACAATGTGAGATACTGGTAAACGCCAAGCAAAACAGAACGGGGATTGCTTCCTTTAATATACCCGTTCAAATGAGAGATTTCTATTTCGTATTCATCTTCGTCAGGTGAACAGGTATCAGATGGAAAGAGTCCCAGAAGGATTCTTTTCCGGTTGTTGTCCCTGTTCATAGTATCAGACGAAAAAGAGAGGAAATTATTTACTTTTGATAAATAATGTTTTAATTCAGAACCAGCAAATAAAATGGTATCAGAATGTGATGCGCACTCTATTTGTATATACATTTTAATACCTCCATGATTTAGTTATTAAAAATAATAAACTTTAAGAAGATTATAACGAAAAGAAAATGAAAAGTATATGTAAAAAGTGCATATAAAATGAGAGATAAAATTGATAATAATTAACAAAATGATAAATATATGTTGATTTTTTTGGCGTAACATAGTATATTATAGCTACAGAGAAGAGAAGAGAAAATAAAAAATATAATTATATAAAATAAATAAATGGAGGGCTATATGAAAACAAAAACAACTTTAGCAGAATTTCGCTCTATGAATTCTGTAAGGAAAAAACGCATTTTGCGGAAGAATGCCTGGTGTTGGGTATTTATGCTGCCAACCCTGATTCTTTACATTTTATTTCAGGGGTATCCTATTATAACAAGTGCCTGGTATTCTCTTCTGGACTGGTCTGGTATGACCATGAATGCTACCTTTGTAGGTCTGGGCAACTTTAAAGAATTATTGCAGGATCCACTGTTTTTTAATTCTGTAGGAAATAGTTTTAAGTACATGTTATTAAGCGTTCCTATTCAGTTGGTACTTTCTCTGGTGATTGCCTATATCTTAACCAGTATTATTAAAAAAGGCGCAACGGTGTTCCGCACCATGTACTTCATCCCGGTAGTTACAACTGCATCTATTGTAGGTATTATTATGATCTTCATTTTCGGAGGTACAGGCCCTGTAAACCAGGTACTTTCCATGATGGGAATTGATACCATTAACTTCCTGGGAGATGCCAAGACAGCAATGTTTACGGTGGTTCTGATTGGCGTATGGAAAGATTTGGGAACTTACATGATTTACTGGATTGCAGCTTTGCAAAGTGTACCGCAGGATGTATATGAAGCAGCTAAAATTGACGGTGCAGGAAAGTTCAGAACTTTTACAGACGTTGTATTTCCTCTGATTCTGCCAATAGGTGGTGTTATTACCGTACTTTGTGTTATCGGTTCTCTGAAGGTATTCGATATTGTTCAGACCATGACAAATGGTGGTCCATATTTCGCAACGGATGTGGTAGCAACATTTGTATACCGGACAGCTTATTCCAGTACAACAGGAAGCCCCCGGCTTGGTTATGCCAGCGCTGCAGCTTTGATGTTTGGACTTATGGTTGTTGTGATTGGTATCGTCCTGAATTTGGTAAAAGGTTATTTTAATAAGAAGAGAAATGTTTAGGAGAGGAGATTAGCTCATTATGAAAAAAGAGAAAATTGCAGGGAAAATCGGAAAATCTGTAATTTATGTACTGCTTTCCGTTGTGGCTCTTATCTGGATGTATCCTTTTATCTGGATGATTAGTGCGTCTTTGAAAACCCAGAGCGAATTTTTTGCCAGCGGTCTGAGTTTAATTCCGGAAAGCCTGAATTTTGATAACTATGTAAGAGCATGGAATAATGCAAACTTTGCTGTGTACTTCAAAAACTCTATTATTGTAACAGTCAGCGTTGTTGTGATTGTTCTTTTATCAACATCTGCAGCTGGCTATGTTATGGGAAGATATGTTTTTGTTGGTAAGAAACTGGTTATGGGAATCTTCATGGCAAGTATTACAATTCCACTGGTATTTACAGTTATTCCTATTTATGAATTGTTAAAAGAAATGGGATTGGAACAGAACCTGCTGGGTCTGATTCTGGCAGAGGCCGGAGGAGGTCATGTTATCTTCCTGATGCTGTTCTCCAGTTTTTACGGAGGACTTCCAAAGGAGCTGGAAGAGGCGGCAACTATTGATGGAAGTGGTTTTATGAAAACCTACTCCAGCATTATGTTCCCTCTGGCAAAACCAATTATGGCAACCGTAGTGATTATGCAGTTTATCTGGACATGGAACTCTTTCCTCTTGCCATTGATTGTTACCCTGAGTAAACCGGAAATGCGTACCTTAGCTGTTGGTCTGTATGCGTTAAGAGGTGAAAACGTAGTTGACTGGACTGGTATTGCTGCCGGTGCATGTATTGCGGTTCTGCCGATTATTTTGATTTTTGTATGCCTGCAGAAATATTTTGTAGATGGTGTGGCAGGCGCTGTAAAGAGTTAAGAAATAAAATTTTATTATATTTAAATTATTTAAGGAGGTATTTTACCATGAAAAAGAGAATTGCAGCATTAGCTATGGCTGGTCTGATGGTTCTGTCAGCAGTTGGCTGTGGCCCAAGCGTGAGCGGAGGCGGCTCAGAAGGAAAAGAGCAGGAAACAACTTCTGAAAAGAAAGAAGAATCCAAAGGTGATGGAGAAGTTGTTCTGCAGGTTGTAGATATGAGTGATTCTACAAAAGCAAGAAGAGAAGAGTACAACAAGAAGTTTGAGGAAGAGAACAACTGTAAAGTAGAATATACAGTGTTGGCTGGAGATCAGTATCAGACAACCATTAACTCTTCGATTAAAGCAAATACAGCACCAGACTTGTTTGCTCTTCCAAGTGGTGTGAAGCTTTCTACAGCAGTAGAAGAAGGCTGGTATATGCCAATGAATGATTATGTGGAAGACGGATTTTTCGATACTTTTGCAGAGGGCGCATTAAACGAAGGTATTACAACAATGGACGGACAGGTTTATGTGCTTCCGGAATCAGCAAATATCGTAAACACTCTGGTATTCTACAATAAAAACGTTCTGGAGGATGCAGGAGTAGACACTGAAAATCTTCCAAAAACATGGAGCGAATTCAGAGAAGTTTGTAAGCAGGTAACAGAAGCCGGAAAAGGTAAATACTACGGTATGATTGAAGGCGGAAAACAGGTAAACAGACTGGAAATTGCTATCCGCGCATTATCCTGTCTGGCAGGAAGCAAATCAAATGATATCGGTGTTATCAGCATGGTAGATGGAAAGAATGTTTTAAATTCTGACGCTATGATTCAGGCATTTGACTTCTACAGCGGACTGGTACAGGATGGCAGCTTCCATCCAGACTCTGTAAACCTGGCAGCACCGGAAGCAAGAGCTCTGTTTGCACAGAATCAGGCTGCATTCCTGATTCAGGGTTCCTGGTGTATCTCAACCTGGGAAAAAGAAAACCCGGAATTAGAATTTGGTGTTATGGAAATGCCGGTACCAGATGACGGTGCAAAAGGCGGACTTCCTTACATTGGCGCACAGCCATGGATGGGTATTTCTAAAACATCTGAAAATCCAGAACTTGCAGCAAAATACCTTCAGGGACTTTATTCTGAAGAATACCAGGCAGGCGTTGTAGAAGACGGTGGTTTCGTATCTGCTGTAAAAGGTGTTAATGAGAAATACATGAAAGATGGCGTTATGAAAGATTACTATACACTGGCTCTGGAACAGGGTAAACTTTGCCCGGACCCAATCGTAGGTAATGCAGATGCAGCAGTGGTTTACGCAAATATCACAGAAATTTCTCCAAACTTAGGACAGATTGTACAAGGTACTCTTACAGGAAAAACAGATTATAAAGATACTTTGAAGACATTAGCTGAAAATACCCAGAAAGAATGGGAAAACGGAATTAAAAAAGCGCAGGAAGCTGGAGCTGAAGTTTCCGCAGCAGACTTTGAATTTAAAAACTGGAATCCATTGGAAGACTATACAGCAGAAGATTATCAGAACAAATAAGAGGAAATTGCCGGGGTGTATATCATCTCGGCATTTCCTTTTTATAAATCTTAAAAATTGTAGAAAAAATCCTTGACAGGTGAAATCTTCCTATATATAATGAAGAAGTATGCGTGAGAAACAGGGCTTTTATGCGCATATGAGATTATTCATATGATGAATAACTGGCAGCCACTTTATTTCTTTTATAATGATTATAGAAGATGTGCAAATTTTACAGGAGGTGAAAGGAATGCCAACATTTAACCAGTTAGTAAGAAAAGGACGTCAGACTTCCGTGAAAAAGTCTACAGCACCTGCACTTCAGAAGAGCTACAACTCTTTACAGAAAAAATCATCTGATTTATCTTCTCCACAGAAGAGAGGTGTATGTACCGCTGTTAAGACTGCTACACCAAAGAAGCCTAACTCAGCTCTTAGAAAAATCGCCAGAGTTCGTCTTTCAAACGGAATCGAAGTAACAAGCTACATTCCAGGAGAAGGTCACAACTTACAGGAGCACAGCGTTGTTCTGATCCGTGGTGGTAGAGTAAAAGACTTACCAGGTACCAGATATCATATCATTCGTGGTACATTAGATACAGCAGGTGTTGCTAACAGACGCCAGGCTCGTTCTAAATACGGTGCTAAGAGACCAAAAGATAAAAAATAGAAACTATGAAAATCCATGAGTGACGGACAGATAGTCTGTTACCTTAAATTATAGAATCACAGGACTAACTATCAATCATTTGTGCCGGGATTCCACAAGCCCAGTAGTGGCTGCGGGTTTAGATAGAGAATTTACCGTGCGAACATGCAGAATAGTTTGTGTGAGTACCTATGATTTAATCGGAACTGATTAAGGAGGGAAGTAACGTGCCACGTAAAGGACATACTCAGAAAAGAGACGTTCTGGCAGATCCAATGTACAACAATAAAGTGGTTACCAAACTTATCAATAACATCATGTTAGACGGTAAGAAAGGTGTAGCACAGAAAATTGTTTACGGTGCATTCGCCAGAATCGAAGAAAAAGCTGGTAAACCAGCACTTGAAGTTTTCGAAGAGGCTATGAACAACATCATGCCACTTCTTGAAGTAAAAGCTAGACGTATCGGTGGTGCTACTTATCAGGTTCCGATCGAGGTAAGAGCAGACAGACGTCAGGCACTGGCTCTTCGCTGGTTAACAATGTTCTCTCGTAAAAGAGGCGAGAAAACAATGGAAGAAAGACTTGCAAATGAGCTTTTAGATGCAATGAACAACACAGGTGCATCCGTTAAGAGAAAAGAAGACATGCACAAGATGGCTGAGGCAAATAAAGCATTTGCTCACTATCGCTTCTAATATAGGAGGAAAATCCATTGGCTAAAGAGGGAAGAGAATATCCATTAGAGCGTACCAGAAATATTGGTATTATGGCTCATATCGATGCGGGTAAAACAACTCTTACAGAACGTATCCTGTATTATACAGGTGTCAACTATAAGATTGGTGATACTCATGAAGGTACTGCTACCATGGACTGGATGGAACAGGAGCAGGAAAGAGGTATCACAATTACCTCAGCCGCTACAACATGCCACTGGACACTGCAGGAGAACTGCAAACCAAAAGCCGGTGCTCTGGAACACCGTATCAATATCATTGATACTCCAGGACACGTTGACTTTACTGTAGAAGTTGAGCGTTCTCTGCGTGTACTTGACGGTGCTGTTGGTGTATTCTGTGCAAAGGGCGGTGTTGAACCACAGTCCGAAAACGTATGGCGTCAGGCTGACACATACAATGTACCACGTATGGCATTCATCAATAAGATGGATATCCTTGGTGCAGATTTCTACGGCGCTGTAGAACAGATTAAAACAAGATTAGGAAAGAATGCAATCTGCATTCAGCTCCCAATCGGTAAGGAAGATGAATTCAAAGGAATCATCGACCTGTTTGAAATGAAAGCTTACATCTACAATGATGATAAGGGTGATGATATTTCTATCGTTGATATCCCAGAAGATATGGCAGATGATGCAGAACTGTACCGTACAGAACTGGTTGAAAAAATCTGTGAATTAGACGATGATTTAATGATGGAATATCTGGAAGGTGAAGAACCATCTACAGAAGCTTTAAAAGCAACTTTAAGAAAAGCAACATGTGAATGTGCTGCTGTTCCTGTATGCTGTGGTACAGCTTACAGAAATAAAGGTGTTCAGAAACTTCTGGATGCGATCATTGAGTTCATGCCTTCACCACTGGATGTACCTGCTATTCAGGGTACAGACCTGGATGGTAACCCAATCGAAAAACATTCTTCTGACGATGAACCATTTGCAGCTCTTGCATTCAAGATCATGGTTGACCCATTCGTTGGTAAGCTTGCATTCTTCCGTGTATATTCAGGAACAATCAACTCCGGTTCTTATGTTCTGAACTCTACAAAAGGAAAGAAAGAGCGTGTTGGACGTATCCTTCAGATGCATGCTAACAAACGTCAGGAATTAGACAAAGTATATGCTGGTGATATCGCTGCAGCTGTAGGTCTTAAATTTACAGTAACAGGTGATACCATTTGTGATGACCAGCATCCGGTAATTCTGGAATCCATGGAATTCCCAGAACCAGTTATCGAGCTGGCTATCGAGCCTAAGACAAAAGCAGGACAGGGTAAATTAGGTGAATCCTTAGCAAAACTTGCTGAAGAAGACCCAACCTTCCGTGCTCATACAAATCAAGAAACAGGACAGACCATTATCGCAGGTATGGGTGAGCTTCACCTGGAAATCATTGTTGACCGTCTGCTTCGTGAATTCAAAGTAGAAGCTAACGTAGGTGCTCCACAGGTTGCTTACAAAGAAACCTTCACAAAACCAGTTGATGTTGATAGCAAATATGCTAAACAGTCTGGTGGACGTGGACAGTATGGTCACTGTAAAGTTAAATTCGAGCCAATGGATGCCAACGGTGAAGAACTGTTCAAGTTCGAATCCACAGTTGTTGGTGGTGCTATTCCTAAGGAATACATTCCAGCAGTTGGCGAAGGTATCGAAGAAGCTATGAAAGCCGGTATTCTTGGTGGATTCCCAGTAGTTGGTGTTCATGCTAACGTATACGATGGTTCCTACCATGAAGTCGACTCTTCTGAAATGGCATTCCACATTGCTGGTTCTTTAGCATTCAAAGATGCTATGGCAAAAGCTTCACCAGTATTACTGGAGCCAATCATGAGAGTTGAAGTTACAACACCAGAAGATTACATGGGTGATGTTATCGGTGATATCAACTCCCGTCGTGGACGTATCGAAGGTATGGATGATATCGGCGGAGGTAAGATGGTAAGGGCATACGTTCCGCTGTCAGAAATGTTCGGTTATTCAACAGACCTGCGCTCCAGGACACAGGGCCGTGGTAACTACTCCATGTTCTTTGAAAAATATGAACCAGTTCCAAAATCCGTACAGGAAAAAGTTCTGGCAGGAAAATCAGATAAATAATTATTTAAAACAAATAAAACTTGCAAATATCCTTGATTTGCAATATAATCAAGGGTAGCAGGTTGATTTTATCAGCCGCCTCGTTATGAGGCATCAAAATCTAAATTAATAATTGCCCAAACGGGGCGCATGTTAAACAAGGAGGACATTCAAAATGGCTAAAGCTAAATTTGAAAGAAGCAAACCGCATTGTAACATCGGTACCATCGGACACGTTGACCATGGTAAAACAACTTTAACAGCTGCTATCACAAAAGTTCTTGCTACAAGAGTTGCTGGTAACACTGCTACAGATTTCGAAAACATCGATAAAGCTCCAGAAGAAAGAGAACGTGGTATCACAATCTCTACTTCTCACGTAGAATATGAAACAGAAAAACGTCACTACGCTCACGTTGACTGCCCAGGACATGCTGACTACGTTAAGAACATGATCACAGGTGCAGCTCAGATGGACGGTGCTATCTTAGTAGTAGCTGCTACAGATGGTGTTATGGCTCAGACAAAAGAACACATCCTTCTGTCTCGTCAGGTTAACGTTCCATACATCGTTGTATTCATGAACAAATGTGACATGGTTGACGACGAAGAATTACTTGAATTAGTAGAAATGGAAATCGTTGAGCAGTTAGAAGAATATGACTTCACAGACTGCCCAATCATCAAAGGTTCTGCTCTGAAAGCTCTGGAAGATCCAAACGGTCCATGGGGCGACAAAATCATGGAACTTATGGATGCTGTTGACAGCTTCATTCCAGATCCAGAACGTGATACAGATAAAAACTTCATCATGCCTGTAGAAGACGTATTCTCTATCACAGGTCGTGGTACAGTTGCTACTGGTAGAGTAGAAGCTGGTACTCTTCATGTATCTGACGAAGTTGAAATCGTTGGTCTGAAAGAAGAAACACGTAAAGTAGTTGTAACTGGTATCGAAATGTTCCGTAAGCTGTTAGACGAAGCTCAGGCTGGTGATAACATCGGTGCTCTTCTTCGTGGTGTTCAGAGAAACGAAATCGAAAGAGGACAGGTTCTCGCTAAACCAGGAAGCATCAAATGCCATACAAAATTCACAGCTCAGGTTTACGTACTGAAAAAAGACGAAGGTGGCCGTCATACACCATTCTTCAACAACTACCGTCCACAGTTCTACTTCAGAACAACAGACGTAACAGGTGTATGTAACTTACCAGAAGGTACAGAAATGTGCATGCCTGGCGATAACATCGAAATGACTATTGAACTGATTCACCCAATCGCTATGGAGCAGGGTCTTAGATTCGCTATCCGCGAAGGTGGACGTACAGTAGGTTCAGGTGCTGTTGCATCTATCATTGAGTAATCTGCGGTAAGCAATGAGCAGTGCAGATTCAAGGATAATGGGCAGTGGGAGCTTGCTCACACAAGACCATTAGACGAAGAATCTATGGGGCGAATGCCCCGACCGAGATGAAGCGTAGCGGAATCGAGGGTACTGCGAAGTTCGATAGAATAAAATAAATTGACACCGAAAGGTGTATTGTGTCCAAACGTAAGATACCCCAGAAACCGTAAGGTTTTCTGGGGTTTTTCTGTTAGTATTTTATGGTGCATGAAAATATGAGCATATTTGAATATGACCAGGAAACAGGGATTTAAGAGCAGTATAAGGAGCGGACAAGATGGACAGCGTTGCAAAACATGGGATGAAGATTCAATTTAATGAGGAGACATTGAGATTTGCTTTTCAAAGAGAAAATGGTGTTCTGTGGAAATGGGATGAGTCATACAGGCCCTACATGGAATGTAAAAGTGGAAAAATTTATTTTTCTGATGCCAGACAGATTTCACATAAAAATTTTCAATCAGGTGTAGGAGACGGTGTTATAAGTACCTATTGCGGCTTTGAAAATCAGGGAGAAACAGTACCCTATGAGTTTCAAACTCTTGTATGGATGGAGAAAACAACACAGGACATATATTGTGAATGGATTCCTATTTGTGAGGAAGGGCTGGAAGTAGAGAAGGTGTTTTGGCCGGGTCCCATGGAATTTCGAGAAGCAAGAGATGATTGGTATACACTTTTAAATAATCGACAGGGTATGTTAATTCCCAATACCTGGGAGACAGAATTGGAGAGGCCGGTTTTTGATGGCTTTTTTGGAACAGCGGGAGCCTATATGCCCTGGTTTTCTCAGGTGAAGGAAAGAAATGGGTATCTGGCAATATGCGTGACTCCCTGGAATGCAGGATATCAGGCAACACATCCGGCAAAAGGACCATATACTTTGGTTGGGATGCGGTTTGAGCCAAGCCTTGGGAAGATGGATTACCGCAGAATCGTAAAGTATACTTTTTTAAGTGATTGTGATTATAATGATATTTGTAAGGTATACAGGAATTATGTGGATGAGCATGGCGGTCTGCGTACACTGGAGGAAAAGGCAATTCGGAATCCAAGAGTCAATGATTTGATTGGCTGTGCCTTTTTGCACAAAGGAATCAAGACTTTTGTACAGCACAATTCGGATTTCTATGATGGAGAGAACCCGGAGAAGAACAATCATCTGACTACATTTGCCAACAGGGAGCAGGAAATCAGAGAATTGTATGAAATGGGGGTAGAAAAGCTATATCTTCATTTAGATGGCTGGGCAGAACCGGGATATGATAACCGTCATCCAGATTACGGTCCGGCCTGTGAGGAAGCAGGGGGCTGGGAAGGGATGAAATCTCTGGCGGATACTTTGCATAAGTGTGGGTATTTGTTTGGAATTCACGATCAATACAGAGATTATTACAGGTCAGCGCCCAGCTTTGATGAGAATTTTGCCTGTCGCCTGCCGGATGGAAGTATTCCGGAACACCAACGATGGGCGGGAGGTCCACAGTCTTATCTCTGCGGAACTCAGGCGCCCTATTATGTGAAACGAAACTTTGAGGAACTGGTAAGGCATGGGATTCAGTTGGACTGTGCATATCTGGATGTGTTTACCTGCAATGAAGGGGACGAATGTGATAATCCCATGCACCGTATGACCAGAAAAGAGTGTTATGAGTATCGCTGCCGCTGTTTTGAATATCTTCTGAAAAACGGAATTCTTTCCAGTTCAGAAGAAGTCAATGACTGGGCAGTGCCGAGCCAGATTTTCTGTCATTATGCGCCCTATGATTTTATGATGCAGAAGCCTGGTACACCGAAGCAAGGACTGCCGGTACCTCTATATAACCTGGTATACCATGACTGCGTCATTCAGCCATGGATGATGGAAAAAGTCAGTGAAGAGGAAGATTATATGCTTTACGCATTGCTAAATGGAGGTGCGCCCTACTTGGTGCGAGATGCTGCTTATCCAAACATTGACGGTGCTTTTGATGAGAATGTGAAAATCAGTCTGGAAGAACAGAGAGAAAGAGCGAAGGTGGTTTCTGCATTTCACGAAAAAGTTGGGAAACGGGAAATGCTGCGCCACGAATTTGTAGATGGAAATCCGAAGGTGCAGAAAACTACTTTTGCAGGGGGGAGTTCTGTGGTGGTGGATTTTGAGAAGATGGTTTATGAAATCAGAGAAGATTAAGACATATTCTTGACACCTCCAGTATCTTGTAATACAATATACTAAAAGATAGTATTATGTATTGCAAGATACTGGAGGTGATTTTTTTGATACCTTCTCAGATGCTGAAGGGAACCCTGGAAGGATGTGTATTGAAAGTTATTAGTGACAATGAAACTTACGGATATGAAATTTCCCAGAAACTTCTGGAACATGGATTTGAGGGAATTTCAGAAGGGACAATTTATCCGCTTCTTCTTAGGATGGAGAAGAACGGATTGATAGAAGCAGAATATAAAGCTTCTATTTTAGGACCGAAACGGAAATATTTTTCTATTACAGAGAAGGGAAGAGGAGAATTAAAACAATTTTTTGCAAGTTTCAGGGAAATGGAAGCAGCAGTGAGGCATGTGTTTGGACAGGAGGCATGAGGTATGAAGCAGAGCGCAGCAGAATTAAAGAATCGGAATAATAGAAGAGATAGGATGCTGTCCATGGAAAATAAGGAATGGATGACAAAAATTGTTTGTTATTTAAGAACCAAAAGTGTAGAAGAGAAAAAACTGGAGGATATTAGGCAGGACATTACGGATATGTTACTGGAGGCACAGGACAGAGGGGAAAGTGCAAACCAGGTGCTGGGTAGAAATTATCAGCAGTTTTGTGATGAGATTGTGGATAGTCTGGGAGAACATGAAGAAGATGTGAAATCAAAGCAAAACTTTGGAATTTTTGTAGCATGGCTGCCATGGCTTGGGATGTTTGTTTCGGGATTTGCGGCATTTCTGGCTGTTTGGAAGGGCCATGTGTGGAGCTTGGAGGAATGGCTTTATACCATGGTTTATCTGGTTTTCCAAGTGGTAATTGCACTGATGATTAAGGCTTGCACCAAAAAGGTGCTGGATGTACCGATGAAATATTTTTTTGAAGGAAAGAGGATATGGGGGCCTGTGCTGACAACACTATTTTTTCTGGCAGGACAGGGGATGTTTTATTTGAGTTAAGTAGGGAGAAAAGATAGTGGCATGTATTGTGACAGGCAGGACGATTATGATATGATAAGATAAAAACTACCACAGGAGACATACTATATGACAAAAACCATGCACCTGTTTCTAAAAGCCCTTTCCGACCCGGACACCAAGCTGAATGTGCAGAAGTCCCGGCGGATTATGAATTTGAAGGTTTTAGACCCGTTTAAACCTTTTTATAGAACTCTTGATACAAAGATATATCGCGGGAATCGTGAAATTCCCATACGGATTTATTTCCCAAATGAGGAGTCTTATGATACCGTAGATATTGAGGAGTTTCAGGAGAAAAATGCAAAGATTGATACTGGTTCCATGAGGGATAATTCCTATCCGGTGATTCTTTATATCCATGGAGGAGGATTTGTGACAGAGAGCGTGGAATCTTATAATCGCGTGTGCTGGAATCTGGCGAAGCATACCAGACGTGTGGTGGTTTCTATTGATTATCCGCTGGCTCCTGAATATCGTTTCCCCACACAGATTGAAGACTGCTATGCAGTGGCAAAGGCAGTGTTTACAGATAGGAGCATTTTAAATACTGTGCCGGAAGCAATTACCATTATGGGGGACAGCGCCGGAGGGAATATAGCGGCAGCGGTTTCTCTTATGGCAAGGGACAGAGGTGAATTTCTTCCTTTGCGTCAGATTTTGATTTATCCCTGTGTGAATAACAATTATGAGGAAAATAATGGATTTCCTTCGGTTATGGAGAATGGAGAAGATTATCTGCTGACCAGACAGAATATGAAGGATTATCTGGAGTATTATGAGAGTAGTCCAGAAGACAGGGGAAATCCTTATTTTGCTCCTCTTTTGGCGGAAAATCTTGAGGGACTGCCCAAAACTCTGGTGATTACAGCGGAGCTTGACCCTTTGCGGGACGAAGGGGAAGAGTTTGCAAGGAGACTGAGCCAGGCGGGGAATGAGGTGGAACACCATAGAATTGAGCAGGCAATTCATGGATTTTTTCTTTTAGAGCCATTATACTCCGGGGTGCGGGAAGTTTATGACTATGTAAATGATTTTTTAGGAAGAGAAATAGAGAGCTGCTAAGGAGGTGTAAATGCCATGCATGGAAAAAGAAGAAACTGGCGTTCCCTGGAAAATACAGCGAAAATTTTCCCTGCTACCAGTGGGAAAAAAGACGAGAGAGTGTTTCGGATTTCCTGCCAGATGAAAGAGATGGTAGACCCGGAGAAATTGCAGAAAGCTCTGGACTTATGTGTGAAGGACTATTCTTTGTTCTTATGTGTGCTGCGTGTGGGGCTGTTCTGGAATTATCTGGAGGAAAGCCATTTAAGACCTGTGGTGAAGGAGGAGAGCCGCCCGCCCTGCAGCCAGATTTATTTTCGGGACCAGAAGAATCTGCTTTTTGAAGTGACTTATTATAAAAAGCGGATTAATTTTGAGACTTACCATGCCTTAACAGATGGAACAGGCGCTATGCAGTTTGTGAAAACGCTGGTGTTTTATTATTTGAAAGAAATGCATCCGGAACGCATTCAGGGGTCTGTGCAGCAGGTGCAGTTTGATGCAACCGAGGCAGAGCTTTCGGAGGATAGCTTCGAGAAGTATTATTCTGATGCAGGAAAGAATGAAAAGATTCCCAAATATAAGGCGCACCAATTAAGGTATCGGAAAACAGAGTATCATACCATACACCTGACAGAAGGAATTTTGTCGGTTCAGGAGATATTAAAAGCAGCAAAATCTTATGGAACAACTCTAAGTGTGTACTTGACAGCAGTATATTTGTGCGCCATTGGCAAGGAAATGAGTGAGAGGCAGAAGAGAAAGCCAGTGGCGCTTATGATTCCTGTAAATCTGAGAAACTTTTTTCCTTCTGAGTCTGTGCGGAATTTCTTTGGATGGATTGATATTGGCTACAATTTTTCTACACAGAGTAATGAATTGGAGGACGTAATTGCTTTTACTGCCAGATTTTTTAAGGAGGAGCTGACGCCTGAGAGAATTGCCGCCAGAATGAATGGATTTATGCGAATGGAAAAGAATCCGCTTATGCGGATTTTGCCTCTTCCGGTGAAGCTTTGGGGGATGCAGCTGGGCGCTATGGTTTCTTCTGCAAATGGAACAGCAGTGTTTTCTAATATTGGAAAAATTGTGATGCCAGAGGAATGCAGGGAATATATTGACTGGTTTGATTTTTATACCACTACACCGAAGATGGAGATTTGTGCCTGTTCCTTTGAAGATAATCTGACAGTGAGCTTTACCTCCTGTTATGTGGAGAGTACCATAGAGAAAAACTTTTTCCGTATGCTCACAGAGCAGGGCATGGAAGTGAGGATTATTTCCTGGAATGCAGAGAAGGGAGGACAACAGGATGCAATATTGCAGAAGATGCAAGGCGTGGATTGAGAATCCGGCCAGACGCTGCCCGCTGTGTCAGGGAGTACTTGAGGGAGAGCCGGAACCAGAGGGACAGTTATTCCCGGATGTAACCAGGACAACGTCAAGAATTGAATTTGGATTTCGGGTATTTACCTTTGTGTGTGTGGCGTTGGCTGTGATAGGATGTGGGGCAAATATGATTTTTTTATCACAGGTTTTCTGGGGCGGCTTTGTGGCGGCGGCTGTTGGATGTATGTGGATTCTGACAGCAGTAGGACTTCTAAAACGCCGGAATCTGCTGAAAAATACATTATGGCAGATGGTATTGCTCAGTGGAATTTTTTTATTATGGGATTTTCTTACAGGGTATCGCGGATGGTCTCTGGAATATGCGATTCCTATTGTGATTCTTCTTGTTTTTCCTATTCTTACGGTAATGGTGAAGGTGATGAAACTGCCGGCTGTTTATTATATGGTTTATTATATTCTGGCCTGTGGCGCCGGAATTTTCCAGTTGTTACTGCTTCCTGTAGGGATTTTAAAAATGGAGATTCCCTGCATCCTGTGTGGAACTGTTTCCTGTCTGGTGCTGGCAGCGTTGGTGATTTTTCAGGGGAAAAGCTTTTGGGATGAAGTAAAAAAGAAAGTACATATGTAGAAGAAAGGAATTTGATATGAAAGAATTATTAGTTGTGGTGGACATGCAGAGAGATTTTGTAGATGGGGCATTAGGGACAAAAGAAGCCCAGGGTATTGTTGAAAATGTGGTTAAGAAGGTAAAAAAAGCAAAGGAATGTGGAAAAGATATTATTTTCACCCTGGATACTCATCACCAGGATTACCTTCTCACCCAGGAGGGAAGGAATCTTCCGGTGGCTCATTGCATTAAGGGAACTCCGGGATGGGAGTTAATCCCCAAACTCCAGGAATTGTCAGAGGACTGTCAGGTATTGGAAAAGCCGGTGTTTGGCAGTACAGCTTTGGCTCATATGGCGGTTAGAAACGGATATGAGGCCATTGAACTGGTGGGATTGTGTACAGATATTTGCGTGATTTCCAATGCATTGATTTTGAAATCCTCCCTGCCGGAAGCGAAGATTTGTGTGGACGCCTCCTGCTGCGCAGGGGTGACGCCGAAGAGCCATGAAAATGCTCTGGAGGCTATGAAAATGTGTCAGATTATGGTTGTAGAATAATTGTTTCAGGCTAAAGTGTAGTTTTTTTCATAAGCATATGCTATACTCTTTTTATAGGATTCCTCTGTAGAACGGGAGGAAATATGAAGAAACGAAAAACATTACAGGATTTGACAATTAAGGACAACTTTCTTTTCGGTGCAGTTATGTGTGTGGAGGAAAATTGCAAGGGATTTCTTGAGATGGTGCTTGGATTCTCCATTTCGCAGGTAGTGGTGAGCAAGGAAAAGAGTATGATTTATCATCCAGAGTACAAAGGTGTTCGTCTGGATATCTATGCGGAAGATGAAGAGCATACACACTATAACGTGGAAATGCAGGTGAAGAAAAAGAAAGCCCTGGGAAAAAGAAGCAGGTACTACCACAGCCAGATGGTAATGGAGGCGCTGGCAAGCGGAGAGGATTATGAAACCCTGCCGGATACGTTTGTGATTTTTGTCTGTGATTTCGACCCATTTGGAGAGCATTTATATTGCTATACCTTTGGGAATGAATGCAAAGAAAATAAAAATGTAAAGTTGGACGATGGAAGTTACACCATTTTTTTGAGTACCAGAGGAGAAAATGAAGAGGACGTTCCAGCAGAACTTGTCAGATTCCTGAAATTTGTGACGGCTGATTTGGAAGAGAGTGAAGGGGATTTTCAGGATGAACTGGTGAAACAGTTCCAGGAGACCATTCACAATATCAAAACAGACCGCGAGATGG
>CATWQE010000017.1 GCA_958352855.1 uncultured Bacillota bacterium
GTTTTTTGCATAGAAAATATGAATAAAGAAGCGCCAAAAACGTAGCTTTTCATTTCGTTTTTGTGCATAATATAGAATATGTATATGAGAAGTGCTGCAAAGTTCTGTGTGGATAAAACTTTTGTATGTGTAAAAAAACAAGGAAAGCTGCTCTCTTATGCAGACTCTCCCTGGTATTTTACAATTATTTCTTAAATTAATCCTTTGATAATTTAAAATTATATTCTACAACAAAATATACACATGTATTTAATACCCAAATAAATCCTTTGATACTATCTTGACTAACCAGATTCTGCTGCTTCAAGATTTCATTTAAATCCAGCTTTTCAAAGCTTTCTTTATACTTCTCTTCAGGTATTTCATAGTGTCCATACAAAATTTTATTGGCTTTACAAATGTTGTGGTATATAATTTGTTGAATCAGACTTCTCATATAATTCCAATAGGTTTGATTTGTATTTGCATACCCTGCCTTTTTAATCCAATCAACTAATTGATATTTTGCTGTTAGCATATATTTCTCATCAACAACTCCCTCTAATGCCTTTTGAATACTATCTCCTATATTATCTAATGAAGAAATATCTAAAATCTCACCACAACATTTTTCTCTTTTTTCCGTATCATTTATGCCAAAATGTTTTTCCAGTAAATCATTGACTCTATGAGGAAAATTCACTGATAATCCGACAGTGGTCTCTCGTTCTACCAATGCTTTATACTCTTTTCCGGGTTGCAAAGATACTGGAATCTTTCGTTCCGCAAAAGTTCCATCTGGCAACTCTACTAAATGTTGATAGGATTCTATCATAGGATAATTAATGTATAATTTTCCCATATCAGCAGCATCAACAAAATTTCTCTGCATTGCTAAAATTTTCTCTTCAGAAAAACTGGTATCATGTCTCTCATAATCAAATACTAAAATAATATTCGTGAAGTCTTCCTTATATCGAAGATTTTCTGGATATTTCTTTTTACTAATAACAAAAGGTAAATCAATATCTTCCCTTTCTTCTGCCCATTCCTCCCCATATTCTTTCACGATATCCTCATACAACTGATATATATTAGTTCCGTAAATCCATATTTCATCCATATTAATATTGATTTCCGGAAAGCATCTGAATATCAGCCAAAACAATTTATTTTTTTCATGATTTCCTTCCACAATCAACAAATTTTGGCCTCGTTTTCTCATCTCACCTTGATAATCATTCATATTTATCAAACTCCCCGCTAATATACATCTTTTCCAGATTGTGTCCTTCTCTTAATTCTCTTTCTGTCGCATTACAAAGCGCAGTGAGCGTTCCAGCTCTTGATAAAATAAATAAACAGTCTGGTCTCATTAATCTGTTTGTCATCAAATTCGTATTATGAGATGTCATAATCACCTGACACTTTGGATATCTTTTCTTAAAAAATCTTATCACTTTTTCTGCCATTTCATAATGATAAAAGGCATCAAATTCATCCAGATATAGCAAAGACGGTTCTACACCTTTGGGAATTAATTTCTTATATAAATCAACTAATGTTAAAGTTCCGCTAGAAGCAGTGTCATAAAAGGGAACTAACTTGTCATGTAAGAAATACAATTCTCTCTGTCCATCCGGCAATTTTTTTAATACCAGTTTACATGCTATCCCCATTTCATTCAGAAAACTTTCCAAATCTCTTAAATGCCTTTCTTCTTCTAATAATTCAAAAAAAACATCATTTATTCTTCTCGGTGTTCTACGCAACCCATTTCCTACAGTAAACATACGCATTCTTCTGACATAACCAGATAATTTAAGCAGAATAGAATCATTATCCAACGCAACATTACTGATTATCCATCTTAAAAATGGTAATTTACTCTCTTGCATTTCATCTTCATAATCAACCTTCACTGCCTGTAAATATCTATCAATATTGGCAGTCTCTGCATGAATGTATTCAAGATTCTCAAATTCAAACTTATTCTTTTCAAAATCGCATTGATAAATTCTTTTTCCGTCAATAATCAATTCTTCTGTTTTTAATTCTTCATCAAAATGCCTGGTGTATCGGTATATGAGTCTCTGGTCATCAAAAGAAAATTCGTAAGAAAAGCTTGCTGCCTGTTCAGTAGAATCAGCATTAAGAAAAGCCCCTTCACGCGGATAACGTATACTGCCGAGAATTGATACAGAAATATCTAGCAATGCTTTCCCTAAATTCGTTTTTCCTGTTGCATTTCTTCCATAAATTAGCATTTTACTTATAGTCCCATCAATAATACAATCTGTGCTAAATTGATATCCAGCTATTTTTTCAAAATCTATTACGATTTCATCTTTAAAATTTTTATAATTTTTCAGCGTGAATTTTTTTAACATTTTTATATCCATCCTTCCATACAGATTACTCACATAATATATCCTGTTAACAGTATAACCATTTTTTATAGTTTCTGCAATGTATGCTGTAAAAAAATTACAGCAATGTATATCTGAGCATATGAAAAGAAAAACAGGGAATCACCGCCTCTCTTTTCTGCAATGATTCCCTGTTTTTCTTTATCTGTAAATAATCTCGTCTCTTCCCGGTCCATTGGATACCATGGTAATTGGGAAGCCCAGTTTTTCTTCCACAAATTCAATGTATTTGCGGCAGTTTTCCGGTAAGTCTTCGTATTTTTTAATTCCTCTGATATCGCATTTCCATCCAGGAAGAACTTCCAGTACTGGTTTTGCCTTTTCCAGAAGGTGGGTGGTAGGAAATTCTGTGGTAATCTCCCCATCAATGTCATATGCCACACAAACAGGAATTTCGTCTAAATATCCTAACACATCCAATACAGTAAAGGCTACATCCGTAGTTCCCTGAATCCGGCATCCGTATTTAGAAGCCACACAGTCAAACCATCCCATACGTCTGGGACGTCCTGTGGTAGCGCCATATTCACCGCCATCGCCGCCTCTGCGTCTTAATTCATCTGCTTCTTCTCCAAAGATTTCTGATACAAAAGCGCCTGCGCCTACTGCGCTGGAATAAGCCTTGCACACTGTAATAATCTTTTTGATTTCATAAGGCGGAATTCCTGCCCCCACCGCTCCATAAGCGGCCAGTGTAGAGGAGGAAGTTACCATTGGATAAATACCATGGTCCGGATCTTTTAAGGAACCTAACTGACCCTCCAGAAGAATTTCTTTTCCTTCTTTTAATGCGTCCCAAAGCAGTGCAGAAACATCACACACATAAGGCGCAACCATTTCTTTGTACTGCTTCAGCTCTTCCAGAATCTCCTCTGGCTTTAACAATGGTTTGTGATATAAGTGTTCCAGCATAATATTTTTCTTTGCGCAAATGTTCTCTGCTTTTTCCCGCAGTACTTCTTCATCTGCAAAAAGCTCGCTTACCTGGAAGCCGATTTTTGCAAATTTATCTGAATAAAACGGAGCAATTCCTGATTTGGTAGAGCCGAAAGATTTGCCCGCTAAACGTTCTTCTTCGTACTCATCAAATTTAATATGGTAGGACATTACCATCTGTGCCCGGTCTGACACCTTAATGTCCGGCATAGGAACACCCTTTTCTACAATAGACTGTATTTCCTTGAACAATACCGGAATATTCAGCGCCACACCATTTCCGATAATACTGGTCGTATTGGCATTAAATACACCGGATGGAAGGGTATGAAGCGCGAATTTGCCATAATTATTTACAATCGTATGTCCGGCATTGGCTCCTCCCTGAAATCTTACAACAATGTCAGCTTCCTGAGCCAGCATGTCTGTAATCTTCCCTTTTCCTTCATCTCCCCAGTTTGCTCCTACAACTGCTTTTACCATCTTTGATTCCTCCTGTAATCTTGAACTGGTTTCTTTTAACTACAGTATCATACTACAAGTTAGTGCAGAAATAAAGTAAAATTTTAAAAGACTTACTGATTATTTTCTCCTCCTGAACACAATAAACAGCACCGCGCTGATTCCCATTAAAATAGGATAGAACAGATACGGCATAATCTGCACTGGTGACAGCGCCGACAATCCTGCTGCGGTAAGAAGCTGTGCGCCATAGGGAATCATTCCCTGTCCTACGGATGCGAAGATGTCCAGCAGGGAAGCGCTTCTTTTGGGGGAAACGTCAAATTCATCACTGATTTCTTTGGCAATAGGTCCTGCCATAACAATGGCAACCGTATTGTTGGCTGTACAGCAGTCCACCAAAAGCGCCAGTGCGGAAATCCCAAATTCGCCGCCTCTTGGACCATTAATCCTTTTCTTAATGAGATTCAGAATAAACTCGATACCACCGTATTCTTTTACCAACGCCACAATGGCTGCCACCACAATGGAAATAACGGTAATATCATACATACTGGTAACGCCATCCCCCATTTTCTGGAACAGTTCCCCAATAGCGAAAGCGCCGGTTCCCACACCTACAAGAGCCGCCAATACAGTTCCCACAATAAGAATCAGGAACACATTGACGCCAATCAGCGCTCCAATGAGAACCACCAGATAAGGAATGACTTTGACAATATCATACTGCAAATTCCCTTCGATTTTTCCGACATTTCCTCTTGCCATGAAGAAAAACAGCACTGCTGTAATAATTGCCGCTGGAAGTACAATGAGAAAGTTTTCCTTAAACTTATCCTTCATCTCGCATCCCTGGGTTCTCACTGCCGCAATGGTGGTATCGGAAATCATGGATAAGTTATCCCCAAACATAGCGCCACAAACCACTGCCCCTACACAGATTGGCATGGCAATTCCTGTTTTTTCTGCAATTCCTACACCGATTGGAGTCATAGCTGTAATAGTTCCCACAGAGGTTCCCATGGAAACAGAAATAAAGCAGCCAATGATAAACAATCCTACCACTGCAACAGAAGAGGGCATAATGGACAAACCCAGATTTACCGTACTTTCCACGCCTCCCGCTGCCTGAATGGTTCCGGAAAAAGCGCCTGCTGCCAGGAAAATGAGACACATGGTAACAATATTTTCTTCTCCGATTCCCTTTGAAATAATAGACAGCTTATCGGAAAACCGCAATCTTCTATTCTGTACAAAAGCCACAATCAGCGCAATGAGGAAACCGACAATGGCGGGCATGGTATAGAAATCCTGAAACAAAACGCCAGCCCCGATAAAAATCACTAAAAACACTCCAATGGGAAGGAGCGCAATGGCTCTTCCCTTTTTTTCCTGATTCATATATGTTCTCCTTTGTCCTCCCCCTGATACTATTTTTTATACATTAATTTCTGCTGTCATTCCCAAAAGCTCTTTGTTTGCTTCTAATACAGGGTTTACCACATTTTTCAGGAAGTTATCCACCTGTACAGCAGCTCTTCCTGTGTATTTTGCAGGATCCATGGTTTTCTGCAAATCTTCCAGGGTCATGTTAAAGGCCGGATCTGCTGCAATAAGCTCCAGAAGGTTGTTTTCTTTTCCTTCTACTTTTACATTTCTTCCTGCTTCCATAGAGAGTTCACGAATTCTCTCATGAAGCTCCTGGCGGTCTCCACCAGCCTTTACTGCATCCATCATAATATTTTCGGTTGCCATAAATGGCAGTTCGCTTCTTAAACGTTTTTCAATAACTTTTGGATAAACCACCAATCCATCTACTACGTTTAAGCAAAGGTCTAAGATACCGTCAATAGCCAGGAAGCCTTCTGGTACAGACAGACGTTTGTTGGCGGAGTCATCCAGAGTTCTTTCAAACCACTGGGTTGCAGAAGTAATGGCCGGATTTAAGGCGTCTACCATAACAAATCTGGACAGAGAAGCAATTCTCTCACTTCTCATTGGGTTTCTCTTATAAGCCATGGCAGAGGAACCAATCTGGCTCTTCTCAAAAGGCTCTTCTACTTCTTTTAAATGCTGCAGCAGACGGATATCATTGGAAAATTTATGTGCGCTTGCTGCAATGCCTGCCAGTACATTTAAGACTCTGGTGTCTACTTTTCTGGAATAGGTCTGTCCGGAAACCGGATAGCATTCCTTGAATCCCATTTTCTGTGCAATCATTGGATCGATTTTGTCAATGGTTTCCTGATCGCCATCAAACAGCTCCAGGAAACTTGCCTGTGTACCTGTAGTTCCTTTGGAACCTAATAATTTCATGGTACTGAGTACATACTCCAGGTCTTCCAGATCTAACATAAATTCCTGCATCCAAAGAGTTGCTCTCTTTCCTACGGTTGTAGGCTGCGCAGGCTGGAAATGGGTAAATGCCAGAGTTGGCTGCGCCTTATGCTCCTGGGCAAATTTTGCCAGTTCTGCAATGACGTTCACCAGTTTCTTACGCACCAGTTTCAGGGCTTCTGTCATGACAATAATATCTGTATTGTCTCCTACATAACAACTGGTAGCTCCAAGGTGAATAATTCCTTTGGCTTTTGGACACTGTACACCATATGCGTATACATGGGACATCACATCATGGCGTACCTGTTTTTCTCTTTCTTTTGCCACTTCATAGTTAATGTTGTCTGCATTTGCCTTCAGTTCATCAATCTGCTCCTGGGTAATATTCAGTCCCAGTTCTTTTTCTGTCTCCGCCAGCGCAATCCACAGCTTTCTCCAGGTACGGAATTTCATGTCTGGAGAAAAAATATACTGCATTTCTTTACTTGCATAACGCTCGGATAATGGACTTACATATCTGTCTGTACTCATCTTTCTTACCTCTCTGTTTTCTATGAACTCGGTATAACACATCTGGATTATATATCATCACAGGTCAAAACACAAGTTAAAATCCTGTGCTTCTGTGGTAATCCCGGATAAACCCATTTAAAACTTCCTCTGCCTCTTCCCTTGTAACAGGCCGGGTTTCCTGTTCCGCTTCTTCCAGTTTTTGCAGCACTTCCTGCTTCTGCTCTTTGGAAACTTCCATATCTTCACAGGCTTTTTCAAATCCTTCCTGTTGCTCCATATAAACTACCATAAGATAGTGACTCAATACCTGTTTTGTGCGAAGCACCTGATAGGCCTTCAAAAAGCACTGAGCTGCATCTGCAAACTGAAACAAATGCAGATACGCACATCCCATGTTATGATAAATGCCGCCGCTGAACTGCTCTCCCAGACCTTCTTTGTCTTCTTTTTGCAGGGCGTTTTCATAAATCCGGATGGCGTTTACATACATTTTGTTTTCCACCAGATAATCTCCTTTTTTCTTTTCCCGCAGAACAACCGGCTGTAGTTCCAGAAGATTCAGCTTCTCATTAAGCTCCTTAAATTCCTTATGGGTGAGATAATTAATTTCCTTAAACACTGCCAGAATAAACTCTGAAGTCCCAAGCCCCTCTTCCAGCACCTTATACAAACGCTTGTACAGCTTTTCAAGCCCCAGCTCTTTTCGCAGCCAGTCGCACAGATGCTCATTTAAAATGGTTTCATCTAACAGATAAATATTATGGTAAAAATAGTAGCAAAGCTCTTCAATGCTGTAAATATTGGTACTGATGTTTTCGATATAATAGGGCATGGATGCCCGCTTTACCTGACATAAAATATAACTGCTCATCTTCGCCCCTCCTTTACCATGATACTTTCTCAATCCAGACCTTTCCCTGGGACGGGAACATTTCTCCAAATCCTAAATCTTCTGCCTGAATCACACAGAGTTCTTCTGATTCATAGGAAATCGTCACCCGAAGTCTGGTGGTTTTATTGGGGCGTTTGGGAAGTCCCGGAAGTTTCATACTGCACCTGGTTTTGCTTCCCCCATCCATGGAAGTAACCAGGAATTCTAAATCTTCTCTGTCGTCTAAAATCAGCTCCAGCTCTGTATGAATCTCATACCAGTTCTTCCCTGCTTCTGCCAGCACATAAGTTTTGGGAGAACCATTGACCATCATTTCCATAGCCACATGATTACGCACCAGAGAAGGACTTAGATAGAGGTATCCCTTTAAAATTCCTTCATCACATTTTTCTCTTGCCCCGTAGCAGGCGCCCTTTACATAGAGATTGTTTCCATAATACACATGCCTCTGGTTTTTACAAAGACAGGGGGTAGACCGCACTGCCCATTCCTGGTCAAAGCCATCGCCTACAATATAAATACTGGAATAAGGCTCTGCCGCACAGGACCTGGCAATGAGACGGTAAAAATTTTCATCCCGCTCCACCGGATCCTGGGATATCTGTGCAGTAACGCCATGTTCAATATACGCTGTCATAGGCCGTTTCTGACTGTCAATAACAAGGCTTGCAAAAGAAACCTCCTTTTCCTCAAACAAAAAACAGCCGATTTTCCGATTCCAGTTGTCTCTTCTGTGATTCATTACATAATAGTAAAAGCTCTCATCATAATCCTGAAGGAAAATCTGATTTCTGCTAAAGCCCATACGCTCACCTGCCTGATAAAGAGCCCCAACCATTGTTTTTGACAATTTAGGCACTGTAATCATCACTGCTTTTATCTGCCTTACCGGATCTGCAGTTCCCAAAAGGGAAATACAGCCGCGAAGATAATGTTCCAGAAGCTCTTCTGGTTTTCTACTGGTTCCATCCACCAGAATTTCTTCTGACTTTCCAAACATTCCCAAAAGTCCGGTCACTGGAATTTCCTCTTCATTCCTGGAAAAATACTGGGCTTCCATTCCAAAATGCCAGACCTCTTCCCCCGGTTTCTTGGACAGCATAGTGGGAAACAGATATTGATTGCACCCTGTTTTTACAGAAATGGAAATCGGCTCTTTTTCCTTCCGGTCAAAATAGCAAATCTGGGACTGCTGCTTTCCAATTTCCAGACCTACAATAATATTTCGTGTCTCATTCACTTCCATTTCCCTCCTTTAATCCAACAGTGGAAACAGCCGCCATACCTGCTGCTCCTGTTTCAGATACTCTTCCTCTGCCTGACAAAGCTCCTGTATATTTCCCTGCTCCTTCATCTGCAGCATGGCATTGAGCATCTGATATTTACTTCTGCCCTGGAAACTGGTTTTCTCCACTTTAAGTACCTGCTTTGGCGTAGTTTCTATGCTGTTCTCTTTTTCTATCACAAAATAGGTAATCAGTTTTTCTCCGTAAAATAAAACAAATTCTTTGTTATAAATTCCCTGATACCGTTCCTTCAAAGGCTCCATCTTCTCCTCTGACAGCACGTTTTCCCGTTCAATCTGATAATGCAGGGTAACTTTTGCATTTGGTCCCGCCTTACACTGCACAAATACCTTATCCTCTAACTGGAAAATCTGCTGCAGCTCTCTTGGCATGTCCTGGAAAAAGGCAAATTTCAGGCGTTCCTGTACACATTCTTCCAAAATCTCTCCGGCTCTTTGCATCCTTTTTTCATTCCACTGTCCATTTTCTGTATATGCTTTCAGAAGCGCCAGTCTGCAAATAATATCACATTCCCAGCCTTTTTCCAGAATCTTCTCCAGGGCCTCAAAAAGAAATGCTGCTTTTTCTCTTTCTCCTACAAAATAATCATAGGCTTCAAAAGTAAGGTAGGCCAGAATCACCTGTTCCCTTCCTCCCTGTTCCAGATATTCCTGTAAGACCTTCATCCCCTGTGGATGTGCATATCTGGTAAACATGCTGTAACGCAGAATTCTTTCTTCCAATCCATAGCAATCCACAGCAAAGCCCATGGCACGCTCCCACAGCCACACCATTTCCTTCACTGGTCCTTCAAAATGCTTTACCAGATAGCGCAAAAGCACTTCATCATAAACTCCCGCCTGAACAATATAAGACGCCAGAAGAAGCATTTCCTCTTCGTATTCAAATTCCAGCTTCAAAATCATCTGGCTGCATAAACGAAGCAAAATCGGAATATCAATGTTTTCATATCCATATTCACATACCAGATCATAGGCGCCCAAAAACATATCCTGTTTTACCAAAATGGTAATCAGCAGACGTTTATTTACCTTTGCAAAGCCTCTGAAATCCATATCGCGAAGGGATTCTCTTAAATTCCGGTTATCCATCTGTGACTCATAATACAGCAAAAGCCGCTTTCTCATTTCCTGTCTGTAGGCATCTGTAAACGCATCCTCATCTAAAATTGCCTGGAAATTTTTGCAGTTTTGTTCGTTAATGGGCTGTTCATGTTTCAGCTCTCCACAAATATGCAGCAGCATTCCCGGATATTTCCTGCCATCCTGTAACAGTTTTCCGGATATTTCCTCCACATCCAGCAGCGGATGAATATTGTAATCCACAGTTGCCACATAACGTCTCTGGCGGCTGTCCTCAAACAGAATCGCCGCATCCCTGGTATAAAGAGAAATATAGGCAGTTTTATCAGCGCACAGATAAGCCTGTTCTTTTTTCATGGAGGCATGACGCACAATCACCCTTCTGATTTTCGGGTCATCACAATAAATCCTCTGGGTAAACAATACCTTCGCCAGAGCGTTTCTTACATTTTCATCCCTGGAATCCACACAGAACTCCTGGTAAACCACAGCAAAATCCTCATTCATTCTGCCTTCCTTGATTTTCTCACAGGCAAAGGCTTCCATTTTATTCCGGTATGCCTGATAAGTTTCCGGGTCCAGCTCTTTATTTCGGATAACATTACTGTATACAAAAGCCTTTTTCTTATCACTTAAGGTATTATTATAGCCAAAATACAGACGGATAACCTTTGGCAATACTTTCTGATAATTTCTGCTCATGGTTTCAATATAATATTCATACAGACCTGTAATCTTCAGTTCTGACATCACTGCCAGTTCATACCAGCGGAAATATTCGGGGTTTCTTGGCTCCCCCTTCATAATCAACTGGCAGATTTCCTTCACTGTCTGAGCAGTAGGATATTGCTCATAGGCGCATTTCAGAATCTCATAGACCTTCTGTGAAAAGCTTTTCATCTGTCCCGCCAGATCTGCTGCCCGAAAAGCCATTTCTTCTGTAAGAATGTGATATTTCTCAGCAAACAAAAAGACCTGGACCGTAAAGTCATTCATTTTCCGAAATACCGCTCCGTCCTCTGCTGCCAGACGGCATGCCATGAGATACAAAAAGGGGCTTCTGCATCCAATCCGGTACTGCTCCTCCAGAAGAAACATTTTCCTGGAAGGGGTTCTTAGCGCCTCAGAGTCTAACTGAAAAATCATATATAATAATAAACAACTGTCTACCCTGCGCTGGTGGAGCTGACGCAGTCTGGCTGTCACATGCTCTTTGAGTTGGGTACTTCTTTCTGAACATTCGTTTAAGTATAAAAATGCACCCTCCAGTTCCTCTTCCTGAAGCATCCTCTGATTATTTTCCAGAGAATCTAACAGGCGTCTGGCTTCTTCCTTCTGTCCTTTTTGGACATACACATAGGCTTCAAAAAGCTGACACTCTGTAGCATAATATCCGTTTTCCTTTAGCTCTTCCAAAAGCTCCAGCATATTCTGGCTCCAGGTCTGTACGTCCACACGTCCCAGCTCCATGTCCAGCATTTCCCTGGCTGCCTGCAGCCGCTTTTTCTTCTCATAAGCAGTAACATTTACCTGAATCCGGTTACTTTTGGACGCCATAATTTCATAGGTAATGGTTTCGTAAACTGTTTTAATCTGAATTCTTCCAAAATTTTTCCCTTTGCCAAGACCATCCCGACGGATAATATATTCTAAATCATAAACACTTCCAATAAAGTGCCCATCCTGAATAGAGGTTTTCTCCACCTCCAGGAAATCGCCTTCTGTCTGAATCTCTGCTCTTAAAAATCCCCAGCCGCTTCTGCGTATCCGCAGGGTATCTTTCAAAGAGCTCTGTACCTCATACAATTCCAGAGATTCTTTTTCCAGACTCAGTGTAACCGGCTTTTTCAGCCCTGCTCCTATGAGAAACTCTTCCAGATTCTGATAGGGTACCGGAGTCTGCGACAAAGCCTCATAATATGGCAGCAGTTCTTCCCTGCCTTTTAAAAGCTGTACAAAAGAAGCATCTGTAAATAGCTGATAAGCTTCTCTGAAATCCTCCCTTGCAAGCTCCACAAACTCCTCCAGCGTTCCCACCGTTCCCTGTGAGGTCCTGACTTCCGGTTTCTTAACAGTAATAGAAAAAGGCACCCTGTATTCTCCTATACTGGTGCTTAGTACAATTTCTCCCTCAATTTTATCCTGACCTTCCAGCCCTGCAGTGTCCACTCCATAGGGAAGCTTTACCCTATCTCCTGAGAATTTTTCCTTTCCCAGAAGAAATCTTCTGTGGCTGGAATATGCCATTCCTTTGATTCTTCTATCGTCTCCTGCCCAAAATTCCAGCTCTCCACGAAGCTTTTCTTCCGGCAGGATATCCAGCACGATTTCAGTCGCTGACAGTTCCAGTTTTGGTACTTCATACTCAAATCGTCCATTTATCAGTTGTTCCATTCGTGTCTTCAAATTATCACCCTTACCCTGTCTAGTATATTGAATTCTATATTGAATCCTTGATAACAATCTGCTACTATGAATTATACACTACAAAGTTGTGCTGTGCAACGTACAATCGAAAGAGAGGCGTACCTATGCTGAAACATAAAGACCATTTCCATGGCAGTGACCTGGAAAAAATTGAAGAAATCTACCATATTCAAAAAGAGGACATTACCAGTTTTTCTGCAAATGTAAACCCTCTCGGTATCTCTCCCCTGTTAAGAGATACCCTTTCTAAGCATCTGGATGCTATTACCACTTACCCTGACCGGGAATATGCAAAACTCAGAAAAAGCATCTGCGATTACACAGGCGCTGAGTTTGATAATATTATTGTGGGAAATGGCTCTACGGAATTGATTTCTCTGTTCATTCAGACCACCCACCCGCAAAAAGCTCTGATTCTTGGACCTACCTATTCGGAATACGAAAGGGAAATTGCCCTTGAGGGTGGTCAGACACTCTACTATCCCTTAAAAGAAGAGGAAAACTTCCAAATAAACGTAGAGGATTTCTGCAGCCATCTAAATGACAGCCTGGACCTTCTGGTTCTGTGCAATCCCAACAACCCTACTTCCACTGCCATTTCCAGAAAAGAAATGCGGCGGATTCTGGACAGAGCCATGCAGTACGGAATTTCGGTTATGGTAGATGAAACTTATGAGGAATTTACAGATGTGGGAAGCAAGATTTCCTCCATTCCACTAACCAACAATTACAATAATCTCATTGTTTTGCGGGGAATTTCCAAATTCTTCGCTGCTCCCGGTCTGCGCCTTGGCTATGCGGTTACCGGAAATCCAGATTTGCTGAAATACATCAATACCAGAAAAAATCCCTGGACCATTAACAGTCTGGCAGAGATTGCAGGATGTATCATGTTTTCAGATAAAGACTATATTGAAAAAACAAGAGCGCTGATTACCAGTGAACGAAACCGGTTGTACAATTTACTGAGTACCTGGAAGCATGTAAAAGTATATCCCTCCTGTTCCAATTTCCTGCTGGTGAAAATACTGAGAGAAGATGTGACTTCTGAAAGTGTATTTGAACATTGCATCCGCAAGGGACTGATGATTCGGGACTGCTCCACATTCCCGTTTCTGGATAACTCCTTTATACGTTTCTGCGTGATGAGTCCGGAGAAAAATGATGAATTGATGGAGGCACTGAGGGAATTAGACTTGTTCTAAAACTTCCTTGATTTTTTCTTCTTTCATGGATATAATAATACCTAATCACGATTTGGTAAATCACGATTAGATATTTAAGGAGGTAGTGCTATGTTCATTGGAAGAGAACAAGAACTAAAATTTCTGCAAGATAAATATGATGAGAAAAAAGGTCAAATGATTGTATTATACGGCAGGAGACGTGTTGGGAAAACAGAAACTCTCAGAGAATTTTGCAAACACAAACCGCATATTTTCTATTCCTGTACGCAAAGTACTGACAGAGTGCAGCTAGCAAAATTTTCAAGGCAAATTCTACGAGAGGATATTCCAGCAAAACAATATATCTCTGAGTTTACTGATTGGGATAAGGCGTTCCACTCGATCCTAGATTTGCCATACGGAGAAAAGAAAAAACTAATTGTAATCGACGAATTTCCCTATATGTGCAAAGGAAATCCAAGTATTCCATCTATTCTGCAAAACCTCTGGGATACAGATTTGAAAGACAGTAATGTGATGATTATTCTCTGTGGCAGTGCAATGAGTTTTATCGAAAAAGAATTGCTTGCAGAAAAAAATCCGCTTTATGGCAGAGCAACAGGCATTTACAAAATGAATGAAATGGGATTTTATGATGCCGCCCGCTTTTTCCCTAATTACTCAGCCAAAAACAAGATACTTGCTTATGCTGTACTTGGCGGTATTCCACACTATCTCAATCAGTTCAACCCTGACATTGACCTTAACGAAAACATCAAACGCAATATTCTTACCAAAGGCTCGGTACTGTATAGCGAAGTAGATTTTTTGCTCCATCAGGAACTCAGAGAAACCCCTATCTATAACTCCATTATTGAAGCTGTTGCTCTGGGCAGTACAAAATTGAATGACATTAGCCAGAAATCCCTTGTAGAAAACACTTCAAAAACAAGTGTCTATCTAAAAAATCTGATAGAACTTGGCATTATTGAGCGCGAATTTTCTGTTGATACCGGAACGAAAGAAAAGGCAAACACAAATCGTGGAACTTACCGTTTAACCGATAATTTTTTCCGGTTTTGGTATGCTTTCGGTTTTGCGAATCTATCACAACTTGAAGATGGAGATGTGGAAGGCGTTTATGAATATCTCGTAGCTCCTGCATTGCATGAGTTTGCTTCATTATCGTTTGAAGATGTTTGTAAAGAATTTGTGCGTGAGCTACAAAAGAAAAATGCCTTACCATTTCGTTATACCAAAATGGGACGTTGGACTGGAAAGACAACCGTTCGTGATAAAAATGCGGAAAATGGCCTGAGAATAGCAGAAACAGAGATTGACTTACTGGGCATCGGGAAGGATGCCAACGAATATTTAGTGGGTGAATGTAAATTCAAACACAGCCCCTTCGACTATTCTGAATATCTGAATACCTTAGCAAAATTAACTCCGCAAAAAACAAAAGCAAAATTCTACTATGCCTTATTTTCCGAATCTGGTTTTGATAAAAAAATCGAAGCAGAAGCCGAACATTCAGATACGCTTTGTCTCTATGACCTCGAAACAATTGTAAACTATAAAAAATAGCATTGCCAACTACAGTAAACTCTTTACAAGGCTTTGCCCTAACAGTAAAAAGACTGTCACATGAGGTTTTATCTCCTGCTCATGTGACAGTCTCCTGTTTTATTCCTTAAAATTTCTCTCCGGAAAGCATTTCATAAGCTTCAATATACTTATCAACTGTTTTTTCCACAACTTCATCTGGAAGCAGGAAGTCACTGTCCGGATTTGCTTTTAACCAGTCACGCACATACTGCTTGTCAAAGGAAGGCTGTCCCTGTCCTGGTTTATAGCCTTCTAACGGCCAGAATCTGGAGCTGTCCGGTGTCAGCATTTCATCACCCAGAACAATCTCTCCCTTTTCATTAAGACCAAACTCAAATTTGGTATCTGCAATAATGATATTCTTAGTCAGCGCGTATTCTGCACATTTCTTGTACAGGGCAATGGTATAATCACGAAGTTTTTCCGCATACTCCTGTCCTTTTCCCGGATAGAGTTTTTCCAGAGTTTTCACAGTTTCTTCAAAAGAAACGTTTTCATCGTGGTCTCCCAGTTCTGCCTTGGTAGATGGTGTATAGATAGGTTCAGGCAGCTTATCAGATTCCTGTAAGCCTTCCGGTAACTGAATACCGCATACAGTACCATTTTCTTTGTAGCTTGCCCAGCCGCTTCCTGTAATATATCCTCTTACAATACATTCTACAGGGAGCATCTCCAGTTTCTTACACAGCATCACATGTCCTTCGTATTCCGGTGTCTGGAAAAATTCCGGCATATCCTTTGTGTCTGTGGAAATCATATGGTTCGGCACAATATCCTTTGTGAAATCGAACCAAAATTTAGACATTTTTGTAAGGACAGCGCCCTTGTCTGTGATTTTGTTTTTCAGGATGTAGTCAAATGCGGAAATCCTGTCTGTTGCATACATAACAAGTTCTTCTCCAATGTCAAAAATCTGACGTACTTTACCTTCTTTAAATGGTTTGTATTCCTGCATGGTTTCACCTTTCCTCTTCTTTTTTTACTTTTCCGCCTCATGTATGTGGTGGAATGCTTTTATTGTAACAAATTTCCGGAAAAAGGGAATAGTATTATGAAAAAAAATACAAAAAATCTTGTAATTCCCTTATTGAAAATCAAATAAGGACATCTGATTGGATTTCGGCAGCTTTCCAAAGAGTCCCAAATCATTCATCAAATCAATGGTAGAAGACGTTACCTTTGTCCTGTTGCGGAAATCGTCCAGGGAAAGGAACGGGCCTTCCTCTGCTGCCGCTACTACGGCGTCCGCCGCCCTGTCTCCCAGACCTTCTATGGTATCCAGAGCCGGCATAAGCTTTCCCTCCACAATCTGGAAGGTATGGGCATTTGCCTTGTAAATATCAATAGGCACAAAATCAAAGCCTCTTGCATACATTTCCTGAACAATCTTCATATCCTTATACGTATCCTGTTCTTTTTTGCTCAAAGTATCTTTCCGCTTCTCATAATCATCCATAAAATACTCCAGCTTTTCCTTGCCCTGACACATAAGTTCATAGGAAAATGCTGTGGCGCGGATACTGAAATAAGACGCATAATAAGCCAGGGGATGAAAAATTTTGCAATAGGCAATCCTCCATCCCATCATAACATAAGCCGCTGCGTGAGCTTTGGGGAACATGTACTTAATCTTCTTACAGGAGCCAATATACCAGTCCGGCACATCATGCTTTTTCATTTCCTCTTCCCATTCCGGCTTCAGCCCTTTTCCCTTACGGACACTCTCCATGATGGTAAATGCCTGTCCATGCTCCAGACCTTTGTTAATGAGATAAATCATAATATCATCTCGCGTACAGATACAGGTGGTAATGGTTGCGGTTCCTGATTTAATCAAATCCTGGGCATTGCCAAGCCATACATCCGTTCCATGAGACAGACCGGAAATACGCACCAGGTCTGAAAAGGAGGTTGGGTTGGCGTCAATTAACATCTGCATGGCAAAATCGGTTCCAAACTCAGGAATTCCAAGGCATCCAAGAGGACAGCCACGAATATCATCCGGGGTCAGTCCCAGGGCTTCTGTGCTTTTAAAAAGGGACATAACCTCCTTGGAATCCAGTGGGATTTCTCTGGCGTTGATACCGGTTAAGTCCTCCAGCATACGAATCATGGTAGGATCATCATGCCCCAGAATATCCAGCTTTAACAAGTTGGAATCAATGGAATGGTAATCAAAATGAGTGGTAATGATGTCACTGTTCATGTCATTTGCCGGATGCTGCACAGGAGTAAATTCCTCAATATCCCACCCAATAGGCAGTACAATAATGCCTCCCGGATGCTGTCCGGTGGTTCTTCGCACACCGGTACATCCCTGGACAATACGGTTAATCTCACAGTTTCTCTTTCTCTGGCCCCGCTCTTCGTAATAATTTTTCACATAACCAAAGGCTGTTTTTTCCGCCAGGGTTCCAATAGTTCCGGCCTTAAAGGTCTGCCCTGCGCCAAAAATAACCTCAACATATCGATGTGCTTTTCCCTGATAATCCCCGGAAAAGTTCAGGTCAATATCCGGCTCCTTATCCCCTTTAAAGCCCAGGAAGGTTTCAAAAGGAATGTCAAATCCTTCTTTAATCAAAGGCTCTCCACACACCGGACAGTTCTTATCGGGCATATCACACCCTGCCCGCCCGGAGTATTCCCGCACCTCAGGGGAATCAAAATCTGCATAGTGACATTTGGCGCAATAATAATGAGGACTTAGAGGATTTACCTCGGTAATTCCAGACATCGTAGCTGCAAAAGAGGAACCAACAGAACCTCTGGAGCCTACCAGATAACCGTCACTGTTACTCTTCCACACCAGCTTCTGGGCAATCATATACATAACCGCATAACCGTTGGAAATAATGGAGTTCAGTTCTCTTTCCAGGCGCTCTTCTACCATTTTCGGCAGTTCTTCCCCATAGATTTCATGGGCCTTGTTGTAGCAGATCTCTCTTAGCATGGCGTCAGAATTTTCAATAACAGGAGGACATTTTCCCTTGTGAATGGGGGAGATTTTTTCCACCATATCAGCAATTTTATTGGGATTTTCAATCACAATTTCCTCTGCTTTTTCTCTTCCAAGATAAGAAAATTCCTCCAGCATCTCCTCTGTGGTACGAAGGTATAAAGGCGCCTGGTCGTCTGCATCATCAAAGCCTTTTCCAGCCATAATAATTCTGCGGTAAACCTCATCCTCCGGGTCTAAAAAATGCACATCGCAGGTAGCTACCACAGGCTTATTAAAGGCTTCTCCAAGCTTCACAATCTTTCGGTTGATTTCCTTTAAATCCTCCTCTGAATTCACATCCGAACGGTCTTCGTTTCGTATCATAAAGGCATTGTTTCCCAAAGGCTGAATCTCCAGATAATCGTAAAAATTCACCAGTCTGGCGATTTCTGCCTCTGGTCTTCCGTTTAAAACAGCCTGATACAATTCCCCTGCCTCACAGGCAGAACCAATCATAAGTCCCTCCTGATATTTCAGATACAGGCTTTTGGGAACCCGGGGTCTCCTGTGATAATAAACCAGATGGGAATCGGAAATCAAATGGTACAGATTTACCCTTCCCACATCATTTTTTGCCAGAATAATGGCATGATAGGTAGGCATTTTCTGTACAGAGGAAACCGATACCGCCCCTTTTTCATTAAGCTCATCCAGATTGGTAATATCCCTCTCCCTGCACATGGGAATAAATTTCTCAAAAATCTCTGCAGTACAGGCCGCATCGTCTACTGCCCGGTGGTGGTGTTCCAGGGAAACTCCCACTGCCTTTGCCACCGTATCCAGCTTAAAACGATTCAACTGGGGAAGGAGGAATCTCGCCATTCCTACGGTATCTACGCTGGTATCTTCCCTTTCAATTCCCAAATCCTCATAATTTTTCTGAATAAAACTCATATCAAATTCTGCATTGTGAGCCACCATGACGCAGCCTCTGCAGAATTCTTCAAATTTAGGCAAAATCACGTCAATGGTTGGAGCGTCTTTTACCATGTTGTCATTGATACTGGTCAACTGTTCAATGCGGAAAGGAATGGGAATCTGAGGATTTACAAACTCTGAAAACCGCTCTGTAATCTTCCCGTCCACCACTTTAACTGCACCAATTTCAATAATCTTATCCTTCATGGCAGAAAATCCAGTGGTTTCAATATCAAACACCACAAAAGCGTCCCGAAGGCTCTGTCCTTTGCTGTTTTGCACAATCCCCTTTAAATCATCCACCAGATATGCTTCTACCCCATAAATCACCTTAAAATCTGCATCCTGAGGCACCACGCCGCCCCAGGCATCAAAGCAGTGATTAGCTTCCGGGAAGGACTGCACCACTCCATGATCTGTAATGGCAATGGCCTTGTGTCCCCATTCATAGGCTCTCTTAATCAATGCTTTTGCGTCAGAAACACCATCCATATCACTCATCTTGGTATGACAGTGAAGCTCTACCCTCTTCTGAGGCGCATTATCAAATCTGGAATTCTGGAAGCTGGAAATTTTCTTGATTCCCACCACAGAACCAATGGTAAGCTCACTGTCGTATCTGTCAATGGTGGTAATCCCCTTTAATTTAATAAAAGCCTTTTCCTTCACTCCTGCTGTGATTTCCTCCACCTGGTCATTTCGGGCAAACATTTTTACTGTAATGGAATCTGTAAAATCTGTAACTGAGAAAATAATAATGGTCTTCTCATTGCGGATTTCCCGTTTCTCCAGGGTCATAATCTGCCCCCGGATGCACACTTCTCCCATTTCTGACTGAATGGTTTCCAGAGGGATTGCCTCGTCTTCAAAATCTCTTCCATAGAGCACGTCTGGATTATCGGAACGCTTTACGCTGCGCCTGTAATCGGAAGAAAAGTTTCTGTCCCCTTTTCCACGTCCCTTTTCCCCCTGGAAGGATTTTTCTTTTGCATTGCCTTTTTCTTTTGCTCTGGTTTCTGACTTTTTCTCTCCCGAAGTTTGGGGCTTCTGCTCTTTTTCCAGTTCCTCTGTTACTTCCAGGGACTGCTCATCTTTTCCTCTTCCAAGAGCTGACATTTCAATAATATGGGCTGCCTCCTGCTGAATACGGATATCACTGTTTTTCCTGTATTTGCTCTCTTTTGCTTCCTGGTATTCTGTGTCCACCTGCAGGGAAAATCCGCTGCGCTCACAAAACACCTTTTCCATGTATCCAATAAGTTCTTCTTCCTTACTTTTTGCCAGAACAGTGGACTGGAGTACCATATGCATCTCATTGGTCTTTGGAAACGTAATTACAGCATTCCGGAACATATTAAATACCAGAATGCTGTAATTTCTAAGCTCCAGACCCATGGATGATTTGTATGCATCAAAAAATAATTCCGGTGTATACTGGCTGGACAGTTGAAATTTTTCCAGCACTTTTACCGTCATGGGTACGCCTTTAAAGCACTGGGAAGCAATGGCTTCCTCCAGCGCATAAATATACTTTTTGTGAATCCACTGTCTGCTTCGGATATAGACTCGGATGTGGTCTTTTTTCTGGTTAATAGAGACTTTTGTAACCACCACTTCTTTTAAAAGGGCTTTTAATTCTCCATTTAATTCCAGATTTCGGAAAACATCCAGAAATTCTTTTTCCATGCAGCATAACCTCCATAGATTACTTCCAATTACTCAGTTCTTCCCGAAGCGCTTCCAAAAGCTGGTTCTCCGGTACTTTTTTTATGATTTCGCCTTTTTTGATTAACAGGCCCTCGCCTTTTCCTCCGGCAATGCCAATATCTGCTTCTTTGGCTTCTCCCGGACCATTCACCACACAGCCCATAACTGCAACTTTAATATCCAAAGGGAACTCCTGTACCATAGTTTCTACCTGGTTCGCCAGACCTATAAGGTCTATTTTCGTTCTGCCGCAGGTAGGACAGGATACCACTTCCACGCCGCCTTTTCGCAGATTCAGTGTTTTTAAAATCCGCTTTGCAGATTTAATCTCTTCCAGCGGGTCTCCGGTAAGAGATACCCGGATGGTATCACCAATTCCTTCATAAAGGATAATGCCAAGCCCAACTGCAGATTTAATGTTTCCGGAATACACAGTTCCTGCTTCTGTAATCCCCACATGAAGGGGATAATTGGTCTGCTCTGCCAGCAGCTCATGGGCTTTCACACACATCATTACATCGGAAGATTTAATGCTGATAACCAGATTGTCATAGCCTAAATCCTCAATGATTTTCACCTTATCAAGAGCGCTTTCCACCAATCCCTGAGCAGTCACGCCATGATATTTTTCCACCAGTTCTTTTTCCAGAGAGCCGCTGTTGACCCCCACACGAATAGGAATCTTTCTGGCTTTTGCTACGTCCACCACAGCCTTGATTTTCTCTAATCCCCCGATATTTCCCGGGTTAATACGGATTTTATCCGCGCCATTTTCCATGGCTGCAATGGCCATTTTATAGTCAAAATGAATATCTGCCACCAGTGGAATGTGTATCTGTTTTTTAATCTCCCGAATAGCCTCTGCTGCCTCCTGAGTAGGTACAGTACAGCGGATAATCTCACAGCCTGCTGCTTCCAAAGCCAGAATCTGCCTGACTGTTGCCTCCACGTCTTCCGTTCTGGTATTGGTCATGGACTGAATCAACACCGGATTTCCGCCGCCGATTTTTCTGTCCCCAATCTGTATTACTTTTGTATGTTCCCGATACATAGCAAATCCTCCTTAGTTATGAATCTGCAGTAATTTCTGTTTTAATTCTCCTTCCAGACGATACATTTCTGCTTCTGCAGCCCTTCTCTTTTCCCGTCCTTCTCTCTGAATGTTCATCACCTCATCAAAGGTGCTGATAAGAGATTCATTGGTTTTTTGCAAGGTTTCAATATCCACAATTCCCCTCTCTGATTCCTTAGCAGCTTCCACAGTAGCCAGCTTCAAAGTCTCTGCATTTTTCTGCAAAAGGGCGTTGGTCATGTCTGTGACTTCTCTCTGGGCCTTGGCTGCTTCTGTAGAATGAGCCACACCAAGAGCGATAACCATCTGACTTTTCCACAAAGGAATGGTGTTTACAATGGTAGACTGAATCTTTTCTGCCATGAGCGTATCATTTCCCTGAACCAGACGAATCTGAGGAGCTGTCTGAATGGCAATCATTCTGGTAAGCTCCAGATCGTGAATCTTCTTTTCAAAACGGTCACAAAGAGAATCCAGATCTTTGGCTGCCTGCGCATCCTCCGGAAGACCGCTTATCTGCGCCTTGCTCATTAATTGTGGAAGCTCTGTGGCGCGAATTTCCTCTAATTTCTTCTTTCCTGCCAGAATATACATGGAAAGCTCCTTAAAGTAATTCAGATTCAGGGCATACATTTTATCCATAATTGCCGCATCCTTCATTAACTGAATCTGGTGTTTTTCCAGCATTTCTACGATTTTATTCACATTGGTCTCTGCCTTGGAATACTTGTTTTTCAAGGCTTCCAGCTTGTTTCCGCCTTTTTTGAAAAATCCCATAATACCTTTTCGTTCTTCTTCCGCATCAAAGTTTTTCAATTCTGTAACCACATTTTCCAGTAAATCTCCCACTTCGCCCAGGTCTTTGGTGCGAACCTTATCTAAAGCGTCCTCTGAGAAATCTGCCATTTTCTTCTGGGTTCCCGCTCCATACTGAAGAATGGCCGCTGAATTGCGGATATCAATCTGTTTTGCAAAATCATCCACCATCTTTCTCTCCTGTGGAGAAAGAATGCTGTCATCCATTTCCGGTTTTGCAGGCTCTTCCTTTTTCACTTCTGCAACAGGCGCTTCCTCCTGTAAGGGTTCAAAAGTCAGTGTAGGGGTTACCGTAAAGTCTTTAAATTCATCGCTCATACTCTCTTAATTTCCTTTCTCTTTAAAATCTCTCTTACCAGTCAGACCCTCCTGAGCCAGCATGGTCTTTAGTACAGAAATATCAGAAGACACGTCCCAGGCTGTTTCTTTATAAAAGCTATCCAGCAGGTTTTCAAAAGCATCATTAATAGTGTCTAATGTATTTTCAATCTCTGTCTTGGCGCTTTGCACATGCTCCCCTGTAAGCTCCTGCTTATCCAGCTCTTCATACGCATTTAACAGCTTCATGGTAGTAGGAAGATAATAATCCATAAATTTGTGCAGGTCATCAATGAGCTCCGGATGCTCCTCCACCCGCTGGAAAATCCGTCGGATAACATTTTCCAGGTGATACATCTTGTTGGAAATCTCAATGCCAGGAATAGCATCATTGCTTCTTCTGATTTCTTCAATATAATGATTTCCCGCCTCTATGGTTTTCCTTGCCTCTTCTGAAAGCTGACGCTTAGGCTCTCTTGCCTCCTGCTCTTTCATGCGTTCCATATTTTTCTGAGTTTCCATATACTGCTCATAGGCATCATTGCTTGCCATAAGACAGGTATTCTTCTCATCTAAATGACCTTCCAGGAACATCCTTTTTTCAATCATTTTTGAAAGATCTTTTGCTACAAATTTCTCTGATTTTCCAACGCTTCTGGCTAAGTCCTTAATATTGCCATAGGCTTTTCCATTTAACGTTTTTACATAAGCCCTGAATCTGGCTACCTGTTTTCTGGTCCTGTTTCCCCAGACGGCTGCCACCACGCCTGCACATCCTATGGGAACTAAAACTGCCGCTGTAACCACAAAGGGTTTCACCGCATATTCCCACAGCAGCGCCACAGTTCCCATAATTCCAAGAACAAAGCCACTGCTCAGGGCCAGAATCAGTCCTGTAATCAGGGCGGCAATACTAAGTCCTTTCATTTTTCTGGTATTTATAAAAAGAGCAAATTCTTCTCTTGCTTTTTGTATTCTTCTGGATGTATTGCCATAATTACTATCGTTCTCATAAGAACCATAAGAGCTTTTATGGCGTCCGTCATTCTGGTCACAAGTCTGATAACCATTTGCTCCGGGCTTTCTGAAATTCCTCGCCATATTTCCTATAGCATTTTCAAGGGTCACTCCAAGGTCTCTGTTTAAAGCTCTGAAATCCCCGGTATTAATGGCATTTTCCACAATATCTTTCACATCTCTGCCTAGTCCATTCCAGTCATTTCCAGACATTTTCTTCACTCCCCATTCTTTTGCTGTTTCACCGGACACTTTCTTTTGCCCGCTTTCTTAAATTATATATGAAAGATTGCAAAAAAGCAACGGAACATCTCTTGCAATTCACACGTTAAAGTTTTATAATGGTAAAAAAATTCAGAAAACATACCGCAGTCGCGGCAGAATGGAGGAACTCAACATGGAGAAAAAGAACATTGACTGGTCTAATCTTGGTTTTGGATATGTAAAAACAGATTATCGTTTTGTATCTGATTTTAAAGATGGAAAATGGGATGAAGGAAGAATGACAGAGGATGACAAAGTTGTTATCAGTGAATGTGCAGGTGTACTGCAATATGCCCAGACTGTTTTTGAGGGGATGAAGGCCTATACCACACAGGACGGACGCATTGTCACCTTCCGCCCGGACTTAAATGCAAGCCGTATGGCTGATTCTGCCAGAAGACTGGAAATGCCGGTTTTTCCGGAAGACCGCTTCATACAGGCAGTAGTCGATACAGTAAAAGCAAATGCAGCCTATGTTCCGCCTTATGGTTCCGGCGCTACCTTGTATATCCGTCCTTATATGTTTGGAAGTAACCCTGTTATTGGAGTAAAACCTGCAGATGAATATCAGTTCCGTATTTTCGTTACACCGGTTGGTCCTTACTTTAAAGGCGGAGTCAAGCCACTTACTATCCGCGTCAGTGATTTTGACCGGGCTGCGCCTCATGGAACCGGTCACATTAAAGCAGGACTCAATTACGCTATGAGCCTTCACGCGATTGTGGACGCCCACAATCAGGGCTTTGACGAAAACATGTATCTGGATGCAGGCACCAGAACAAAGGTAGAAGAAACCGGCGGCGCAAACTTCTTATTTATCACAAAAGACGGAAAAGTTGTCACACCGAAATCCAACAGTATTCTGCCTTCCATTACCCGCCGCTCTCTCATGTATGTAGCAAAAGAATACCTGGGGCTTGAAGTAGAAGAACGTGAAGTATACCTGGAAGAAGTAAAAGATTTTGCAGAATGCGGCCTGTGCGGTACTGCTGCAGTTATCTCTCCTGTAGGTAGAATCATAGACCATGGAAAAGAAATCTGCTTCCCAAGCGGCATGGATGCTATGGGACCGGTGACACAGAAGCTCTATGAGACCTTAACCGGTATTCAGATGGGTCGGCTGGAAGCGCCGGAGGGCTGGCTGAAGGTGATTGAATAACAAAATCTGAATTTATAGAAAAGCCTCCTGTATCAAGCTAATATATCAGATGATACAGGAGGCCTTCTTTTGTTACACTTTTTACTTATATCCGTTTCGCCCAGATAAACCCATGCGCCGGAATGAATACATCTTTTAATTCCACCGTTTCTCCACTTATCAGATTCTTATAGTTTCCTTCTTCCTGCATCCATGCAGTTCTGTCTTTGCTGCTGAAATTGAAAATCCCAAAGAATTTCTCCCCGGCCTTTTCTCTCATAATACAAAGAATCCCATTGTCATGCACATCATAGGTATACACGCTGGCAGAAGAATCAAACACCGTTTCTGTTTTTCGCAGTCTTTCCAGTTTCGTCAACCCTTGAAATACTTTTCCTTCTACGGTAGAAACATCATTTCTGTTCTTTGCAAGTTCCCAGTGAAATGCACCTCTGTGAATATAGCGGGAGTCCTCCTGCTTCAATGGGTTCTCTTTATAGGTATAATCATTCACCTGTGCAATCTCATCCCCGCTGTACAGCATAGGAATTCCTGACTGTGTAAGCATATACGCATGAAGCATAACGTCTAACCGGATAGCTGCCTCCATTTTTGTTTCATTTCTTTCAAATCCCGCACTTTCCACACCGCACATAGAAGCTGTTGTTCCACAAAATCTTGCATCCTGTGTTACCGGGTCATCATTATAGAGTTCTCCTCTGCTGACACTTCCTTCATATCTGCCTGTATAGAAATCATTTAAAAATCTCTTATGCGGCACCTCTTCCATGCCCCAGTTTTTCAGGGCAGCAAAATCCAGTCCCCATCCAATATCATCATGACACCGGAGATAATTCAAAAAGGTGTATTCCTTTGGTAACTGGTTCACAACATCCATCTGCTGCTTTAAAAGGCGGATATCCTCTGTGGCAAGGCTATGCCAGGTGGTTGCCATGGTTGTTACATTATAGAGCATATGACATTCCGGCTTCTCTACGGTTCCGAAATAAGGAACTACTTTTTCAGGCTCCATAACCACCTCGCCCAGAAGAATTACACTTGGACACACAATTTCCCCAATGATACGCATCATACGCACAATAGTATGCACTCTTTCCAGATTTCTGCATGAGGTTCCTAATTCTTTCCAGATATACGGTACTGCATCAATACGTACAATATCAATTCCCTGATTTGCCAGAAACAGAAAATTGTACATCATTTCATTAAACACTCTTGGATTTTTATAATTTAAATCCCATTGGTAAGGGTAAAAGGTTGTGAGTACATAATGTTTCATTTCCGGCAGATAGGTAAAGTTTCCAGGCGCTGTAGTAGGGAATACCTGAGGCACTGTTTCCTCATATTTTTCTGGAATTTCATTGCTGTCATAGAAAAAGTAGCGGCTCATATACTCCCCGTCACCCTGTCTGGCACGCTTTGCCCACTCGTGATCCTCCGAGGTATGATTCATCACAAAATCCATGCACACATTCATGCCTTTTTGATGACATTTCTCTGTAAGCTCTGCCAAATCTTCTATGGTACCAAGCTCCGGCTTCACCTTGCGGAAATCTGCCACTGCATAGCCTCCGTCAGAGCGTCCCTGTGGGGAATCCAAAAATGGCATCAAATGAACACAATTTACGTTACAGGCTTTTAAATAATCCAGTTTTTCCTGAACCCCTTTTATATTCCCCGCAAAATTATCAATGTAGAGCATCATCCCAAGCATATCATTTTTCTTAAACCAGTCTGGATTTTTTTCTCTTTTATCATCCCTGCTTTTCAGCCCGGCTTTTCTATTCTGATAATACTCATACATCTGGGAAGTAAGTTCCGCAAACATCGATTCATTTCCATATAATTCCATGTATAACCATTTCAACTCGTCATGATTCCTGGACAGCCTTTTCTGAAACGCATTATCTCTTTTTCTCATAGCCCTTCTCCTCTCCTGTTAATAGTTTTCCTATAGAACCTGTAAGCTGTTTTTTCAAGTCATATACGACATGGCTTAATACATATTGTCCTTCGTTTACAAAAATTTCTATGAGATTTTCATCCACAATAATATCCAAATCATATCTGCCCCCCAGTTTTGGCGTCTTTGCTGTCCTTCTGAAGCCAGATAAGGAATCAAATACCTGTGTTCTGTCTCCCTTTACACAATCTTCTTCAATGGTAATCTGATACCCTCCAATATCTATGTTTTCCCCCTCTTTTAAAGCCGTCTTAATACGGAAAGGTCTGCTCCAGTCTAGTTTCTTCCTGTCCGTAACTTCTCTGGACAGATACCGGTCTGTCTGTGGATGGATTTTGTAAAAAATGTGTCCCTTCTCAATTTCAATTACCCTTGGTGTACACATCATTCCATTCCATGCTCCACGATCTTTCCCACCTTCCACAGGCTTTGGCATACGCATCCACGCCATCATCACACGATTTCCATCTTTATCTACATTGGTCTGAGGCGCATACAAATCCAGCCCGTAATCAATAAATTGATAGGTGTCCGGCATAGAAAGTTCGCATTTTCCCTCCTGAAATTTTACCAAAGCACAAATCGCATTATGAGCATATTCCAGTCCGTCTTCCAAAATATTCATGGGTGAGCCCTGAAACACATACTGTCCCTGTACTTCAAAAAGATCCGGACATTCCAGAATACTTCCGAAATTTTTATGGGTATACTGATTTTTATAGTCCCAATTTATACCATCCCTGCTTTCATAAAACAAAACCCGCCCGTTTTTACCAGAAATGGTACTTCCCAAAATCATATAGTAAGCGTCCTGGTATTTCCATACCTTGGGGTCTCTGGTATGGGTCCCATGTCCGATTTTCTCATCCTGAAGAACAGGTATTATCTGTTTCTTGGCATTCTTATTATCAAAAGAAAAACCATCTTCTGAAATCAGCATAGCCTGGCTGGTAACAAAGTTCTCATTTTTTGCATGATGGATATTCTCTTCCTCCTCTTCCAGATACCTCACTGCAGAATAATAAAGATATAGCTTTCCATCCTTTTCCAGAGCGCTTCCCGAAAAAATCCCGTTTCTGTCATATGATTTTGTAGGATATAGCGCCACTTTCAAATGTGTCCAATGCAGCAAATCCTCACTTACTGCATGTCCCCAGTGCATGGTTCCCCATTCTGGCGCAAAAGGAAAATACTGATAAAATAAATGATATTTTCCTTTATAATAAATAAATCCGTTTGGGTCATTAATCCAGTTTCCAGGTGCTTTTATATGTAATGTGTCTTTTATCATAACCAGATACTCCCTTTTCCAAAATACTGCTGTTATTTCACCGCGCCTGCTACAACACCACTGATAATCTGTTTCTGAAGGATAACATAAAGCACTAAAATAGGAATCACGCAAAGCAGCAGACCAGCCATAATAGTTCCATAATCCGCAGAATAAGTGCCATAGAAGCTATATGTAGACAGTGGCAAAGTAAGAAGCTTCTTGTCTGTTAAAACCAGCGACGGCAAAAGGAAATCATTCCAAAACGCCATGGAATTTAAGATTGCCATGGTAGAAATAATAGGTTTTAAGAGAGGAAACACAACCTTAAAATACGTCTGGCTATGGGTACAGCCATCAATATAGGCTGCTTCCTCCAGAGCCACAGGAACACTTCCTTTAATGAAGCCATGGAACATAAACACAGACATCGCCATAGAAAAACCTGTATGCATAAAAATTAATGTTGCCCTATGGTTCAGAACATTCAGCGTGCCTCCATAAATGCTTACCAGTGGAATCATAATTGCCTGAAAAGGAATAATCATGGATGCCACCATAAAAGAAAAGGTCAGCTTGGAAATTTTATTATTATGACGCACAATATAGTATGCCAGCATAGATGCCAGTAATGTTACCAGCACAGTGGCTGTAACCGTTACAATCAGAGAATTTCCAAAAGCCCTTGGAAAGTCCATCTGTGTAAATGCCTTTACAAAATTATCAAAAGATAACCCCTTTATCGTAAACAGCCAGGAAAATGGACTTTTAATAATATCTCTTTTCTGTTTCAGGGAGTTAATCAACACCATGACAAAAGGAAACATATATGCTACAAACAAAACCAGTAATACTGCTGTAGAAAGCATATTGGTTATTTTTTTCTTCATTACGCTTCAACCTCCCTCTTCTTTGTGAAATATACCTGTAAGCCACTGATGCAGGCTACAATAATAAATAAGATAAATGCCTCAGCCTGTCCTACGCCAAACTGTCTGGATGTAAAGGCTTTTTCATAGACATGCATGGCTGCCATCTCTGTAGTTCCGTATGGAGCACCTGCAGTCAATGAAAGGTTTACATCATATACCATAAATGCCCTGGATAAGGTAAGAAACAGACAAATAGTAATGGAAGACATCATAAGAGGCAGAATAATATTTTTTAATTTTACCCAGCCGGAGGCTCCGTCAATACTGGCTGCTTCCATAACATCTTTGCTCAGTCCCATAAATCCTGCCACATAAATCAGAATCATATATCCGGAAAGCTGCCATACGGAAACCACAACCAGAGCCAGAAAGGCTTTATCCGGATCAGACAGCCATGATGCCTCAAAGAAAGACCAGCCTGTACTCTCACCGATATTTACAAAAACTCTTGAAAATACAAACTGCCAGATATATCCCAGGACAATCCCACCGATTAAGTTGGGTGTAAAAAAGCCTGCCCGGAAAAAATTCTGTCCTTTGATTCCTCTTGTGAGCAGATAAGCAATCCCAAAAGCTAATACGTTCACCAGAATGACCACTGCAATGACATATTTAAAAGTCAGGGCCAGAGAACTCCAGAACTGGGTATCCTTCATAACCCCGGAAAAGTTAGCAAGTCCAATAAAATTTTTCTCCTTTGACACACCATTCCAGTCTGTCAGGGTAAGATATACACCGTACAGAAACGGTATCAGCACCACTGCAAAAAAACAAAAGATTCCAGGTAATGCAAATATACAGAAGTCTTTTTTATTATTACTTGATTTCATAGCTTTCTCCCCTTTCGCTGACTATTTCTGTTCTGCCCAATATTTTTCAATAGCTTGTGTTAATTCCTCCCGGTCACTTCTGCCTGCCAGATATTTCTGCATAGCTGCTCCAAGCACTGCCCAATGGTCATTTGGCACAATGGCAGAAGCATTAAAGGTTTTTCCTTCATGAATCTTTTCATAGATATCACCACTCAACGGATCTTTGGGCTCATAAGGATTATTCCTGAAAGCCGGAATGATGCTGGCAGACTTCACAAGCATCTGCTGTCCGATTTCACTGTAGACAACCCAGTTGAGAAATTCCCTGGCCGCCGCTTTTTCCTTTTCCGTAGCCATCTGTCCGTCTATCATCACCTGTTTAGATGGAGAGGCCTGAATCCTGGAGTTTACAAAATCCTCCGGGTCATTATTCAAAAAGTAAGGCAGGAAACCATATTCATCTTCTTTCTCAGCTCCTGCTTCTTCCAGGTTCGGCCATGCCCAGTTTCCATTAAACCAGAACGCAGTCTTACCATCTGCCAGATCAATAGCCATTTCATCATAATCTGCTCCCAGCGGGTCCGCTTTTGCAACGTTGTATTCTTTTAATACGTCAAACATATCCAGGAACTGTCCTAAACGGTCATAATTTTTTAAATCCAGTGTACCATCTTTGATACTCTCAATAACAGCCTGGGTTCCCGGTGAGGTTCCATCCTCTGTTTCATAAATATACTGAAGCTGATGTGCGCCTAAGGACCAGTCTTCTTTTGCCACAGAGATTGGACGTTCCATTCCAGCCTTTCTCAGTTTTTCCAAAAGCTCCTTAAATTCATCCAGTGTGGTAATGGACTCAGGATGAAATTCTTTTCCAAGAGTCTCCTCAATCACTGTTTTATTATAAATTATGCCTCTTCCCTCTATACAAAGGGGGAAGCTGTACACCTTACCATTGACCTTTGTCATATATTCTTCTGCTTCCTGAATCCACCGTTCCGCGGAAAGATCCAGAGCCTTCTCCTCTGCCAGCGCAATCACATCCGTTGTATCCAGAATCGCCATGGTTGCCGGTGTTCCAGAATTATAAAGGCTTACCACTTTTGTATAAGGTGAATCACCGTCTGTTACCGGCATTACCTCAATATGTACCCCGGATTTTTCTTCAAACTGTATTGCCATTTCCTCCAGAGCACTTTGAATCTCTGCCTTGGAGTTCAGCAGGGTAATACTTGTTCCCTTAAGCTGTTCATCATACTGAAATGTATCCACAGAAGTATCAATAGCTTCTTTTTCCTCTACTTCATTTGGGTCATCCGGATCACTGGCAAACCCAAAGGTACATCCCGTAAGGGCTGTAGATGCCATTATCGCGGCAAGTGAAAATGCTATTATTTTAGTGACTGCTTTCTTCTTCATTTTCGTCCTCCTTTTTCTCCTGTATTTTCCTGCCTTTTCTTTCTACTATAACCGGTAAAGTAACCGGTTACTTTATGTTTTTATACTAACATAACGCCATCTTCTCGTCAATGATTTCACCTATCTTTTTTCTCTTGTTTTTAAACTTTGTAAAAATTGTATAATTTCCTTCTTTCCCCTTTGTCAGCAATTAACAAAACCGGTTACTTAACCGATTATTTCTTGTTCTCTTTTCAAGTTTCTGCTATACTTTTATTATTACCTTTTCAAAAGAAGCAATAGAAAGAACATACTGTTTTCACAGTAAACTGTAAGAAAAGAGGTTCGTATGAGACGGAAAAAAAATGTAACTTTTGATGACATTGCAAAATACACCAATTTTTCAAAAACAACGATTTCCAGATATTTCAATAATCCTGATTCCCTCACTCTGGAAAACCAGGAAATCATCTCCAAGGCTCTGGTGGAACTAAATTATAAGGAAAACAAAGTTGCGCGAATTCTGGCAAATGGAAATACAGAATTCATAGGTATTCTCATCCCAAATCTGCACAATCATTATTACTCGGAGATGTTGAATCAAATTCTGCAAACCTATGAGCAGTTCGGATACAAATTTCTGGTCTTTATTGGAAATGGACATGCTGATACAGAACGCCAGTATATTCAGGAGCTGCTTGCATACAAAATTGAAGGACTGATTCTATTAAGCAATATCATTCCCTCCAGAGAACTTGCAGATTTACATATTCCCATTGTCACCATTGAAAGAGAGGATCAATATGTATGCAGCGTAAATACAGATAATTATATGGGGGGCGTACAGGCTACCAGTCTTCTTGCCAGCCATACCTGCGATGTTCTTATTCATGTGAATAGCCCTACTGCGCCAGAGGTGCCGGCTTATGGACGTATTAAAGGTTTCCTGGATATCTGCAAGGAGAAACATCTAAATCATGAAATTATATACAAAGAATTTGGAACTACTTACGAATCAATACGAAAAAATATGATTGATGTGCTGGATGAAATTGAAAAGACCTATCCCGGACTAAAAAAAGGGATTTTCATCTCAAGTGATACCCATGCCAATATCTTTTTAAATCTTCTGATTCAAAGATACGGCACCTTGCCCTCTGATTACTATCTTGTAGGTTTTGATGATTCTCCCATTTCTGCAGAAGCAGTTATTCCTATCAGTACAGTAGGACAGCATATTGATCAAATTGCCTATGAGGCAGTAAAGCTGTTGGTGGAACAGATGGACGAACGAAAAAAACGCAGACCTGTACCTTTAGCAGACCCAATCCATAAAGTAATTACCCCCTATTTAATACGAAGAGAAACTACGGAAAAAGCAGAACGCCAGAATTTACTATTTTAGCAGATGGAACTGTTGCCTTAAAGCAACAGTTCCAAGATATGTTGACTTTTAGTTTTCCTCTTGCAGCATTTCTTCAAAAATCATACAACATGCTCTATTTCCCCAACGCCTCAAACATCCACTTCTTATAAGCCTCCACCCCGGGCTGATCAAATGGATTTACCCCCAGGATTCTGGCAGACACATAGCAGGCAAACATGAAGAAATAAAACAACTGTCCAAAGTGATACTCATCCATTCTCTCCACTTCCAGAATCAGACAGGGCAGTTTTTCTTTGTGTGCCTTTACGGTTGCATGAAAAGAGGCTTTATTCATCTCCCAGAAGTCTTTCCCATTGAGATAATCAAAGAAATCCTCCACCTGGTCTTTTTCTGCAAACAGAGAAGCGTTTTGCTCCTGCACATCCAGAAACGTTTCAAACATCAACGGAGCGCCATCCTGAATATACTGTCCCACTGCATGGAGTTCTTCACAAAATTCTGCCGAAACCGGGAAAATCCCTTTGTTCTCTTTTCCTTCGGATTCTCCAAAAAGCTGTACCCACCATTTGTAAAACCAGCGAAACTGAGGTTCAAATCCAGTCAGCAGTTCTAAGGAATATCCCTTTTTATAATACATGTTCCTGAGACACGCATATTGCCAGGCAATATTTCCGTTACTTCCGTCCAAAAGAAGCTGCTTTTCCATATCCGCTGCGCCTTTTACAAGCTTTTGAATATCAATTCCCGCTACAGCCATGGGGAGCAGTCCAACACTTGTGATTGCCGAAAATCTGCCTCCCACATTTTCCGGAAATTCTAAGAACGTATATCCATGTTGCTCACATATCTGTTCCAGAGAACTTCCCCTGCTTCCTGTGGCAATGATTCTTTTCCCTGCTTCTTTTCCGTATTTCTCATACAAAAATTTTCGCAGAATACGGAAGGAAGCGCCTGGCTCCAGAGTCTCAAAGTTTTTCGCTATGCAATCCACATAAACTGACTTTCCTTCTAACTTCTGAAGCATCTGCTTCAACCCATAGGGCGATAAGGTGTTCCCTGCATATAAAATCTCTGTTTTCTGATCTGTCTGCAGGGCTTTAATAACAGAACGCGCTGCATTATTTGAGCCTCCTACTCCCACCAGTACAAACACATCGGCTTCTTCCCTTATTTTAGAAGCCAGCTCTTTCATGGCAGCTACCTGCCTTTCTCCGGCCCACTCTTGTGTATGAAGCCATCCAAGAGAAGCCTGATACTCTGATTCCCCCCTGAGGATATTCGCTAAGGTTTCTCTTTTTTCCTCCATACATACTTCCAATTCTTTTCCGATTTCCTGGTTTTTGTCTTCTATTCTCAATTTCAGCACGTCATTCACCTCATCTTGTATTCCTATTCTGTCCTTATTCTTCTACTGCTTCCAGAAGCTGTTTTAAGGTGTCTTCTGTCACCATGTAATTCTCATCTGCTGAACGTATTTCCATTACCGTAAAGCTAACTGCAAATCCATCTTCTGTAAGATACCATGCAGAATATTCGTTTATATACTCTTCTCCGTTTTTGCATCTAAGAGAAGCATATTTTGCCTGCTTATCTCCTGCCGAAAGTTCTACCGGCTCCTGATAAACAACATCAGAGAATCCTTCTGTCACCTCATAAATCTCCTTATCTCCTTTGATAGGCGACAGAACATCTTCTTCCGTATACTCATCCACCTCTTCCAGCGCATACATAATGGTCACTGCAGATTCACTTTCCGTCTGTGGCAAATATTCAAACATCAGACTGTCATTACTGGAGTAATCAATAATTTGAAATGGTTCTACTGTCTTTACGGAAACCTCTTTTTTCTCTTCCCAGTCTGTAAGAATATAGTTTCCGTTGTCATCAGTACGAAGATCCGCAGACACTTCATCCTCTTCTTGGGGCTCTTCACTAAGATCCAGGTCTCCTGTCCAGTCATCTCCTAAATCATCTGTTAATTCTTCTGCATCCAGCGCTTCCTTGGGCACTTCAATTTTATCAATCTTATCATATTCTTTGTATTCCATTTTTAAATTCAGGCTTTTTAAATAAGCGGCTGCACCATCTTCTGTTTGGGGAGCATCTTTTACCTGAATCTGCAGCGCTGCCGGTAGCTTACTGTCTTTGTAAATCCAGATAGAAATTTTGGCTTTTACATTGGACCAGTCCATATCCTGCATTTCTTCTCCTGCTGCATCTAAGATTCCTGAGTCTCCAAGTTCCTCTCCCTCTATGGTTCCTGTCATTTTATAGGCTTTTTTCCCATTTACCTCTACCAGATCTTTTTCCAGCTCCAGTCCCTCTGCGGAAAAAGAATCCAGATTTGCCAGGGTTTCTGCCACATCTTCACTTTTCTCTTCTTCGTATTTCTGCCAGGTTCCGTCTGTCATGGAATATACGGTAAATTTATCCCCATCTTTATTCTCCTGCCCATACATTTCCATATCCACATTCAGACCCATAAAATCCATTCCCATGCTTCCCTTTAAATGGTACGCATCTGGATTTTGTGTCATCTTCATATCCATTTGAAGGTTCATATCCAGCTCCATGCTTACTCCACTTTGAGCCATTCCCATGGTCATATCCATATCCATAGAACCGTCAACAGATTTCGCCTCTGCCTGCTTTTTGATTGCTTCTTTTAAAAGACTGTCCGGTGTCTCTTTTTTACACCCTGTACCCATAGCAACTGCAACTGTCAGTCCCCCTAAAATCATCATTTGTGCCCATTTGTGTTTCATACGCATTTCTCCTTTTTCATATTATTTTTCTTTTTATTCTAAACAGGCTGGCATATATGTATTTCACATTTTATGCCAGCCTGTTTGTTTCTATTTATTTAATTTTCAGCCCATACATGGGTGGCAATGTCCATATGCATCCATGCAGTCCTCTTCCGGATTCTTCATGCAAAGATGAACAGCAGCCTTCTTAAAGGTCATTGGCAGTGCCAGAATGTTTGGATTTTCTCCTACAAATTTCTTCTTGGCATCTTCCAAAGCTTCTTCAAAAGTTGCTCTTGTTTTCAATCCCATACCTCTTGCATATCCTGGTTCCTGAGCGCCTACAATATAGATTGCACTGGTATTCATTTCTGCAATATGTCCACAGGAAATCATACTGAAACCATGGAATGGATGGAACGCATTAGTAAAACGGTACTTTCTGATATATTCTTCGTTGGTTGCAAAATATTCTCCATAACGGTTCATATCCGGCAAAGTGTTCATATAGTCATGCTGGAACAGGTCATACATTTCTCTCAAATAAGGCCATAACTCATCATGGAAGAATCCGTTGCACAGAGAAGAACAAATAATTACACAGTTATCGCTCATAATACGTTTGTATCTCAGCACCTGTGCGCTTAAAGCCTGCATCATCATGATCGGGTTTGTGCCCATACCGTCACCATAGTGGAATTTCTGAGGCATACCAAATACCAGAACATCATATTTCTTTTCCGCCCAGTGTACATAGGTTCTCTTGTCAGCCAGCTTCCAGCTTTCCGGCATCATCACTTTTGCATATCCGGAATAAATAGCAATCTGTCTGGAATTGGTATCCAGTACAGCGTCACAGCAGAAGAAAGGATGTCCCATTTTTTCTTCCATATGCATGGAGATTTCATCAAATTTATTTCTCATAAGACTGCCGCCGTTTACCGGTGTGAAGTCTTTTCTGTGCATAACAGATGGTACATGATGGCTTGCAATGCTCTTCCAGTTGGTAATACCGGTAGCGCTGTGTTTATAGCCTCCTGAATATCCGCCATAGGGATTTCCCTGTACATGGCCGATAAGAATGGGAATATCACATTCAAACACGTATTTGTTCATAAATACCGGATCACCACGTTTTGTAGTACCAAGGTCTACCATATGGTCTTTATCTTCACTGTCATGACTGATAATCTGCCCTGTATGCCAGAATTCGTTAAATAATTCTTCTCCGAAAATAGCCTTTGCATCAGACTCTTTGCTTCTCGGGTGAAGACCATTGGAAATAATAAATAAAATATCCTTTTTTTCTACCCCTGCTGCATATAATTCTTCCAGAATGTATTTAATACTTAATTTTCTGTGGCTGGTAGCCTGTTCGCCGCCCTTTACGCGGTCCGGTACGACAAAGGTGACAGTGCTTCCTTTGTGTGCCAGTTCTGTCAATGTAGGCATTCCAATAGGATGTGCCAGGCTTTCCAGATAGGCTTCTTTTAACTTATCTTCCGGGATATAATCCGGGTCTTTCACTGTCTCTCCAGGAATAAAAATGTCTGTGCTGTCCGGCAGCTCTGCCGCCATAGTTCCCTGTCCGTATTCAAATTCTAATTTCATAATATTTTTCCTCCTGCCTGGTTTAGTTGTTCATATATAAAGAAATAATTTCCAGATATTCTTCTGGATAGTATCCAATCTCTCCCTGGAATCTGGTCAGGGCAATCAGTCCGCCGTCGATTTCCGGAATGGACGCCAGCATAGCCGCGTTATCCTGTTTCAGACCGCCTCCATATACAATATCCATGCCATTTGTTTTTTCTTTTACAAATCTGGCAATTTTGGTAATATATTCTTTATCTGCCGGAGTTTTTCCAGGTCCAATAGACCATACCGGTTCGTAAGCAATGGTTACCATAGATGTATCTACATCCTGCAGTCCTGTTTCTAATTGTTCTCCCAGAACCTCCTGCCACTGCTCCTGCTCTTCGCTTTTCTCTCCTATACAGTATAACACTTTCATCCCCTGAGATACAGCACATTTTACTTCCTGATTTAAGATTCTGTTTACTGCCTTTGTATCTTTACAGCCTGCCTCTGCCAGAATACCGGTTAAATTATTTCGTTCTTCACAGTGTCCGATAATCACAGCTTCGCAGCCTGCCGCTTTCATAGCTGCCGCCGGTCTTCCTGTGGTAAATGCCCCAAAATTTCCTCCCGGCTGTACGTCATTTCGGAATACTCCCTGACATCCAATCTGTACCGGGCTTCCTTCTGTCTTTGCACCTGCAGCAGAAAACAGGTGAAGCTCAGGGAAAAACATGGCAAATTCCACATCTTCTTTGTTATACTGTTTCAAGGTTTCCTGTGTTTCCTTTACAATATAACTTCCCCATTCTCTTATATCCGCAATTCTGTTTACACCGCCAAGTTTTGCCGGTACATCAAATCTTTTTAAATTCAGATAGATATGTTTCATTTCTTTTTTCCTTTCTATCGTTTATTTTTTTCCGTAAAATCCGTTAAAAGAGATCATATCCGGAAGCTCCTCCCCAATAAGAGGTCTGCACCAGTCCAGAAATGCCTGAGTAACCCCATTGCCCTCTGTATTGATATATTCATCCGGCATGGTCCGCTCATACATCATAACTTCATCAATATCTACCAGGAAATCCTCTATTTCATATGGATTTTCAGAAACCCGGCGGAACGCTACCATTTTACCAGATTCTCCATTTAAAGCTGCGCGGCAGGCTTTTTCTCCCGCAAGCTGCGCTTCCCTGCAGTCTACCGGACTTTGCAATCCTATGGATGCTCTTCCCAGCAGTCCCGGTTTTTCTCCCCTTGCCTTGTAGCCAAGCTTCTGAATCACCAGATTTGCCAGATGGGAACTCACATCCCCAAAGTAAGTAGCGCGCTCTGTCTTAAAGACAGGTTTTACAACAGGCTTTCCGTCTTTATCCGTTAAACCTTCGCTGGCTACCACCACAATACCGCTTTTCTCCTTTAGTTTTTCCTCTACATCTTTAATAAACTGTTCCTCATCAAAAGGTCTTTCCGGCAGATAAATCAAATCCGGTCCATATCCTTTTTCCCCTGCCAATGCGCTGGCTGCGGTAATCCAGCCCGCATTTCGGCCAGATGCTTCCATCACCACCACATGAATAGGAAGAGAGCGCACATCTGCGCAAAGCTCTTCTGCACAGGCTGCAATATATCTGGCAGCGCTTCCAAAGCCAGGACTGTGATCTGTTACTGCGATATCGTTATCCGTAGTTTTGGGAATCCCCATAACCCGGATATCCAGATTTCTTGCCTGACAGGTTTTATGTAGTTTTCCACAGGTATCCATGGTTCCGTTTCCACCATTAAAGAGTACATATTTAATTTCTCTCTTTACCAGAATATCTGCCATTTTTTCATAATCTTCCTGCCAGATAGGGTCTCTGGAGGTTCCAATTGCAGTTCCCGGTGTCTGAAGTAACAGTTTCAGTTTTTCTTCCGGTACCTTCTCTAATTCCAGGAACTTTTCTTCCAGGACGCCGCCTGTTCCATTTTCAGCCCCATAAATATGATCCAGTTTTCCATAACGTCTCGCCTCTGTAACAGCCCCATACAAAGAAGCATTTAAAACTGCTGTAGGACCTCCTCCGTGGACAATCAATAAATTTTCTGCCATGTTATTCTTCCTTTCCTTATTACAAATTGCTTCTGTTAGAGTTTCATACCAGAAGTTCTTTGTCATAGGGAAAACTTCTGTTTTCCCTATGACAAAGAACACCCTGCAGCAACTATGCTGCAGGGTCCCCTAAACTTCTCATCGTTTTCTGCAGTCGCGCGTGGCAAACGATTTTCTTATTTTCCTGCTTCTTCCATAATGTCAAACAGTACGTAATCTTCTACCGGAACTTCTGCTTCTACTTTTCCTGCATTAATGAAGTTATCCTGCTGAATTTCATAGTAACCTTTTACGCTGCCGTCTTCAACCTGTTTCAGTAATTCTTCAGATGTCAGCCATGCGCCGTCTGTTGTCTGTCCTAATGCTGTTTCTACATCTGTCTTTGTCTCATCTGCTACATATCCTGCAACTTCTTCATAATTTTCTTCTTTTGCACCAAAGTCCATTGCTTTGTAAAGTGCTTTTGTGAATCTTACAAGAAGGTCTTTGTTCTTTTCTGCATATTCTGGCATACATACCCAGCTTGCAGGGTCTGCTGCGATATCAGAGAAGTCTGTATTTGTAACAAAAATTTCTACGTCATCGCCTAATTCGTCTGTGATAACCTTTGTATTTGGTGACCATGGAGCACAGGCATCAATGGAACCGGAAATCATAGCGCTTGGCATATTGGTAACTTCCATGTTATATGGTTCAATATCATCCATAGTAAGACCTACAGATTCCAAAGCACGAAGTAAAATTGTTTCAGAGGATGTACCGGATGCATAAGCAACTTTTTTGCCCTTTAAATCTTCCAGAGAGTTTACACCTTTGGATTTCAGACCCATAACACAGTCTGCATCACCTAACTGCTGGAAACAGAAAACATCTACATTTCCCTGAATTGCCAGTGTATGAGCGCCAGGTCCAATGTAGGCAACATCCATGGAACCACCTTCCATAGCTGCGATTTCAGTAGGACCATCATCAAATTTTGTAAGCTCTACTTCAATACCTTCTTCTTCAAAATAGCCTTTTTCCTGGGCTGTTTTTACTACCCACAGGGAAGCGTAGTTTGGCATATACGCAACTTTTACTTTGTCTAATTCTTTCTTTTCTTCTTTTCCAGCCTCTGCTGAAGCTTCTTTCTTTTCTTCTGGAGCTTCTTTTTCTCCACCGCCGCCGCAGCCTGCTAACATAGTCATTGCGGTTGCTGCTGCCAGAACCATTGCTAATAATTTCTTCTTCATGAAAAAATCCTCCTTAAAAAATATAGTTTATCTCCTCACAGGTCGCCCCTTGTAAGTTCTACTTTCTAACTTCCAGATATTCCTGGTATACCTGACCCCAGATATGGTTTTTCAGTTCAATAAAACGGTCGCTCATTTTTGTTTCCTGATCTCTTGGATAAGGAATATCAATGTCCACCACTTCTTTAATACGTCCCGGACGGGCGCTCATAATCACAACCCTGGTAGCCAGCACAATGGCTTCTTCAATATCATGGGTTACAAAGAAGCAGGTTTTGTGTTCTTCTTCCCATGCTTTCAAAAGCTCTGTCTGAAGCTGTGTTCTTGTCTGAGCATCCAGTGCTCCAAAAGGTTCGTCCATGAGCAGCACTTCCGGATTCATGGCATAAGCTCTTGCAATCGCTACACGCTGTTTCATACCACCGGATAATTCCTTTGGATAAGAATCCGCGAATTTTTCCAGCTCTACCATTTTCAGATATTTCATGGAAATAGCTTCGCATTCTTCTTTGGAAAGCCCTTTTAATTTCAATCCAAACTCTACATTTTTCTTAACGGTCAGCCATGGGAACAATGCATACTGCTGGAATACAACGCCCCTGTCTGTTCCTGTTCCTTTAATCGGTTTCCCATCTACCAGAATCTGTCCTGCTGTAGGCTCTAAAAGTCCTGCAATAATATTCAGCAAAGTAGACTTTCCGCAACCGGATGGCCCGATTACACAGATGAATTCGTTTTCTTTAATATCAAAATTTACGCCATTCAGAGCAACAACTTCACCTTTACGGGTATTGTATTTCTTCTCAACGCCCTGAATACTTACCTTTATATTTCCCTCTTTTCCTGCCATCCTGTTAACTTCCTTTCAAAGAATTTAAGAACTTTTTCTGCAATCATTCCGATTACGCCAATGATAATAATGTAAAGCAGCATTGGTGTTGTTTCATAAGAGTTGGCAAGAGATTTGATTCTCATACCAAGACCTGCAATCGCACCGGTGGATTCTGCTGCAATCAAGGTTGTCAGCGCTGTAGAAATACCAAGTCTTACTGCTGTGATGATAAATGGTGTAGTTGCCGGAAAGATAACCTTCACAAACAACTGTGCATCGTTTGCGCCTAATACTCTGGCTGCTTTGATTAAGGTTTCATCTACATTAATAACACCCTGGAAAATAGTAACCGTCATAATCAGGAATGTTGCCAGGCAGATAACGATAATCTGTGGTGTACGTCCTACGCCTACCCCGATTACTACCAGCGGTACGTATGCCAGTGGCGGGATGTTTCTGATAAACTGAATCCATGGCTCTAATATGTATCTGACCGGTCTGTACCATGCCATTAAGAATGCTACCGGAACTGAAATCACAAATCCAAGTGCAAAGCCCCAGAATACTGAAATCAAACTGCTTCCAATATCTTGTAACAGGATTCCTCTTTCTCCCTGCATTAAACCAATGGATTTCAAAACCTCAATTGCATTAGGAAAACATCTGGCTGTCTGTGGTGTAACAGACAACAGTGTCCACACAAGAATTGCAACAGCAAAGGAAATTAAAAGCCATATTCCTTTTGGTATTTTGCTAATAAAATCAGCACCGCTCTTGTTTTTCTTCCCCATTTTTAACCTCCGCTTTCTTTTGTTTCGGTATTTCGCACCAAAACATAACTCTTATTTGTTTTTCTATGGACATTATCCCCTATACAGGGTTTATTTTCAACTATATTTTAAGCAAACGTTTGGCTTGTTTTGTGTACTTTTCTTTCTCTTTAACGTAATAAACATTTCATTTTAGCAAAAAAGAACAAAAAATGAGCAGACAGGCTTTAAAGCCTGCTGCTCGTCCTTACTTTTTCATGTGCATTTTGCACATTCTGCAGATTTATTTGCACTTTTTATAACGCTCTGCCATTTCTTCCAGAGATACCTGTTCAACCAGAGGCGCTTTTCCAAAAGAACCAAACTCTACAATCAAGGTTCCAATAGCTTCTTTGACACCTTTTTCAATAACTTCTACCAGGTCGGCGGTATCCTGATCCGGAATGTTACCATACATAACCGTATCCATAATTGGAGGAAGGAAGGCTCTTGGATCAAACTGGTCTTTTTTCTCTTCCAGAAGTTCATATACTTTTCCAATGGATGCGCTGTCTCTCTTAGCAGGATTCTGATGGAAGAATTCCTTCATATTTCTGGTAACTGCCAGGCGAATGTCTGTATCCACATTAATCTTTCCGATTCCGCATGGAATAGCTGCTTTCAGCTCTTCAATAGAGATTCCGTATGCATTCTGAATATTTCCACCTAAAGCATTGATTTCATCTACAATATATCTTGGAACGGTAGAAGAACCATGAGATACCAGAACACCGAAAAGATTTTCATGCATCATACATTCTTTAATGGCAATGGCAATCTCTTTTCTCAGCTTTACATCTTTTCCCTTGGAAGCTCCATGCATGGTTCCGTAGGAAATTGCCAGGGCATCACAGCCTGTTTTCTTAAAGAATTCCACTGCTTTTAAAGGATTAGTATAAGTAGAAGTAGCAGAAAATACATGATCTTCCACACCGGCTAAAACGCCTAACTCACCTTCTACAGAAACACCTCTTTCATGAGCGTATTTTACTACTTCTCTTGTGAGTTCTACATTCTCATCAAAAGGAAGAGAAGAACCGTCAATCATAACAGAGGTGTATCCGCCTTCAATAGCAGCCACGCAGGAATCAAAGTTCTTACCATGATCCAGGTGGAGAACCACTGGGATAGGTGAATTTTCTGCATATTTTTTCACTGCTGCCGCAATGTTTTTGGCTCCGATTTTTTTATCTTCTAAGGTTGCATTCTGAAAATCAGTACGTCCTCCCATGAATCCGTTTGCCAGGTCAGCCCCCTGTAAAATAGCTGCTGAACGGAACATTTCGTGTACCTCAATGGCAGCTTTTGCCTGGGCAACTGCATTTACATTAAATGCTCCCTGAGCAAAATGATATTTGTCAACGGTTTCCAGTAATGGTCTTAATGGTATTAATGGCATAATCTTTCCTCCTACTGTTTCTCAATCTTGTTTCCTTTTACAAAGGTTGCTTCTATTCCATAATTGTCATCTAAAATCAGAATATCCGCATCTTTTCCCACTTCCAGGCTTCCAATACGTTTCTCTTCCCCGATAAGCGTAGCCGGATTCATGGTAAGAAGAGGCAGTACATCCTCCATAGATGCTCCTGTAAATTCTATGAGACGTTTCAAAGCAGTTCCTGTGGTCAGTGTACTTCCTGCCCGCACTCCGTTTGGCAGTTTTGCATCTCCGTCTTCCACAATGACATCATTCACACCTAATTTATAGGAACCGTCCGGCAAGCCGGAAGCCATAATGGAATCAGTAACTGCAACTACGCGGTCATAGCCTTTTGCCTTTAACATCATCCGTACACTTCCCGGATGCAGATGTCTGCCATCACAAATCGCTTCACAATACACATCTGATTCCAGCACAGCTCCCATAATTGCCGGAAAATGCTGATGAAACAGCTTCATAGCATTGCAGGTATGCGTACATGCCATGGCTCCGTTTTTAATACATTCCATGGAAGTCTCATAGTCTGCTCCAGAGTGGCCGATGGCTACGGTAATCCCCATCTTACGAATCTCAGGGATTGCCTGAGGAATTCCTTTTACTTCAGGAGAAACCGTTATGTAGCGGATATTCCCCTTAGCTTTTTCCTGATACTCCTTCAGCAGGTTCAAATCCGCATCCTTTAAAAGAGATTCCGGCATAGCGCCTTTAAATTCCACAGACAAAAACGGACCTTCCAGATGAATCCCCAGCAGGTCTGCACAGTTTTCATGGTCCTCCTTGTGCTTCATTGCTTCTTCGATAACCTTTTCTGTCTGCTCCCTGGTATCGGTGAGAATAGAACAAAGCCATGTGGTTGTTCCCTGCTGTGCAAAGAAATGTCCGATTTTCTGAAAATCTTCTTTGGACGCAGCATTTACATCAAAGCCGCAGCCTCCATGGGTATGAAGATCAATAAAGCCTGGAACTACTGCTTTTCCTCTGGCATCATAGATTTCTCCCTCTGTAATTTCTTTGGAAGGGTTGCAGATTTCTGTAATGACACCGTCTTCCATACACAAATTTTTGCGTTCCAGACGCCGCTTTTCATAATGATAAACATATCCGCCTGTAATCCAGGTTTTCATTTCTATCCCTCCAGTGCTGCAACAAACTCTGTGATTTTCAGATTAATATCAGAATGTCCGGTCAGTAAAGATACCGGAAAATCTGCTGTTGCTTCTCCATAAGCTGCTCTTCTCACTACTGCTCTGTGCCAGTTTCTGAAACATCCCAGGCGGATTTTTCTGGCATGTGCAATTTCATAAATACCGATGGTAACGCAATAATGCGGCATATCTTCCAAAGCGCCGCCAAAATCACCAATTGCATTTGCTGTTCTGGTTTCTTTCGTAATCTCTAACACTCTTGTTTTCTGAGCCAGAAACTCCTCAGGACTCATAGACGGATCTGCTTCATTAAATGCCACATGTCCGTTAATTCCAATACCACCAAAGCAGATGTCTACACCGCCCAGCTTTTCAATAAGATTTGGAATATAATCCAGATTCTCTGGATCAGGGAATACCCTCTGCTCTTCTGGCATCAACAGTTCTTCGTCAATTTTTCCATATACTTCCCGGTTCATAAAACCACGAAAGCTCAGAGGATGGGTCTCCTCAATCCATTTTTTCTCATCATCCAGATATTCATCCATGTTAATAAACCAGACATTTTTCAGGCTGATGCGTTCCTTATTTACCATTTCTACGAAAAACGGATACTGTCCTACAGGACCCACCGGACAAATAAATACTGTTTTCTCACCTTTTTCATTATGTAATTTAATTTCTTCTGTCATTTCTTCTGCCATAGAGCGGAAAACAGCGGCATTATCCTCCATCACAATTACAGGCAGCTTCGGATTGTTGCTTACAAGCTCCTCTTTGCTATAGCTGTAGTATGCATGTCTCATATCAATTCTTCCTTTCCATTCCACTGGTCATTTTATTTCTATACGTGTGATTATACGATAAGAAACAGGCATTTTCAACAAACCTTTGTTGTTTATTTAGGCAAACGTTATCTTATATTTTGTTGTCATCATCCGTCATTTCGGTTATAATACTCTTATCTATCAACTCTTGTATTGTGAGGTTTGAATATGACATTAAAAGAAATTGCTCAAAAAGCAAACGTATCAATCTCTACGGTTTCCCGGGTAATTAACCAAAAGAACACAAAAGCCGCCAGTCAGGAAGTACAGGAACGCATCTGGGAAATCGTGCGTGAAAGCGGCTATACACCAAATACCTCTGCCAGAGCTCTGAAAATGGGGGCAAAAGCTCCTGCTGCGGTTTCCGCTTTGCCGAAAACGATTTCCTGCATTTATGCTCGTGGCGAAACTGCTGTCTCTGACCTGTTTTTCTCTTATATTGCAAAATCCATTGAGCAGGAAGCCTTTAAAAGTAATTTTTTCATCAAACACTCTTTCACAGCTCTGGATCTTGCCAATGTAGAAGTAGCTGCCAGAGTAGCCAATTCTCCCGCAGATGGCGCAGTCATCCTGGGGCGCTATGATAAGCAGATTTTAAAATTCTTCACAGAACATTATAAACATATTGTGTATGCCGGTTTAAATCCCATGGGAAATAAATATGACCAGGTTGTCTGTGACGGACGGGAAATTACCTTTAGCGCGATTTCTTACCTCCAGGAGCTTGGACACACAAAAATCGGATATATTGGCGAACAGAACAATGAAATCCGCTACACCGCCTTTAAAGAAGCTCTGAAATCTTTTAATCTGCCCTTTTTGCAAAAAAATACTGCAAATGTAAAGCTCTCCCATGAGGGCGGCTATCAGGGCGCCTACCGCCTCATGGAAGCAAAAGCAGATGTGACAGCTATTTTCTGCGCCAACGATAATACTGCCATCGGCGCTATTAAAGCAATCCGGGAAAAAGGCTATCGGATTCCAGAGGATATTTCCATTATTGGTGTGGATGATATTGAAACCGCCCAATACCTTTCCCCTATGCTTACCACTGTACATATCCCCACAGAAGAAATGGGGCAACTGGCAGCGAAAATTCTCATTGACCGGATTAACGGCGGGCACAGAATTCCACTGAAGCTGATTCTTCCCTTCCACATTGCCAAAAGAGACACCTGCGCAACACCAGCCCGAAACGGGAAAACCTTCTACAATTCACCAGTATAAAAAGGAACAGCAGTATGAAATACTCCTCAGGAATTTCTCATACTGCTGTTCCTTCTATGTGTTTATTTTCTGCAAAGCTCTTATTTTTTTCTCTCGTAGGTTCTAAATTCATACTCCAGGTCAAAATAAGTCTGCTCTTCACTTCTTTCTGTTACTTCCCACTGTTCATCTTCATCCAGATTAGGGAAAAAGGTGTCTGCCTCATAGGCAAAGTCAATTTTCGTCACATGGGCTTTGGTGCAATAAGGAAGCATTTGTTTGTAAATGCTGTCTCCTCCAATCACATATACATCCTCTTTTGCATACTTTTTGGCTTCTTCCAGAGCTTCTTCAATGCTGTGTACCACAACTGCATCTTTTACCTTATAATTTTTGTCCCTGGTAATCACAATATTTACTCTGTTTTTCAGAGGAAGCCCTCCCGGAAAGCTTTCCAGAGTCTTTCTTCCCATAATGACTACTTTTCCTGTGGTGGTTGTTCTGAAAAATTTCATATCCGCCGGAATACTAACCAGCAATTTGTTCTCTCTTCCAATTCCCCAGTTGGCATCTGCTGCTACAATAAGATTCATATGTCTGCTCCTCCTTACACTGCAATTGGTATATTCTTAATCTGCGGTCCTGCCTCATAATTTTCCACAATCAAATCCTCTGTGGTAAACTCATAGAAGTCCTTAATTTCCGGATTCAGGGAAACCTTGGGAGCCGGATAAGTTTCTCTTGCAATCAATTCCTTCACTGCATCTACATGGCGGTCATAAATATGCGCATCTGCAATTACATGCACCAGCTCGCCCGGAATCATATCATTGACCTGGGCTACCATCATTAAAAGAAGGGCATACTGGCAGACATTCCAGTTATTTGCTGCCAGAACATCCTGGGAGCGCTGGTTTAACACACCATTTAAAACCAGCTTATTGCTGTCCCTCTCCTTTGTCACATTATACGTCATGCTGTAACAGCAAGGGTCCAATGCTCCGCTGTGAAGATATTCAAACTGATAAAGATTTGTCATAATCCTTCTGCTGTATGGATTTTCTTTAAGCTGCTTTAACACATAGTCCATCTGGTCTATCTGCTCGCCTTTATACAGAAATTTCCTTCCTACAACATCTCCATAACAGGTTCCAATGGAACCCTGTTCATCTGCCCAGGCATCCCAGATATGTGGTTTTAAATCTTTAATATTGTTGGATTTCTTCTGATAAATCCAGAGGATTTCATCCATACAGCTTTTGAGCGCTGTTTTTCTAAGAGTCAGAGCAGGGAATTCCTTTCTCAAATCATAGCGGTTCACAACACCAAACCGCTTAATGGTATAAGCGAATTCTCCTGTATCCTCCCATTTTGGACGCACCTTTTCTCCCTGGGTATCCGTTCCATTTTCCAGAATATCCCGGCACATATGAATAAACAAATTATCTGCTAAACTCATATTTTTATCCTTTCTCTGCTACTTCTTGGTTCCTTCGATTATACCCCATTTCCCCCACTTTTACCACAAAAAAGTCAGAAAAGTAAATGTGGGTGCATCCTTGAGTTTCCGCAGTTTTATCCACAGAACCTATAATCATCTTTGCTGATGATAA
>CATWQE010000018.1 GCA_958352855.1 uncultured Bacillota bacterium
CCCCTTTCCTCTTCTATGGTTTCGGTAACCTTTGTCAGAATCCTTCCGTCTGTTACCTGTATGTTCAAAGTATCTCCCGATTGTACCTGTCCAATGCAGGTGACGCTGTGTCCTGCCTCATTTTCCACATAGGAAAATCCCTGGTTTAATTTATCCAGAGGAGACAGACCCTTCATGCGCTCAATATAGATATTCAAATTCTGCCTTGCCCGGAAAATCTGATTCTCCATAGCGCTGCCAAGCCTGTCCTCCAAATCCAGCAGTCTGGTGCGCTTTTCCTGAATCTGATAAGCCGGACTTCCATACTCCAGCTTCATTTCATACTGTTTCATCCTCTGGCGCAAAGCATAAATCTGATTTTCCATTCCAAAGGCAAGCTTCTGCCTATAAGCGCGTAAGGTTTCCAGAAGCTGTCTGACATCTGCCACTGCAAGCTCTGCTGCTGCGGAAGGAGTCGGCGCCCGCAAATCTGCCACAAAGTCTGCAATGGTGGTATCTGTCTCATGGCCTACCGCGGAAATAATGGGTGTCTGGCAGTGAAAAATAGCCCTCGCCACTTCTTCTTCATTAAAAGCCCACAAATCTTCAATAGAGCCTCCGCCTCTTCCCACGATAATCACATCCACGCCCCGGGCATCCAGGGTTTCAATGCCTTTTACGATGCTCTCTTTGGCTCCCTCTCCCTGAACCAGAGCCGGATAGAGAATCAACTGCACATAAGGATTTCTCCGCCCTGCAATATTTCGGATATCCTGAATGGCTGCCCCTGTGGGCGCTGTCACAATCCCCACTTTTTTTGCATAAGCCGGTATGGGCTGTTTATATTCTGGTGAAAACATGCCCATTTCTTCCAGCTCTTTTTTTAAAGCCAGGTAACGTTCATAGAGAAGCCCCGCCCCTTCCAGGGTAATGCTTCTGGCATATAGCTGATACTTACCGTCTCTTTCGTAAACGCTGACACTGCCTTCTGCCACTACCTTATCTCCGTTTTTCATGGCAAATCCCAGTCCTTTTCTCTGACCCGCAAACATGACACAGGACAAGGTTCCCGTCTCATCCTTGAGGGAAAAATAAATATGACCGGAAGTGTGGTATTTACAATTAGACACCTCGCCTTTAATGGAAATCCGGTTCAGCATAAAATCCTGGCTGAACATGTTTTTAATATAGGTGTTTACCTGTCCTACAGAATAAATTCGCGAATTCATAGGCTTTCTCTGGAAATTTTTCCAAGTACGCCATTGACAAATGAAGCAGAATCTTCACCGCCGAAATTTTTGCTGATTTCTACAGCCTCATTAATGGCAACTTTTGTAGGAACGTCCTCGTCATACTTCATTTCATACACAGCAAGACGGAGAATATTTAAGTCCACCTTGCTCATTCTTTTTGTCTTCCAGCCTGTGGAGTTTTCGTTCAGAATGTTATCAATTTCTTCCAGATGTTCCTTCACGCTTGCAAACTTATTCTCCATATAGGTCTGCTCCAATGGTGTCAATTCCTCAAGGCTGTCAAAATAAAGCTGCATCTGCTCAGACATTTCCTCTGCTTCATTAAACTCACTCACAAAAAGGAGCTTAAAAATGTGTTCTCTCATCTCTCTTCTACCCATAATTTCCTCCGTCTGTATGATTTTGTTAAAAAGATAAGGTGCCTCTAAAAAAGACACCTTATCACCTTGCTCTTTTAGAATGTTTACTTGTCAATGAACTTTATCAATCTCTACGCTGGCAATGCGCACATTTACATCGGAAACAGTAAGACCTGTCATGTTTTCAATGGCTGCCTTTACTCTTTCCTGGACTCTCTTGCTGGTCTCCAGAATATTAAATCCATATTCAATATTCAGCGCCAGATCTACGCAGACTACATCCTCCAAAACGTCAACCTTCACACCTTTGGAAAGGTTTTTCATACCCAGTTTCCCAACTAATTCATTGGTAATATTTCCGGCCATGGAGCCAACACCTTCTACTTCTGTGGCAGCAAGCCCGGCAATAATGGCTACAACCTCATCTGCGATCTGTACTTCCCCAAGAGAACCATTGTCATGTATTTTATACGTATTTCTGTCTTCCGCCATAATTTTTCAACCTCCTATAGGAAATATCCTGTGTTTTATTATACCAAAGAGTGGCTGAAAATAAAAGCGGTTTTTTGTTTTTTCTATAAATGTATCAACGAACTGCTTCCTATGAATTTAAAACAAATCCAATGTATTATCCAGATACATTTTTTCCCTCACATGCAGTTGATACTCCGGCTTGGTCATATAATAAAGCAGAAATTCCAGAATCAATGCGCTTCCAAGACCCCGCCCCTCGATTTTGAAATTAGAGAATCCCATAGGTAAATAGATATTTTGAATATCTTCAATACCGATAAATCCCGGGTTCTCCATTGCTTTTGAAAAACGGTAGCCTTCTTCTGCACCAGGAGCTGTGCAAAGATGTTCCGGGCAGTTTTCCCCCAGGTTTTTGCGGCTGACTGTTTCATAACAACGTTTCCTGTCCTTACAGCCAAACCAACAACATTCGTTGCACAGAAATTCTACCTTGTCCTTCTGCTGCTCCGACAAAGTACACAACTTTTCAAAGGACTTATTCAGGCGGAAGTCCGGCACTACATAACGAAATTCCTCCCGGTTGATTTCCTCCACAAGCTTCTGAAAATCCGTCAGTACCTTTGTGGTAGAAGAGACAAAATAAAATCCAGGATACTCCTTTTTTAAATAATCCAGCAGTAAATCTGAGTGGATAATCACACCATTTCCTGGTGTGTTCTTTTCTTCAAATATGGCACAAAGCTGATTGCACTTCTGGTCTGAAAGATGTCTCTTTTCAAGCAAGGAATTACTAAAGGTCAGCCTGGCTGAAATCCCGTATTCCTGCATCAGCGCCAGAACCTTTCCTGGATTATAATCTCCATCTCCTATGCGGCCTCCGCCCCAAATACAATCTGCCGGTGCGCCATAAACAGAACCAATCTCGCACCAATCATAAAAATATTCCCTGTGTTCACGAAACAAGGGCAGAAACTTACAATACAGTTCATAAAACTCAAACAAGCCTGGAAGATGGTAGTATGCGATGTCTTTTTTTCGTTGTTTCATAATGTAGATTCACGTCTCATTTCCTGGTTAATTTCTTGGTTATAAGTATAATTACAATTTTAGTATTATTTTTGCGTTGCTTTTTGTGTCATGTTACCCAGTATCCTGTAGGCAAAATAGGTGTGTTCCACGTATTCTTAAATTATAGCCTACTTTTTTGCGGTTCAAATAGGCTATACAAGTAAATAGTTCCTTTATGGCCTACCTTTTAAAAAGAATGATAGGTCATGATTTGCATTTTCTTAAATCACACCTACTTTCTTCTATCTTTTTATAGGTGGATTTATCAGTTTTTATACTTTCCACTGATTTCTGCTCTTTTTTTGTAGGTGGGTATACACTTATTTTGAATGGTAACCTATTGTCCTTCCCATTATGTAGGTTGAAATCTTCCTATTGATATTTCAAACCTACTTCTCCTCAAAGTTTTTTCATCATCCAATAGGCATCCGCATAAGAACTATCTGCATATTTCATATTGTTTGGAAAGGTTCCATATTTCTGAAATCCAAGTTTCTCATACAAGGCTATGGCTGACTTATTATTTGCAATTACCTCAAGCTCTGCCTGTTCATATCCAACCTGTTTCGCAATATCCAGGAGCATTTCCAGCATTGCTTTTCCGATTCCCAGACCGCAATATTCCTGATAAAGTGCAATAGCAATCTCGCATCTGTGCCGATATCTTCTAAATCCTCCCACACTCATTAAAGAACAATTCCCAATGTGTTTGCCCTCGATTTCAGCAATTAGTAAAATTTCATTCTCACTGTCTTTTTTCGCCTTTATAAAATCTTGTTCCTGCTCTATGGACAAGGCTATTTCGTCAGGCTCACGAAGCAAAAACGGGGTTTCGGCTGCTGTGATTTTAAGAAAATCAAGTAAAGACTCTGCATCCTTTTCCTCTGCGCTTCTCAGGATAATTTCTCTGTCTTGTTTGTCTTTTATTGTTGTAATACTTTTATGCATGGTTGTTTCCTCCTTGAATTTAACTGGCCTCTTTATTTTTTAACTCCATGTTCTTGTTCCATATGGATATCTGCACATTTAAAAAAATCATCATAATTATCCAGCGCACACATACCATAATTATGATGTGCCCCATCCGGTGTCCAGGAACAAACAAATGGATATTCATTGTCTTCCGAATTTCCTCTTTCAATACAAAAATAGCTTATCTTATGAAAAGTATCATCAAAAAACATATACGCACAATAGCACAAAGGTTCTTCTTCCGGCTTAGGAAATTCCATTTTAATCATTCGTACTTCGTCAGTAACTTTTTGCATTGTAACTTTATAATCTTCCGAAGAGTAAGGATTAAGAACCTGTTCATCATTAAAAAGTATATTAATCATCTCAAACAAAACTTCTTTTTTATTTATCAATAAACCCACAAATGACTTTTTGCCTTCAAAAAAATATTTTGGCAATATCCTATGTTCAAATAAATATCGAATGCTATGTCTATCCAAATTCAACCTCCCTTGTATTCATGACTTCCTTATTCATAATAGAAGAGTATTTATAAACTGAATTTTCCGTTATATTCATATATTTAGAAATAATTGTTTAAGCTGCCTGTTGGAAATATACTTGTGTTTGTATATATATGTTGGAGCAGTAATTTTATTTGTTTTTTTGTGTAATACATTAAGTCAACAGAAAACTTTTCATTATCTTCCATTAAAATAGCCATTTCCATATCAATTCCAAGAGCACCATTTTTACAATGTGTATACTCTATATTTTCTTGTAACAACTCAAAAGAAAAGCCATATTTCCTGATATTCTTCACATTCAATGTTACTTCTTTCTTTTGTTTTTTTCCATTTTCATATTTACTGGAAATTTGGCTGATAATAATTGTATCTTTATCATACTTTATCCAGGTATTCGGAAAAGTTTTTAGTACCTTGTATAAAAATATAATCATCATCCCAATGCTCAACACGCAAAGCAATTCAGAGCCTTTTATATCATTTATGCTACCATAAAATCCATATATTAAAATAAATATTCCAACACAAAACGCCACTGCTGAAAGCATAAGATATCCTTTAGCATATATTTTTTTCATATTCTTTTCTTTTTGCAGTTCCTTTCCTATTAGTTCACCACAGGCTCACAACTATAAGATAGATACATTACTCTATATCCTCTTTGCTATCTGCAATGCAAGAAACAGCTTATCCAGATTATGATTTGCAGCAGATAATCCCTCTGTTTCATAACTTCCTTCTATAAGTACATCACCTGAAACAAGAAAATCATATAATTCAAATCCATAAAAATCACAAATTGCCTGAACTCCTGCAAGCTCCATTTCCACTGCAATACATCCTTCCTGTTTTCGTTTGTTTACAAGATTTACGGTTTCCCGAAGCATACAGTCTGTAGTCCATACTTTCCCCTGAACATAGGGCAACTTCAATTCAGAGAAAATTTGAGTTAATTTATCTGCATTTCTTATTTTTATATAATCCTGAGGTTTTGCAAAATAATAGGACAATCCTTCTCCCCTATATGCCTGTGTTGGAATGATAAACTTTCCATCTGTCACTTCTTTCTGTAAGCTTCCGCAAGAACCAAACATAATGAAACTTGACGCCCCTGTCAGATGATTGACCTCCGCCAGCGTCCCTGCTGCAAGAGTTGAACCTATTGGTGTCAGATAGAAAGCAATAATTTCTCCCTGATATTCAAAGGACCAAACCGGTATATTCCCATTGCACGCATTCACTTCCGCTATCTGTCTGCATTGAAAATTTTCAAGCATATGTTCATAGATTACTTTTGAAAAAATAAGAATACATTTCTTAACCAGATACTTTTTCTCTCCATAAAAATTCTCCAGCTTTACAATAGGTTCGCTGTTTACGTCATATGAATCAATAATCACAATACTCCCTCCCCGTTTTGATTTGTTTTATTGTACCACAGAAAAAACTGGCAACACAACAAAATATTTTTTGTTTTCTGTTAATTTATCTCTAATTGTGCTTTGTATTTATATACAGATAAGCTTATTTCATAAATCTGCCAATTACACCCTACTTTTCCCATGGAAAAATAAGCCATAAAAGTAAATTTCCCTCTCACAGCCTACTTTTTGTTACGAACTATAGGCCATGATTATCAACTTCTAAAATCCCACTTACTTTTTACTACCTTTTCATAAGTGGAGTTATAGCTTTTTATAATCCCCACCTATTTCGTTTCTTTTTTTGTAAGTGGATATCTTCAAATTGATAATTTCCACTTATTCCTGCCCTTCTTTTGTAGGTTGATATCCCAGATTTTATGATTTCCACCTATTTTAACTCCTATATAGTGGCAAACACACAAAAAAGCTGACGCCTTCTGCATAAATCCCACTGCAGAAGCCATCAGCTTTTCTTTTTAGTTTTTAGAAAATTCCGCCAGTTTCAGCCCTTCATTTCGATCTAAGGTCATGCCAATGCTCCAGCTATTGATAAACAGCAGCAGTGGATTTCCTTTCATATCCATAACCTTCTTCATGTCGGAAGTTCCGGTGAGTTTCTTCACATCTACCTCTTCCTTATTTTCAATCCAGCGGATATGCTCATAAGGCAGGGCTTCCAGACGGATATCTACATTGTATTCATTTTCCAGGCGGAATTTCAGCACATCAAACTGCAGCACGCCAACTACGCCTACAATGATTTCCTCCATACCTCCCATAATTTCCTGGAAAATCTGAATCGCGCCTTCCTGGGCAATCTGATTAATACCCTTTACAAACTGCTTTCTCTTCATGCTGTCCAGGAGACGTACTCTGGCAAAATGTTCCGGCGCAAAGGTAGGAATCCCTTCATACTGGAACTTTTTCCCTGGATTGCATACCGTATCTCCAATGGAGAAAATACCTGGGTCAAACACACCGATAATATCTCCTGCATAAGCCTCTTCCACCACATGGCGGTCCTGTGCCATCATCTGCTGAGGCTGGGAAAGGCGCATTTTCTTATTGCCCTGTACATGGTACACTTCCCTGGATGCCTCAAATTTTCCGGAACAGATACGCATGAAGGCAATACGGTCTCTGTGGTTCTTATTCATATTTGCCTGAATCTTAAACACAAAGGCGGAAAATTCTTCTTTCATTGGGTCAACCTCACCAATATCCGCTTTTCTTGGAAGAGGAGAAGAGGTCATTTTCAGGAAATGTTTCAAAAAGGTTTCCACACCAAAGTTAGTAAGCGCAGAACCAAAGCATACCGGAGAGAGTTCTCCCTTATCTACCAGCTCCTGGTCAAACTCAGCGCTGGCTCCGTCCAAAAGTTCGATTTCTTCTAAAAGCTGCTCTTTTTGTTCTTCATCTAACACATCGTCCAGATGTGGGTCTTCCAAATCTATGATTTCTTCAATACCTTCCCTGGTACCTTTCATGGTATCTGAAAAGGTAAGGACTTTCCCTGTTTCCCTGTCATAAACCCCTCTGAATTTTTTTCCTGAACCAATAGGCCAGTTAATGGGGCAGGTAGGGATTCCCAGTTCTTTCTCAATATCATCCAGCAAATCAAAGGTGTCATTTGCATCCCGATCCAGCTTGTTAATAAACGTAAAAATCGGAATATGACGCATAGCGCAGACCTTAAACAGTTTTCTGGTCTGGGCCTCCACACCCTTTGACGCATCAATGACCATGACCGCAGAATCTGCTGCCATCAGGGTACGGTAGGTATCCTCTGAGAAGTCCTGATGTCCGGGAGTATCCAATATGTTGATGCAATAGCCATCATAATTAAACTGCAATACAGAAGAGGTTACAGAAATACCTCTTTCCTTTTCTATTTCCATCCAGTCAGAAACTGCATGACGGGCAGTTGCCTTACCCTTAACACTTCCCGCCAGATTAATGGCGCCGCCGTAAAGCAGAAATTTTTCTGTAAGGGTGGTTTTACCCGCATCCGGGTGGGAAATAATTGCAAATGTACGTCTTTTTGTAATTTCTTTCGTATAATCAGCCACGTCAGGCCCTCCTTCTCTATCTAGCACACTGGTGCTATTTTAGTATACCGGAAATAGCATGTCAAGGGGAAGTTTTCTCTTCACTCTCTCCTTCCAGTGGCGTAATCACAATATTTTCTGCCGGCACGCTGGTTTTGCGTTTTACAATATCTTCAATCTGAGCCCGTCTGGCATCCTCCATGTATTCTTTTGGCACGATTACATCTGCGCTGTCTCCGGTCAGGTTCACCACAATATTGCTAAAGCCCTGAGCCTCTAAGAGAAGCTCTGCAGCCTCCTCCTGTTCTGCCAGGTTTGTCATATTCACCATAGAATTTACTGCATCCTGTTTCTGCTCTTCTCCCAGATTTTCATTGTTAATAATCTCTAACAGGGTTTCCTTGTTGGCAGAGCGTACCTGCTCTCTGTTTACCTTTGCCTGGGCTACAAAATTGGAAGAGCCTGTAAGAACTGCCTCTCCCGGTGTCTCTGTTTCTGTTTCAGTCTCTGTTTCTCCTTCCTGTCCCTGGGCTTTCTGGTTTTCTTCCACCATGGCTGTCTCATCTGTAATATCATAATCCAGACTTTCGATTTCTTCTACGATTTCCTGAGTTTCAGAAGCCGTCTCTTTGGTATCTTCTGTTTTCTTTTCCTTACTGACTCCAAACTGGCTGTCTGAATAGTTGATGTACCCGGCTACTGCAATCATAATTGCCAGCGCTGTAATGATAACCTGATTTTTTTTGAAGATTTTTTTCATGTGCTCTCTCCTTTAATTCATTTTCATTACTTTAATTTTATGGGGTTCCACCTGAAATAATGCCTCAACTGCTTCCTGGATATTCTGAATTACAATGGGATCATCCCCTCCCTTTGCCACCACCAGCACTCCTGTTACCTGAGGATACTGCTCCTGGCTTACATAAGGGGACTGATTTCCTCTGGCATCTTTTTCGTATACAGTTTCTGCTTCATCCTTTTCCACCACCTTTTTCTCCGTTCCGGCACAGGTAAGAAAGACCTGGGTTTCCCCGATTCCCTCTACCTGCTCCAACACCTGCACAAGACGCTCCTCCATTTTATTCTGCCACAATTCCCCCTCTCCTTTTATGCTCTCTTCCTCTAAGGACAGTCCCATCTCCTCCTGGTTTTTCTCTTTTTCTTTTACCGGCAGCGCCACAATAAGCAAAAGCAGCCCAACCAGAAGCAGCGCTACCAGCTTCTCCTTTTTCATCAGCTCCTGAACCAGCTTCATGGCTCCACCTCCTGTCCCTGTATTACAGTCTGCCAGTTTTCTTCAAAGCTTTCTGCCCTTTCCTCCCATGTCTCCCTGTCCTTAAACGTCTCTCCCAGCTCCTCTACACAGCGGTCTATTTCTTTTTGAATCCCGGTGACTTGAAACACAGGAGACAGCATCACCAAAATCAAAAGTAATCCCAGATAGTACTGAATATACTTTTTAAAGCTGTTATCCGGCAAAAAGTTTGTCACTGCCGAAAGCAGGATATAATAGCACACCAGACTCTCCACCCAGGAATATAACGCTTCTGTCATACCTTCTCCTTCTTTCCCTTAATTCCCTATAAAAGAAACTGCCAGAATAGCAATGGTAATTAGCAGCAACAATTCCACCATAATAAGCACTTTCAGCAAAAGTCTGCAGCCCTCTCCTACTGCTGACAGACACCCTGACATGCGTTTATCAGAAACCGGCTGTAAAAATGCTGCCAGAAACTTATAAAGAAGGGTCATAATTCCCAGCCGGATAATAGGAGGCAGACCAATGAGCAGCAAAATAAGAATCCCTAATACCCCCAGACTGTTGCGAATGAGCACTGCTGTTGCAAGGGCTACTTCTGTAACACCATCAATGGCATTTCCCACTCCCGGAATGGCTGCTGCTGTTTTTCCGATTACATCCCGCTTCAGGGAATCTACTGCCGGAGTAATCATATTTTGCACCAACTGCATCCCTATCATAGCCGCTGTACAGGTTTTCAGAGTCCATTCTACGATAGTCTGCAAAAGCTCTGCCATACGGGAAAGCAATTCCTCCCTGTGAAGAAAATTTACAATCTGAATCAGGACATAAGCATGAATCCCCGGTATTACTGCTTTTAAAAGAAGAACCTGTACCACATATGCGGCTCCCATAACCATTTCATAAAACACCATAGCTGTGGCAGAGCCGGAGGCTGCTGTAACCGCAAGGAAATAAGAAGGCATCAAGGCTTTCATAAACACTATCAGTTCCTGTAATTTTCCAGAAACCTCCTGGCTGGCTGTGCCAAAGGAATGAATCAAAATTGCTGCCAGAAGCATGTACACCAGATAAAAACTGATTTCCCCTGTCTGCCCGTTTCCAAATACTTCTGTAAAATTAGAAAACAAGGCCGCAACCACGACCAGCAAAATAATCTGCGCATAAATTTCCTTATCCCAAATAAGACGGGATAACAAAAACTCCTTTAAAAGCCCCACAATCTGATCTTTTGATAAGCTCTTTTCTCCCTTTGCTATTTCTCCCAGAGCCCCTTCCAGGGAAAAGGTATCTTCTCCCAGAAGTTCATTTACCGCTTCCTGCATTTGCTGCAATTCCAGGTCTTCTAAAAACGCTTCTTCCTGTTCTGCGGCATTTACCGAAACAGGAAATAATAAAAGCAACAGCAAACTCCAGAGAAAGATAGTTTTCCTCTTTTGCAGCTTTTCTCCCTTCATGCCAGAAAGCTGTGAATGGCTTCCATCAGCGCCAGGAGCACAGGAATGGACAACACCATAATATACAGCTTGGCAAAGATTTCAATCTGCCCTGCAATGGAAGAATACCCTGCATCCTTACAGATACCGGAGGAAAACTGGGCAAGATAGGTAACGCCAATCATTTTCAGCAGCACTGTAAGATATTTTTCTTCCAAAGGCAGATACTCCCGCAGCTTTAAAATAGAGGAAAACAAATAGGCGATTTTCTCTGTCATATACGAAAAAATAAATACTCCTACTGCCAGACTGATATACACCGCGTATTCCGGCTTAGTCTCTTTTAGAAGAAGTCCCAGACACACACCAGTCATTCCCAGCATGACGATTTTTACTACTTCCATGTCTCTCCTCCTACAGCGCAAACAAATCCTGAATGGTGGTAAATAAATCGTAAATATAAGGCAGGACCCAGAACAGTACCAGAAGCAGGCCTGTAAGACTTGTTAAAAAAGCCAGCTCTTCTCTCTGGCTGTGCTTCAGAATCTGGCACAGGACAGATACCAGAATGCCCACTGCCCCGATTTTAAATAACAAACTAACTTCCATCCTGTTTCCTCCCCTATTTTTCCAATGATGTTAAAGGCATAAAATGGACAAAAAAATCCCTGCTATCACTCCAAGGCTCTGGCACATTTTTTTCCTGCCCGGCAGTTCCCTTTCCAGATATTGAATTTCCTGTTTTAGCTGTTTCTGATATAGTGTTATGGTATTTTTTTGCAGTGTAATGTCCATCCAGCCCAGATATTCTCCAAGCTGTGAAAAAGCTTCCAGGTCTTTTTTATCCAAAGCGCTGTCTTTTAGACATTGCTGCGTGGTTTCCCTGAAAATCTTGGAAAAACAGTCTCCCTGAAATAAGCTGGCCTGTCTGGATACTTCTCTTAGAAATTCTGAAAAGGGCTGCCCTGTTTTTTCGGATATCCGAAGCAGGGCTTCCGGCAGCGTTTCCTTGCGATAGGTAATTTCCCCCAGTATAAGATGGACCATTTTTTCCACTTCTCTCAGTTGCTCCAGACGTTTCTGTAATGCCATGCTTCTGCTCCACCCCAAAGCAGTGCAGGAAAACAATACCAAAACCGTACCGGCAAGCCTCAGCATAAAATTCCCTGCCTTCCCTTGCAGTCATAAAGACTGGTTCCCCTTTCATCAAAAATCGCACGAACCCTCCCAGCCCGCTCCTCCTTATGCAGCACAATGTAACGCTCAAAAATCTTTTCCTGAACCAGCCGCTGCATCAGCGGTTTTTCCTTGATATCCTCCACTGAGCTTCCATGAACCGTAGCAAAGAGTTTACAGCCGCAGTGTATCACTGATTCAATGGCATGAATGTCTTCATAATCTCCCAGCTCGTCTACTGCCACAACCTCCGGAGACATGGAACGAATGAGCATCATCATGCCCTCTGCCTTTGGACAGCAATCCAGGATATCTGTGCGGATTCCCAGGTCATTTTGCGGGATTCCCTGAAAAGAGCCTGCGATTTCTGACCGTTCATCCACAACCCCTACGGTAACGCCTTTCAAATAGGAGGTTCCGTTGCTTACCTGGCGAATTAAATCCCGAAGCAGTGTTGTTTTCCCACATCTTGGGGGTGAAATAATCAGGGTATGGCACAAATGATTCTGTTTTATGATATAGGGAAGTATAGGCGCTGCGCACCCTTTTATCTGATGTGATAATCGAAGATTTAAATAAGATATGTATTTTACACTTTTGATTTTATTCCCATCCAGAACCGTTTTTCCGGCAATTCCTACCCGGTGTCCCCCCTGAATGGTAATAAATCCCTGCCGCAGTTCTTCTTCAAAGGCATACATGGAATAACGGCTGATATATTCCATGGTTTCTGTTACATCCTCTGCTTTTACAAGATAAGCCCTTGATTCACTCCCAGAAAAGTCTCCCTGTTTAGAAAGGAAATACTCTTTTCCCTGATAAATAAGAATCAAGGGCCCATTTACACGAAGCCGTATTTCATAAACCTGTTCCATATCAAAGGCTGCCTTGGAAAGCGCCTTTCGGATATGCATGGGGAACAGTCTTGTAATCTCTTCCTGTCTCATAATCCCTCACCTCTTTACTCCTAATATATGAGGACAATCCTTAATTATGAACAGGTTTTTTTCTCATGGTAAAAATCTTTGAAAAAATTCTCCTTCCCATACCTTCTGAACCGTCACATGGCAGTGTTCTCCCGCACAAATACATCCCAGCACCTGACTGTCCACCTGAAATTCCTGGTACCATCCAGGCTGCTCCAGGTCCCTCATAGACCTGGTAATCCCATCTCCGGATAATTTCAAAAAACTCTCTTTTCTGGCCCAAAACCTGCAAAATTCCACCTCTGGATTTTGCGCCTTTTGAACCACTTCCTGTTCTTCCCTGCTTAAAACCCGTTCCAGCATTTTTCTGCCGGGGACTTTTCTTACTTCCTGAATATCCAGGCCGCAGGGTATGAAAGAAAGGGCACATGCCCCATATGCCCCGGAATGGCTGATATTAAAGTGAATCCCCAGATTTTCCCTGAAATAAGGTTTTCCATGGTTTCCTTTCCCAATCATTCCTTCCAGATAAGCATACAGTTCATCTGCCCTGTGAATATTGTAAAACAAATCTTCTCTGCCCCAGTCCAAAAGTCCATAGGCTAAAAGTCTGCGCCCGCACAGAGATTCCCTGCTTTTACAGGACAATACGTCACTGGTCCAGGCCTGTATGTTCCCTGTGTAAATTCTGATTTCTGGCTGGTTCATTTTGTTCTCCTTTTAAAAGACCGCCTTCTGTAAGAAATCTGGAGGGCTCCAGTTGCTTTTCATGGCACTCTTTTGCATAAAATAAATAAAGTTCTTTTCTGGCTCTGGTCATACCTACATAAAACAACCGGCGTTCTTCCTCAATATCACTTTCGGTCAGCGCCTTTTTATACGGCATAATCCCTTCATTGACATCCATGAGAAAGACTTTATCAAACTCCAGGCCTTTGACGCTGTGAAGGGTAGAGATGACCACACCTTTTTTCTCTGAAATCCTGGTTTTTGCCTGCTCTTTCAGCTTCCTGGTATATTCTTCAATGTGAATAAACCACTCTCCAAAGGTCTGGTATCCCTTTGCGCTGTCTGCCAGCTCTTCCAGAACCTCATACAGATCTTCCAGCTTCAGCTTTCGAAACATGGCGTAAGTTTTCAGATATTCTTCATATCCGATTCCATGACGAATATAATTCACCGCCCCATAAGGCGTCATATTTTTTAACAGGTTTAAATCTTCCTCAAACTTGTCAATACGATCCAGCATCCATTCCTTATCTTCATAATGCCAGCGCAGAGCCTCAAAGGATACCTGGGATTCCTCCAGCGCATCTCTGGAAATATACCGGTTCGGGCGGTTCATAACCTGCAGAAACTCCTTGCGGCTTCTGTCTCCCATAGCCAGCTTCATATAAGAAATAAAGTTTCTGGCAATCCAGTGGTCGTAAAGATTTGGCAGCACATCCCGCATCTGAAAGGGAATCTGGTACTCCATAAGAATTTCCACCAGAAATCTGGCGCCGGAATTTGTCCGGTAAAGAACTGCCATTTCTTCGTAAGGACAGCCCTGCTCATGGGCCTTTACAATGCAGTCTTTTAAGTACAGCTCCTCTTCTTTTCCATTTTGAAAAGCCTTTACCACCAGAGGTTTCCCCTGTTCATTCTCTGTCTGGATTTTCTTTTGAAAACGCCTTTTGTTCCATGCAATGACTCTCCCTGCCGCATCCACGATTTCTCTGGTAGAACGGTAATTCACAGAAAGCAATTCCGTCTGCACCGAAGGGAAATCCTTGGGAAAATTCATCATAATCTCCGGCTTTGCCCCCCGAAAGGCATAGATAGACTGATCATCATCTCCTACAATAAACAGATTGTTCTCAGGGGCTGCCAGCATCTTCACAATATCATACTGAAGCTTGTTAATATCCTGAAATTCATCTACCAGAATATACTGGAATTTCTTCTGCCACCCAGCCAGAATATCCTGACGCTGGGTGAGCAAATCATAGCAATACAGCAGCATATCATCAAAATCCAGAAGTCTGGACTGTCTGCATGTGGTGACGTAAGAAGTATAAAGGCTTCGGAACACCTCATCCGGACAGTTTTTGGAATAATAATGTTCCAGAGGAATCCTGCTGTTTTTCACTTCACTGATTTCCTGAACCAGACCTTCAAAAAACTCCTTTTCATCCTCCACCTCTATTTTCTGACGATAAACCAGTTCCCGCAGCATATCATATCTGCGTTCCTCACTAATGATGTTTTTTCCTGTAAGACCATAGGCATGCCTCAGGATTCCATAAAACACTCCATGAAAGGTTCCAAAGGTCACCTGCTTATAATTCTGGGTAAGCCCTGACTCCTGACACAGCTTTTCAAAGCGCTCCTTCATCTCTCTGGCAGCCGCCTTGGTAAAGGTTACCACCAGAATGTGTGCAGGATTTACCTGGTGATACTCCAGAAGCGCTTTCACCCGCTTGGTCATGGTGGTAGTTTTTCCGGAACCGGGACCTGCCAGAAGCATCATTGGCCCCTGATTATGCAGTATGGCTTTTTCCTGTGCTGAATTTTTCTTCATGTTTTATTTCAGCTTCTCCACTGCAGCCTGAATACGTTTCAGACTCTCTTCTTTTCCAAGTACCTCCAGAATCTCTGTTGCACCTGCAGGTGTCATCTGTTTTCCGGAAAGCGCAGTACGGATTGGCCACAGAATCTGACCATTTTTGTAACCGTTCTCTTTTGCAAAACCGCAAAGCAATTCATACAAAGCATCATTGGAATAATCTTCCTGATTTTCCAGCACCGGAAGAATTTTTTCCAGAACCTCCAGAGAAATTTCCGGATTTGTTTTCATTTTTTTATGAGTGTACATGGACACATCATATTCCGGAACTGCCTCAAAGAAGTCAATAAGAGCAGGGATATCCGGTAACACTTCAATTCTGGTTTTTGCCATATGGGCGATTTTTTTCAAATCCAGGTCTTTTGTAATCACCTGTTTAATATATGGAAGAGCCATTTCATAGAATTTATCCTCATCCATGGCTTTCATATACTCCCCATTCATCCATTTCAGTTTCTGGATATCAAAAACAGCCGGAGATTTGCTCATATGATGATAATCAAATACCTTCACTAATTCTTCCAGTGAAAAGATTTCCTGATTATCCTGAGGACACCATCCCAGAAGCGCCACATAGTTTACAATGGCTTCTGTCAAAAAGCCCTGATCCAGCAAATCTTCATAGGAAGAATGTCCGGAACGCTTGCTCAGCTTCTGATGTTCCTCATTGGTAATCAGCGGACAGTGTACATAAGTAGGAATTTCCCATCCAAACGCCTCATAAATACGATTGTATTTCGGAGAAGAAGAAAGATATTCATTCCCTCTTACTACGTGGGTAATTCCCATCAAATGGTCATCCACAACATTGGCAAAATTATAGGTAGGGAACCCATCGGATTTAATTAAAATCAAATCATCCAGCTCATTATTTGGTACTGTAATATCTCCATAAATGTCATCATGGAAAGTGGTTGTACCTTCTGTTGGCATATTAAAGCGGATAACATAAGGCTCTCCTGCTTCTAATTTTGCCTGAACCTCTTCTTTGCTCAAATGCAGACAATGCTTGTCATACACTGCGATTTCCTTTTCTCCCACACTGGCTTTTAAGGATTCCAGACGCTCCCTGGTACAAAAGCAGTAATAGGCATCACCCTGCTCAATAAGCTGCTTTGCATATTTTAAATAAATACCCTGCGCATTTCTCTCACTCTGTACATAAGGACCATATCCCCCGTCCTTATCCGGACCTTCATCGTGAATCAGCCCTGTTTTTTCCAGAGTTCTGTAAATAATTCCAAGAGCCTCATCCACAAAACGCTCCTGGTCTGTATCTTCTATACGAAGCATAAAGCTTCCGTTTTCATGTTTTGCAATTAAATATGCATACAGTGCAGTTCTTAAATTTCCAACGTGCATTCTTCCTGTTGGGCTTGGTGCAAATCTTGTTCTAACCTGACTCATGAACAATATCCTTCTTTCTGTTTTATCTTATATTTCGTTTCTTACACAAAAAGCATGGGGTATGTGGCTTTCACCCTATACCCCAGCGCCATAAAAATTATACAGGAAGCCCTTTTTATTTTCAAGTAGGTTTCCCGGATTCTTTTTATTTTAATAATTTTTCCTAATTATTTCTGTACCAGATGCACTGCAAAACCGCCGATTTCTTCTTTAAGATAAACAGCAATCATTTTTTCATTTTTATATTTTGCAGTTTCCATATCAAATTCTATCCCCTGGTTCTTAAGATATTCCATAGCCTTTTCTACATCAGTTGTCCCCACTGCAATATGACCGTTTTTCCCAAGATACGGTGTCTTCATAGCTTCCACTGCTGTCCCTGCAAACACAGAGCTGTTTCCCACTTTCTTGGTAAATCCAAAGATCGTATCAAAGCGAGACGCTACCTTGCAGGCTTCTTCCTCTGTCTCACAGTTAATCCCAACATGGCGCAGCTCAAATCCCAATTCTTCTAATGTTGTCATAAAAGCTTCCTCCTTATTAAACACCCCAAAAGGGCAATTTCTTTGTTATTTCTAGCATACAAAAAGTTGCCAGAAATAGCAATCCTATTTCTGGCAACTTTTTATTCCTCTACACCGATTTTTTTCAGATAATCCATAACAGCGCCTACGGTTGTAAGCTCCTGTAATTCTTCTGCAGGGATTTCTACGGAATATTCATCTTCTAAAGCCATAACCAGTTCAAATAAGTCTAAGGAATCTGCTCCTAAATCTTCCTTAAAAGAAGTCTCCGGCTGGATGCTTTCTGCATCACAATTTAACTGTTCTGCAATAATTTCTCTCATTTTTTCTAACATAATTCCTATCTCCTTTAAATCCATTACATATTTTCATTTTAATATTTTGATTCTCAAAGTATATCTTCTTTTCCTATATTTGTCAACCCTTTTGTTCCTCAAATTTGATTTGCCTGGACACACTGAGGGCAATTCCCATTTCCGCCATAAGGAACAAAACAGAAGTACCACCGTAACTGACAAACGGAAGAGTAATTCCTGTGGTGGGAATCCAGTTCAGCACAACACAGATATTTAAAATAACCTGGAGGGCAATATGAATCATAATACCGCTCACCATAAGAGAGCCATAGAAATCCGGGGCATTCTGCGCAATAAAGAAAAGCCGGTACAACAGGTAGCCAAACAATGCAATAATAATCAGACCGCCAAACACCCCTAATTCCTCACACACAATGGAGAAAATCATATCATTTTGGGCCTCCGGCACAGGTCCCAGCTTCTGTACGCTGTTTCCCAGACCTTTTCCGAAAAATCCCCCGCTTCCAATGGCGTACAATGCCTGCATAATCTGATATCCTCCTTCTGAAGAATACTGCTGAGGATTCAGCCACACCAGCACACGCTCCATACGGAAGCTGTCTACATTATCCATGTTCAGCGTCATTTCCCCAAGGGTCACCTGGAGAATCACCCGAATCAAAACAATTCCAATCACACCTGCTATGGCAATCCGGATAAACAGCTTTTGATTTGGATGAGCTACGAAAATCATCAAAGCTGTGATACCCGCAATAATCATAGCTGTACTTAAGTTATCTGTCAAATAAAACGCTGCAAAAGCCAAACCGCCTCCATAAGCTACCAGCTTCCAAAAGCCCGCTCTGGTTGCCACTTCCCTTCCCATTTTCATAATCAGACAGGGAATAAAGGTAATGGCTGCAATTTTCGCCACCTCCGCAGGCTGAAACTGCAATACTTCTGTTCCCAGTCTCAACCATCTCTTGGCGCCGTTTACCTCAACACCCAACGGCGTATATTTTACCAACGCCATTAAAAAAATGGAAAACCAGTAAATAAACCGGCTTATATAGTACAGCAAATGATAATCAAACATAGAAAGACCAACTGCTATCATAATACTGGCCACACTGATAATTGCCTGCTTTCTGAAAAAGCTCATATCATCATCAAATTTTATCTGCGCAGTATAGGCACTGGTGCTGTACAGCATAACCAGTCCAAAGCAAGTAAGCAAAATAACGGCTGCAATTAAGTTATAATCGAAATACTCAGATTTTGCCCTTCCCTTTTTTTTCTTTTTTGCCATTTTTATCCTCCCGCTAAATTCCCAGCGCATAGCGCAAAAGCTCCAGATATCCCACCGGGCTGCCGCTTTCCTGGTTCTGCACCTTGCGGACCATCACCGGATCGTCCGTAATGATATTATCCACTCCCATATCCAGCATCCGCTTTACATCTCCCCTGTAGTTTACTGTCCAGGCATGCACCTCTTTTCCCAGAGCATGCGCCTCCCTGACAAAGCTCTCATCCACATACGTATACTTCACACTAAAAAAATCTGCCGCTGACACCTTGGAAACACTTCCATAGGTCATTGTCATAATATAGCCGGTGCGAATCTCTGGTGCAAGCTTTTTTATCTGTTCCAGGAACTGATAATTCATAGACGTAACCACACAATGTTCTTCAAAGCCAGCCTCCCGAATGGTACGGACTACCTTGTTTACAATCCCCTTATTTTTACCATTATACTTAATCTCTATGTTTAAGTCCAGCTTTCCTTTGCAAAAATCCAGAACTTCCTCTAACGTTGGAATTTTCTCTCCCCGATACCGCTCATGAAAACTGGTTCCTGCATCCAGCTTCTTTATTTCTGCCAGCTCCATCTCCCATACCTTCTTTTTTACACCGGCTGTCCGCTTCAAAGAATCATCATGCAGTAAAATCAGCTTTCCGTCCTCAGTCTCCTGCACGTCAATTTCTGCCATATCCGCACCACATTCTATGCTGGATTTCAAGGCGCTGACCGTATTTTCCGGCGCCATAAGAGCGCCGCCTCTGTGGGCTGTAATCTTCATATCCCCCATCAATGTCTCCAGGGAATTGTCATAAGACGCTGCCAGCGCCACCAGATAACTGCCCTCAAACAAAAGAAACACCACAGAAAGAATGGCTGCCATACGCCTTCTGCCTACCTTTTGATACCAGCTATATTGTTTCATCAGCTCATAAACCGGCACTTCTTTTTTCTGAGGCACCCGAAATCTGGAAAAAACCACAGAAACAAAAGCCAGACTTCCTGTCAACTGCACGCCGCCTGCAAAAATCCCAAGAGCCATCTCAATATAGCCACTGTAAATCAATACCCTGCTTACTGCTCCTGATTTCCCTGTTCCAAAAGAAACAAATCCGGTCATAAACACCATAGCCAGAAGATACATAGCAAAAATAAACCCCAGCATTACCAGATGCAAAACAAAAAATCCTGCAAGTACCTTTTTCCATTGTTTTCTAAGCAGTCTGATTCCTGCCCAAATTCCTCCCAGGCTCCTCTGCCTTGCCAGTATGCAATAAGGCAGCGCAAATACCAGCAAAAAAGAGAACACTAATGTAACACCAAGAACAGCATACAAAAGTATATGGGGTGTGACTTCCTTATAAATCTGCCTGGCTGTAAATTCCAGCACCCGAATATAAGAAATCTCACGAATGATAAAATACGCTGTAAGAAATGGCGCAGACAAGGCCACACAGAAAATCCAGGAAATTTTACTATGGCGCAAAAAAGAAATACTTTGTTTTATTCCTAAAATCAGCATATCACTGGCATACAGTTTTTTTCTCTGATAAGAATACTGAAAGCCTAAAAGCAGGGCTGAAACCTCCACAAGAAAAAAGAACAGCAGAAAAATCAGGATTCCAAAGAACAGCAAAATACACAGGGGGCTGGCCAGAAACTCTCCATAATTCTCAGCAGTCAGATAACTGAAATTTTGCTTTTTTAAAACAAAAGTAACTGCTCCATGTACCATCTGCATGGTCAGAAAAAACACAGCAATCCGATATCCTGCTTCAAACAACAGCAGACTTCCCATATTATATTTTATGACTGCCCATGTTTTCTTCAAAATGTTTCTCATATCTTAACCGCCCATCTTTCCCTACTATTTTCAGCACGTTTTATTTTACAGAAAGATTTCTCTATCTGCAAGGGCAGTCTGTAAAATCTTTTTCCTCTTTCACCTTTTACTGCTTTTTCCATAACATAATATTGTAATCAGGCAGTGATTCCAGACTGTCATATTTTTAAGAAAGGGAACCATTATGGACTACTACGGAATGAATCCAATGATGTCACGTTCCTGCCGCGTACAGCCTCGGGAGTATCATCCTAAGAGTGCCTGCCCTGCTCCGGCAATGGAGAAAAAACCGGAGAACCGCTGCGGCTGTTCTGATAGAATTGAAGATATGGATATCTACAAACATGCAGATCATCTCCCCCTGACTATGGCTTATGTGCCCATGCAGGGTTTTTCTAACACCTTTACCCTGTGCAAGGGTTTTCAAATGGGAACTATTTTCCCTGAACTGTGCAAACCATTCTGTGGAAAGAGAGGTGGATGTAAATGTTAAATTCAAGCCATCCTTCCTGTTCACAAAAAGAACTGCTGAACCTGATTAATGAAGTAAGCTTTGCTGTGGTGGAGCTGACCTTGTTCCTGGATACCCATCCGGACAATGAGCAAGCCATGGCCTGTCTGAAAGAACATTCGGAAACACGCAACCGGGCTTTGCAGGAATACGCGGCTCATTATGGCCCCCTCACTTTAGATACTGCTTCTGAAAACTGCAGCCGCCGGTGGGAGTGGGTTATGCAGCCATGGCCATGGGAAGGAGGATGCTAGGATATGTGGAATTATGAAAAAAGACTTCAGTTTCCAGTAAACATTAAGAAGCCGGATGCCCGGGCAGCTCAGGTGATTATCAGCCAATATGGCGGGCCTGACGGTGAAATGGGCGCTTCTATGCGGTATCTGTCTCAACGTTTTGCCATGACAAACCGAATTGCCATGGGAACGCTTACAGATATCGGTACCGAAGAACTTGCACACCTTGAAATGGTAGCTACCATTGTACACCAGCTCACCCGGAATTTATCTATGGAAGAAATTGAAAAATCCGGCTTTGCACCTTATTATGTGGACCACACCGTAGGTATCTGGCCTCAGGCAGCAGGAGGCATTCCTTTTAATGCCTGTGAGTTCCAGTCCAAAGGTGACCCGATTACTGATTTATTTGAAGATATGGCAGCAGAACAAAAAGCCCGCACCACCTATGACAACATCCTGCGGCTCATAGATGACCCGGATGTCATTGAACCCATTAAATTCCTCCGCATGAGGGAAATCGTACACTTCCAGCGTTTCGGTGAAGTTTTAAGAGCTGTCCAGGAAGATTTGGATTCCAAGAATTTCTATGCTTTCAATCCAGGCTTCGATATGCCTTGCATGGCAACCTGCAAGGACTGTAACCGCAAATAAATCAGAACAAACCCGGGACTGCCGCAAACACTGGCGCAGTTTCGGGTTTTGAAATTTAGCGCAAAAGAAAATACGTGTACTTTTTCAAATTAACACTGTAAGTTTTTCAATAAGAATGATAAAATAGAGACAAAGGAATTTTAGAAGTTTGTTAGGAGGATGAATTTATGGAATACCGTAACTTTGAAAAATTAGGGGTTTCCCCTTCCCTTCTTGGTTTTGGATGTATGCGCTTTCCGTTAAATGAGGACGGCTCCATCTACGAACCAGAGGCAGAAAAAATGTTAGATACTGCTATTGGCGCAGGCGTTACCTATATTGACACTGCCTACCCTTATCACAATGGCGACAGCGAACCCTTCCTTGGTCGTGTCTTGAAAAAATATAGCCGAAAGGATTTTTTCCTGGCAACCAAGCTGCCTATCTGGAATGTAAAAACCCTGGAAGATGCCAAACGTCTGTTTCAGGAACAGCTTGACCGGCTTCAGGTGGACTATGTGGATTTCTATCTTCTCCACTGTCTGGATAAGGAAAAGTGGCAGACTGTACTGGATTTAGGTCTGATTCCTTATTTTGAAGAAATGAAACAGCAGGGTAAAATCCGTTTCTTTGGCTTTTCTTTCCATGATGACTATGAAGTGTTTGAAACCATTGCCACCTATCGTCCATGGGATTTCTGCCAGATCCAGTATAATTACATTGATACAGATATTCAGGCGGGTGATAAAGGCTACGCTCTTACAGAAAAACTGGGCATTCCTCTGGTTATTATGGAACCGGTAAAAGGCGGTTCTCTGGCACAGCTTCCAGACGATGTTACCCTTCCTTTTAAGGAAGCCCGCCCGAACAGCAGCATTTCTTCCTGGGCTCTTCGCTGGGTAGCAAGCAAACCAAATGTAAAAGTGGTTTTAAGCGGCATGTCTACCATGGAACAGGTAGAGGATAATCTACATACTTTTGGAAACTTTGAACCCCTCAGTCAGGAGGAAGCAAATCTGGTATCTCAGGTTGCAGATGCCATTAAAAAACGTACAAAAAATGGCTGTACCGGCTGCGCTTATTGTATGCCATGTCCTTTTGGTGTGGATATCCCCAGAAACTTCCGTATCTGGAATGATTTATCCATGTATGGAAATAAAGAAAAAGCAAAACACTCCTTCTTCCAGGAATTGGATGTTTCTGCCAGAGCAGATCAGTGCCAGAAATGTGGCAAATGTGAAACCGTCTGTCCCCAGTCTATTTCCATCCGGGAAAATCTTGAGGCAGCAGCCAGAGAATTAAACGCCTTAAAAGAGGTGGAACATTCGTGAGTACCAATTCTTCTGCAACCCTTATGACACAAGGGTCCATTTGGAAAAAAATTATTGCCTTTGCCATTCCTTTATTTCTGGGGAACTTATTCCAGCAGTTTTACAATACTGCTGACTCTTTGATTGTAGGCAACTTTTTAGGCAGCAGCGCGTTAGCTGCTGTCAGCTCCTCCGGGAACCTGATTTTCCTTATGGTTGGCTTTTTTAATGGTCTTGCTGTAGGAGCAGGCGTTGTGGTAGCCCGATATTTTGGAGCGAAAAAATTTGACCTGGTTCAGAGAGCCATTCACACCATCATTACCCTGGGATTTTTCTGTGGTATTGCCTTAACCTTTATTGGAGTTGTAGCAGCGCCCCAGATTCTGGTACTGATGGGAACTCCGGCGGATGTTCTGCCCAATTCGGTAACTTATTTCCGTATTTATTTCTGCGGTTCCCTGGCTTTTGTTATGTATAACTTCCTGGTGGGAATCCTCCAGGCAGTAGGAGACAGCAGACATCCTCTGATGTATCTGATTTTCTCCTCCATCACGAACATTGTTCTGGATTTGGTTCTGGTTGCAGGTTTTCATTTCGGTGTAGGCGCTGCTGCACTGGCAACAGTAATTTCTCAGTTTTTAAGCGCACTGCTGTGCTTCCTGCATCTGCTAAAGGGGCCAAAAGAATACCGCATTTACCTGTCCAAACTCCGCATAGATACTTTGATGCTGAAGCAGATTATTTCCAATGGTCTTCCTGCAGGTTTGCAAAATTCCATTATTTCTCTGGCAAATGTGGTAGTGCAGTCCAATATTAATAAATTTGGACAAATGGCTGTGGCAGGCTGCGGCTCTTACAGCAAGATTGAGGGCTTTGCCTTTCTTCCGATTACCTGTTTTGCTCTGGCGCTTACTACCTTTATCAGCCAGAACCTGGGCGCAAAAGAATACAAACGGGCAAAAAAAGGCGCTGTTTTCGGCGTTGTCTGTTCTGTTGTCACAGCAGAACTGGTAGGTGTGGTGATTTATACCCTTGCTCCTTACTTTATTTCCGCCTTTAACAGTACCCCCGAGGTTTTATCCTACGGTGTTGCGCAGGCCAGAACAGCCTCCCTGTTTTACTTCCTGCTGGCATTTTCTCACTGCATGGCAGGGATTTTAAGAGGAGCCGGCAAGTCTGCAGTACCTATGTTTGTGATGCTGGTATGCTGGTGCATTATCCGCGTTACCTATATTACTACTGCTGTCCACTTTATCCCTGATATCCGGGTGATTTTCTGGGCTTATCCCCTTACCTGGTGTTTAAGTTCTATTGTATTTCTCATTTATTTCCTTCGTTCAGACTGGCTTCATGGTCTGGAAAAACAGGGTAATTAAAACACTTTTGAAAAAATCTCCCGTCCGCAGATATATTTCGCTGTAATATGTCTGTCTTCAGCCAGATACAGAAGACGCTCGATTCGTTCCTTTACCGTAAGTCTTCGCGGGGAACGAATCTCGGCGTCATCCAGAACTACAGCATCAAATTCATACCCATCTTCAAAACTCCCCACCTTTCCAAAAAAGGCGCCGCCGCCTTTGGTTGCCAGATAAAACGCTTCGGAAACAGTAAGGGGTGCCAGGCTTTGATCTGTCAGGCGCCATCTCAGCTTGGAGCATTGAATCGCCATGGCCATGGCATGAAACATGGACAGACTGGTTCCGGCAGCCACATCACTTCCAAGTCCTACCGAAATGCCCTGCTCCATGTACCTGCGGATTGGTGCAATTCCCGAAGATAAATTGGTATTAGATTCCGGACAATGAGCTACAAAAACCCCCTGTTCCTTCATGATTTTCTGCTCCTCTTCTGTACTGTGTACACAGTGCGCCATAATGGTGGGACATTCCCCTCCAAACATCTCATACTTCTGATAAGCTTCTCCGTAACAGGAAGTATCCGGGCACAATTCTTTTACCCACTGGATTTCCCCCAGATTTTCAGACAAATGAGACTGTACCGGCAAATGATACTGTTTCTGCAATTTAGCCAGCGCTTCCATCAATGCATCAGAACAACTGGGAATAAATCTGGGAGTCAGAATGGGCTTTACGTTTTCTAATGTTTCACACTGCAAAATCCACTTCTCAGTATCTTCTGCTGCCTGTTCCCAGTCAGCTTCACACAAATCCTTTGGGCTGTTCCTGTCCATATTTACTTTTCCCACATAGGCAGACATTCCCGCCTGTTCTAAAAGTTCCATTAAGCATAAGGTAGCCTCTGTATGAATGGTTCCAAAAATACAGGCTCTGGTAGTAGCGCTTTGTACCAAATCTTCGCAGAAAATCTCATAGGCTTTTTTTGCATAATCAAGACTCTGGTACTTTTGTTCTTCTGCAAACGTGTGAGTGTTCAGCCAGTCAATAAGTTCCAAATCCATCCCAATCCCACGAAACGCATACTGTGGCGCATGCACATGCAGGTCCACCAATCCTGGCAAAATCAATTTATCCTCATAATCTATACAGGGAAACCCTTCATATTCCTGTGGTAACGTTTCATACACTCCCGCGCATCTTCCCTCTTTGCACACCACATATCCATTCTCTACGATACAAAATTTGTCCCTTGTGGGTGTATAACAGACATTTCCTTTCAAAATATAATTTTTTCTCTCTTGATTCTCCATAACTGCTTCCCTTCTACTTCCATTTTTTTGCACAAAAAAACCGCAATAGTCTCTCATCCGGCTATGGTTTGCCGGAACTTATAGAGAACTATTACGGTAGTTCGTAGATACTTCCAACCAATCTTGGAATTATATAAGTCTACATGATTATAACCCTATTCTTTCTTTTATACAAGGAGGATTGAAGGATTTCTTCTTCCTGTCACTCCACCAGGGAAAATGATTTCAAATAGTCATAAATTTCTCCAAAATCAATCTGGCATTCTCCCCCAAAGATTCCAACAGGAATCACATCGTGGATACCATAGATAACCGGATAATTTTCCCCTGCAAAGTCATACACAACCACTTTCATTTTGTCAAAATCCACCATCCAGTATTCCCGCACTCCTGCGTTCATATATTTGTTCAGCTTCACAAACATGTCCTTTTTCCTGGTAGAGTTTGATAGCACCTCCACCACAAAATCCGGCGCACCCCAAATGGTATTTCCAGACAGTCTGCTGGTGTCACACAACACCAGAACATCCGGCTGTACAATCGTCTTATCATCACAGTCAAGCTGCACATCAATGGGTGAATACATAGGAAGACAGCGTCCCTTTTTACTTCTGATATATCCTCGTAATACAGCATAAATCTCTCCTCCCACCACCTGGTGAATCCCTGTGGGAGCTGCCATATCATAGAGTACCCCATCAATCAGTTCCATTCTCTGATCATCCGGCAGGGCTCGATAATCCTCTACTGTATATTCTCCCTGCTTTTTCACTCCATAGGCTGCAGCAGCCTCTTTGACAAAATATGCCTCCTTTTTCTGAAAAACCTGTTCCAATGCACACAGAGTATCATAGCGCGGAGAGGCTGTTGCCCCGCTGAATACCTTTTGCACAGTTCCAAGGGGTACACCGGAAAGCTCTGCAATCTGCTCATAGGTATATCCCAGTTCCCGTTTTCGCTCTTTCATCTGTTCCAGATTCATATTCCCATCACCTTTCAAAACCTGCCGATTTATTGGATGAGAATATTGTATCACACTATCTTTCCGTTATCAATCCGTTTCTTATTTATTTTTCCATTTTATTTCCATTTTTTATCCATGTTTGGAGATTTCAAACACACGAAAATTCTACTTCAATACAAAACCAGCCATCCTTTAATTCCGCCTTTATAGAACCTTTCATTTTCATTACAAATCCCTTTGCAATCGAAAGTCCCAGTCCTGTGGAATTTTTGCTTCTTGCCTGATCTGCCCTATAAAAACGGTCAAACACTCTGTTCACATCCAGCTCTTCTCCCTGTCTTATCTGATTGCGAAAAATAAGTTTCATATGTTCCCCCTGTTTTGTCAGGAAAATCTCTATTTCTCTGTTTCCATGGTCCAGACCATTTTTGATAATATTCTGGATTATCCGGCGAAGCGCCTGATTATTTCCCTGGATAAATACAGGTTTTTCTGTAAGTTCAAACCTTGGTGTGATTCCATAACTCACCCAGCTATCATAGTAAGAAAACAAGGTTTCTTTTAAAATCTGTGTCACATTAATCCGCTCTGTTTTCAACTCATACGTCTCATTTTGAAGCTTTGTGTAAGTAAATAATTCCTCCAGCATTTCCTTCAAACTGCCAATCCGCTCCTGTACAATCCCCAGATAACGCTTTCGCTCCTCTTCTTTCTGAGCGCTTTCCAATAGCTGAAAATAACCGTCCAGTGAGGTCAGCGGTGTCCGGATATCGTGGGAAAGATTGGTATAAGTATCTGCAATCATCTGTTCCTTACGAAGATACTCTGCCCGCTCTTTCTTCCTCTCCCAAAGCAGCTCATTTAGAAGCTTTACAAGCTCCCCAATATGCCCCCAGTTCATCTCTTTTGTAATCAGCATATTGGTTTCCTGTTCTTTCAGAAAACAAAGCTGGCGGCAGATATCCTGTACCTGCCGCTGATAGCTTACCAATATGCCTGTTAAAATGAAAATCAAAATAATTAAAATTCCAATAATAACATACATGTTTTAAATATCCCTTTTTTGAAATACCGTCATGCTCACTGCCAGCATAACCACAATAAATACAATCCCTACCATTGCCGCCATTCCCATGGCATCTGGTTTGGGACTCATGCTGAGATTTACAATTTTCCCACCTACCGTATAGTCCATGAGATGGAAGTCCTTGATTCCCATTTTTGTCACTGCTTTATCTATCACGCCATACAGCATAACCAGTATGTTCATACATAGACAGACACTAACCATCATACTGATTACATTATTCCGAAGTACCACCGCAAGGCACATAATGACCATAACAAGAGCAAAATGCAATAACGTCTGTAACACAGCATATTGAAAAAATTCTTTTCCCGGTCCCATAACCAGCTTCTCATAGAATATAGCATTGCTGAATGTTTGAATTCCTGTAAAAAGCAGCATGGTAAGAACCGTATACAAAAACAACGCAACTGCTTTTGCCAGTATGAGATTTCCCCGATTTCTTACCTGACCTGCAATATTTTTCACATAGCCACTGGTAATATCCGCAGTAGCGTATAACACTGTGAAAATTACCATAAACAATGCTATAAATTTTCCCTTCACATTGGCATAGAAGCCATCAAATACAGAGACTTCCTCACCTGGTTTCGTGGGTAAGGTTACGTACATGCCAAACATAACCTCTTCCTCCTCATCACTCATGGCAGCTTCATACATCTCCTGCTTTTCTTCCATGGAATAATCTTGAATTTCCTCTGCAGAAAGACTATTGGCAAAAAGAACACAGACTGCCATCACCACCCAGATAATATACAGGCTTTTTGTTTTAAACATGCGGAAAATTTCCATACGAATCATATTAAACATTTTGCACACCTCCTGTAAGATTTAAGAAATACTGTTCCAGTTCTTCGCTGGTAATGCCGATTCCCTTCACCAAAATGCCGGCTTTGGAAAGCTCCATATTCACCTGCGCGCTTTCATCCAGTCTTTCATAAATTTGTATGGTATGCTTATCTACCACCTGATAATTGGTAAAGCCCATGCGATCCAGCACTGGCAAAGCCCGCTTAGGATCATCCAGAGAAAGCTCCATACGTTCACTGCACCGCAGAAGCAATTCTTCCCTGGTCAGCTCCTGGAGCAGGCTTCCATTATGAATAATGCCATAATGGGTCGCAATTTTGGACAGTTCTTCTAAAATATGACTGGAAATCAAAATGGTCATGTTATGCTCTTCTTTCAATCTCAAAATGGTATCCCTGATTTCCGCAATTCCCTGTGGGTCCAGCCCGTTAATGGGCTCGTCTAACACCAGTAAATCCGGCTCTCCCACTAATGCCAGTCCTATGCCAAGACGCTGTTTCATCCCAAGAGAAAAATGCTTTACTTTTTTCTTTCCTGCCCTGGAAAGTCCTACGGTATCCAGAATGTTCTCAATATATTTTTTCTCATCCATTCCAAATAGTTTGCATTTCACTGCCAGATTATCATAGGCAGACATGCTCCCATATAATCCTGGCGCTTCAATGAGACAGCTAATCCTGGAGCGGACTTTTTTCAAGTCCTGATTCTTATATCCAAACAGTTCTATCTCCCCGCTGGTAGGCTCTGCCAATCCACTAATCATCCTAAGGCAGGTGGTTTTTCCTGCGCCGTTTCTGCCTATAAATCCGTAAATAGAGCCTTTCTTCACATGAAGATTTACTTTATTGACTGCTTTATGTCTGCCAAATTCCTTGGTCAGTCCATTGGTACACAACAAATACTTACTCATCTTTTTTCTCCTTTTTTTGATTTGCTTTCATTCTACAGAAGAAATCCTAATCAATCGCAAATAAAAAGTAAAAAAAGAGTAAAGCCTAAGGATGCAGACGATAGCCAATTCCCCATACGGTTTCTATATATTCTTTCTTTGTTACTTCTTTGATTTTCTTCCTGATATTGCTGATATGTACATCCAGCGTCTTGGTTTCCCCCATATATACCTCTTCCCAGGCATATTCAAAAATCTCCTCCTTGCTGAACACCTTTTTGGGATGGCGCAAAAGCAGTTCCAAAATAGAGAACTCCTGTTTTGTAATTTTAGAAAGCTCTGTTCCTTCTATCCGTACACAAAAATTTGTTTTATCCAGCTCCATCCCCTGATAACAGAGATTTTCTTCCTCCCCTGCGCCTTCATTTCTGCGAATCTGCACCAAAACCCTGGCTAACACTTCCTGAATATTAAAGGGCTTGGTGATATAATCATCTGCGCCGCTTCTTAAATACTCCACCTTATCATCAATGGTGTCCCTGGCAGTAAGCACAATCACCGGTGTGCTTCCTCTTTTCCTGATTTCCTTTAACACCTCTTCCCCCAAAATTCCAGGAAGCATCAAATCTAACAGAACCACACTATAGCTGTTCATCTGCAGAAGCATTCTGGCTTCTGTGCCGGAAAACGCCTGAGTACACCTGTAATTTTCCTTTTCCAGCGCTTCTTTTAAAAGTTCATTAATACTTGTGTCATCCTCTACAATTAAAATTGAATGCATGTTGGTATCCACCTTTTTGTCAAACTATTTACACTTAAATCGTATACTTTGTCCCTCTCCCATTACCGATTGTTCTAATATAATCCTTTTCTTTTAAACTATTGATTAGTCTTAAAACCTTTGCTTTTGTATAGCCTGTACGCTTTACAATTTCGCTGCTTGACAGTTGTTCTCCATTTTCCAACGCACTTACTACTTTTTTTTCATCACTTGTTATATTATGATACATATTGGTAATCACAGGTAACACCACACTAATTGTATGTTCCGTAATAGTAAACTTAGGCCTGATTTTTGTATTGCCATAAGCTAGTAAAATACGTCTGATTCCAGTGCCAAATATTTCCACATAATGCATCCTGAAGAATACATTTGCTAATATAGGATTTCTCAAACAAGAGATATCACCATTGAGATATTCCTCTGCCGTTATTCCTCTGGGTAATCCTCCCGGAGATTTTATCTCTATTCTATCTGCAAACATGGATATACGAATATGGGCATTCATACTCCAGTCCCGATGTATCAAAGCATTTGCAATTGCCTCACGATAAGCGGTTTCCGGTATCAACTCCACTTTTTTTCGTTCTATTTCAGATATTTCTTCATATTGATAGTACCTTCTTATCATGCTGACCGCTTTATCATATTGTTTTAATATCGATGTTCCTGCTATGGTTTCCCTATCTCTGATTTCATTTATGGAGTTTCCAAACCGAGCCATATCAATTCCAGGAAATTTATTTTCATCTGCAAGCAAAGCAGCCGCATGATTGTACTTTTTACCTTTTGTAAAAAGTCCCAGAGTACGTAAAACATCATCTGATGCAACTGTTATATCTAATTTTTCTATCAGTTTATCACTTAATTCCTTAAATGATAAATCATCTCTTTCACAAGCCAATTCTTCAAAATATAAATTTTTTCCCTCTAAAACAAGCCCTCTTAATTCTTCCTGATCTACTTCTATGGATGCTGTATCACTTCTCCTATAGGCTTTTCCTTTATACATATAAGGCTTATATTCTCCTTCTTGAACAATGAGCCTCACTATCTTTCTTGAATAATCAATATCCAACTTAAAATTGGGTCTTGGAGAAATACTATCATTAATTCTATTTTCTATATCCAGGCAGACCTGATCAGGATTATTAATTCCACATATAGAACCGTCATCATTCACTCCAAACCAAACTTCTCCATCACCAAAATTACTATAGGCGCTAACAGTTTTCAAAAATGTATTCGTAATAGCGCTTTTAAATTCTAAATTTTTTGTTTCTTTCATTCTCATGTCACCTCCGTTCAGTTTTATTTATCGTACCATTTTACAAACGCAAATGCAACGCAAAATTTTACGTTGCATTTGCGTTTCATTCACAACCCATTTTTGTACATATCATTTATCACTGCCTGTGCCTGCTCCATCTCTTTTTTCCGAATGATTTCATCCCTGTCACTTAAAATCGCAAGCATCTCATCCACCAAATCTTCTATTCTTGGATCTGTCACCCGATACAAATATCCCAGCATCCTGGTGGCAGTGTAATCGGTATTCATATTTTTATAAGCAATTTCCGCACAAAATTCTTTTGGATATCCCTTACTCAGTAAATGTTTATATAATTCTTCGGTTCTCTCTGACGCCATAATTTCTCCTTTCTTTCTCATCATAGAAAAAATTATAACACAAACACAGACAACATATGATTATTTTTTTGTTCTTTTAGGTATCATGGCCTGGAAATCAAGCCAATGTGAAGTGTGAAAGAATTTGAGAAACATCGTAAATATGAGGTATATCAGAAATAATGCAAATAGAAACACATGCGGAAAGCCAAGATAGTTCATAATACATAGAATAAATTCCTTTTTTCAGACCATCATCCATAGGTTCAGTCCTTTAAAAAAGCATTTGCAACATCCTGAAGCTGTCCACAGGTATTCAGATAAGAACATTCAGATATGTGTTTTGTCAACCATGCATTATCCTTCACCATAAACAATGCGCCCCAAAGTTTCACAAATCCATCTTCATTTTCAGCAACCTGATAAACACGTTTATTTCCCTGATTCATCGTACATGTAAGCTTCCATTTCGAAAAAATCTCATCTGTTGTCTGGTACAACATACCAATATCCTTTGTATCCATATCTTTTGTATCAAAATACATCTCAAGATTATAAATCATAGTAATTGCAGCCTCCTTAGATGATCATATGTTGCCTGTATAATCAATGATACAATGTCGCATCAGAATGTGCAAGATATTTTCTTGAAATCCATACTACTACAAAAGATACTGCCCCTTCCGGTAACAGTATCTTTTTCTTGTTTTTCCTTATGCACTTTCCTTATCATTGGTAAGATTCAATTTGTCCAGCACGTAAAAAATCAGGCTGAGAAGCATTCCCACAATACATGCCAGAACCATTCCTGTCAGCTCAATCTCTCCGAATTTTACAGAAATTCCAGACAAGCCTGTTACAAAAATCACAGAGGTCAGAGCCAGATTGCGGCTGCGTCCGTAGTCTACCTTGCTGTCCACCAGAATACGGATACCGGAAGTTCCAATCATACCATACAGTAAGAAGGAAATTCCTCCGATAACAGGCCCTGGAATGGTATTAATTAACGCGGTCAGCTTACCGATAAAAGAACAGATAATAGACAGCACTGCCGCACCTCCAATAACATACACGCTATATACCCTCGTCATGGCCATAACACCAATGTTTTCTCCATAAGTTGTAGTTGGCACAGAACCAATAAAACCGGAAATCATGGTAGAAAAATTGTCCGCAAACAAAGAGCGATGCAGCCCTGGGTCTTTAATCAGATTTCTTCCCACAATTTTCCCTGTAACAATCTGATGTCCAATATGCTCAGATGCAATTACCAGGATAACCGGAAGAATAATTAAGATTGCCTGAATATTAAACTTAGGTGTTGAAAAATTCGGCAGGGAAAACAGAGGCGCTTCTGCCACTGCCTGAAAATCTACAATGTCACATGCAATGGCTGCAATATATCCGCAGATAATGGCAATCAGAATAGGAATTACAGATAAAAACTTCCGAAATACCACTGAGCCAAACACTGCCACACCTAAGGTCACCATAAATACAATAACATTCTCAGGAACCAGCACTTCATCCAACATCCCTGCGTTATTGGCTGCTGTACCGGACAATTCCAGTCCAATCAAAGCCACCACCGGACCCATAGCAGCCGGAGGAAGCACCACATCAATCCAGTCTGATCCGAACTTATAAATAAGCAGGGAAAGAATACATCCAAAAAATCCTACTGCTACAAAGCCTCCCAGGGCATATTCATAGCCAAATTTGCTGATTACAATACTTGCCGGGGCAATAAAGGCAAAGCTGGAACCAAGGTAGGCCGGAGCCTTTCCCTTTGTAATCAGAATAAACAATATGGTTCCCACACCATTCATAAATAACACGATTGCCGGATTAATGCCAAACAAAAAGGGTACCAGCACAGATGCGCCAAACATGGCAAACATATGCTGAATACTGAGGGGAATTAAAAGCTTTGGCGGTACTTTTTCTTCCACCTGGATAATTTTACGATTTTCCACTGTTTTTTCTCCTTCTCTTAAGTTTCTGGCCTTCTTCAGACCATTCGTCTTATAGTAGCACAAAAAACAGGAAAATGCTACGCATTTTTATCCTATCCTTGAAACTTTTCCTCCGTTGCCCCCGCCATTTTGTGTCACCACTTTACATCACCAAGTAATGTATCCAGGATTGCCGGATCTTTGCTCAGCTTCATTTCCTGTCCCTCTTGCACAGATTCTTCTGCCTCACACTCTAACAAATACTTTCCTTCAATAGAAGTCCAGGTTATATATCTGATTTTCTGAAGATGATAGTTGGGATAAGTTTCATAAATCATCATATAATTTACTTCCAGATCACCTACCTGACGTGTCTGCACACCACTGCTTTCCATGGTTCCTCCTTGTTCCTGAGTCAGTTCTTTCGCTGTATTTTCTGACATCAGGGCAGACTCCTTCTGGGTTTCTGCCATGGTAGGATATTCTCTCAGGGACTCCATATCATAATACACAGTAATATCATCTGCCCCTGTTTCATCAAAGGTCTCAAACACGATTCTTCCTGTACTGGATTCATATTCCTCATCCCACACATACTCTTTTGGCAGACGTATCTTGAGTCCTTTTGGTTCCTCTTCACATGTCAGCGGAACATATCCAGCCTTTAAATCCTCCTCGTCCTGCCTTGCCTTCTGTTGTATTCTCTCCTCTGCATTAGACCAAGTATCTTCCAGAACCGTATCATAAGCAAGCGTGTACGGCCCCTGCTCCATGCTCTTTAGTTCCTCATAAATATCCCATCTCTCCTGGCTGTCATAATCTGTTGGCAATTCCTTTTTCCAAAAAGAATATCCATATAAATAACTCTCTGCCACACCTTCCCAACTGTCATAGGTTGCCTGAAGCTTCCTGGCAATCGGCAGAGACATATCCAGACATTCCTGTAGATTAATATATTCTGCCTGATAACAGTCTCCTAAAATCTGCAGTGCCCTGCTATAATCCCAACCATCAATTCCAGCTTCTCCATATTTTTCATAGGCTTCATACGCAGTTTCATATCTGGGCCGGTTTTCATCATCTGGAATCTTCTTCATTGCCTCTTCTTTTGGCAGTTCCAGAAGCTTTTTATCTTTCATTTCTTTTATTACCTTGCGGTATTCTTCTCTATGTCCATGATTCACCAGCTTTTCTACTGTTTTTTCCACTTCATCTCTTCCCAGGATTCCCCATCCGTCTGCCAGCGCAATCTTGACAGAGTCCTGATACCATTCTTTATCCTCTCCTGCCAGTCCTCCGACTACGTCCAGACGTTTATCATTATATTGAGAATAAATAGCATAAGCAGAACACATCCAGTAAATGGTATCACTTTCCACATCTGTTTCTTCAAAAGCAGACGGTTCGTAATCTTCTTTCAGATTTTCTACTTTTACCTCTTTCTCTTTACCCTCTTCCTTTTTTTCTTCTTTTTGTTCCTCCTGCTTTGACTCCTGTGCTTTTTGTGATGCCTGGCTGCTTCCACAAGCGCTTAAGAACAGGCTCTCTACCGTAATCACTGTTACTGCACAGAAAATCTTCCCTCTTTTTTTATATTTTATAAGTTTCCCCACTTTCTGTACCTCCATCCTGTATTTTTTTGGTATTGTACCACAATTATCTTTCCTATGCCACCGATTTTTCCTTAAAAAATCAACAAAAAAACTGTTGCAAAAACTACAATCTCATGCTCTTTTGACAGCAGTTTTTACAACAGTTTATTTCTGTTTCTTACTTTTTCTATTTTGTCTCTAAATCAAATCCAAAGTAACGGACAGCATTGTTATAAGAGATTCCCTTCACAATTTTCTCCAGATTCTTCATATCCTTTGGATATTCTCCGTTTTCTACCCAGCCGCCAATAAGCTCACACAGGATTCGGCGGAAATATTCATGTCTTGGATAAGACAGAAAGCTTCTGGAATCTGTGAGCATACCAATGAAGTTGCCCAGAAGTCCCAGATTTGCCAGGGAAGTCATCTGTTTCATCATGCCGGTTTTATTGTCATTAAACCACCATGCAGAGCCCTGCTGAATTTTTCCAATGGCATCACTGTTCTGGAAGCAGCCTAAAACAGTTCCGATTAACTCATCATCCCCGGGATTTAAGCTGTAGAGAATAGTTTTCGGCAGATTTTTGGCCTCGTTGACTGCATTTAAGAAATCAGTCAGCTCTGCGCCAGGAGTATAATTGCTCATGCAGTCAAAGCCTGTGTCCGGACCGATTTTGGCATACATCGCTTTATTATTGTCTCTCTTACATCCGTAGTGAAGCTGCATTACCCAGTTCATTTCTTCATACTTTCCTGCCACGAACAGCATGAACGCTGTTTTGAACTTTGCTGCTGCTTCTTTGGACACTTCTTTTCCTGCCAGACGGTCTGCAAAAATACGTTCCACTTCTTCTTCAGCAGCAGGGGCATACATCACATAGTCCAGACCATGGTCGGAAATACAGCAGCCCATGGCGTCAAAATATTCCATTCTTTTTGCAATGGCTTCCTTTAAATCTGCAAAGGTTTTGATTTCCATGCCGGACGCCTGGGAAAGCTTTGCCAGATATTCTACATAATCTGGTTTTTCCAGGTTCATTGCTTTGTCTGGTCTCCATGCAGGAAGCACCTGTACATCAAAGGTCTCATCCTCTTTGATGATTTTGTGCCATTTCAAATCATCCACCGGATCATCTGTAGTACACAGCAAGGTCACATTGGACTGCTTAATCAGATTTCTGGCGCTCATAGATGGCTCCTGCAGCTTTTTGTTACAGAGATTCCACACTTCTTCTGCTGTCTCACTGTTCAGCACCCCATAATATCCGAAGTATCTCTGCAGCTCCAGATGACTCCAGTGAAACAGTGGATTTCCAATGGCTTTTTCCAGAGTTTCTGCCCACTTCTGGAATTTTTCCCGATCCGGCGCATCTCCTGTAATATAATATTCTTCAATGCCATTGGAACGCATCTGGCGCCATTTGTAATGGTCTCCCCCCAGCCAGACCTGTGTAATGTTTTCAAACTGTCTGTCCTCTGCGATTTCCTGTGGGTTAATGTGGCAATGATAGTCCAGAACAGGAACCTGAGATGCAAATTCATGGTATAATTCCTGTGCGGTCTGGGTGCTTAATAAAAAATCCTTGTCCATAAATGCTTTCATAATGAACAACCTCCTTATAAAAAATTAAAAATCTGTTGTTTTCCGTTTTATCAGGTGACATGGCACTACTGTTTTATGTTGTATGGTATGACCTTCTAAAACCTTCATCATATTATCTACTGTTTTTTTGCAAATCAATTCGCCCTGACTGTCAATAGAAGACAATTCCGGCTCACAGCAGACAGCTAGTTCAGAGTCATTAAAACCTATGATATTCATCTCATCCGGTACAAAAATCTCCTGCATCACAGCATATTTCAACGCCCCTGCTGCCAGCCCGTCATCTGTAGTCACTACAGCATCAAATTTCCTGGAAACTTCCTGGAACAGCTTGTCCCTTACTTTTAAAATCTTATTCTCCACAAAAACTTCCAGTTCTTCACAAATCAAAAGTCCATGATCTCTTAATGCTTCTTCATATCCTCTTTTTTTCTCCCGGGCGCTGTAAGAATAAGAATTATAAAGAAATAAAATTTGTTTCCTTCCTGATGCAATCAACTTCGACACAGTATCATAAGTAATCTGATAGACATCCGAAAGCACACAATAAATAGTTGGACACCGGACATAACCATTAATCAAAAATACCGGAACCTGCTGCGCCGCTTCTTTTAAATAGGCGATATCGCCGGGCATTCCATCTCCAACATAATTAGATCCTACTAAAACCAGAGCGTCAATCCTTTTCTGCAAAATCCTCTGCACTGCACAAACCTTGTCCTGATGTTCATAGCCGCTGCAATATAGAATACAGTCATACCCATATTCTCCCAGACTTTTCTCCAGATATGCAACTGCACATGCCATATAGGTATCCGACACATCTGGACATACAATTCCTACTGTGTTCATGGAATTTAACCCCAGTCCCCTGGCAAATACATTGGGAGTATAATTCTGTTCTTCCATAACAGCCCGTACCTTTGCTTTTGTCCGTTCACTCACCTTTGGGCTGTCATTGACAACCCTGGAGACGGTGGCAATAGAAACACCTGCCAGTTTTGCAATATCATAAATATTCATAGGCATCTTTTCGCTTCCTCTCAAAATGTAAGCACTTACATTTTCATTTTTTATTATACACGTTTTTCAGGATTTTGCCAAATCTTTTTTTACTTTTTTATACAGCAAAAAACCCTTGAAAAAATCAAGGGTTTTTCACAAGCTGCCTAGCGGATTTGAACCGCCGACCTCCGCCTTACCAAGGCGACGCTCTACCAACTGAGCCAAGGCAGCATATTTATTATTTCCGTCTCACAAGTATGTATTCTATCAAAAAATATTCCTAATGTCAACTGTTTTTTCATTTTTTTGTAATTCCTTTCTTCTTTGCTTACTATTTTACCAGATTTCTCAGCTTTTCCCCTTTTGCATACCGTCTCACGTTCTCTACTGCAATGTTCACCACATTTTCCAGCGTCTCCGGCAAATGATAGGAGCCGGAAATGTGTGGTGTCACAAAAGCGTTCGGAATATCCCAGATTCTGTGATCTTTAGGAAGTGGTTCTGGCGCTGTTACATCCAGGGCTGCTCCTGCCAGATGCCCTTGTTCCAATGCATCACACAAATCTTCGGTACACACCACATCTCCACGTCCGCCATTTAACAAAAAGCTTCCCTCTTTCATCCTTCCTAAAAATTCTTTGTCTATCATTCCCCTGGTTTCCTCTGTGGCTGGCAGGAAGGATGCCACCACATCTGCCTTTGGAAGGAGTTCTTCCAAAGCATCCATGTTACGCAGCTCATCCATAACCTTCGGGCAGACTCCAGGACTACGCTTCATTCCAATCACATAAGCTCCCAGGGCATGTGCCAGAGCTGCAAAATGAGTGCCAATGTCCCCGGCTCCCAGCACCAGAATCAGAGAATTTGTAATAGAGGTCACTTCTCCATGGTCTCCCCAGATATGTTGTTTTTGGTCATCCCGGTACAAATGCAGTTTTTTCTGCATGGTCAGAAGCATGGCAAACATATGCTCAGACACCGCTTTTCCGTATGCCCCGGTGCTACAGGTAAGCAACGTATGTTTTCCCAGAATCCCTGGTGCAACATACGGGTCTGAGCCTGCAGAATTTAAGTGTATCCATTCCAGCTTCTTTGCTTCCCGAAGCCATGCAGGCGGTACATTTCCCAGAATCACATTAACCTCCTTTACCTGCTCTTTGGTAATCCGGAAGATTTCTTCATAAATAATTTCCATTCCCTGTGCTGCTGCTTCCAGCCTTTCTTTCTGTTGGGATGTCATGGGAATCACTACCAGCATTTTTTTCTTCATTGCCATGCCTCCTGTTCTATCTAGTGTAATTTCATTCCATGAATTTTATTTCGTATTCTCTGAAGCGCATTATCAATGGACTTTGGCTCCCGCTCCATCTGTCTGGCAATCTGTATATAATCTGCCCCTGCCAGATAAGCCTCCAGCACCTGATTCTCAAAAGGGCTGAGTTTTCCCTGAATCTCCTCCAGCATATGGTTCGCGCTCTCCTGTCCGATTACAATATCCTCAGGATTCTGCCACACTGTATCCTCTGCATTTTTCAGCGGGCTGTCCTCCTCACTAAGGGAAATATAGGAGTTTAAAGGTCTGTGCTTTTGTCTGCCAGAAATCTCAATGGCTTTATACATCTGCCGCTCCACGCACAGATTTGCAAAGGTGGAAAAAGAAGCGTTTTTATGTGGACGGTATCCCCGCACTGCCTTAAACAGTCCAATCATACCCTCCTGAATTAAATCCTCCTGTTCTCCTCCAATTAAATACATGGCATGGGCTTTTTTCAGCACCATGCCTTTATATTTATCAATGAGATAGTCCTCCAGTCCTTCCCTTCCCTTATGAAGCAGCTCCAAAAGCTCTTCATCAGACAGTTGTTCATATTCTTCTACTTTCTGAATCTCCATTATTTCCCCATTCTCTGCCTTACAATCTCATAGGCCAAAACTCCTGCTGCCACAGAAGCATTTAAAGAGTCAATGTCTCCCCGCATGGGAATGGATGCAATAAAATCACATTTTTCCCGAACCAGCTTGGAAACTCCGTCTCCTTCATTTCCAATCACCAGCCCCATAGGACCTTTTAAATCTAAATCATACATCTGGGTTCCCCCCATATCTGCGCATACAAACCACATGCCCTGTTTTTTCAAATCATCAATGGTTCTTGCCAGATTAGTTACCTTTGCCACTGGCGTATAATGCAGCGCCCCTGCAGAAGTTCTGGCTACTGTAGCGGTAAGTCCCACAGCGCGGTTTTTCGGTATAATCACACCATGAGCCCCTGCCAGATTGGCAGTACGGATAATGGCTCCCAGGTTGTGTGGGTCTTCGATATTATCCAAAAGCAGAATAAACGGTGGTTCTCCCTTTGCTTTTGCCGCTTCCAGAATATCCTCCACCTCTGCATAATCATATGCTGCGGTCATGGCAATCACGCCCTGGTGCTTCCCTGTTTCAGAAAGCTGGTCCAGACGTTCCTTTTTCACAAACTTCACCATGGTATCCCGTTTTTTTGCTTCTCTTAAAATAGTTCTCACAGGGCCATCCTCACAATGCTCCTGCACAAATAATTTATCCACTGCTTTTCCGGAACGGAAGGCTTCCAGCACTGCATTTCTGCCCTCTACCTTTGTCTCCTGGAATTTATTTTCCATCCTGTTCTACCTCTCTTATTCCTATTTTCATAAGCTCCAGCATACGCTCCCACTGCTCTGTCAGATACAGATATCCCATCAGCGCCTCACAGCCTGTAGCCCTTCGGTAATCCGACATGGTAGCATTTTTTGCCATGGTGGCAGCTTTTGCATTTCTGCCACGTTTAAATACGCTCATTTCTTCTTCTGTCAAATATGGTTTCAGTGTTTCTATCATGGCAGACTGAGCAGATGCCTTGACCAGCCTGCTTGCTCTTTGGTGCAGCTTCTTTACCTGGGTATTTCCCCGTTCCACCAGAACCGTCCGAACCACCAGTTCATAAATGGCATCTCCAATATAAGCCAGTGTCAGAGGAGAGTAGGTTTTCATATCCTGGGTTTTTAAATCAAAGGTTTCTTTTAAAAATGTTAAGCCCTTTTCCATTGTACACCCTCTCTTGTATCTTTCAGAATAATGCCCATAGCTGCCAGCTCATCACGAATCTCATCTGCCCGCTTAAAGTTTTTCTCTTTTCTGGCTGCCTGGCGCTCTGCAATAAGCCTTTCAACCTCTTCATCCAGAACTTCTGCTTCTTTATTCACCAGAAGTCCCATGACGTCACTTAAATGCACAATAGTATCCAGCAGATACTTCACAAAGACCTCTGTACTTTCCCCATCTGCCTTTGTATTGGCAAATTTTACCAGTTCAAAAATAGCGGCAATGGCATCTGCAGTATTAAAATCATCCTCCATAGCCTCTTCGTATTTTTTCACCAGCGCCTGAACTTCTTTGGTAAGCTCCTGCTCATTCTCTGTCATTTCTGTTTTTGCCGCTGTTTCCAGAAGATGCTTCATCTGTTCCACACAGGTAATAATTCTCTCCAGCGCGTTCTTGGAGGATTCCATAAGCTCTGCGCTGAAGTTTAATGGACTTCTGTAATGAGCGTTGAGCATAAAGAAGCGGAGGACCTGGAGGTCATACTTTTCTCCGATTTCCCTTACTGTGAAGAAATTTCCCAGGGATTTGGACATTTTCCGGTTATCAATATTTAAGAACGCATTGTGCATCCAATATCTTGCAAACTGCTTTCCATTGCAGCACTCAGACTGTGCAATTTCATTTTCATGATGAGGGAACACCAGATCCTCCCCTCCGGCATGAATGTCAATTTCTTCTCCCAGATATTTCTTGGACATCACAGAGCATTCAATGTGCCACCCCGGACGTCCCTCACTCCATGGAGATACCCAGAACGGCTCTCCTTCTTTTTTCGGTTTCCAGAGAACGAAATCCAGCGGGTCTTCCTTCTGGTCCTCTCCTGATACCTGTAAAGATCTGAATCCAGACTGCAGGTCCTCCAGATTTTTATGAGACAGCTTTCCATATTCCTTGAAATTTTTCACCCGGAAATATACCGTTCCGTTGACTTCATAGGCAAAGCCTTTGTCCATCAAAGTCTGAATCATATCAATCATGCCCTGGATTTCCTGGGTTGCCAGAGGATGGGTGGTGGCTTCCTTCACATTCATGTCTGCCATATCTTTTTTGCATTCCTTAATGTAACGGGTAGAAATCTCTTCTGCGCTTACCCCTTCTTCCACTGCTTTTGCAATAATTTTATCATCTACGTCAGTAAAGTTTGATACATAGTTCACTTCATAGCCTTTGTACTCCATGTATCTGCGGACAGTATCAAACACAATCATAGGTCTTGCATTTCCAATGTGGATAAAATTGTAGACCGTTGGTCCGCACACATACATTTTTACCTTTCCTTCTTCTAATGGGACAAATTCTTCTTTTCTTTTTGTTAATGTGTTATAAATTTTCATTTGCATTTACTCCTTTTTTCATATTTTGTTCTGCAAGCTCTCTTGCCCTGCGGCATTTTTCTTCTCTTTCCTGCATATCCTTCAGTTCATAGCTTACCTTTTGAAGTTCAGAACGAAGCTGTTCATTTTCACGCTGGAGATAATGAATATCGTCCAGGGTTGGGTCTGGCAGATGAATCTGGTCCATATCCACTCTTGGCACTTTTTGATTCTCTTTTTTTACCACACGCCCCGGAACGCCTACGACTGTACAGTTAGGCGGCACTTCCTCCAGAACCACGCTTCCTGCTCCTATTTTCGAATTTTCTCCAATGGTAAAGGAACCCAGAATCTTTGCGCCTGCACTGACCATAACATTATTTTTTAAGGTTGGATGACGTTTTCCTGTTTCTTTTCCGGTTCCCCCTAAGGTGACTCCCTGATACAAGGTAACATTGTCTCCGATAATGGTTGTCTCTCCAATGATAACTCCGGCTCCATGGTCAATAAAAAGTCCCTTTCCAATCTTCGCTCCCGGATGAATTTCAATTCCCGTCTTTCTGGCAGCTCTCTGGGAAATCCACCGCGCAAGAAAGTAATGTCCTTTCTCATATAGCTTGTGCGCTTTTCTGTATTGTATCATAACACGAAAGCTGGGGTACAGCAAAACTTCTAATGGAGTCTTAATTGCCGGATCGCGTTCCTGAATCACCTGAAACTCTTCCTTAATATGAGTAATAAATCCCATGTCACACTTCCTTTCCCTGTATGCCAAAACCTCTGTACCAAATAAAAAAGTCCCTACACTGCATTTATACAGTATAGAGACGAATTACTCCGCGGTTCCACTCTATTTGAAGACACAATTTCTGTCTGCCACTCTTTTGTCTGTAACGCTGACTGGCGGATTCCGGCTGTATCTGATATCTGCATAAAAATCAGATAGTCACCGAATCAGCTCCCGGATGCACCTTCTCAGATTTCTTTTAAGACAGCTTTCAGCCGGTGACTGTCTCTCTCTGGAAAAGAAAAACCCTGATACTCTTTCCGTTCTTAGCCTTTTCTTATCTCTTCTTAGTTTATGCATAAATGGAAGATTTGTCAATGCGTAATTTTTACCTTCAATAAACTAACCATTCATGGCTCTCCTCACTTCCCTTTTATAAACGTGCCACATTACTGTTGTAGAGAACAGCGCCACTGCCAGCCGCCCCATCATATTGCTGACCCATATGGCATTGGTTCCCAGGTTTTCTGACAGCATCCACGCAAGTCCTACATTCAGGAGCAGGAATACCAGTGTACTCACAAGAAATAATTTCATCCGGCCAAACCCCCGAAGCAGGCTTTCCATGACATATTCCACCCCGGTAAGCAGATAAGCAAAAACAGAACAGGACAAGTAATGACAGGCAAAAAGAAAGCCTTCCGGACATTCTGTTTCTTTGAGAAACCAGGATACCACACTCCCTGGCTTCCACAGAAAAACCGCATCCATAAGCAAAATATAGCCAAGGGCCAGAACCATGGTAAACCTTGCAGCCTCCCCTATGCGCTGATACTGCATGGCTCCACGATTGGAAGAGCCGAACATGGATAAGCTTTGGGAAAGCCCTACAACCGGCATCAAACCAAAGGAAGTAATCCGAAGTATCACTACATATCCGCTGGAAATCTCTGTACCAAAGGAATTAATCAATGTCTGCATCAAAGCTCCGCCAAAGGTAAGGGCAAACTGCTGAAACATAGAAGGAATAGAAATTCCCAGAATTCTCACAAGAAGCCCTCTCTCCACTGGTTTCCAATCTTCTGGCAGCGCCCTCAGCCTTTTTCTTAAAATATACCAGCTTCCCAGCATTCCTGCTGCCTGGGCAATTACCGTTGCCAGGGCTGCTCCCTCTGTTCCCATTCCCCAAAAACGGATGAGACTGTAATCCAGGACAATATTTATCACACTGCTGGCTGCAGAAAGAACCAGAATACTTTTTGAATCCCCCATAGCCAGAATCGCGGAATTGCTGATAGACTGAAGAAACAGAAAAAGAATCCCTGCCATATAAAGAACAAAATATTGCTCTGTTGCCTGATATAATTCTTCCGGAAGCCCAATAGCGGCAAAAATTTCCTTTCGGAAAAAAATCACCCCGACGCTGATTCCCACTGCTGTAAAAGCACTGAAAATCAGCATCTGTCTCACACCTTTTTTAATCACGCCATAGGTTTTCCGCCCCATGGCATCCGAAAAAAGCATCTGCCCTCCCAGTTCCAAACCGCCGCACACAATGGTAGTAATATTGATAATCGTGCCTGCATTCCCTACTGCAGATAACATATCTGCTCCCAGCATTCTTCCTACAATCAACGTATCACACAGATTGTAAAACTGCTGTGTCAGAAGACTTAGAATAATCGGTATGGCAAACACAACGAGACTTTTTTTGCAGGAATCCTTTAACATATCCATTTCTTAAATTCTCCCTTTAAAACCATTTTTAAATCTGGCAGAGCCAGACGCATACAAAAGCAATCAAGGAACTAAGCAACGTTCCAACAATATATTTTTCTGCAAAATCCTGGTTTTCCAACTGTTTATACCTAGCAAAACTTTTTGCAGTTAAAACAAACCCAATTGCTGCAAACTGTCCCATATTTCCAAGCACCAGGATAATTTCCCGCTCTAAAATCCCAATCCAGGAACCAATTCCTGTCCCGACATTCTTTTGTTGATTCTTTCCTGTTCCAGGTATAGAATGAAATACCATTGCAATAAAAATAGAAGCAGGTTTCCAGCATACCAGAAAACCAAGAAACGGCATAAGCATGCCTGAAATCATATCTCCTTTTTCAGAAATCCCCGCTGAAATCAACAGGGAAAGGATATACAGCAGCCCTATATGTAATCCCTGGTCTATCAAAAATAAGATAGCTTCCTTTTGAAACCATTTTCTATTACTGGCTACGGTCTTTCCTTTATCTATCCCGCCATGAATGATACTCGCAATTCCTGCAACACTTAATTTTGCCCACCAGGTACCATTTTCACAAAAAAGTATCAGTATTCCCAAAAGAACAATGAAATAAATAAAACAATGAAGTATTAAAATTCGCCATTTCTTTCCTTTTTCTTTTGCCATTTTATCAGACTGAAAATAAAAATCTCCCAGAACATGACCCACGCAAAGTAATTTAAATACCATATCTCCTGTACTCCTTCTCTAAAAACTGCAGCGCCATATAATCCATATTTCGAATTTGTATCACATGTCCTCTTTTAATCAATTTATCTGCATTCTGCCTTTTACAGGCCAAAATATCTGCAATACACTTGCTCATATTTCTTTTTATCAGAACCTCTTCGCCCTGTGTGTATATTCCATTTATCTCTACTTCCTCCATTACTTTCAGCAAGTCTTCCTGTGGAATCTCCAGCATATTTGTTTCCTGAAGAGTCATTTTTCTTGCAGTTAAAAAATCCTTATGTTCCATACTATAATGATATTTTAAATCCACAAGTCTGCCCAACATCCATGGTTCCAGATGTAGTGCTGTTTTTTTCGCAAAAGGATACAAAAGTTCCATAAGAAGCAATGTCAGATTTTGCATAACGCTCTGTTGTTCTTTCAACACACCGGATGCATTGATTAAATAATTTGCCATTTCTTCTTTCCCTTCAAACACAATGCTATAACGCTGCATCTGTGTTCTATGAATTTCTTCTATGGCATAACGCGCCTTGTGATAAGCAGGTCCATCCTGCATTGTAGATAATCCATTTTCTGGATCCAGTTTGATATTCCACTCTCCCATGCCAATTCCTGCGCGAATTTTAACCGGAAACATCATAATTTCAAAAAGTCGGAGATAGAGTACCGCAGCTGTTGTATCATGAAACAATCCCTGAATTTCATCTCCACCGCTAAATGTCATGGAAAATTCCATGGCTTTCTGAAAAGCCTGGTTTAAACATTCCATACATTCCCACATAAAATCCTGGATTTTATTTCTGTCTGTCACATTATAGGCTCTGGATTTTTCGATATCGATAATAAGTGAAGTATACGTTTTCATGCTTTCTTCCTCCTCACTGTCTTTAGTATATCCCATCCGCCCCCTAGAT
>CATWQE010000019.1 GCA_958352855.1 uncultured Bacillota bacterium
CAACAAGGGCTTATAGCCCTAGAGCAAACCACCCGTTGGACGGGTGGTTATGATTTGATCTTTCGTGATTTCGCAAGCTGCTGAAAAAATTCCTGGAATAGCCGATGATGTTTAGGTTTATGGAAGCAGTAATAGGTCACGTTTGCCTCTTCGTCCGTGATCGGAACAGCAATCCGGTTCGATGGCATTCCGGATCTTTTCATAACAAGATCGGAAGTGAAAGACGGAAGGGCGGATGATTTCACAAGCTCATCAAACGCAAAACATTCCTGCACTAAAAAGTGAGTATCTGGCATGATCGTATCATGGATATTCTGCCAGAATCCAATCCGGGAACGGAGCAGCATGGTTTCCCCGTTCAGGTCTTTGAAGCGGAGCGACTTGCTGGAGGACATCGGATGGGCGGGAGGCAGGGAAAAATATAAATGTTCTTCTCCGAACCGGGTGCAGATATATTCTTCAGATTCGATGGGATACGGTAAAACAATCATATGAAAAAGATTGCCTTTCAACCCCTGCAGCAGAGTCTCTGTGTCTTTGATTTCGGAAGAAATTGTCATTTCGGTATGAATGTCCGATAAGATCGGAAGGATTTCCCACAAGGGAGCCGGTGCACAGGAGCCAATGGAAATGGTGCGCTGGCTTCTGTCATAATTTCGGAGCTGCGTTGTCAGGGCATAGGCCTGGTCTAAAAGTTTTGCGGCTAAATCAACTGCCAGCTTCCCGTTTTCATTCAGCTCCATTTTATTTTTCTGCCTTGTAAAAAGAGAAACCTGCAAGTCGCTTTCCAGCTTTTGTATGGAGCGGCTTACGGCGGACTGGGACAGGTGCAATTCTTCTGCGGCTTTGGAAACAGTGCCGCATTTGTGGATGCAGAGCAGCTGCTCTAACTGTACGATTTCAAACATGATGAGTCCTCCTTGCCTTGGATGATGCCATTATTATACCGCATTGCATTTCTGATTTCAAGAGACAGTATGCGTCTAACGCATAATGGATAGACTTATTGGCATTGTACTTTTGAAGAAATCAGAGCTATAATTTCAGTAGAGAAAAGATAAGGAGGCAGAAAATGCAGTACATTACATTAAACAACGGCCTTCAGATGCCGATGCAGGGATACGGTGTTTTTCAGATTACAGATGAAGCACAGTGTAAAGACTGTGTAAGCCATGCATTAGAAGCGGGGTACCGGCTCTTTGATACCGCAGCCGCTTATGGAAATGAGGAGGCAGTAGGAGCAGCGATCCGGGAATCAAAAGTCCCACGGGAAGAAGTATTTCTTACGACAAAGCTGTGGGTACAGGATGCCGGATATGAAAATACCTTAAAGGCGTTTGATACATCCTTGAAAAAGCTGGAAGTTGATTATCTGGATCTGTATCTGATTCATCAGCCCTTTGGCGATTATTATGGCGCATGGAGGGCGATGGAACGCTTGTATAAGGAAGGCATGATCCGGGCAATCGGTGTGTGCAACTTTACGCCGGAACGGATTGTGGATCTGTGTATGAACCATGAAGTTCGTCCGGTAGTCAACCAGATTGAAATACATCCCTTCTATCAGCAGCGGGAAGCGCTGCGGGTAATGGAGGATTACGGAATCGCTCCCCAGGCATGGGGACCGTTTTCGGAAGGACAGCGGGATATTTTTGAACATAAGGTGTTAAAACGGATTGCTAAAAAATATGGAAAAACAACGGCTCAGATTATTCTACGGTGGCATTTGCAGAGAGGCGTTATTACCATTCCAAAGACGGCGCATCCGGAACGTATGAAAGAGAATCTGTCTGTCTGGGATTTTGAACTGACCGGGGCGGATATGGAGGCAATCGGCGCAATGGATATTGGACACAGCGAGATCATCGACCACCGCTGTTTCTGCACGGCCCGGCAGCTCAACAGTTTAAAAATACATGATTGAGGAGGAGAAAAATGAAAGTCTTAATGATTAACGGCAGCCCGCATAAGGAAGGAAACACCTACATCGCGCTGCATGAGATGGAGAAGATATTCAGAGAAAACGATGTAGAAACGGAAATTGTCCATGTGGGAAACAAGGCAATCCGCGGCTGTGTTGCCTGTTATTCCTGTATGAAAACAGGAAAATGCGTGATTGACGATTTGGTGAATGAGGTGGCTCCGAAGTTTGAGGAATGCGATGGACTTGTGATCGGAAGTCCGGTTTATTATGCGTCCGCCAACGGTACGCTGATTTCCTTCCTCGACAGGCTCTTTTACAGCAGCCGTTTCGACAAGAGCATGAAAGTAGGAGCCTGTGCAGTGGCGGCAAGACGAGGCGGTTTATCGGCGACCTTCGATGAACTGAACAAGTATTTTACAATCTCCGGGATGCCGGTGGCTTCCGGGCAGTATTGGAACAGCATTCACGGCAGAGAAGTGGGAGAAGCGGCGCAGGATGCGGAAGGCTTGCAGGGAATGCGGACGCTGGCAAGGAACATGACGTTTCTGATGAAGAGCATTGCCCTAGGGAAAGAGATGTATGGCATTCCGGAAAAAGAAGCATTTCAAAGAACAAATTTTATCAGGTAAAAACGGAGGAACAGGATTATGAGTTTTAATTTTGCAGTTACAACAAACGCACAGTTTGGGGCGGGTAAGCTGAATGATCTGCATACAATGCTGAACGTGCCGGGAGCTTTGGTACAGGGGAAAAAGGCACTGGTGGTTATTTCCAATGGGAAATCCACCCGTGCAAATGGCTATCTTGACCGTCTGGAACGGGAACTGAAACAGGCAAACGCAGAATATGTGATTTTTGACCGGATTTCTGCAAATCCCACAAAACCGGTGGTGGAAGAAGGCGGACGGTTTGCGAAGGAAAATGATTGTGATTTCATTGTTGCGCTGGGCGGCGGCAGTGTGATCGACGCTTCGAAAGCAATCGGCATCATGGCGGCTAATGAAAGCGATGATCTTTGGGATTATGTAATGTTCGGAACCGGCAAGAAGAACTGGCCTCCCATGCCTTCCCTGCCTATTGTGGCGATCCCGACAACCGCCGGCACCGGTTCAGAGACAGATGGCGGCGCGGTCATTACCAATCCGGTTACACAGGAAAAGACCGGTGTTTTTGGAACGGGAACAATGCCGGTTCTGGCAGTGATCGATCCGGAATTGATGACCAGCGTTCCGGCAGGATTTAAAGCCTATCAGGGTTTTGACGCATTCTTTCACAGTACCGAGGGATTTATTTCCAACAAGCGCAACGAAATGAGCAGGATGGTCGCGGCGGAGGCAATCCGCAATGTCAGCGGGAATCTGGCGGAGGCAATCCGGGAGCCGGATAATGTAGAAGCTATGAGCAAAGTGGCGTTTGGAAGTTATCTGTCCGGTATTCAGATGTGCGTCGGCTCCTGCACCAGCGCGCATCCGCTGGAACATGCACTAAGCGCGTATCATGAAGCACTGCCTCATGGAGCAGGTCTGATTATGATTTCCAAGGCGTTTTACAGCTTTTTCATTGAAAAGGGGCTTTATAGAGACCGCTTCATTGAGATGGCGCAGCTTATGGGAATGCAGGAGGCGGATAAACCGGAAGATTTTATTACCGCACTTGTGAAGCTGCAGGAGGACTGCGGCGTGGCTGATCTGAAAATGTCCGATTATGGAATTACGCCGGATGAATTTCCAAAGATGGCGCAGAATGCGAAGGACACGCTGGGCGTGAATTTCTTAAACGACCCGTGTATGCTGAGCAACGAAGATTGTATTGCAATTTATCAGGCATCTTATAAATAAGGAGGAGAACATCATGAGAAAAGACTTTGGAGCAAAGCCATTTTTATTTCCGCAGCCGGTGATGATCATCGGCACATACGATGAAAATGGAAAGGCAAATGCAATGAATGCCGCATGGGGCGGTATCGTGGGCATGGACGAGATCGTTGTAGATCTGGGCAGCCATAAAACAACGGATAATCTGATGAAAACGAAAGCCTTTACGGTTAGCATAGCGGATGCGGAGCATATGCTTGCCTGCGATTATGTAGGCATTGTTTCCGGACATAAGGAACCGAGGAAGATGGAAAAGGCAGGATTTACAACAGAAAAGAGTAAATTTGTCAATGCGCCTGTGATCCTTGAGCTTCCTCTGGTGCTGGAGTGTGAGCTGATCAAAGTCGAGGACGGGAGCAAATTTTTCGGTCGGATTGTGAACGTAAACGCAGATGAGAAGATCCTAGGAAGCGACGGACAGATTGACCTTGGAAGGTTTTCCCCTATCATCTACGATACCGTCCATTATGGCTATTACGCTCTGGGAAAACGTGTCGGAACGGCGTTTCAGGACGGAAAGAAGCTGATTTGAGGAGGACATATATGAAGAAATATCTTTCCTTTGGTGTGGCGGTAATGCTGGCAGTGGCATTGGTCGGATGCGGGAATAGCCAGACGGCACAGGAGCAACCGCCCTCCTCGGAAACAACCAGCCAGACAGAGGAAAAAGCGTTGGTTGCTTATTTTGCTTACAGTGAGAATGTGGGCGATACCAGCGGAATGGAATTGGATGCGATTGCATCGGCAAGTCTGGACGAAAATACCAACAATTCAGAGGGGAATCTGCAGGTAATGGCGCAGGTGCTTCAGGAAGAAAAAGAAGCGGATGTATTTTCTATTTTGATGACTGATCCGTATCCGATGGAGTATTCCGAAATGCTTCCGATTGCTGTCCAACAAATGCAGAACGGGGAGCAGCCCGCGTTGCAGAGTAAAATTGAGAATCTGGAGGCGTATGATGTAATCTATCTCGGTGTTCCGGTGTGGAATGGATCACTTCCTCCGGCGATGCAGACCTTCTTTGCAGAGAACGATTTCTCAGGAAAGACGATCATTCCGTTTGGAATACATTTAGGAAGTGGTTTTGGCAGAATGCCGGATGAGATGGCAGAACTGGCTCCGGGCGCAGAGGTTCAGGACGGCTTTACAATCAGTGCAAGAACTGCAAATGATGAGGTGGAGAGCGAATTTCGTGCATGGCTGAGCGAGCAGAGTGAATAATGAAGAAGCCTTGTATGACGGATTTTCTCCACCATACAGGGCTTCTTTGCAAAAACACACAAATTTGAATCAACAGACAGGAGGATTAAAATGGCAGTGAAACAAACAGCAGGAAGAACCGTACTTGGGGCATTCGCTCCAAAGTTTGCTGAATTAAATGATGATGTACTCTTCGGACAGGTATGGAGCAGAGAGGATAAGTTGTCTTTGCGAGACAGATCTGTGATTACGGTAGTAGCGTTGATGGCGCAGGGGCTTACGGATTCTTCGTTTGAAAATCATCTGAAGGCGGCGAAGGCAAATGGTATTACGAAAGAAGAAATAGCAGAAATCCTGACACACGCCGCTTTTTATGCAGGATGGCCGAAAGCATGGGCGGCTTTCCGGTTTGCAATGGAAATCTGGAAGGATGAGACAGATGCGGTGTCTGCGAAAGAAATCTGGCAGAAGCAGATGCTTTTCCCCGTGGGAGAACCGAATGATGGGTTTGCACAGTATTTTACCGGTCAAAGCTATCTGGCTCCGGTTTCCAAAGAGCAGGTAGGAATTTTCAATGTGACCTTTGAGCCGGGTTGCCGAAATAACTGGCATATTCATCATGCAGATCAAGGCGGAGGCCAGATACTGATCTGTGTTGCGGGAAGGGGCTTTTATCAGGAATGGGGAAAGAAACCGGTTTGCATGACAAAGGGAGATGTGGTTCATATCCCGACAGGAGTTAAGCACTGGCATGGTGCTGCGCCGGATAGCTGGTTTTCTCATTTAGCAGTAGAAGTACCGGGAGAAAATAACCGCACAGAGTGGCGTGAGCCGGTAGACGAAGCGGCTTATGCGTGTGTAAAGTAACGAGGAGCATAGGATGGGAAAGAAACTCTGTTTTCTGATTGCTTTGTTCTGCCTCCTCAGTGGCTGTCATGCGACAAATACGGGGAATCAGACCTCGGATAAGGATTTGCCACAGATGCCGGAAAATTTTTCATCAGAACAGCGGCATATCTTTGATTACCTACAGGAAATCAAACTTATCTGAGAAAGGACAAAATACCATGAGAAGAAAAATACCATATTACTTGTATTGGTGCTGCTTTTTAGCTTTCTTCTGACAGCTTGTGGGGACAGCAGCCGTTCGGAACCTTCCGTAACGGGAAATGCAATGTCTGCGGAAGAACAGGAAGCATCGGAATCCGAGAAGGAGTCAACAGATACATATGACAAAAACATTTTGATTGCGTATTTTTCTGAAACAGGAAATACCGAAGAAGCCGCACAGCAGATTGCAGAATATACCGGCGGGGATTTGGCGAAGATTGAACGGACGAAGGAATATGGCGATTTGTATGAGGAGGCTGAAGCAGAAATTCTGGATGGAGTTCATCCGGAGGTTACGGTGTCGGTTGGAGATATTTCCGGTTATAATACCATTTTCGTGGGCTATCCCATTTGGTGGGATGAGGCTCCGGCCATGATTGCCACTTTCCTTGCAGATAATGACTTTGCCGGAAAGACAGTCATTCCGTTCTGCACCAGTTCAAGCGATGAGATTGACAATAGCTTGCATATCTTCAACGAGCTTTGCCCGGATGCTGTAATTGCGGAAGGGTTTACAGCAAATGATCTGAATGATATAGAGCCTTGGCTTCGGGAACTTGGACTGATACTTGATGAAAATAATAGTGCGGAATCAACAGATACGGAAAGCGGCAATACTCTGATTGCGTATTTCTCTGTCATGGAAACGGACGGAGTGGATACTGTGGCAGGAGCAAGCCGTGTAGCAGTGGATGGCGAAGTTTTGGGAAACAATGAATACATTGCGCAGCTTATCCAACATGAAACAGGTGGAGATCTCTTCGCCATTGAAACTGTGCTGGAATATCCAACAACGCATGATCCGCTTTTGGAGTTTGCTGCCGAAGAGAAAGCGGAAGATGAAAGACCGGAACTTGCGGTACAGATTGAAAATCTTGATAGCTATGAGGTAATATTTTTAGGGTTCCCCAACTGGAACGCTGATCTTCCGATGCCGCTTTACACATTCCTTGAACAGTACGATTTCAGTGGAAAGACGATTGTTCCTTTTACAACTCATGGCGGGAGCGGATTTTCCAGAACGATTCAAACAATCGCCGAGTTACAGCCGGAGGCAAATGTGATTACTGAGGGACTTTCCATTTCGAGAAACAGCGTAGCAAATGCACAGGGCGAGGTTACAGCTTGGTTGAGCGGTTTGGATTTAACCACAGAATAGACATGGTAGATAAGGATATACCCGCAAATAGCATGGTATCTCCTTGCCTGTGAATAGGAGGTACATTTTTGGTGAAGAAAAAATTTATATGGAAGATTTCCATTGACATGGTGATGACGGTTTTGCTGTTGTTCCTCATGGCGAAACAGATTACAGGAGAATCCGCCCATGAATGGCTGGGAACCGGTATGATGATTTTGTGGCTGCTCCATAATATTTTGAACCGAAGCTGGTACACGCATCTTTTTAAAGGGAGATATACGCCTACAAGGGTTTTTCAGACAAGTATAAATCTTATGGTATTCCTATTTATGTTCGGTCTGATGGGAAGCGGAATCGTCCTTTCCAGAGAGGTGTTTGCATTTCTGCCAATTTCCGGTGGGATGGCAACGGCAAGAACTATACATATGCTGTCTGCCTTTTGGGGTTATGTGCTTATGGCACTGCATCTTGGACTGCACTGGAATATGATTCTTGGAATGGCGAAGAAAAATGTCGGAAAAACAATCGGATTCGGTGTAGGGATTGTATGCCGTTGTGCGGCAATCTGTATAGCTGGATATGGCCTGTATGCCTTTTTCAAAAATCAATTTTTGGCATATATGCTTTTGACATCCGATTTCGTGTTTTTTGATTTTGAAAGACCACAAATTTTATTCTTCATGGAGTATATCGGGATTATGGGATTGTTCATTTTTCTGGCACACTATACAGGCAAGGGGACTTATGCTCTGATGGGAAGGAGGAAGCACTTTGCGGCGCAGAAAGAAAAATAGCAACGGGATGAGACTGCTTGCCTGCTTGCTGCTTGCTGTGTGTTTCTTGTCCAGGTGTGGATCGACCGGGACAAAAGCGCAAGAAGAATACAGTAGAGAATTGTTTGCAATGGGTACTTACATTACCCTGACCGCTTACGGAGACAATGCAGAAAACGCTCTGGAAGCGTCGGAGGATAAACTCACAGAATTGGAATCCTTCTGGTCTGCGACAATGGAGGACAGCGACATTTATCAAATCAATCAAAATGGGGAGATGGCAACGGATGTTCATGAAGAAACAGCGGAAATCCTACGGTTTGCCCTGCAAATGGCAGAGCGTACCGATGGCGTTATCGATCCGACCATATCGCCGGTGATCAGCGCGTGGGGATTTATAAGCAGAGAGTATCATGTACCTTCAGAAGAAGAAATTGAGGAACTTCTGCGATTAGTGGATTATCGTAAAGTAAACTTTTGAAAACATTAAATCCTAAGTTGAACTTCAAAGGAAATAATGATAAAATATGGAAAGAGTATTTGACCCATACCTTTGTAAATGTGAGTAAAGGAAAACAGCCAGTGTTGTCTTTGGGAATATCAGTACATAAGGATTATTTCTCATTGAAGAAAGAATTATTTCTTTTTCTAGCGTATATCAGAATAGGAGAACTTATTGAAGCGTATATCATAAAATACTGTAGGAGATGTAAGCGTACAGATAAGCAGTATGATATAGAAAATATTGTTAATAATATTATATAATCTCTCGGAATCTTGAGTGATTATTAGCGGCAACTGCCGAAATCTGTACTTTGAAAAGTACAGATAATTCGGAACAAAAAAAGAACACAGAAAATAGACATAACTGTCGCTATGCCTGAAAAATAGTGTATAATAGTTTAAGGATTATGCCTCATTTAAAATCAACTTTCTCAGGGTGGATTCAAAGGGCAGATTCCAGGCATCCAAATGCTGTAGCATGAGGATGTGATACAGGCGGCAGTACCACATCTTAGTTGAGCGGTGTCTGCCGCTTTTTAATTGGAAGTCTATTTTCTCACGTTTGTTTGAACGTTCGGCCGAAGTTCTGGCATTGTATTCCAGTTTCCATTCTTCACTGTCACGCGGTGGAAAATTGATCAGTCTTGGATTATCTTTCATCGCAAGATGAACGGTTCGCCCATATTTGGAGTCTGAGCAGGGAGTGATGCAGGAGCATCCGTATTTACGGCTGGCAAGCGGACAGCGGAACTTTAACCTTGCTTTGGATGGTTCAGAGCCATCGTGGTTCATTTTCCGGTCTGCTTTGCAGATGGGAACACCATCTTTACCGATGGTAAAATCATCCTTATATTTCATACTGATTCCACGCTTTTCATTTAAATCAATAAATGGCTGGATATTGTTTTCACGGCAATACAGGTAATAAGACATGGCATCGTGTGCAGAATCCAAAAGCCATTTCCTGACATGAAAATCAGGGAGAAAAGATTTGAAACGAAAATAAGTTTCTAAAAATCCATGAGAATCATGTCTGGATGCCGGATTCAGTAAAGGAAATATGGGAAGGTCACTTTCCAAGTTTGCAGCAACCAGTATATACAGGTCATAACCATGATAAAAGTATTCTCTGGAAGAGTCATAACCAATGTCACAGTCCGGTTGGGAAAAGTAACAGTCGCAGTCGCAGGAAGAGCTTCCATTTTGGGAACACTTACAGATACGGTGTTTTCGTTCGCGGGCAGCGGTTACAACAGGCATCCCATCACCGGCAATGGAAAGATTGGATGTATCAATCAATCCTCTGGAAATGGAAAGCGATAAAAATTCATGGTTATAAATTTTGAAAAGAGAAGCATAAGGCTGTTCCTCGAAGGAAAAAGAAGAAGATTCCAAAGATTTAAAAAGTTGTTCTACAGTGATTTTCTCAATTGATTCCGCTTTTTCCCCTTTTTGTTTTGGCTTTTTGACTTTCTTCTTTTTTACAGGATGTATATGAGGAGCCAGATTATCAGAATCGGAATCCCAAAGCCTGTCCAAGAAGTCGTAGAAAGTGCCGACACCAGGCGTATCACCAAAGGGAAAGCCGCTAAGGATTGCGTAGAGAGGATTTATTTTCAATTGGGCAGCCCAATCAGTAAGGGAATGAACTTTAAAGTCAATGGAAAGCAGATAGGAACGCTGCATACAGGAAGGAGTCCTTGGTTTTGGACCAAAGATGGAATATTTACTGCGGAGCAGTTCGTCAGTATAAGAAAGGTCAAGATTCCAGAAACGTTCAATGATATCCCATGTAGATTTCGCAAAAACAGTGGATCCGGATAATATTTACGAAGATTTTCAAGTACAAAAGTTTGATAGGTGGTATGACCGCCGGAATTAACAGGTAACATAAAAATCGCCCTCCAGTCGATGAAAATAAAATATATTCAATCGGCTTCGCCGCAAATTTTGAGCGATTTGTCAAGCCTTTTTTGACAAAAAAAGTGGGGGATTTTAATAAAAGGGAATCTGAAAGCCTTATGTTTATTGGTTTAAAGATTCCGAGAGATTATATTCTTTAAAACGGAGGTATTTATTTTGGCAGCAGCTATTTGCGTTAAGGAAAATGGCATTTTCGGGAAATGCCAAAAAAGAGTTATCGGAAGAGGCGGTACAGTAATTGAAGGATCTGAGCTTATGTCAATTATTTTGAAGAAAAATATTCATACCTCCATGAAGCGGCAGTTATCTTTTATTTATGATATGATATTAGACTTGGAAAAAGAAAATAAAACATATATAACACACATTAAAGTTAATAATGACAGCGAAAAGAGAATTCTTGAATTTATTAAGAATGAAATGTAAATTTATTTTGTGTTAAAAAAAGCTATTTGCAGTTCAGGTAAATGGCTTTCTTTGCATGGAGGAACAGATGATTAATTACAAATGTATTAATGGAATTGAAGATATGATGGAATTGATTTCTGAACAAGATTTTGATAAAAAGATTGGAAGGAATAGAAGTTCCTTTTTATACAGAGGAATGCCCAATAAAGATTTTGAATTGGTGACTAGTTTACGAAGAAATTGTAAGAATAAACAATACGAGTTAGAAAAGTCTATTTTAAGGAATTTTACAAAGTATGCAACTATTGAGGACTCTGAATTACAAGAATCGGTTTGGAGACAGTTGATTATAGGGCAACATCATGGATTACCGACTAGGTTATTGGATTGGACGTATTCTCCACTAATCGGATTGCACTTTGCAACGAGTGGCGAAAATTTATCGCAAATGGAAGAACATGATGCTGTTATTTGGAAGATAGATATTAATGAAATGAATAGTAAACTTCCTAATACATATAAAGAGATGTTAAAAAATGAAGGGGCATATTTATTTACAGTTAATATGTTGAATGCTTTAGCTGGAGATATAGAACAATATGATTCTGATATGGGAAAACGTTCAATGGTCTTGATAGAACCACCGTCAATAGACCAAAGAATTATAAATCAGTATTCTTATTTTTCAATAATACCGAAAGAAATAGAAAATATTGAAAGATTTCTTGATGAAAATACTGATAATACAGTGAAATATGTCATCAATAAGAATTTTAAATGGAGAATAAGAGATTTTTTGGATCAAATGAATATTAATGAAAGAATAGCATATCCTGGTTTAGATGGACTAACTATGTGGCTTAAGCGCCATTATTTTGTTCGATAAATAGTAAATTTTGTGGGCTGAGTGTTTTAACATTAAATATACATAAACCAACATACAAGCGTAATAGTGCTGATGGATTAAAAGGCTCACATATTAAGTAACGCTTGGAAAAGTTAGGAATGGCATCAGGATATTATAAAAGAAATACAGAAACTATTATAATTGTATGGGAAGAAAGTAGGGGGATAGAATGAATATCGTTGGCAAAGAGATTAATGGATATTTGTTTGAAGAAGCACTTGGAAGCGGAAGTTTTGGTGCAGTATATAGGGTGTCAAAGGAAGGAAAAATGTATGCTGCGAAAGTTTTGGCCGAAACATATATTCTGGATGAATTTAAGATTGAAAATGAAAAGTAGAGGTTATCCATTGCCTTAATCGCATTACAACAAAGCCATCTTACGGTGGCTGCTTTGAAAATTGAATATGTAGACAGAGTTATAGGTTATTCCGTTGCTGACTTGATGCGGTAACCTTGAAACTGAGCCATTAAAATAGCCTGCTCAACCGTGATTTCACGGGTTGTCGGAAGAATATCAGATTTTTGGTATAAATCTGAATTATAATTCTCACCATTTTTGAGCATGTGGTATAATGCTGTAAGAAGCATTCTTGCAATAGCAATGATTGCCTTCTTATGACCGCGACGCTTTTTGATACGGAGGTAGCGGTCACGAATTTCCGGATGCTTTTTGCTCTTGATCGCAGCGTTTGCACACTGTACAAGAAGCGGTTTGATATAGCATCCGGCCTTGGAAACCCGGACAGATTTTTTCTTCCCTGCACTTTCATTGTTGGCTGGAGTAAGACCAGCCCATGAACATAAGTGTTTCGCCGAAGGGAAAGCCTCCATGTTTGTTCCGATTTCGGAGATGATACCGATAGCAGTAAAGGTGTTCTTAAAACCTGGAGCGGTTAGGATAATGGAAATTTCCTGCTGATAGGGATTGGCGAGCGCAAGAATGAGTTCTTCTAACTCTGCTTTCCGGGATTCAAGGTTATCAAAATGTTCTTTAATGATCTTTAATTTAGCAGCCTGTTCCGGAGTAATATATCCGTCAATGGCGAGTTCCAGTTCAGGAAGTTTATCTTTCATGGAACCATGGATTAAAGATGCAATATCAAAAGAAGTATTATCAGGATTTTCAAGGATTTTAGCAATAATCTTCTGAGAACTCTTACCAAAAGTGTCCGAGACAACGCTTGCCAACTGAATGTTGGAAACCGTGAGACAGTTCTGGTATCGGTTCTTTTCACTGGATTTAAAGCAGGTCAGTTTGAAACGGTAACGCATAAGGTCACGGAGCTGTCGAATGTCAGCAGGAGGCATAAAGCTGCCGGCAACAAGATCATGCTTAAAAAGGTCAGCAATCCATTTCGCATCTTTCTTGTCAGTTTTTTTACCACGGATAGCCTTAACATATTTGGGATGAGCAAGGACAATGGAACATTCTTTTTCCAAGACATTGTAAACAGGAATCCAGTATTTACCAGTAGATTCCATACAGACATCCTTGCAACAGTGATCGAGCAGCCATTTCAACAACTGTTTCAGACCTTTCGTGTAGGTCGAAAAGTGATGGCTCTCATAGGTGGTAACGCCTTGCTTGTCAGTTTTAGCAATGCAAGCCACTACAAAGTTTTTGTGGACATCGATACCACAACAAATTTTGTACACGATTTTTAAAGCCATAGGGACTCCTTTCAGAACCAAAAGGTTCACTAAAGATGATAGGGAGAGACGGCATTGACTGAACGCCTAAGCCATAAACGAAGTAGTTTATACAAAGATAAGATTACGTGCTTGGTGTCACACTTATTTGTGCTTGAAAAGGCGAACTACACATATAAAAATACAGTCATTCCAGAAGAGGAACGGCCTACTCACCTTCCCGTGATTTGTAGTATACCGAGCTCCCTACAAAAAGAATTATAAAGAAAAAAAGCTGGGCAGAAAACTGTTTTCATAACGTTTTGTGCCTGAGCGAAGCGAAAGGAATGGATATAAAAATGAACAAAATCGTATTACTAGAGAAATTGATGTATTGAAAACCGTTAAAGGTGAAAATTTGATTAAATTTCAAGAGGATTTCTATTTTAAAAATGAGTTCGGAGTTATAGAATACGTTATTATAATGGAATATTTTGCAGGAGAAACCCTGAGAAATTTTTTGAAAAGAGATGTTGAATTAGACACATTGATAAACATATTTGTTTGTATCTTGCAAGGAGTCAAGGACTTACATAACACAATCATTAAAGAGGAAGGCATCATTCATAGAGATTTAAAACCGGATAATATAATGATTGACAAGAATTTAAATGTAAAAATCATTGACTATGGATTAAGTAAAATAATAGATTTTTCATTAATAACTTCAACTGGAACACAAATTGGTTCACCGTTATATATGTCACCAGAACAGTTAAAGGATAGTAAGCACATTGATTATAGAGCTGATATATATGCCTTGGGAATAATTTTGTATGAAATGTTGACTAAGAACATTCCATATAAAGCAGCAACATTACCTGAATTATTGATGAAGATATTAAATGATCCAATTATACCACCTAAACAGTACAATCCTAATATTAGTGATGGGTTGGAAAAAGTTATATTTAAAGCAACAGCAAAGGAACCATTTGCACGTTTTCAAACCATAGAAGAATTTATTGATGCTTTCAGTAAAAAGAATATACAAGAAGAATTGGTGACTCTAGGAAAGTACTATGCATGGGTATATCGTGAAAAAGATGTTACGGAACAATTTGAAGAAGTGAATACTGCGGATATTATTTATCCTATTCATGTTCAAAACTGGATGAAAAAACTGCATCAACATTTTGCTGATAATAATTTTGAAAATGTAATTATTGACCCTTCAACGCAGAGACTGTCATACGTCGCTTTTGGCAATACAAAAGGGCTTGTGGAGTTACCTTATGCTCCGGAGAAAGGTGTAATATCGTTGGAATATTTACAAAATCCACAAAGGCGGAAAGAGTATATTGAAAAATGGTATGAGACAGTTTCAATGGGTAAAAAATTAATTTTGCCATATCATTATATAAGTAATACTGATTATTCAGTAGAAAAAGTGGATGACTGGATTAGGATGAACATTCAATTGATTGATGAGAGCTCTAAAATAGTTGAAAGCGGAAAAGAAAAGTATGCAATGATATCAATTGGTTTAGGACATTTAGTGTTTCAAGCGGATAAAATATTGTCTTATTTTGTACATGCAGATGTAGACGGATTTATTGTTCAGGTTTCGGATATGAAACAATTAAATGAACAATCATTGGGTAGTTATATTGACTTTATGGTTAATCTACAAAAATATACGAATAAACCTGTTATTGCATTGAAAGTTCCGATTCCATTAGGCTTAACGTTGATCGGGAAGGGAATACATGGATTTTCGTTAGGATTGGCTAGTATAGATTATTTTGATGAACAGTATATAAAAGAAGAAAAAGATTCCTTTAATTTGTATTCTAAGTTTTATTTTCCACAGGTAATGTCTTTCTTGACTTATCCTAAGAAGGATACTTTTGCATTTGAACAAATTTATAATTATTTTGGTGGATGTAACTGTAGATGGTGTAAAGACCGTTCGGCAATTGAAATTGGTACGGGTGATAAGGGCGTGCAATTACATCATTGGCAAATGATGTTGGATGAAGTTGAAAAATTCAACCAACTTGAAGGAGAAGCTCGCATTAATTATTTAAGAACACGTATTGAAAATGCATTGAAAAATTTAGATTCAATACCAAAAGATATTATGGGAAGTCAAAAAAATACAGACTATTATAAACTGTTGAAAAATTTGAAAAAGGTGGTTTAAAAAATTAAGTGGGTGATATAGATGTTTGTAAATGAAAAAGAATTGGTAGAAAAATTAGTTCTTGATTTGCAAGAAAGATTTGATACTCAATATATTGTTAGAGAATTACGAGGTGGTAACAATATTGCAGATGTTGTTTATACTACTGACATAAAAAGAAGTAATATTGTTTTTGACGAATATTTTAATGCATATTACTACTTTAATGGAATCTACAATCATAAAAAAATAAATTTTGATGATGTAAGAATTGTAGATGAGAAAGTAAATAAAAAATTTCATCATTTTCTTAGGGAACTAGAAGAGCTTGGGTATATTAAAATCAGTGGAAATGAGATTACTTCAATTAAAAAGGTAGATGCAGTTACAAGGAATTTTATAGCAGTAGAGGCAAAAATTTCAGATTGGAAGGCCGGGTTAGAACAGGCTGTTAGATATAAACAATATGCAAATGAAGTGTATGTTGCCTTAAGTGCAGAATATGTGTCAAAAGTAGATAGGCAACAATTTAAAGATTTAAATATAGGTCTAATGAGCGTTTCATCTGGAAAATTGAAAATTTCTATTAGAGCAAAAAAACAACCTGTAGAAAAATTAGATATTCAATATTTTATTGCCGACAGATTTTTGAAACAACTAGGATTGACGGAATAGATAAATAAAAGACTTCTTGACAAATTTGCAATTCAGAGCAATTACTGAACTACCAAATTTGTTAAGGAGTTGATGTCAAATGACAGAAGAACAGAAGCAGACGATTGAGCGTCTTCGGAATGTAGGATTAGGCTACCGGAAATTGCAATTGTCTTAGACTTTTCAAGGGACAAGGTAAGAAATTACTGCAAAGCAAATGGTTTGGATGGCTATGCCAAGAAGCGTATTCAAGCCAAGGAAGGCAAGCAAATGGAAGAAAACTGTGCCGACAGTGTATGCAGACATTGTGGCAAACCAATTGAGAAGCAGACTATCGGACGAAAGAGAATTTACTGTTCGGAGGAATGTAGAAAAGCATGGTCAAAGAATCACCTGCCGCTTTACAAGCATGAGTGTATGTTCTGTGGAAAGAAATTTGAAAGTTCATCCAAAATGTAAAAATTCTGCATCCATGACTGTTATATCCGGGACAGGTTCTAGAGAAAAGAGGATACAGAAGAAATTGTGAAAATGCTTCTCTCCGGGAAAAAAGTCCCTACGGTATCCAAATGGATTAAAGATATACTCTTTGGCGAAACAAAATAAACGGAAGTTTTGCCAATGAGTATAGGTATGGTAGGCACTCTGAAAAAAGGGGTGAATAGGGAAAAAGCAACTCTATGGAAAAAGTCGAGAATTTTTTGAACGAATCTTTTTGCCATGTAGTATAATGAAGAAGTGCCGACACATACAGAAGTTGTGTGCTGTCTCCACCGGATTCATGGGGGAATTCCCAAAACATGACTTGCATAATCAAAGCCGGGTCTGTATAGAAATAAATAAAAACAAGAGAGGTATTCTCTTCTATGACAGACCAGAAACTGGAAAATATGTTGAATCTTGCCCTGGATGCCACAGAGGCGGAGCGTGAAAAATCTTTGCAGCTAAACGTGGGATATGACCCATTGGAAAAGCAATGGGAAGTGATTGTGAAATATTCCGGCAATTTGCGGGAAGTTCTGGGAGATGAGATTCCCATTGTGGAGCTATTAAATGGTTTTGCCATTCTTACTGTGCCACAGAGCCTGATTGAACGTCTTACAGACTATCCTCAAATTGAATTTATAGAAAAACCAAAGCGTTTATTTTTTGCTGTGAATCAGGGGAAAAGCGCTTCCTGTATGACCTCTGTACAGAGTCAGTTTTCTCCTCTTGGAATTCCCCTTACGGGAAAGGGAATACTGGTGGCATGTGTGGATTCAGGCATTGATTACAGCCATCCAGACTTCAGAAATCAAGATGGCACCACCAGGATTCTCAGATTATGGGATCAGAGTATTCAGGGAAATCCGCCAAAAGGATATGTGATTGGGACAGAATATACCAGTGAACAGATTAATGCGGCTTTAGCGGCAGAAACAAAAGCAGAGAGAGAAAGAATTGTGCCAAGCCGGGATTTAAGTGGCCATGGGACAGGGGTTATGGGTATAGCGGCAGGAAATGGCAGGGCTTCGGATGGCGTTTACCGGGGAGTTGCCTATGAAAGTGACCTGATTGTGGTAAAACTTGGTGTATCCAGGGAAGGAGGATTTCCAAGAACTACAGAATTGCTTCAGGGAATTGACTATGTTCTGCGGCAGGCAGTGACCTTGGGGAAGCCGGTAGCATTGAACCTTAGCTTTGGGAATAATTATGGCTCTCACAGCGGGGAATCTCTTCTGGAAAGTTATCTTGACGGGGCGGCTAATCTGGGTCGAAGTGTTATCTGTGTAGGAACAGGAAATGAAGGCAATGGCGCTTTGCATACATCTGGAAGGCTTTCAAAGGGAGAGAATCAGGAGGTAGCTCTGAATGTGGATGCTTATGAGCCAACCTTAAATGTACAGCTTTGGAAGCAGTATGTAGATGAGATAGAGGTTGCGCTTATTCATCCTAATGGACAGATTGTGGGGTCTTTTCAGGAAATTTTAGGTCCCCAGCGTTTTACAGTAGGTTCTACGGAGATTTTACTTTATTATGGCAAGCCGGCGCCCTTTAGTCTTTCTCAGGAATTGTATCTGGAATTTATCCCCAGGAATCAATATGTGGATAGCGGAACGTGGAAAATCCGCCTGATTCCTGGGAAAATTGTGGATGGAAGCTATGATTTGTGGCTGCCGGGAGGAGGAGTGCTGAACCTGGGGACCAGATTTCTTTTTCCCACGCCGGAGACTACTCTTACCATACCTTCTACAGCGAGAAAAGTCATTTCTGTAGGGGCATACGATTCCAGATATTTATCCTATGCGGATTTTTCAGGGAGGGGCTATACCAGAGTGACCAGAGAGACGAAACCGGATCTGGCAGCCCCAGGGGTGAATATTCAGACAACGACTCCAGGCGGGGGATACACAGGGCGGACTGGAACATCCTTTGCCACACCTTTTGTTACAGGGGGCGCGGCGCTTATGATGGAGTGGGGCATTGTCAGGGGAGAGGATTTGTTTTTATATGGGGAAAAGGTGAAGGCTTATTTGCGAAGAGGCGCCAGAAGGATGCCGGGAATGGAATATCCAAATGAGAAACTGGGGTATGGCATGTTATGTGTGGCAGATAGTATTCCATAAAAACATTTATAGTCTTGACAAAAAGAATCATATAAGATACAATAAATGTATCATATATGATTCTTTTTGCGTAAAGGAGGATTTCCATGAATGACGGGTTATGCGTATTTTTACATTTAGATGAAAAACAACCGGAAGAAAATGAGAAGCTGATTGAGCGTATAGATGAACTTCTTCTGACTGTTGGAATGAAATACTGTGGGGTCGGGAATATGTATATTCCAGTTCATACAGAAGAACGTGACAGGGCTGTTTTTCTTGCAGTTCAGTTATTGAGAGAGACAGAATGGCTGAAGGATATTCTGGCGGCAACACCCATTGCCAGCCTGAAAGATGTATGCCCCCTAAACAGCATTCTTACAGAGAATATGACAGAACCAGATAAGGAAAAAATGCGCTATTATGAGGAATACTATACTGCGTCTCATAAATTACCCCATGCAATTATCGTAGATGAGACAAAACAACTGCGGGATGGCTATATTTCCTATCTTCTTGCCAGAAAGTACAAACTTAAACCAGATTTATATGAAGCATTTTCCAATCAGCCGCTTAAAAAACTGGTTATTGGAACGCATGTAAAGCTTTGCGATGGCAAGTGGAAGAGAAAGGGCAGAAGAAAATATTCCTGGATTTATACGAAGAAACATCCTGTTGTTCCGGGAGATATTCTTCAGGTCAATACAAAACATGGATTGGATTTTATGTGTGTGGAAAAAATTGATTATGTGACCGGAAGAGAATTTTGCAGAATGTACAAAAGAGTAAAACGGCATATGGATATGCGTATAGAACTGTAGAAGAGGAGAAAATACAAATGGGAAATGGTATGGACTATATTTATCTGTCTGATAATGAGAAAATTTTAATAGAAACAGAGCAGCAAAATACAAGACTGGCAGTGATTGAGCAATACGTCAGCATTCGGAAAGCGCGTGGCATGACACAGGCAGAGCTTGCCAGACGTGCGGGTATTCCCAGGACGAACATTACCCGGTTTGAAAGTGGGACGTATAATCCTTCTCTTGAGATGCTGGTTAAAATTGCAGCAGCCCTTAATATGAAATTACAGATAAATCTGGCAGAGGAGTAAAGTTCATGGGAATTTGCACATTTTTAGAACATTTATATCAATTAACAAGGATTCCTATTTGTATTTACTCCGAAGAAGGAGCTTTTGTGAGAGGGTATCCTGCCAAGAGGGAGGAAAATGGATTCTTTCAGGCAGAAGAGGTAAAGGAGCGGCTCCAGTTATCCCGGGAAAAGGATGTGCTTTTTTATCAGTATCAGAAGGTTTCGGCAGCGCTGATTGCCTGCAGGAAGGAGAACGTATGGATTCTTGCAGGTCCGGTGGCAATCGGCAGAACAGATGCGAAGGCACCCAGGGGAATGATGGAGAAACAATTCCAGGCTCTTCCGGCTGTGCAGTTGAAAGATTTGCTTTTAACAGCAGTATTGATTTTAAATGAGGATTCAGAAAAGAGATATACCCTGGAAAGGCTGGTAGAAAAGATTCAGGACAGGTCTTTGCAGATTCAGGAGAATGTTCTGGATGTGGAACTGCGTCAGTACGATTCTTTTCAGAAGAATCATACTTATGCGGAGGAGCAGGCTTTTTTTGAACATATCCGAAATGGGGATGTGCAATATATTAGAGAAAAATATGAAGTGATTACCCCGCCCCATCCTATGGTTGTGAATAATCTTCAAAAAAATGAGGAATATATGGCGGTCATTGAGATTTCCATGGCAGCCAGAAGTGCCATTGAGGGGGGACTTACTTCAAGAGAAGCGTTATTAATGAATGATATTTATTTGCAGCATCTGTCAGAATGTGATACGGTTGAGCAGATTTTTGCATTGAAAAAGGAGGCATGTCTGGAATTTGCACGTGTCGTAAAAGCAGGGAAAGAGACTCAGGGAGAGAATCCATATATTGAGGATTGCAAAAAAGATATTTATTCCAGGAAAAGAGAAAAGATTGATTTGCAGAAAATTGCAGATGATATCGGGATTTCTAAGGAATATATGCTGAAACTGTTTAAAAAGCAGGAAGGCATCGCTATGACAGAGTATATTTTAAGGGTAAAGCTGGAAGCTGCCTGTAATATGTTGAAATTCTCAGATAGAAAAATAGGAGAAATCTCAGATTATCTGTCTTTTGGGAGTTTGAACTATTTTAGCCGTATTTTTGCAAAACGTATGGGAATGTCGCCCAAGGAATACAGGAAACTGCACCACCAGCCTAATTTCTAATCAGATTTTTATGTTTTCTCTTTCACCTAAGGCAAAGGATGGAAAAATGAAGTGTTGTGTGATACACTTAGGACTATCATATTTACGAAAGAGGGGAAACATAAGAAAATGAAAACAAGTGTATTATTAAAGCGGTTTATACCTTATTACGGAAAATATAAGGGCATTATGGTCATGGACTTGTTCTGCGCCGCGCTTACTACAGTGTGTGAATTGGTGCTTCCGCTGATTCTCCGTTATATTACGGATATTGGAATGCGGGATCTGGCGTCCCTTACTGTGAAAACAGTGGTTACCATAGGGATGCTGTATTTTGCACTTCGCATTATTGATGGTATGGCAAGTTTTTATATGGCGTACATTGGACATGTTATGGGAGCGTCTATTGAAACTGATATGAGAGAAGATGCTTTCCGGCATTTGCAGAAATTATCTGACAATTATTTCAATAATACCAAGATTGGACAGATTATGTCCAGGATTACCAGTGACTTGTTTGATGTTACAGAATTTGCCCACCATTGTCCGGAAGAGTTTTTTATTGCATTATTGAAAGGTGTCGTATCTTTTCTGATTCTTGCAAGGGTAAATGTATTATTGACAGTGATTATTTTTATTCTGATTCCGGTTATGGCGATTTCCTGTACATACTTTAACCTGCAGGTGCGAAAAGCCTTTAAAAAGCAGAGAAATCACATAGGAGAGCTGAATGCCAGAATCGAAGACAGCCTTTTAGGCAACAAGGTAGTAAGGGCTTTTGCAAATGAAAACGTGGAGATTCAGAAGTTTGATAAGGATAATCAGGAATTCCTGAAGATTAAACGCCATACTTATAAGTATATGGCAGCGTTTCAGAATACTATCCGTATTTTTGACGGACTGATGTATGTGGTTGTGATTGTAGCCGGTGGTATTTTTATGATTAAAGGGCTGATTGCTCCGGCGGATCTGGTTGCATATACCATGTACGTAACTACACTTCTGACTACCATTCGCCGTATTATTGAATTTGCAGAGCAATTTCAGAGAGGTATGACAGGGATTGAGCGTTTTGCAGAATTGATGGAAGCAGAGATTGATATTTTTGACGAAGAGGGCGCTGTTCCTCTGGAAAGCGTGAAAGGAGAAATTACGTTTCGGAATGTATCTTTTGAGTACCCGGATGATCATACACCGGTATTGTCTCAGATTAATCTTACGATTAAACCAGGAGAAAAAGTTGCTCTGGTAGGTCCATCCGGTGGAGGAAAGACAACATTGTGCAGTCTGATTCCGAGATTTTATGATCCAACAGAGGGAGAAATCCTTTTGGACGGACAAAATATCAGGAATGTGACACTGGAAAGTCTGAGAAGTAATATTGGTGTAGTACAGCAGGATGTATATTTATTTTCAGGCACTGTTTATGAAAATATTGCTTATGGAAGGACAGATGCTACCAGGGAAGAAGTCATTCAGGCAGCAAAAATGGCTGGCGCTCATGAGTTTATTATGGAACTCAAGGATGGATATGATACTTATGTGGGCGAGCGTGGTGTAAAGCTTTCCGGAGGACAGAAGCAGAGAATCAGTATTGCCAGAGTCATGGTGCGTTCTCCGAAACTGGTAATACTGGATGAGGCTACAGCGAGCCTGGATAACGAAAGTGAACATCTGGTGGCGGAATCTCTGGATAAACTGGCGGCAGGAAGAACTACCATTACCATTGCGCACAGACTTACTACCATTCATGGGGCAGACAGAATCCTGGTGCTTTCCGGCAATCATATTGTAGAAGAGGGGAACCATGAAACCTTAATGGAGAAGCAGGGGATTTATTATCAGCTATATACATCTTCCAGTATTCAATAAAGTTCTATACTTTAGAAGAAAGCAAACTCATTTTCAATTTAAAGTAATAAAACATTGATTTGTGAAAAGAAAGCACGTATAATTGGGAAAGAGTGAAAAAGTCTATAGTTCATAGAAGCGATGGGAGGATGAAAAGATGATAGCAGATAAAATGAAAGTGATGATTCAGAATAGTTCTGCAATCAGGGCAATGTTTGAAGAAGGAAAAAAAATGGCTGCACAGTATGGGGCTGAGAATGTTTATGATTTCAGCCTTGGAAACCCTAATGTGCCTGCGCCTGCAAAGGTAAAAGAGGCGATTTTAGAGGAGCTGGAAAATGACGATCCTGTGATGCTTCATGGTTATATGAGTAACAGTGGCTATGAGGATGTTCGGGAAGCAGTAGCGAATTCTCTTAATAAAAGGTTTGATACCAATTTTCATGCAGGAAACATTGTGATGACTGTGGGAGCAGCAGGTGGCTTAAATGTGGCTTTAAAAACGTTGCTAAATCCAGGGGATGAAGTGCTGGTGATTGCGCCTTATTTCGGAGAATATAATTCTTATGTGGCTAATTATGACGGTGTGGTAGTTGTAGTAAGTCCGGATACAGAGACTTTTCAGCCTAATCTAAAAGAAATGGAGGAAAAAATCACAGAGAAAACAAAGGCTGTGATTGTAAACTCACCCAATAATCCTACCGGTGTGGTTTATTCTGAAAAAACGATTCAGGCTATGGCGGATTTGTTAAGAAGAAAGCAGGAAGAGCTTCATACAGATATATATTTGATTTCAGATGAACCATACAGAGAACTGGCTTATGATGGGGTAGAAGTACCTTATCTTACGAAATACTATGAGAATACGATTGTAGGATATTCTTTTAGTAAGTCCTTGTCCCTGCCGGGAGAGCGTATCGGATATCTGGTAATTCCCGATGAAGCAGCAGATGCAGAAGATATACAGGCCGCAGCCAATGTTGCAACCAGAATTTTAGGGTATGTCAATGCCCCTTCCCTGATGCAGAGGGCAGTTGCCAGGTGCCTGGACGCACAGGCAGATGTTCCCTATTATGACAGGAACAGAGAGGCATTATATACAGGACTGAAGAAACTGGGATTTTCCTGTATTAAACCGGAAGGAGCGTTCTACCTGTTTGTGAAGTCTCCGGTGGAGGACGAAAGGGTATTTTGCCAGGCGGCGAAAAAACACCGTATTCTTATTGTGCCTGGGTCTTCCTTTGCATGTCCTGGGTATGTGAGAATTGCTTATTGTGTTTCACATGAAACCATCGTGAATTCTATGGAAGGATTTAAGAAGCTGGCAGAAGAATTTCAGTTATAGAAAAACATAGAGTGCTAAAAAGAGAACCTCTGGATTTCATTGAAAACAGGATGAAATCCAGAGGTTTTGCATAGAGAAGCTGTTAAAGAAAAAGAAACGCCTGACAGGGGAGCTGCCAGGCGTTTCGAGGGGAGTATAAATAATTAAATAAGGGGTTATAATGTAAAAAAAATTTTTGAAGGGTAAATTCTTTTTACAACCCATATTATAATATAAAAGGAAAAAAAATGCAATAATATTATTTTTTTCTTAAAAATTTGTAGAAATTTATGAAATAGTTTTTAATATTTATTCAGGGAATATTTTTGGAGACAATAGAGATAATAAGAAGGTAACTAAAAAGCATTTCAGGAGGTAGAAACAATGGCAAAGAATACTATGAACACCAATAGCAAAAACAGCACAAATAGCACAAGCAATACAAGTAACAAAAACAGCATGAGCAATACAACAAGTAATACAAACAACAAAAATAAAGGGGCTAAGAACAGCAGCGAAAAAAACTGCCATAATGCAAATAATTCCAACAGCAACAAAAATGCATCAGACAAAAACAGCACAAAATCAATGTTTGATTATGAGTAGGTTCATGGTTGAATAATACGTGGGAGCCGTCCTGTGTGGCGGCTCCTTTTTGTGACCTTATTTATAAAAACGGAAAGTTTAAAAATTGATATTTTAGATTTAATTATTGATACATGGTACAGAAAAAATTGTGATAGAGTAGAAAAACAGCAGTAATACAAGAAAAAGGAGAAAAAGGAAATGAAAAAAAGAACATTAGCATGTTTGCTGGCAGGAGTTTTGGCCGTAGGAAGCCTGGCAGGATGTGGAAAGAAAGAAGAAAAACAGGAGCCTGGCGCTAAGACAGAGAGCGGATATGCAAAAAATGCAAAATTAAAAGTCTGGGGTTCTCAGGAAGACCAGGAAATGTATAAAAAAATGATTGAAGAATTCCAGAAGGAAAATCCGGAAGCAGCAGACTGGGAAATCGAACTGGCTGTTGTTATGGGAGCAGATGCCAAAACAGAGCTTTTAAAAGATGCTTCTGCCGCAGCAGATGTGTTCGATTTTGCTTCTGACCAGGTAATGGAACTGCAGGCAGCAAATGCATTATATCGTATTACCAAGAACAAAGATGAAATTGTAGAGAACAATTTGGATACTGCAATACAGGCAGCAAGTGTAGATGGTGAGCTTTATGGATATCCGGTAGCCTCCACTACTTTTCTGATGTTCTATGATAAAAGTATGTATACGGAAGAAGAGGTAAAGAGCCTGAATACCATGATGGAAAAACAGCTTCCGGAGGGTGTTACAAACTTCTCTATGGATATTGATAATGGATGGTATAATTCCTGTTTCTTCCAGGCAGCAGGCTGCAGATTATTTGGAGAAGATGGAACAGACCCTAAATCCTGTGACTTTAATAGCGAAAAAGGTTTATTAGCAGGAAACTACCTGGCAGATTTATCAGCAAATCCCAAATTCGCAAACCAGGATGGAGCGGTTCTTTTAAAAGCCTTTGAAAATCGTACTTTAGGAGCAACCTTTACAGGTGGATGGGATGCAGAGCTGATTAAAGGATACCTGGGAGACGATTACGGAGTAACAAAATTACCGGAAGTAACATTTGAAGATGGTACAACAGCTCAGCTTGCCAGCATGATGAACTTCAACCTGACAGGTGTTAATGCACAGACAAAATATCCTGCTGAAGCAATGTTATTAGCGGAATGGATGACCAACAGTGATACTGCATTACAGATGCGTTATGAAATGAGACCGGTGGCTTCTACAAATAATAAGATGGCAGAAACCATTGCAGCAGATACAGAAAACGAAGCGTTAAAAGCGCTGGCTGAACAGGCACAGTTATCTGTATTGCAGACTTCTATTCCTCAGGTTGCAAACTTCTGGTCACCAGCAGAAGCCTTTGGAGCAGGTTTAATGAACCAGACAATTACCAGAGATAACATGCAGGAAAGCCTGGACACTATGGTGAAAAATATTCTGTCTAAACTAGGAGAATAACAGACAGGAAGCTTTGTGAACAAATGAAAGAGGGAACAAAATGAAAAACAGTAAGAAAGGAAAAAAGGGTAATGTATTTTCTTTCATGAAAAAAGCATTTCTGGAAGGTGATTTAAAAACCAGACTTTCTTTTCTCATTCTTGGATACGGAAATATATTACATAAACAGGTTGTAAAGGGACTCCTGTTTCTGACCATTGAGATTGCATTCCTTATCTTTATGGTGCTTTATGGTGCAGGTGCCATTGGAGATCTGTGGACCCTGGGAGAAACACAGCAGGGATGGGTATACAATGAGACACTGGGGATTGATGTACTCCAGGATGGTGATAACTCTATGCTGATACTGCTGTATGGCGTAGCATCAGTATTCGTGGTACTTGGATTTTTGATTGTGTATTATTTTAACATCAAATGCGCCTTTTCTTTACAGAAGATGGCAGAAAATAAACAGCATATACCGGGGATCCGAGAAGAATTAAAAGAATATCTGAATTCAAAACTTCATGTAACATTAATGGCATTTCCTCTTACTGGTATTCTTTTATTTACCATTTTGCCCTTGGTTTTCATGATTTTGATTGCATTTACCAATTATGACAGCACTCATCAGCCACCAGGTAACTTATTTACCTGGGTTGGGCTGGATAACTTCAAAACCATGTTGGGTGCAGGAAGTACCATTGCCAAAACCTTCTGGCCGGTTCTGGGATGGACTCTGGTATGGGCGGTTGCAGCAACCTTTACCACTTATTTTGGGGGAATTTTACTGGCACTTCTTATTAATAAAAAGAATGTGCGGTTAAAAGGTCTTTGGAGAACCATGTTTGTTATTTCCATTGCGGTTCCTCAGTTTGTAACACTTTTGACCATGAGTACCATGCTGGAAAATGAAGGTGCGGTAAATGTGCTTTTGCAGAGTCTAGGACTGATTAGCCAGCCGATTCCTTTTTGGGATGACCCTATGATTGCCAGAATCACTATTATTGTTATTAACTTCTGGATTGGTGTTCCTTATACCATGTTGACAGTAAGTGGTATTTTGATGAATATTCCGAAAGAACTGTATGAGGCAGCAAAGGTAGATGGTGCGAATAATAGAGTTATTTTCTTTAAGATTACCATGCCTTATGTCCTGTTTATCACAGGTCCGACGTTGATTACAAGCTTTATTGGTAACATCAATAACTTTAATGTTATTTATCTGCTTACAGGAGGCGGACCGTCTGATTTGAATTACTTCCAGGCAGGAAAAACAGACCTTCTGGTTACATGGCTGTATAAGCTGACAACAACCGGAAAAGAGTATTCTTATGCTTCAACCATTGGTATTATTGTCTTTATTCTGTCTGCAACGGTTTCTCTGCTTGCATACAGGAGGACGGCAGCATATAAAGAGGAAGGAGATTTCTCATAATGAAAATGAAGAAAATGTTAGATACCGGGATTTCTCATATTGTGCTGGCAGTTTTAAGTGTTATTTGGATTTTGCCTATTTTGTGGGTTATTCTTACATCTTTTCGTGGAGAGCCAGGGTCTTTTACGCCATATTTTTGGCCGAAGAGCTTTACGGTTGATAACTATATTAATTTGTTTACAGATACGCAGTTTCACTTTGCACAGTGGTTTATGAATACTCTGTTTGTAGCAGTGTGTTCCTGTGTGCTTTCTACCTTTTTTAACCTGGCTACTGCATATTGTCTTTCCAGACTGCAGTTTGCTATCAGAAAGCCATTTATGAATCTGGCGCTGATTCTGGGAATGTTTCCGGGCTTCATGTCCATGATTGCCATTTACTATATTTTAAAAGGTATAGGCATCAGCCAGTCTCTGGTTGCCTTGATTCTGGTTTATTCCGGAGGCGCGGGGCTTGGATTTTATATTGCCAAGGGATTTTTTGATACTGTTCCAAAATCTCTGGATGAATCAGCTATTTTGGACGGTGCAACCAAGTTCCAGGTATTTACCAAAATTGTATTGCCATTATCAAAACCAATGATTACTTATACTGCGCTGACTTCTTTTATGGCTCCATGGGTGGATTACATTTTTGCCAGTGTCATCATGGGCGATAATTATGAGAAGTATACAGTGGCTATCGGTCTTGCAAAAATGTTAGACCGGGAATTTATTAACTATTATTATACAAGATTTGCAGCAGGAAGTGTTCTGGTGTCTATACCAATAGCGATTGTCTTTATTATTATGCAAAGATTTTATGTAGAAGGTGTAGCGGATGGAGCTGTAAAAGGTTAAGGAAAAAGGGGGATGCCGCATTAATGGATATGCACTTAATGCGGCATCCCTTTTTGCGAAAGAAAAAGAAAGATAAGGAGAAAATCATATGACAGCAAAAGAATGGAAAAAAATGTTTGAATCCAGGGAATTTGAGGAAAAGTATGTTTATAAAGGGAATGACCTGGGAGCTGTTTACGAAAAAGAAAAAACAACATTCAAAGTGTGGGCGCCTACAGCAGAGAAGGTAATGCTGCATTTGTACACTGCTGGAAGCAAAGGAGAAGCAGGAGAGCAGGAGCTTCTTCGGGTGGAAATGGAAAAGAGGGAACAGGGCATTTATGAAAAGCTGGTAGAAGGCGACCTTCATGGGGTGTATTATACCTTTTCTGTGACCGTTGATGGTAAGACAAGAGAAACAGGAGACATCTATGCAAAGGCGGCAGGTGTAAACGGAAAAAGAAGTATGGTAGTAGATTTGGAAAAGACCAATCCAAAAGGATGGGAACAGGATTGCCACGTGTTCCATCCATTAGAGAAAACCTGGGTATGGGAAGCGCATATCGGAGATTTCAGCAATGACCCTGCCAGTGGAGTGCGGGAAGAATATCGGGGAAAATATCTGGCATTTACAGAAAATACCACATTAAATCAGGATGGAGTACATCCAACCTGTGTAAATTATTTGAAGAAACTGGGAGTGACCCATGTTCATTTACTCCCTTCTTTTGACTATGGTTCTGTGGACGAAAGTAAATGTGACACCTTTAACTGGGGATATGACCCGGTGAATTATAATGTGCCAGAGGGTTCTTATGCAACAGATGCTTTTCATGGGGAAGTAAGAATCCGGGAATTTAAGGAAATGGTTGCAGCTCTGCATAAGGCAGGAATTTCTGTGGTGATGGACGTAGTGTATAACCACACCCATAGCCTGGATTCCTTCTTCAATGCCACAGTACCGTATTATTATTACCGGATTTGGGAAGACGGAGCTTATTCCGATGGTTCTGCCTGCGGAAATGATACAGCAAGTGACCGCGCCATGTTCCGGAAATATATGGTGGACTCTGTTTTGTACTGGGTTCAGGAATATCATGTGGATGGCTTCCGTTTTGATTTAATGGGACTGCATGACACACAGACTATGAATGAAATCCGCCATGCTTTGAATGAACTGGAAAGCGGAGAACAGGTTTTTCTTTATGGAGAGCCATGGTCGGCAGGGCCGAGCGCATTAAAGGAAGGCAGGACTTTTGCTACAAAAGAGGCAATGGAAAAGCTGGCAGAAGGAATTGCTGTTTTTAATGATGATACCAGAGATGCTATTAAAGGTCCATATGATAAGCTGGAGGTTCCGGGTTTTGTCAATGGGAAAAAAGGAATGGAAGAAAAAATCAAACGTGGTATTCAGGGGCTCTTTGATGAAAAAGAAAAAGTACAGCCAATTTCCCCGGCGCAGCTTTTAAACTATGTATCTGCCCATGATAACAGTACTTTGTGGGATAAATTGGTGGATTCTGTAAAAAAAGACCATGACTATGAAACGTGCCACGAAGATTTGCTGGCTATGAATAAGCTGGCTGCCGCCATTGTACAGTTTTCAGCAGGCATCCCATTTATGCAGGCAGGAGAAGAAGCAGGAAGAACCAAGCAGGGAGAAGATAACAGTTATAACCTGTCAAAGGAATTAAATCGTCTGGACTGGAACAGAATGTACAAGTTCCAGGGTTTGATTGCTTATTATAAAGGTCTCCACGAAGTGAGAAACTATTTTTCAGGATTTTATGATTTAAGTGAAAAGGCGAGAGCACGTCAGAACTTTTATGAAAATATGCCAGAAGGAACCGTTGCTTATGAAATGGAAGGTATCAGGGGAACAGATCAGTGGGAAAAGGTTGTAGTGATTTTTCATGCCAGCCAGGCGCCGACGGAGTTTGTTCTGGAAGATACAAAATACAGGCAGATTGTATCACCAGGCTTTATTGATTTCCAGGGGAAAGATCTGCGAGAGGAAAGGATACAGTTAGAAGGGACGGGAGCATATGTCTTTGTAAAATAGCTGCCCAGATGAATTTTTCCCAGACCATGGAAATTCTGCCTGGAAGCGTCTATAATTACTGTAGATTTGATATCGCAGGAGGAAAGTATGGAATTACTTACATTATATTTAATAGATGATGAAGCTATTATTTTAAAAGGTCTTCTGGAAACTTATGATTGGCAGAATATGGGATTCCAGGTAGTGGGATGGGCCAGAGACGGGGAGGAAGCCTTGCCGGATATTGTAGAGAAGAAGCCGGATGTGGTATTGACTGACGTGCGCATGAAGAAAATGAGTGGTCTGACTCTGATTGAAAAAGTGAAGGAACAGGGAATTTCCACAAACTTTGTAGTAATCAGTGCATACCGGGATTTTGAATATGCGAAGAAAGCCTGTGAAAACGGAGCCATGGCTTATCTTGTGAAGCCTATTGAGGATGAAGAACTGGAAAAAACTATGGGAGAAATCTACCAGAAGTGCAGGGAGAAAAAATTTAAAGAGAAGAATTACTCTCTGTGGGAAAAAATACTTCTGGAGGATCAGGACAATTTCCTGAATCAAATGGTTGTAAAATATCTGGAAGGCATGGTAGAAGAGAAAGAGCTGGAGGAGCTGGCAGTAAGTCTTAGAAGACAGGATATGATGACAAACGATTTTGTGGTAGCAGCAGTAGGGATAGATGTTGCCAGACGCATTATAAACCAAAAAGAATTTAACATGAAGCAGTATGCGCTGGAAACAGAGCTGTATAAGAAATTAAAGGAATCCTACCAGGTATGGCTTCGGAAAACCCAGGATGGGATTTTGTGTTTTGTCATTGAGCTTGGAAAAGAGAAAAGAACAGCACCTCTGAAAATCCTTTTAAAAAATCTCCAGGAAGAAATGAAGGGGGATATGATTTCTGCGCTGTCAGGTGTTGGAACTGGCATAGCGGGAATGAAAAATGCCTGTGATCATGCCCTGGAATTGTATGAAATTGCAGCAGAAGCAGGAGCGGGAATGATTTTGATGGATAATAAAATCTCTTTAAAATCCCTTCCGAAATATTCCGCAGATATGGAAACGCAGATTATCAGCGCCTTGCGAAAAGGTGATAAGGAGCAGCTAAAGAAGGCTTTTGAAAAATTCCTTTATGTTTTGCCAGAGTCAGAGCATTTTATCCGGATTTATTTAAGACGTCTTGCTGTACGGATTGAGTTTGCCATGGAAGAAGCCTGGGGGCTTACAGAAGGACTCCAGCAAAGCTTTCATAACTTTTATGAGACGGTGGACAGTGTTGCCATTACCAAGATGGTAAATATTTTGTACCAGCTTTTTGTCCGTATTATTGAATGGAAAAGCACAGCGCCTAAGCAGGTATCAGACCGGTATTTTCAGGAATATATACCGGTGGCTATTGCTTATATACAGGAACACTTGCAGAAAGAAGATTTATCTATTACAGAGGTGTCAGAACATGTTTATTTGAATCCGGTCTACTTTGGAAGGCTATTTAAAAATGAAGTGAAGATGTCCTTTAAGCGGTATGTGCAGAATATGAGAATGGAGAAGGCTAAGGAATTACTGGCAGAGCAGGAATATCATATTGCAGAGATTTGCGATAAAGTCGGGATTCCCAACGCTTCTTATTTTTCTCAGGTATTTAAGCAATATACGGGAATGCTGCCCAGTGAGTATAAAAGGAGTGTGGACGGATGAAGGAGAAAATAAATTTCAAAAAATTTTTATTTGGAATTCGTAAGCAGACGTTTTTGTCTGTAACGCTCATATGTGGAACCATTTATATTTTTACCTACCTGGCAGTGGAACAGGTCATTACTGACAAAATATCAGGGCTTCTTGCAGAGCAGTATACGAATGTAAATGACAAGCTGGCAGGAGAATTTGAGAATCTTTATGAGGAATTAAATCAGCTTACCGGAGATTTTGTAATTAATGAATATGTGCAGAAAACCCTTCGGAATACATCTGTAGATACAGCAGAAAAGGAAATGCTGAAAAGGTCGGTTTCCTGCTATAACCGGAGTTTTCTGGATGCTTATCTTATAGTAGATAACAAGGAAAACTTCTATTCTCTGAGAGATGTGCACATTTCTTATGCAGAGTTTAAAAAGACGGAGATTTATCAGGGGTTTGGGGAAGAATATTCAAAAACAAAACTCCTTTGGGCAGAAGATACGATTTTCTGCACAGGAGAGAAAAGCTTATTTGCCCTGCGGCGTATTCATGAAATGAATTCCCTGCATGAGCCGGGATTTCTGATTTTGAAACTGAACAAGCATATCTGGAGCCCCTTGCGGGAACAGATTGATAACCCGGAGCTTGTATATTTTATTCAGGATGCCAAAGGGAATCGCTGTTTTGAGCAGTTCCCGGATGAGGACAGCAAGAAATGGAGAAAAGAGTTTCAGCAAACCAGGCAGAAGGCTTCAGGGAACAGTTTGAAGAATGGAATGATTATTGAAAAAACAGATGCAGACACAGGTTTTACCATGGTAACCTTTGCGCCTAAACATGTAGCAAATCAGATTGTAGAAGAAGTGCAGAAAATCATGATTATCTTGTTTCTGGCAGGCTATATCCTTTTGATGGTGTGCATGAGCTTCTGGTCGGAAAGACTGGCAAGACCTATTAAGAAGATACGCAGAGTGATGGGGGAATTTGGTGATAAGAAGCTGGATGACCAGCTTATTCTGCATACCAATACAGAACTTGATTATATTGGACAGGCATATAACGGAATGCTTGGGGAAGTGAAGCATTTAATGGAAAACGTGCAGCATAAGGAGAGAGAATTAAAAGAAAGTGAATTGCAGGTTATGCTTTATCAGATAAGACCGCATTTTCTATATAATACTCTGGATACCATTTATATGCTGGCAAGAATTCAAAAAGAAGAAACCATCATGAAAATGATACAGGCTCTGTCCAAGTTCCTGAGAATTAATCTGAGTAACGGAAATAGTTATATCCAGGTGGACAAAGAAATTGAACATGTGAAAGCCTATATGGATATACAGAAAATCAGAAATACAGATTTGTTTGATTATCAGATTGAGATTCAGGACAGTGTCAGAGAGGTGGAAATTCTGAAAATGACCTTGCAGCCTATTGTGGAGAACTGTATTAAATATGGATTTCGGGATATTTATTCAGATGGCATGATTTGGATTCGGGTTTACCAGGAAGATAAACATTTATGTTTTTCTGTAGAAAATAATGGTACACCAATCCAGGAAGAGGCGCTGAATCATTTAAATAATATGGGGCAGATGCCTCTGGAGGAAATCACTGCGTTTGTGAAGAAAAAAGAAGGCGGTTTTGGAATTTCCAATGTGGTAAAACGGTTGCGTACTTATTATGGAGAACAGGTGAGCATATGCTATATACGAAAAGAAGAGGGAACAGAATGTGTAATAAAAATAGAAGAGGATGGTCTTTCGCGCTCCTGTTCATAGCTTTTTTATGTGCAGGCTGTAACAGAGAAGAGAAAACAGTGGAACAAAAGCAAGAAGAACCAGTGAAAATTCCAGTTGTATTTCGTGTAGACCCTGCTACAAATGTAAGTAATAACCTGGAATTTGTGGAAGAATTTAATGCGTTGTATGAGGGTGAGTATGTTGTGGAGGTGGAGTGGCTTACAGAAAGCACAGCAGGCTACAGGGAGAGACTGAAACAGTGGAATGTGCTGGATGAGATGCCGGCAGTGATTACAGACGCCGGATTTGATTATGATTTTTACCGTTTGCTGGTGGAAGAGCAGCGTCTGGTAGATTTGCGCCCTTATATGGAGCAGGCGCCAGAGTGGAAAGATACCTTCCGAAGTGAGATTCTGGAGGAGTGCCAGGAGGAAGATGGAGCCATCTATCTTTCTCCGCTTGGAAGCTCTATTCAGTCCTATGCAGGAATTCTTTATAACAAAGAACTTCTGGCACAGGCTGGATATAAAGAATTTCCGCAAACCTGGGAAGACTTTTTTGACTGCCTTGAAAAATTAAAGGCCCAGGGGATTATGCCATTATCCCTTCATGGTTTTGGAAGCTATTGGGTTCCCATGCTGTTTGCCACCAGTTATATCTATGGAACAGAAGAGGGGACAGAGTTTTTAAAAGAAGATTTTCCTAAAAGCTATCAGAATGAAAGCATGTATGAACTTTTAGAAGTGCTTACCACTCTGTTTGCATATACCTTTGAGGATGCTGTGGAGATTGAATTTGACACAGCGGCAGAGCGTTTCCAGAAGGGAGAGGCAGCCATTTTTGCAAACGGGTACTGGATGGTGGAAGAAATGCCGGAAGAGGTAAAGGAGCAGATGGGATTTGCGCCTTTTCCTGGAAATATCCTCATGAATTCCCCAAGAATGAGCGCCTGGGCAGTTACTGCTGGATATGACGCGGAGGTCACACAGGGAGCGGTAAAACTTCTGGAATACCGGTCTCAAAGAGAAGGAAAGAATACACAGAGGCTTTATGCAAAAGAAAATTTAAACAGTCTTCAGGAAGAGTATGTGGAAGCAGTAGAGCAGTCAGAGCGGGTGATGCCCAATTATCAAATGAAGTGGGAACAGGAAATTCAGATGGATTTCTTTAATGAATATCTTCCGATTTATCTGAAGGGAGAGATGAGCAGGGAAGCCTTTCTGGAAGAGATGGATAAGCGTCTGGAAGCAATCCGGCTGGAAAAATAGAAGAGTTTAATAATTGATAGTATATGTTTAGATATTTATATGTGCGTATTCCATCCTTATGATACAATACGAAACCGAGAATAGAAATGTAGAATGTGATGGAAAAGATATGAAATGGATTTATGGAAAACAAGATTTTAAAACCCTGGAGAGGGGAGAAGAAAACTGCTATTTAATGACGAACGGTCTGGGAGGATTTTCTTCTATGAATATGATGGGAGGGGTTTCCAGAAATGACCATGCTTTTTTCATGGCATGTACGAATCCACCCAATCATAGATATAATCTGATTCACAGAATCAGAGAAGAAGTGGAGTTAGAAGAAGAGAAGATTGTGATTTCTTCCCAGGAATTCCAGGGAAAAGAAGCTGAGAAGGGATATGAGTATCTTTCCTCTTTTGTTTATGAAAATACACCTTTGTGGCGGTTTCATGTAAAAGGAATGGAGATTGTCAAAGAGGCGGCTATGGAACAAAATGAGAATCGTATTGCCCTGCAGTATCGGCTGCACAACAGAAGCAAAAGGAAGGGACGCTTTTCGGTAACACCTTTTTTCCAGTTTGTGCCGAAAACACAGGATATGGAACCTTTGCAGGAAATCCACTTCTGTCAAAAAGAGAATAAGATAGAAAGCGCGGGAATGAAGCTGTTTTTCAGAACCAATGGGGAAGTTTTGAAAATTCCCAGAGAGCGGGAAACCTTATTTTACTCTTATGATGTGTGTGATGGAAGAAGAGCCTGCGGACATGCAAAAGCCAATCATAAAATATCTATAGAGATACCGGAAGGATGCAAGACGGTATTAGAAATTGTGTATGAAATGGAAAAATCTCAGAAAAGTGCCAAAACAATCTTAGAGGAAGCTAAGACATACGGAAAAGCATTGGAAAAGCGTGCAGGATTTACTTCACCCATTGCAGGACAACTTGCAAAAAGTGCAAATCAGTTTATTGCCAAAAGGGCATCCACCAATGGAAGTACTATTTTGGCAGGCTTTCCTTTTTTTGAAGATTGGGGAAGGGATACCATGATTGCCCTGCCGGGCATTTGTATTTCAACAAAACAGTATGAGAGAGCAAAAGAAATTCTTCGCACCTTTGCTGCCCACGAAAAAAACGGACTTATGCCAAATCTGTTTCCAGAAGGGGAACAGGAGCCTATGTATAATACGGTAGATGCAGCTTTGCTGTTTATGAATGGAGTTTATCTCTATTATAATGCCACAAAGGATGCAGATTTTGTCCGGGAAGTTTATCCAGTGATGAAACGCATTATAAAAGGCTATAGGGAAGGAACTCATTTCGGGATTCATATGGACTTAGATGGGCTGATACAGGCAGGAGAAGGTTTGGCGCAGGTGACCTGGATGGATGTCCGCATAGGAGAAATCCTTCCCACACCAAGACATGGAAAACCAGTGGAAATCAACGCCTATTGGTACAATGCGCTGAAAATTATGGAAACTCTGGCAGAAATTACAGGAGAACAACAGGAAAACTATGAGAAGCTGGCAGAACAGGTAAAAGAAAGCTTTCAGAAACAGTTTTGGATGGAAGAAAAAGAATGCTTAAAGGATTTGGTATCCGGGACAAAGGCGGATACACAAATACGCTGCAATCAAATATGGGCAGTATCCATGCCCTTTACCATGCTTTCAGAAGAACAGGAGCAAAAGGTAGTAGAAACGGTATTTGAAAAATTATATACCCCTTATGGTTTGCGGACTTTAGAGGAAGGGGACGGGGAATTTCATGGAATTTATAAAGGTCCGGTGGAAGAAAGAGATATGGCATATCATCAGGGAACTGTGTGGACATTTCCCCTGGGAGCGTATTACCTGGCATATTTAAAAGTTCATAAATACAGCAGCGAAGCAGTAGAAACAGTAAGAGAACAATTAGAGGTTATGGAAAGTGCTATGCGAGAAGGCTGTGTGGGACAGTTACCGGAGATTTATGATGGGAAAAACCCTACCTCATCCAGAGGCTGTTTTGCCCAGGCGTGGAGTACAGGGGAGATTCTGCGGGTTTACGAGGCACTGGAAAATAAGAAGCTATAAGAAAGGAAAGAGCGTAAATGGAAAAGGAATTAACAATAAAAGTAAAGGAATTATTCGGAAAAGAAATTGCTCAGGCATCTAATGAAGAGATTTATGCTGCACTTTTAAGCATTGTAAAAGAAAAAATGCAGGAAGCAAAACATAATGAGGGAAAAAGAAAACTATATTATATTTCAGCAGAGTTTCTCATTGGAAAATTGTTGTCCAATAACTTAATCAATCTGGGATTATTTGAAGAAACAAGAGAAGTTCTGAAAAAGAATGGAAAAGATTTAACAGAAATTGAAGAAGTGGAATTAGAACCTTCTCTGGGAAATGGAGGACTTGGACGTCTTGCAGCCTGTTTTTTAGACTCTATTGCATCTCTTGGATTAAATGGAGACGGAGTGGGATTAAATTATCATGACGGATTGTTTCTTCAGAAATTTCAGGATAACAAACAGCAGGAAGAGAAAAATCCATGGATTACAGATAAAAGCTGGCTGACCAGAACTAACGTAAGCTTTGAGGTGCCATTTAAAGATTTTACTTTGAAATCTACCATGTATGATATTGATGTTCCCGGCTACCACAGCGGATGTAATAAACTGCATCTGTTTGATTTAGACAGTGTGGACGAAAGTATTATTGAAGAAGGAATCCGTTTTAATAAAAAGGATATCCATAAAAATCTTACCTTGTTCCTCTATCCTGATGACAGTGATGAAGACGGACAGCTTTTGAGAATTTATCAGCAATATTTTATGGTAAGCAATGCAGCGCAGTTAATTCTGAAGGAAGCAGAAGAAAGCGGCGAAAATCTCTATGAACTTCACAAACATGTGTGTATTCAGATTAATGACACCCATCCTACTATGGTAATTCCGGAACTTATTCGTATTCTTACAGAGGAAAAGAACTTTAATATGGATACTGCAGTGGATGTTGTAAGCAAAACCTGCGCGTATACAAATCATACGATTTTAGCAGAAGCCCTGGAAAAATGGCCTGTTTCTTATTTGGAAAAAGTTGTTCCTCATCTGGTTCCTATTATTCGTGATTTGGACAGAAGAGTGAGAAGAGATTTCCATGATGAGAAAGTTTATATTATTGATGAAATGAATCGTGTGCATATGGCGCACATTGATATTCATTTTGGATATGCGGTAAATGGAGTGGCAGCTCTTCATACACAGATTTTAGAACAATCTGAACTGAAGCCATTTTATGACATTTATCCGGAGAAATTCCAGAATAAGACGAATGGTATTACATTCCGCCGCTGGCTGGTACATTGTAATCATAAGCTGGCAGATTATATCACAGAACTCATTGGACCGGGATATCTGGAGAACGCACAGGAGCTGGAAAAGCTTCTGGCTTATAAAGACGATGAAACGGTTCTTGGCAAATTAAAAGAGATTAAGAAAGAAGCAAAAGCAGAGCTTAAGAGATATCTGAATATGACGCAGGGCGCAGAAATTGATGAAAATTCTGTTTTTGATATTCAGATAAAACGTCTCCATGAGTATAAGAGACAGCAGATGAATGCGTTGTATGCTATTTACAAATATAAAGAAATAAAAAAGGGTAATCTGCCAAAACGTCCTGTTACTATGATTTTCGGCGCAAAGGCAGCTCCGGCTTATACCATTGCAAAGGATATTATTCATTTGATTCTGTGTTTGCAGCAGTTAATTGAAAATGACCCGGAAGTAAATCCATACTTCAAAATCGTTATGGTAGAAAACTACAATGTAACAAAAGCAGAAAAACTCATTCCGGCATGCGATATTTCAGAGCAGATTTCTCTTGCATCCAAGGAAGCCTCCGGAACTGGAAACATGAAGTTTATGCTCAACGGCGCAGTGACTCTTGGAACAGAAGATGGAGCCAATGTGGAAATTCATGAGCTGGTAGGAGATGACAACATTTATATTTTCGGTGAAAAATCTGAAAAAGTCATCGAACTGTATGAAACCGGAGCATACTGTGCAGCAGATATTTATGATAAGGATGCCCAGGTAGAAGAACTGGTAGATTTTATTATCAGCAAAGATCTGATTCGCATTGGTGACCCGGTGAATCTGGCGCGGCTTTATAAGGAAATCGTAGGAAAAGACTGGTTCATGGCGCTTCTGGATATAAAAGATTATATTAAGACAAAGGAGCAGATGCTGGAAGATTATGAAGATGAACAGGCATGGGCTAAGAAAATGCTGGTCAATATTGCAAAGGCAGGCTTCTTCTCTTCTGATAGAACCATTGCAGAATATAACAGAGATATCTGGCATTTATAAAAGATAAAAGGAGAAATGAATATGAGAAAAACAGGAATTTTAATGCCGGTATCTGCACTCCCTTCTTCCACAGGTGTGGGAGAACTGGGGCCTGCAGCCTGGCATTGGATTCAGGTAATGGAAGAAAACGGAGTGAAAATCTGGCAGATTCTGCCTTTAAATCCTCTTGGATTCGGAAATTCTCCCTATCAGCCTTATTCCTCCTGCGCAGGGGACGAGCTGTATATCAGCTTGGAATTGTTAAAAGAACAGGGCCTTTTAGAATCAGAGATTCCGGCTTTTCGTCAGCAGACAAAACGTGTAGATTATGAGGCTGTGAGAAAGTTTAAAGAACCTTATTTAAGACAGGCTTATGAGGCATTTTCCAGAAAGGACGGGCAGGAAGAACAGACCTATCAGGAATTTGCTTCCCAGAAATGGGTGTATGAATATGGAGTGTTCCGCGCCTTAAAGGATGCAAATGGAGGGAAATGCTGGAATGAGTGGAATCAGGAGGCCAGGTTCTGGCCGGAAAACCAAACGGCGCTTTCCAAAGAAATAGAAGCAGAGGCAGAATATCAGATGTTTCTGCAGTATGTCTTTTATACCCAGTGGATGCAGGTGAAAACACTGGCAAATGAAAAAGGCATTGAGATTATGGGAGATGTGCCCTTTTATGTAGGGGTGGATTCTGTAGATGTCTGGGGAGGAAAAGATAACTTCCTGTTAGACACACAAGGGCATCCGGTTTTTATTGCAGGGGTGCCGCCGGATTATTTTAGCGCAACAGGGCAGCGCTGGGGAAATCCTATTTACAACTGGGAGTATATGAAATCCCATGAATACAGGTTCTGGGTAGACAGAATTGGCTACAGCAGCAAATTATTCGACTTAGTTCGAATTGACCATTTCCGGGCCTTTGACACCTACTGGAAGATTCCTGCGAGTTGTCCTACTGCCATAGAAGGAGCATGGATAGAGGCTCCTGGCTATGAAGTCCTGGATACCCTGCAGGAAAAAATTCCTGGAGTGCGTCTGGTAGCTGAGGATTTAGGGGAACTTCGTCCAGAAGTGATTACTTTAAAAGAGCATTATCATTTAAAAGGAATGAAGATTCTGGTATTTTCTATTGAGACAAGTGGAAAATATGCCTATGACAATGCCCCGGAGACAGAAAATACCATTCTTTATACAGGTACTCATGACAATGATACGCTGATGGAATGGTACGGAAAACTCTCCAAGGCTGCAAAGAGAAAGGTGCGCAGATTTTTGAAAAAAGAGGGCTTTTGTCAGGGCAGTGTAAAAGATAAGCTTCTTGCTTATACTTTAAGGAGTAATGCAGAATATGCCGTTATTCCTGCGCAGGATATTTTGGGATTATATAAGGAAGGGCATATGAATACACCAGGAACAGTTGGAAGTCCTAACTGGGAGTGGCGTATGCTAGAATTCCAGACAATAGAGAAGGAATTGAAAAAATATAAAAGCATCATAGCCAATCGGTAAAAAGAAAACAGATAAATTATAGATGTTGAAAGAGGGAATCTTGTATTTCGTTCATTTACACAAAAATAAACGAAATACAGGATTTTCCTATTATGATGCAGACGTTATCTGGGCGTATTTTTTTGGTGATATTCCCACTGCTTTTGCGAAGGCCTTCAAGAAGTTGCTATAATCTCGAAATCCGCATTTTTCACAGGCTTCGTTGACAGAATATCCCTCACTTAACAGGGACTTTGCCAGGGTAATGCGCTTGGCTATAATATATTTGTTAATGGTGGTTCCAGTTGCTGCTTTAAAAATACGGCACAGATAAGAAGAGCTTAAGAAAAAATGCTCTGCAAGTTCTTCTATGGTCAGTGTATCTTCAATATTTTGATTAATATAACTCAGAATGGTATCCACCTGAGTATGATTCGTCTTTTTTTCTTCAGGAAGCACGTCATTTTCCTTTACATTTTCTCTTCTTATAAAAGTTCGATTCAAAAATACCAGAAGTTCCACAAAGGCAGCTTGAGTTAAAAGTTCTTCCCCATATCCTTCAATTGTAGAAATCTTGTGAATATAATACAGAAAGCGGTTTTTCTCATCTTCCGTAAGAGAAATCTTATGTCCAAACCTTGCCGGTCTGCTGGAAAAACAATGATTTAAATCTGTATCCGATAAGCTTAACTTTTTCACAAATTCAGGATAAATAGAAAGGACAATTCTTTCATGAATCTGACTGTCAATCTGGGTCAGATGATGACTTTCATATTGATTGATAAAAAATAAATCCCCTGGTAAAATATCATAAAAACGATTATCAATCAAAAACTGCTTTCCCCCTGAAATCGAAAAATATAATTCATAGCTGTCATGAATATGCATACTCATTGGCTTCTCATCATGATATAAATGCGCAATGGCAAACGTCTGATTGGAAAGGCAGGTTTCAATAGCTTTTTTACAAGAACTATAAATTTCCATTTTCTTCACCTCTTCTTCAGTATATCGTCTTTGTTCAAAATAAACAAGATTTATGGCAAGAAAACACAAGAATCAGAAATATAAAACTGATATGATAAGGCTATAAATGAAGTAGAAATAAAATGTAAAAAAGGAGAGTTTAAATTATGGAACTTAGAACAGCGGTATCACCAAGAGATGTAAAACACTATACTACAGATCGTCTGAGAGAAGAATTTTTAATTCAGAATCTTTTTATCAAAGACGAAATTAAACTGGTTTACAGCCACATTGATCGTATTATTACAGGTGCAGCTACTCCGGCAAAAGAGGAATTAAAGCTTACAACAGGGCAGGAGCTTCGTGCTGCTTACTTCCTGGAAAAACGCGAAATGGGAATTATTAATATCGGGGGACCTGGTAAAATCACTGTTGACGGAAAAGTATACTCGGTAGCTTACAAAGAAGGAATGTATATCGGTATGGGTGCAAAAGATATTTCTTTTGCCAGTAATGATGCCGGAAATCCTGCAAAATTTTACTTGAACAGCGCACCGGCACACAAATCTTATCCAACAGTTCTTATTAAACCGGAAGGGACACCGGAAGAAGGGGTTGTAATTGTAAAAACTGAAAATAAAGTGGAGCTGGGTACTTTGGAAGAGTCCAACCACAGAACTATCTGTAAATACATTCTGCCAGGACAGGTGGAGAGTTGTCAGTTGGTAATGGGGATGACAAAACTGGAGCCGGGAAGTGTATGGAACACCATGCCTTGTCATACACATGATAGAAGAATGGAAGTTTATCTATATTTTGATATTCCGGAAGATGCTTTTGTTATGCACTATATGGGTGAGCCTACAGAAACACGCCACATTGTTATACGAAATGAAGAAGCGGTTATTTCCCCAAGCTGGTCCATTCATGCAGGAAGTGGTTCCCAGGCTTACACATTTATTTGGGGGATGGTAGGTGAAAACCAGGAATTTGATGATATGGATAGTATTTCCAACAAAGACATCAGATAATAGGAACGGGAGCATACATTTATGGATATTATAAAAAGTTTTTCCTTAGAAGGGAAAGTAGCCCTTGTAACAGGCGCTGCTTATGGAATTGGCTTTGCCATGGCAGAGGCGATGGCAAAAGCTGGAGCAAAAATCGCATTTAACTGCCGCAGCCAGGAACATATGGACAAAGCTATGGCAAACTATGACGCAAAAGAAATTGATGCGAAAGGATATATTTGTGATGTTACCTGTGAAGACCAGGTACAGAACATGGTAGCTGATATTGAGAATGAATTGGGGACAATTGATATTCTGGTAAACAATGCAGGTATTATTAAAAGAGTTCCTATGATAGAAATGAGTACTGAAGATTTCCGACAGGTTGTTGATATTGACTTAAATGCACCTTTTATTGTGTCTAAAGCTGTTATTCCAGGAATGATTAAAAAGGGTCATGGAAAGATTATTAATATCTGTTCAATGATGAGCGAACTTGGCCGTGAAACAGTATCTGCTTACGCGGCTGCAAAAGGTGGTCTGAAAATGCTTACTAAAAACATTGCTTCTGAATATGGTGAATTCAATATTCAGTGTAATGGTATTGGACCTGGATATATCGCAACTCCTCAGACGGCGCCTCTTCGTGAACTTCAGGAAGATGGCTCAAGGCATCCATTCGATAAATTTATTATTGGAAAAACTCCGGCAGCTCGCTGGGGAACTCCTGAAGATCTTATGGGGCCTGCTGTATTTCTGGCATCTGATGCTTCTAACTTTGTAAATGGACATATTTTATACGTTGATGGTGGAATTTTAGCATATATTGGAAAACAGCCTTGACGAGAAAGGCCGCTGCACTAAGTAAATTAGTGTACGGTCTTTTTTTCTTGAAAAAAATGTAATAATGTATAGAAATTATGAAAAAGATAGTGGTATAATATTCTGGGATAACAGTGAATTTCATTCGTTTACAGGAGAGATATAGCATTATGGCAGAAGATTATACAAGGAAAGAGCAGGAGCAAAAGCGGACAGACATGGATCTTGTCCTGCTGGATGTATCGCATAAAAAAAGCTCCCAACAAAGGCCACAACAGAGGCCCCAGGAAGAATTGTCTGAAGAAGAAGAGGCCAGAAGAAGGGCCAGAATACGTGCCCGCCAAAGGAGAAATAAAAGAAGAATACAACAGAGAAACCGCAGAATTGCCATGGCAGCGGCAGGAGTTTTGTGTGTTGTTGCCATAGGGGTGGGAATTGGCAGAGGAAAGCAGGAGAAGGCAGCCGAACAAAAAGCGAAACAGGCTTATGCAGAGCAGGAGGCTGAGAAAAAGGCAAAAGAGAAAGAAAAAGATGACTCTGCAGAGCAGGGAATCAAAACTGCTAAAGACAGTGAAAAAAATCAGTGGTATTTAAAGCTGGTAAATGCCAAAACCCCATTGGATAAGGAAAACTTGCCGGAGATTACCACAGTCCCCATACAGGGCGGTGTTTACACAGTAGATGAGAGAATTATTGATGATCTGGAACAGATGCTCTCGGATGCCTACAGTGCAGGAAGAACACCTGTGGTATGCTCTGCTTACAGAGACTGGGACACCCAGACCATGCTGTTTCAGAACAAGATTGCCAGAGTGACCCAGGAGAAGGGACTGACCGGAACAGAGGCAGAGACGGAAGCTGCCACTGTGGTAGCAAGGCCGGGAACCAGCGAGCATCAATTAGGGCTTGCGGTGGATATTACAGCTTCTACCTATACCAATCTGGACGAAGGACAAATGGAAACAGAAGACCAGCAGTGGCTCATGGAAAACTGTTGGAAATATGGTTTCATTTTGCGCTATCCGGTAGATAAAACAGAGATTACAGGGGTCATTTTTGAACCCTGGCATTACCGGTATGTGGGAAAAGATGCGGCAAAAGAAATTACGGAGCAGGGCATTACTCTGGAAGAGTATCTGGGAGCAGAGGCGGTTGGTGACCCCAGAGAAGAATAAGCGACAGCAAGATCGACAGAAAAGGAGTGGTTATTTATGCTAAAGACCTTAGCTGCCCAGGTTAAGGAATTTAAAAAAGATTCTATTTTAACGCCAGTATTTATGATTCTGGAAGTTTTATTTGAAACAATGATTCCTCTGCTCATGGCATCTATTATTGATAAGGGTGTAGAGACAGGAGATATTAACCATATTTATAAGGTAGGAGCCATGATGGGAGTATTGGCTCTTTGCGGTCTGTGGGCTGGTGTCATGGGAGGAAAATATGGCTCCAGGGCATCCACAGGATTTGCCAGAAATTTAAGAAAAGCCATGTATGACAATATTCAGGATTTTTCTTTTTCTAATATTGATAAATACAGCACAGCAGGATTGATTACCAGACTGACTACAGATGTGACAAACCTGCAGAATGCTTATCAGATGCTGCTGCGTATGTTCACCAGAGCGCCGGCCAGCCTGATTTGCGCCATGGTTATGGCATTTACCATTCATGCAGAGCTTGCCAGCATTTATTTAATCGCTGTGATTGCCCTGGGTGGCTGTCTCATACTGATTATGAGTCGCGCAGTGAAATATTTCCAGAAGGTATTCCAGAAGTATGATGATTTAAATGCCAGTGTGCAGGAAAATATTACCGGTATCCGGGTGGTAAAGGCCTATGTAAGAGAAGAGTATGAAAACCAGAAATTCTTTAAGGCAGCGGAAAATGTATACAGAATGTTTGTTAAGGCAGAGAATATTATTGTGGCAAATATGCCTCTGATGATGTTTACAGTGTATGCCTGTATTTTAGGCTTGAGCTGGCTGGGAGCCAAGATGATTGTGGTGGATGATCTGACCACAGGAGAGCTTATGAGTCTGCTTACATATTGTATGAATATTATGATGAGTCTTATGATGCTGTCTATGATTTTTGTTATGGTAACCATGAGCTTTGCTTCTGCGCAGCGTGTCACAGAGGTTCTTAATGAAAAAAGTGATTTGCAGAATCCGGAAAATCCGGTTATGGAAGTAAAAGACGGAAGTATTGTGTTTAACCATGTGGATTTTGCATACAAGAAATCCAGCACAGAGCCGGTGCTAAAGGATATTCATGTGGAAATTCATTCAGGGGAGACCATTGGCATTATTGGCGGAACAGGAAGCGCCAAATCCAGTCTGGTTAATCTTATCAGCCGTCTTTATGATGTGACTTCCGGTCAGGTAAAGGTAGGCGGCGTAGATGTGCGGGACTATGATATGGAGGTTCTTAGAAACCAGGTATCTGTGGTGCTTCAGAAAAATGTACTCTTTAGCGGGACAATTTTGGAGAACCTGCGCTGGGGAGATAAAAATGCTACAGAGGAAGAATGCATTCGCGCCTGTCATTTGGCATGTGCAGATGAGTTTATTGAGAGAATGCCGGAGAAATATGAGACTTATATTGAACAGGGCGGAAGCAATGTGTCAGGAGGACAGAAGCAGAGGCTTTGCATTGCCAGAGCTCTTTTGAAGAAGCCTAAGATTTTAATTCTGGATGATTCTACCAGTGCGGTAGATACTGCTACGGACGCAAAAATCCGCAAGGCATTTGCAGAAGAAATTCCCAATACCACCAAGCTCATTATTGCCCAGAGAATTTCCAGTGTAAAAGACGCAGACAGGATTCTGGTTATGGATAATGGTCATATTGATGGCTTTGGAACTCATGAGGAACTGTTGGAAAACAATGCCATTTACAGAGAAGTTTATGAATCCCAGAATCAGGGAGGCGGAGACTTTGACCAGGCTGCAAACATGGGAGGTGAGAACGAATGACAGGAATAAAAAAAGGAAAACATCCCAATATGCCGGGACATAAGGTAGAAAATCCGGGAAAACTGCTGGGAAGGGTTATGGCTTATGTAGGGAAAAAATATAAGTTTCATCTGATTGTAGTGGTGATTGGTATTTTTGTCAGTGTTCTCGCCAATGTCCAGGGAACCATGTTTATGAAAACCATGATTGATGATTATATTGTTCCACTTGTTCAGG
>CATWQE010000020.1 GCA_958352855.1 uncultured Bacillota bacterium
GTTGACACTATAATCTTCCTTACACTATAATATAACTACAGAAAACTGGAACCTTTGTTAGGTGATTTGTCTGGATTTTGGAGCCGCAGAATTAATGAAAAAGACCGTTTGGTTTACAAGATTGATGGACAGAACGTATATATTATTGCGTGCAGATATCATTATTCAGACCATTAATAAAAATTTCCCTATTGACAACCCGCAGCTTATCGTATATTATTCTCTTCAATGAAAGGGAGTAGCTGGCACCAAAAGGTGTTTGCGGCGTCGTCAATCTCGATGAGATTTTCTCATCCGTGTCGTGATGAAACAGCGAGACTTTTATTGCATAGCAGACTGTGCAGTAAGGGTCTCGCTTTTTGCTTTTATCTGCACATAAAAAGACCTTTACGAAGCACAATAAAATAAGGAATGGAGGAAAAACCATGAAAGAGTATTATCAAATGTCAAGAACAGAAGCTCAGAAGTCTGTAAATGGCAGTACCCATCCTCTTAGCCAGGACCAGATTAAGAAAAACCAGGAGAAATATGGTCCTAATGCATTAGTAGAGGAAAAGAAAAAATCCATACTTCAGATTTTTCTGGAGCAATACAAGGATTTTCTGGTTATCATCCTGATTGCGGCAGCTATTGTTTCAGGGCTTCTTGGAGAGACAGAAAGTGCAATCGTTATTTTAGTGGTTATTACCATGAACGCTATTTTAGGTACGGTTCAGACCATTAAGGCAGAACAGTCCCTGGATAGCTTGAAAGCCATGTCGGCTCCTGAGGCAAAGGTATTTAGAAATGGCGATGTGATTAAAGTACCATCTTCAGAAGTTACCATTGGTGATATTGTTATGCTGGAAGCCGGCGACTATGTTCCGGCAGACGGACGTATTCTGGAAAATGCCAGCCTGAAGGTGGATGAGAGCGCTCTTACAGGAGAAAGCCTTGGTGTTGATAAGACAGAGGAAGAAATCAGCGGCGAAGTACCTCTTGGAGACAGAACTAATATGGTTTACTCAGGAAGCTTTGTTTCTTATGGACGCGGCTCCTTCCTGGTAACTGCAATCGGCATGGAAACAGAAGTGGGGAAAATTGCCAAGCTTCTGAAAAGTACATCGGAAAAGAAAACACCGCTGCAGATGAACCTGGATAACTTTGGACGCAAACTTTCTATTTTGATTTTGGTATTCTGCGCGATTTTGTTTGGTATCAGTGTGTTCAGAGGGGAATCTATTGGAGATGCTTTCCTCTTTGCAGTGGCATTGGCAGTTGCAGCTATCCCGGAAGCATTAAGTTCTATTGTAACCATTGTGCTGTCCTTTGGTACTCAGAAAATGGCAAAAGAACATGCCATTGTCCGTAAACTGCAGGCAGTGGAAGGTCTGGGAAGCGTATCTATCATTTGTTCTGATAAGACAGGTACTTTGACACAGAACAAAATGACAGTGGAGTATTATTATGTAGAAGGAAAAGAAATTCCGGCAGAATCTATTGATTTAGGAGATAAAGCTCAGAAACAGCTTCTGCGCCACAGTATTTTGTGTAATGACTCTACCAATAAAAATGGTGAAGAAATCGGTGATCCTACAGAAACAGCCCTGATTAACCAGGGAGATAAGCTGGGAGTTCCGGCAGAAACAGTAAGGGAAAAATACCCGCGCTTCAGTGAAGTTCCTTTTGACAGTGACAGAAAACTTATGTCAACTCTGCACAATTTAAAAGGTGTTTCCACCATGGTGACCAAAGGTGCAGTAGATGTGCTGCTGGGAAGAGTAACTACCATTCAAAAAGACGGAGTACCACAGCCTGTTACTCAGCAGGACATTCAGGAAATCGAGGAGCAGAACCAGAAGTTTTCCAGAAACGGTCTTCGTGTACTGGCATTTGCCTATAAGAGTGTGCCGGAAGGAACCGCTCTTAGTATAGAAGATGAAAATGATATGACTTTCCTGGGACTGATTGCTATGATGGATCCGCCAAGGGAAGAGTCCAAAGATGCTGTTGCAGAGTGTATTAAAGCAGGAATCAAGCCCATTATGATTACGGGTGACCATAAGGTAACTGCAGCGGCAATTGCCAAGAGAATTGGTATTTTAAAGGATGAATCTGAAGCCTGTGAAGGCGCTGTTATTGAAAATATGTCTGATGAAGAGCTTCAGAAATTCGTGGAAGGCATTTCTGTTTATGCCAGGGTTTCGCCGGAGCATAAAATCCGAATTGTCAAAGCATGGCAGGATAAAGGAAATATTGTTTCCATGACCGGTGACGGCGTCAATGATGCGCCGGCTCTGAAACAGGCAGATATTGGTGTTGCTATGGGAATCACAGGAACAGAGGTTTCTAAGGATGCGGCATCTATGATTTTGACAGACGATAACTTTGCAACCATTGTAAAAGCAGTAGAAAACGGACGTAATGTATATCGCAATATTAAAAGCGCCATTCAGTTCCTGCTGTCTGGTAACTTTGCGGGAATCCTGGCTGTTTTGTATGCATCTATTGCAAATTTGCCGGTACCGTTTGCTCCGGTTCACCTGTTGTTTATTAACCTGCTGACTGACAGTTTACCAGCCATTGCTTTAGGTCTGGAACCGCACACAAAGGCTGTTATGAATGAAAAACCAAGACCAATGAATGAATCCATTCTCACCAAAAACTTCCTGTCCAAGATTGGAATTGAAGGTTTTGTGATTGCTGTTATGACTATGATAGGATTTTATATTGGTTACCAGGAAAGCCCGCTTCTGGCTTCTACGCTGGCATTTGGTACTTTGTGTACTTCACGTCTGGTACATGGTTTTAACTGTAAATCCGATGCGCCGGTACTTTTTACAAAGAGATTTTTCAACAATAAATATCTGGCAGGCGCTTTTGGCCTTGGACTTCTTCTGATTACAGCAGTTATGATGATTCCGGGACTGCACAGCATCTTCCAGGTACAGACTTTAAATATTACACAGTTGTTCATTATGTATGGTTTGGCTCTTGCCAATCTTCCGATTATTCAGTTTATTAAATGGATTCGCAAGAAAATCGGGAAATAAAAAGTGCCAGGGAGGTATGAATGGACTTAAATAAAAAAAATATGAAGAATTGGATGCTTCTGATAGTCTTTGCAGTGCTGGTTTATGGCGTTGTGCAGAGGATTGAAATTCTGGCAGCAGGCTTTGCCTTTCTTTACAGCATTATTATGCCCTTTGTCCTGGGAGGCGCTATGGCGTTTATTCTGAATATTCCCATGCATTTTCTGGAAAAGAGGCTGTTTCGTAAGGCAAAAAAACGGAAATTTGTAAGACCTGCGTGTCTGGTACTTTCCATTTTATTTGTGGTGGCTGTGATACAGATTGTGCTGCTTGTGGTGCTTCCGGAAGTAGCCACTACCTTTGCCAGCATTAGCAAAAATATCGAGGCTTTTCTTCCTCATGTGCAAGAGTGGGCCATGAATACCTTCCCGGACAGTGAACAGATGGCGGCATGGATTCAGAGTCTGGAATTTAACTGGGATAAGATTATTCAGACAGCGGTAGATTTCCTGAGAAACGGGGCAAGCAATGTATTAAGCTCTACGTTTACAGTGGCAAGAACAGTTATTAATTCTCTTATGAATTTCTGTGTGGCCTTTGTTTTTGCCTGCTATATTTTGCTGCAGAAGGAGAAGCTGTTTGTCCAGGTGAAGAAAGTGCTGTATGCTTTCCTGCCACAAAAGGCAGTAAAGAAAACATTGGAAGTAGCTTCTTTAAGCTATAAGACCTTTTCTAATTTTGTTACAGGGCAGTGTACAGAGGCAGTAATCTTAGGAACTATGTTTTTTGTAACCATGAGTATTTTGAGATTCCCCTATGCTTTGCTGGTAGGTGTGGTGATTGCATTTACAGCTTTGATTCCTATTTTCGGCGCTTTTATCGGATGTGTTCTGGGGACCTTTTTGATTTTGGTATCCAACCCCATGCAGGCTATTGGATTTGTTATTTTATTCCTGGTTTTGCAGCAGGTGGAGGGAAACCTGATTTATCCTCATGTAGTAGGAGGTTCTGTTGGGCTTCCTTCTATCTGGGTGCTGGTGGCAGTAACTGTGGGTGGAAGTCTCATGGGTGTTGTGGGAATGTTGATTTTCATTCCATTATCTTCTGTGATTTATGCGTTGTTTAGAGAATTTGTACATAAGAGACTAAAGGAGAGAAATATCCATGATATTTGAGACACACGCCCATTATGATGACCAGGCTTTTGACCAGGACAGAGATAAACTTCTTCGTTCCATGAAGGGGAATGGAATCGAAACCATTGTAAATGTAGGCGCATCTTTTCGTGGTGTGGAAGATACAGTGAAATTGATGGAGCAGTATCCCTTTGTGTATGGAGCAGTTGGTATTCATCCAGACGAGGTGGGAGATTTGGATGAAGAAAAAATGGAGATACTGTGCAGGTATTGTCATTTGCCGAAAACTGTTGCAGTGGGAGAGATTGGACTGGATTATTACTGGGATAAGGAAAATCATGATACACAGAAAAAGTGGTTTGTGCGTCAGATGGACCTTGCCAAAGAAACAGACCTTCCTATTATTGTCCACAGCAGAGATGCGGCAAAGGATACCCTGGAGCTTATGAAGGCTGAGCGGGCAGACTGTTTAAGAGGTGTGATTCACTGCTATTCTTATTCCAAAGAACATGCCAGAGAATATATGAATATGGGATATTATCTTGGAATCGGCGGTGTGGTTACTTTTAAAAATGCAAAGAGGCTAAAAGAAGTAGTAGAGTATGCGCCTTTGGATTATCTGCTTTTGGAAACAGACTCTCCCTATCTGGCGCCGGAGCCACACAGAGGTGAGAGAAATTGTTCCTCTTATCTGAAGTATGTGGCTCAGACCATTGCAGAAATTAAGGGAGTGTCCTATGAAGAGGTGGTTGACATAACCAGGAGAAACGCAAAAATCTTGTTTGGAATTTAGGAAAATTTAATACTCTTTTCTTTGTATCTGTGCTATAATCATTATCATAAACAAATCTAGAAAAATCCCAGGGGATTTCTTCAAAATTCCCTGGGGAAAAACAATTCATTATTCATTAGGTCGGTTCAGACCAAGATTCAGGAATTTTAATGTTAAGTGTATTACAAATGTGTTTTTTATGATACTATAAAGGGGGGAGAGCAGAGAGGAGGCTTTACTATGATCAGGACCTTTACTATTAAGCCGGGACAAAGTCCAACAAGGGAACAGTTTCAAGAAGTAGAATATGCCAAAAAGCATCCTATTGCTTTTGATGAAGAATGCGAGGAACTGTCACCAGAGATGATAGAAACATTTAAAGTATCTATAGGCCGGCAGAACCGTAGAAAAAAAGCATAGATAGAAATAAGGCTGCATGAAGCGGATAAGATAATATGTTCCTATGCGTTTCATGCAGCAGCCTTAGAAAATATTGATTCAATTCTTAACAAATCCGGTCGGTTCAGACCAAGATTCAGGAAAAGCTATAATTTTTTATGTTGAATTAAGTTTTGTAAAAACTGTATGGTTTCTTCTTTGGTTTCCAGCAGTTCATTTTCTTCCAGTGATGATGCAAAGTCATAGAAAGATGCCAGAAGATTTTGCTCTTTTAACAGAATATAAGATAACTCTGTGGATTGTCCGGAAAACATGAGATATCCATAGTTTACGGTAATGGATATGTTCAGGTTCAGAGGGAACTTTTCCAGAGAACCTTTTAGAAGGCGAATGTCATGAGCGCTTTCCACCTGCTCGCAGAACTTTTTCAGTAGTTTAACCCGGTCTTCATATTCAAAAGGCTTGCACAAGCCTCTTGGAATTTCGTGGAGATATCCGGTCATAAGAAAATGCGTGGCGCCCTCCCGGGTAAAGTATGTATGGGTAGCTGCTTTACTGAGAGTATCTGCATATTGGATTAACTCTTGTATAAAAATATCTCTGGATGGCAGAGACTCTTCAAGATATTTGTCCATGAGTTCCCGAGTAAAAAGAGGAACAAGACAGGGTTCGGCACTTAATCCATAAGCGTTTGAAGAATCTTTATAAATCATGGCAAAATTCTTTAAATGCAGATTCAGGATAGAGTGGAAGGTGGCTGTTAAAGGGCTGGTATTCATGAGTATTTTCTGGAAACGTCTTTGGAATAAAGCAATGGTTTCCGGTTCCTGTATTAAAACGCCTTCCTTTAAATCACTGGAACACAGGATTGCTGCTGAATCTGTCAGGAACATGCAGGGAAGAAAGTTCAGGTTATTAAAATGAGAATTAACATTGTCATAATAATAATAGGGTTCATAGACAACGGATTTCTCATAAAAAGGGATGAGCTTCTTCAGGCATTGTATATTGTAGTTGTGCTGGGAACGAATATAGCTCTTTCTGTTATTAATGCACAAAATATGCTGGATATGCATATTGGTGTTTTGGTGCGGAAGAGAAGCGGCAAGGTTTAGTCCTTCTAAATGTTCGGGCTGCGCCAGAATGGAAAGTGTACTCTGGGGCTTTGTCTGCATCTGGATAATTATGAAGCTTAGAGCAGCCACAATTTGAAGCTGACTGGACAGTGCAGAAGTCCCTTTTTCTGCCACTGAGAAGTTAAAATCAAAGGTAGAAGAAGGGCAATCTGATAAAAAAGAAGATTCACTTCTTACATCTGCAAAACTTAACAGGAATTCCAGCACATTTTTCCGGCTGTAATAGGTTTCCCATCCGACTTTGGAGAGGAGATAGGCCTGTATCAGTTCCTGGGTTTCCAGAGGATTCAGATTCATAAAGGAGGCCAGTTTTTTAACCAGAGCCTTAGAAGAAGGGGAACGTTTACCATTAATGAGTTTATACATGGTAGAACGGTCTAATTCACAATAAGCTGTGAGCGCGCTGACATTCACATCGCGGGTTTTAATAAACAAAGATAATAAATCAGAAAATTCAGACATATATCATAACTCCTTTTATACAACTATGATAATAGACTATTAAAAATATGTCGAAAAGTAAAGAATATTAGGAGAAAAAGTCTGTCCACAAATTTTGCCACATGTTGTAGATATATAAAAAAAGTATAAAATTATTACAGAAATGCTTTATAAAAAATATATACAACAGGAGGAAAAGGCATGAAAAAAGGGAAAAAGCTGTTTTCGCTTTTGCTGACGGTTTGCCTGACAATTCTTATGGCAGTGCCGGTTCTGGCAGACGACACAGAAATGGAAATTGTAAACAAAATGAGAAGCGGTGTTCTCCAGGTGAATTTAAACTGGATTGACCAGAATGGAGGAAGACACTTTATTCAGGGTGGAAGTGGATTCCTGATTAATGACCAGACATTGCTCACAAACCAGCATGTAGTGACCATGTCAGATGAGACAAAACAAAGCGCAAGTGAAGCTTATGGCGTGGACTTTGTAAATGACACAAAACTTGATGTAAGAGTGCAGGTGGTTGTACAAAGGGACGTTGTAATTGATGCAACGGTTATGCAGAGCAGCGCTGAAATGGATGTAGCAATTCTGGAATTAAGCTCTCCAATTTACGATAGAATTTCTCTGGAATTAGGAGACAGCTCAACAGTAAAAGAAGGAAAAGCTGTGTATGCCCTTGGTTTTCCGCTTCTGTCTGAACTGGCACAGGATGTTCAGTACTATACCAGCAGTGATGTATCCATTACCACAGACATTGTTTCCAAAAGAATGGAAAGAAATTCCACTCCGTTCTTCCAGCATGGAGCAAAGATTTCTGATGGAAACTCAGGTGGTCCTCTGGTAACAGTAGATGCAGATGGAGTAGGAAGAGTGGTAGGTATTAATACTTCCAGAGTTTCTATTGAAGAAGGATATTACTATGCAATGGAAATCAACGATGTGAAGTCACTGCTCGACCAGTTAGGTGTTACTTATAACAGCAATGGAGCAGCAGGTTCAGGATCTGATGAAACCGCTGAAAACACAGGGGAAAATCAGGAAACTACAGAAGAAAAAGAAGAAAAGCAGGAAGAACCAGAAGCTGCTGTTGCAGATACATCTGCTTTAGAGAAAGCAATTGCAAAGGCAGAAGATAAAGAGGCAGAAGGAGACTATACAGAAGAATCTGTAAAAGAACTGGAAGATAAACTGGACAGCGCATATGAAGTGTTAGATGACAGCGAAGCTTCCCAGGAACTCATAGACAAAGCAGAAGCAGATGTGAAGGAAGCTGCTGATAATCTGGAAGAAAAAGCAGGAATGGGAATGTTACTCTGGATTATCATTGGCGCGGCAGTTGTTATTATTGTCATTATTGTTGTAGTGCTTGTTGTAGTATCAGGAAACAAGAAGAAAAAAGCTGCACAGGAACGTATGATGAGACAGAGAGCGGAAGAACAGAGAAGAACTGCTCCGGCAAGACCACAGCAGCCATATTCTCAGCAGCCACAGCCGCAATCCTATAATCCGGCGCCGGCTCATATGGAAGGCGCGGGAGAAACCAGTGTTCTCGGAGAAGGAAGAGGAGAAACAACTGTTCTTGGGGCTTCTGCACAGGGCTCCGCTTATATGATTCGTAAGAAAAATAATGAGCGCGTTGTAATTAGTGGACCAAGCTTTACCATTGGTAAAGAGAGAAGTCGGGTAAATTACTGTATTTCCGATAATACATCTGTGAGCAGATGTCATGCGCGTATTATGAGAAAAGGTTCACAGTATTTTGTAGCTGATATGAATTCTACAAACTTTACCTTTGTAAATGGTGTAAAAGTAATGCCTGGACAGGAAGTACCACTGAATGATAATGATGTAGTACGTTTTGCAGACGAAGATTTTGTATTTCATATGTAAGAAATGAAAGGAATGAGAGCAGACTATGAACTATTTAACAGCTGTCCACACAGATGTGGGAATCAGAAAGAGTACAAATCAGGACTCAGTATTAATCGAAACAGCGGCTACAGACTATGGACAGATTTTGTTAAGTGTGGTTTGCGATGGTATGGGTGGCCTTGCCAAAGGTGAGGTTGCCAGTGCCATGTTGGTAAAGGCTTTTTCCAGATGGTTTCATCAGGAATTTCCCAGACTGCTGTATAGCGGTCTGGAAGCCAATACCTTGAAGGAAAGCTGGACAAATTTGATTTTAGAACAGAACCAGACGATTAATCACTATGGATTGGGATGCAATGTAAGCCTGGGAACAACCCTGGCAGCACTGCTTTTGGTAGACAATATCTACTATATTATAAACGTTGGGGATTCCAGAGTATATTACATAAAAGACGGATTCCACCAGATGACATTAGACCAGACTTATGTACAGAGAGAGATGGACCTGGGACGTATGACTCAGGAAGAAGCAAAAAACCATCCAAGAAGAAACGTGCTGCTCCAATGTGTGGGAGCAAGCAGCGTAATTGAACCAGACTTCTATGTAGGGGAGTATCAGCCAGATTCCCTGTTTATGATGTGTTCCGATGGTTTCCGCCACGTAATCACACCAGAGGAGTTTTATGAAAAAATGAAGCCGGAACTTATGGCTACAGAAGAGAAGATGAAAGAAACATCTGTATATTTTACAGAGTTAAATAAAGCCAGAAGAGAAGACGACAATATTTCAGTTGCTTTGATTCGGGCATATTAGGAGGAGTCTACATGCTTGAAATTGGATCATTAGTAGACGGAAAGTATAAAATATTAAATAAAATCGGGCAAGGCGGTATGAGTGTGGTTTACCTTGCCATGAACGAAAGAGCAAATAAACAATGGGCAATTAAAGAGGTACGAAAAGACGGTGTTCAGAACTTTGAGGTGGTAAAACAGGGTCTTATTGTGGAAACCGATTTGCTGAAAAAACTGAATCACCCAAACCTGCCAAGCATTATTGACGTTATTGACGGAGACGGAAGTTTCCTGATTGTAATGGACTATATAGAAGGACGTCACCTGGAAAGTGTCATTCGGGAATACGGAGCCCAGGACCAGGCCGATGTTATCGAATGGGCAAAACAGCTTTGTGATGTATTGTCTTATCTTCATTCCAGAAAACCGCCGATTATTTACAGAGATATGAAGCCCTCCAATGTTATGCTGAGACCGGATGGAAAGGTCATGCTTATTGATTTTGGTACAGCAAGAGAATTCAAGGAGAGCAGCGTAGCAGATACCACATGTTTGGGAACTCAGGGCTACGCAGCTCCGGAACAGTATGGAGGACATGGACAGACAGACGCCCGCACTGACATTTATTGTCTGGGGGCTACGTTATACCATTTGCTTACCGGACACAACCCAAGTGAGCCGCCATATGAGATGTATCCCATCCGGTACTGGAATCCTGACTTATCTTCCGGTCTGGAAGAAATTATTCTCAAATGTACACAGAAAAATCCAGACGACAGGTATCAGTCCTGCGGGGAGCTGCTTTATGCATTGGAGCATTACAATGAGCTGGATATTGAGTATAAAAGGAAACAAACCCTGAAATGGCGCAGTTTTCTGGCAACAGCTTCCCTCACAGTGCTGGCAGGGGCAGGAGCTATTGGGTTTAAGATAGCAGAAAATTCTGTAAAAGCAAGCACCTATGAGGCTTATGTATCAGAAGCAGAGAATCTGGCTACTACGGACCCGGAACAGTGTATGGAATATTACGAAAATGCAATCACTCTGAATCCGGGAAATGGGGAGGCTTATGAAGGACTGCTGAACTTTTTCCTGTGGCAGAACAATGAAAGCGGGAATGATGGAAGCGGACAGGTAGTGTGCGTACTTTCTGATGAGGAAGAGCAGCGAATCCGGAAGGTTCTTGGAATCACAGGAAATTCCAGGAGAAGTAATGAAGATTATCTGAAAGTAAATGGAGAGGCATATGACAAATTTGCCTATGATTTGGGAATCGCGTATTTTTACTCCTATAATGGAACCGGAAACAAGGCGGCTTCCAAGAAATGGCTGGAGATTGCTTCGGAGGCTGCCCCCACAGAGCAGCTTAATGAGAAGAACATCAGCAGAGCTAAAAACCTTTACAAAATTGCCAGCTATTATGAGAGCTTGAGCATGCGAAATCAGGCCGGAGATTCTATGGTTTCTTATTCAGACTACTGGCTGGATTTGGTGAATATGGTAGAGAGTGATGCGGAAAATGGGGAAAGCAATGTAAATACTCTGCTGGCATATAAGGAACTGGTGGCTCAGATTGCATCAAAAGCCGCAGAGTTTAAGGGCGCCGGCATTACAGATAAGCAGATGAATACCCAGCTTGAGAATGCTTATGAAAGAATTTCAGGCATGGAGATTGTAACCGGAACTGCAAATGCAGACTATGAGCAGGAGATGAAAGACAGCTTGCTGAACAATATTGCTCAGGCTCAGATTACAGTGCAGGCAACCTATAATACATCAAATATAGAAGGAACAACTGGTCAGGGAGGTGTAGAGAGTGGAACAGATACAGCAGCAGATTAATTTATTTCATACCCTGTTTTATGTGTGTCTGGGCATCTGCATCTTCTGCCTGATTCTCAGTGTTATCTTTTTCTTTAAATTTGATATTATCAATATTTTCAATGCCCGTACAGGACGTTCCGTTAAGAAAACAGTGCAGCAGGTAGAAGAGATGAACGCCAGAACAGGGCAGCTTCGAAGACCGACAGGACGGGGCAATACAGGAACTCTCAGCCGCTCAGGAAACATTGGAAACAGCAAGAAGCTGGGAAGTGTGCGCAAAGCCAGGATGGAAGATATTATCCAGCCGCCTCCGGTAAGTCCCACAGCGCCGCTGTCACCCGGTATGTCAGGAGGCAGCGCAGACGGTACGGAGGTTCTGGGAGCAGGGGAAACGGAAGTGCTGAACCAGATGGGGTCTATGGTTACGAAGGAAATGGCCCAGCAGGAAGTGGATGAAAGCCATGGCATGTTTCGGATTGAGAAGTATGAGATGTATATACATACAGATGAGGTGGTGTAGGAGATGAAAAAACAATTTTTAATATCATGTTTGTGTTTTTCAGCAATTTCTATATCCGTGTTACTGCTTCCATTAGCAGGAAACGGAGAGAATAAGATACAGACTGCCATAGGCTATGGGATAGGCGTTTTATTCTGGCTGGGATTGATTGCAGGAATTGCTACTTATATCAAACTGTATGTTCAAAATAAAGAGTTTATAAAAGAAAAAACAGGAGAGAAAAGAAAACCTTCGTTTATAAACTTTTTTAGAAATAAATATGCCGCTGTGGCAGACACCGCATTAGGCATTAGTTTTGTGGTGATGATTCTGGGAAATGTTTTCATAGAATTTCCTGCCAGTATGGATGTAATCATACTTTGTTTATTCATAACATCAGTATATCTACATTTCCTTTTAAATGGAGATGTGTTCCATATTATTAGTTTTACACAAGCAGAAATAGAGAAAAAGGAAGGAGAAGCATTATGAAAGAAAAAAGAACAATCTTTCAGCGAGTATTAGCATTTATGCTGTCGTTGGTTATGGTTTTTGGTCTGATTGTGACACCGGATTTTGCGGCAGTAGTTCATGCTTCAGGAATGGGAGGTGAAGAAGAACCGGCGCCGCAAGCGGCTGCGAAAACCTATACAGTTAGTTTAAGCATGAAGGAGCAGGGGACATATTATGTAGGGAATACTTACGGAATATCGGCCTCAGCTACAGATGAGAATGGAACGCCTCTTCAGGGCGGAGCATGGTCAGCTAGCTCAGTTGGTGCGGAGGTGAAAGAAGACTCAACAAATGGCGGATTTACATTTTCTGCATCCAGTGCTGGAGCTTATACTATTACAGCCCAATATCAGGATGAGAATGGTAGTGGAGAACAAAGTATTAGCATTTCTGTTGCGGAAAAGCCAACAGTTACGGTTACTGGTAAAGTTGTAGATGCGTATAAGAATCTGCCGATAAGTGATGCAAATGTCGTTTTTGACAATAATAATGGTAGTAAGGTAGAGACTACTACAGGAGATAATGGAGTATTTAGTGCTACATTGATTCAAAATGAAAGTTATACAATGACAGTCAGCAAGGATGGATATGGTTCATATACAGGCAATCCTAAGGCGTATACAACAGGTACGACAGAAGCAGATGTGGTTCTTACAACAAACCAAAAACCAATTCTTTCTGCACCGGGCAGCATTACATATAATGATAAAACACAGCAAGTAACTCTAGAAGGTCCAGATGGATGGGGTATTGAAAATGTGTCTTCAGATGCAACATCAATACTTGAAGCTACAAAAAATGGTGATAGAAGTGTAAACCTTACTCCAATAGGAATTGGGAGTTCAACAGTTACAGTAACTGCACATGGAGTGTCAAGTTCTGTGGCAATTCAGGTAGTGCAGGATACTGTTGTACCGAAGCTTCAGATTACAAAAGACAGTACTGCTATCAGTGAGACAAATAAGGTTTACCCGAAAGATAAAATTTTTGCAAAACTGACACTACAGAGTAAAGTAGATAATAATGTATCAGTAAATGAAGGCAATGTAGTGATGTCCCTTATGAAAAAGGGAACCAGCGGTGTATATGAAGTGGTAACGGATAAGCAGGGAAAGCCTGTTCAATCGGAGGTTCTTACTTTGTCGCCTCAGAATTCATCTGTTGAATGGAAAAATATAGAAATTCCGGAAAAAGGCGACTATACAATTGGTTATACTTATACAAAGGGAGCCAATGGCTACTATACTTCTGTATCTGACGTAACTGCTATAGGAACCGGATTCTCTGTTGGATATAAAACGGGACAGGAGATTACATTTAAAAGCGACAAATTGACAAACGTAACATATGGTGGCACATCTTCAGTAGAATTTACAGCAAAGGTGGCAGACAAAACAAGAGCAAAGGATGTAAAAAACTGGATAGTCACAGAGAATAGTAATGAGAATGTAAAAGACTTTGTTGTACAAATTACCAGTGTAAGTGATACTGATAAGAATGGACTTTATGATGTAAAGGGCTCTGTGACTTTTCGTGCAGTAAAAGCTGTAGAGGCTGTTGCTAATGGGGGATTTACCTTAACCTTTAGCCATGTTGATGATACTCATGCGACTGACAAAGTATATGAGGATGCTGTGGGAACATGCGGACAGTTTAAAATTGCTCCAAAAGAATTGACAGTAAATAGCGTGACCTATAATTCTGCGAAAGTCTATGATGGCACAGTAAATGCGAATGTCAAAGAAATTATATTAGATGGAATCGTAGATATTAATCAAGACCAAACTGACGATGAAGTGTTTGTGAGCAATTATGGAGAACTTGTTTTTGATGGTAAAGATGCAGGTACACATTCTTTGGATACAAAGATAAAACCGTTAGTTCTTGGTGGAAAAGATTCTGCAAATTATACAATCAACCAAGAAACCAATATCAAAGATAAGAAAAATAAAGGCAAGATAGCGAAGAGAATAATTTCAGTTAAAGTGCCAGATGGTATCAAAATAGGATATCTTTCTGATAAGCTGAATGAAACAGATCTCAATGTTATTATTACTCAAGAAGTTACAAAAAACCAAACAACCTCTTTTGGAAACTTTGTTCTAGGAGAAGGGACAGAGAGTATTAAACAAATCATCGAAAAGTCATATTTGCCAACCTTTAAAGTGGTAACTCAGGGTTCGTCAGCTGATATTATCAATAAAACTTCTGGAATGGATCCATACAATATTATAGCTATTGCTCCAACTGAAAATGACCTTATGAAAAACTATGAGTATGATTTTTCAGTAGATTCAGTTGTTGGAACGATGGAGATTGTAGCTTCTGATATTGAAAGGGGAATTCATTATCAGATACAGGAAAATACAAATACTTATATAGCCGATGAAGGAAAAAAGATATGGGTTAGAGAAGGCGCTGATTTTGTTATTGAAGCTATTACTGGCAACGGATACAGTACAGTACAGCAGCCTTGTCCTACAAATGTGAGTCAAGATGGAACATTTACATTTAATCTTCAGCAAACAAAAGGAAATACTGTTATTGCAATATCAAAAGAGAAAAAAGAAAGCTACTTGGTAGAGAATAGTCAGCCTACAGGAACAATCCAGATTTCAGACCATACACCATCTTTTAGTGATATAGTCTTAAATACCATTACTTTTGGTATCTTTAAGAAAAAAGATGCCAGCTTCACGCTTACTGCTGAGGATACACAGAGTGGTATTAAGAAGATGCAGTATGCGGTAGTTTCTTATGAAGACTATAAGAATGGCATTGGTGAAGACAAGGATGCGGCTAAAGCATATTTGGATAGATTATCATGGGAAGATTATACCGAGGCTGTAAATTTTGCAAAAGAACAGAATTCTGTTGTTTGTGCTAAACTTGAGGACAATGTAGGACATATTACTTATATTTCTACAGAAGGCATTGTTATTGACGGAACTGCTCCATCGATTGACTTGAGTATTCGTGGTAATAATCAATCAGGCTATTACAATGATGACATTACAGTAGATGTAAAAGTTGAAAATTCAGCAAAATTTTACTCAGGTATTGATAGCATTACTTATAGGATTTTGGTAAATGATAAGGTCTTGGTAGATAAAAAAGGAGAAGAATTAAAAACTCTGTATACAGGACCGAAAGGTGGCAGAGAAGCCGGAGACCTGAAGAAAGATGCTGTTTATGACTCTACACGAAAAGAGAAACCAGACGAAGCAATTAGAATTAGTGCTGAAGAATGCAATATAAATGCAGGACCAGGAGATTCTAACGTCGTACAAGTAGAAGTTACTGTCACAGACCGGGCAGGCAATGAGGATAAAAAAACAATAGACTTTAATATTGACCAAAATAATCCTGATTTAAAGGTCTCTTTTGGCAAGGATGAAGAGGGACCTAAGATTCATAATGATCATGCTTACTTTAAAAATCAGAGGACAGCAACCATTGAAATTAATGAGGCGAACTTTGATCCCAGTGGTTTAAACGTTGAAATTAACAGTGGTTCTATTGATGCTGTTGAACTAGAAAAAGAGTGGCAGCATGAAGGAACAAAGCACACGCTGACCTATTCTTTTGGTAAGAATACGAATACAGATAAAGACTTTACCTTTGATGTGAGTTACACAGATAATGCAGGTAATAAGGCGGAGATGACGGATGAGACTGGCTATAATAAGAAGTTTACCATTGACCGGGTTGCCCCTGTAGTTTCGTCTGTAGAATATGCCCAGATGGTAGGAAGTAATACCAGACCATTCACACCAGGTAAATTGGAAGAAGAAAGATATTATGGAACTACAGGTGGCGGAGCTGTTTACGCTGACATTGCAATTACAGAGCGTAACTTCAATAGTGCAGATAAAATAGATTCCGTAACAGTAGGACAGCCGGGCGAAAACTATAAAGAGTGGTATGCTGAGTGGACAAGTACTGAGGGACAGTCCCAAGATACTCATACGTTCCGTGTAAACTATCCGGGAGATGCAAATTATACCTATGACTTGGAGTTTACTGACCTTGCAGGAAACTCAATTGCAGATTATAAGGCGGATTATTTCACTGTAGATACAGCAGAGCCATCAGCTAAGATGAAAGTGAACAAATTTGATACCGCTTGGGATGCTTTTGTTAATGCTATTACGTTTGGACTGTTTACAAACGATAAAGATGCAAAAGTCGAAATCTATAATGTAGCAGATGTGACATCTGGACACGAGGATAATGAGTTTGCGAAGAATCAGGTTGTTTATAAGGTGTATAATGAAGCCAGTGATTTGAGCGAGAGTGAATTTAAGAACTTGTCTGATACAGAATGGGAAACATATGACGAAAAGAAAAACATTCCTGTACCGCCAAACAAAAACTATGTAGTCTATGCAAAAATTACAGACCCGTCAGGAAATAAGAAAATTATCAGCTCGAATGGATTTGTAGTAGATGATAAGTTGGCAGACATTGAAATCACATTACCTCAGGAACTTGGACATATTTATACAGCAGAGGAAGAAGAAGTCAAGATTCATATTACTGTAAAAGAGCCAGAAAAGTATTATTCAGGACTGAAAACTGTTGGATACAAGGTGGTAAAAGACGGTGTAGTTGATGAAAACATGACGACAGTAACCGGAGGTGTTGAGACAGTACCATTTACATCATTTGATGTACCGCAGACAAACGAAATTGGTGTTCAGACATTTGAGACAGATGTCATCATTGATAAAGAAGCCAATAATAGCAACCATGTAGCTCTTTATGTACAGGCTGTGGACAAGGCTGGCAATGTAACTACAAAAGTGCAGGAAATAGCAATTGACATCACAGCGCCAACCATTGAACTGACATTTGATAACAACAACGTTGAGAATGCGAAATACTATCAAAAGCCTAGAACAGCAACCGTAAAGATCACAGAGCGTAGTGAAAACTTTAATGAAAACAATGTTAAGCTGGATATTAAGAACAAGCAGAACGACAATCAGGCAACGGTTTCAGAATGGACAACAACAAAAGACGCCGAAGGCAACTATGACAAGGATACGCACACTGCAACAGTTACTTTTGACAAAGACGGTGATTACAATATGACCGTTGACTTTAAGGATAACGCCGGAAATGCTGCAGAACAGGTGAAGGTAGAAGAGTTCACTATTGACAACATAGATCCTGAACTGAAAGTAGTCTACGACAACAACGATGTTCTCAATGAGAAGTATTACAATGCACCGCGTAAGGCAACCTTGACCATTAATGAACACAATTTCCGCGCATCAGATGTTAAAATTACCATGACGGCGGAAAATAATCATCAGCCGGTTGAACTGCCAATAGTAAGCGAATGGGAAACAGACCCAGACCCTAAAAAGGCTGACCTGCATACAGCGACTATTCTTTATGATAAGGATGCGGAATATACCTTTGATATTGAATATACAGACTTATCAGGAAGAAAAATAGCAGACTATGAGAAAGATGTTTTTGTAGTAGATAACATTGATCCTGAGATTACAGTAAATTATTTTGCAGTGAAAGCAGATGGAACAAGAGTTGACATTACAGAAGATGTAGATGCTTCTTCAAAAGATGCCATCAAATATGTGAACAGAGACTATGTAAGTTTTGAAGCGGATATGACCATTAAGGAGCTGAACTTCAATCAGGAGGATGTAGAGTACAGTGCAAACGGTACAAAACATGATACAAAGATGGAAGATGCAAAATCCGGCTGGACAACACAGGAGGATGGCATTACCAGAACGAAGAACATCAAGTTCGTACAGCAGGATATTTACAAAGTTGATTTGGCATATGCGGATTTGGCAGGACGCAAAGCACAGGTTGTAAATACTGCTTATATCTGTCTGGATACCATTGATCCAGAAGGTGTTTTAACCGTTACCGGTTCTAATCCAAATGCATGGTCCAATACATGGGATTATAAGAATGGTAAGGAAGACGCAACCTTCACACGTTATACACAGACAGCATCCGGTGTTACCCTGGAAGTAAAAGATGATACTTCAGGAGTAAAGGCTTACTATTATGCAAAGAGTCCAGAGGTGATCTACGGTTATGAAAACCTGGAAAAACTGGACTGGGGAAAAGCATTGAATCTGGAGGAATTAAAGGCACAGATTACAGAGGCTCCGGGTCAGCAGTTTATTCCTTTTGTAAAGGTAGTCGACCATGCTGATAATATCGCATATTATGGCGGTGATGGAGTTATTGTAGATAATCAGAAACCTGGTCCGGTTGTGACGATTGCGCCAGCAGCTCCTCCATATGGAAAAGGTGTTTACAAAGCAAGCGAGAATCCGACTTACAATGTAACAGTTACAGAAAATCCGAATTCTCCAAATTCAGGTATTGATTTCATCCATTATACTGTTTACTGTGACGGAAAAGCTTCTTCTGTACAGACTGTGGAACTGAATAGTGAAACAGAGCGCAAGAAGAAAAAATTCTCTGTAAATCTGGCTGATTTCTATAAAGACGGTGATTCTGTCTATATCGTAGTAGAAGCGGCAGACCGGGCAGCAAACCATATGGACAGTTATAGTACGCTGACAAACTCTCAGGATATTGCCATTGATAACACAGTACCAACAGGACTGAGAATTGAAATGGACAGTAGTGATGTAAGCAACAGCAAGTATTATAACAATAGCAAGACTGCATATGTTTATGTGACAGAGCATAATTTTGATCCGAGTTACAGACCGGAAGTGACAGGAACTAATAACAGTGGATTTAGCATTGGCTCCTGGGAAAATATCGGCAAGGATAACTGGAGATGCGCAGTAACCTTTACTGGTGACGGTGATTATTCTATGCAGTTTGAATGTGTGGATTTGGCAGGTCATCATTCAGATTCTACAGCAACACTCAGCGAGTTCACTGTGGATAAGACTTTACCGGAAATGACCGTTTCCTATGACAACAATGATGCAAGAAACGGAAACTACTTCAAGGAAGCACGTACTGCAACCGTAACCATTCGTGAACACAACTTCAATGCAGCAGATGTGCGTGCAGCTATTACAGCAAGCCTGGAGGGCAAGGGTGTTTCCACCCCATCTGTTGGCGCTTTCTCTGGAAGCGGTGATACACACACAGCAAGGGTAAGCTACAGCACAGATGGTGATTATACCTTTGATATCGACTACACAGATATGGCAGGAAACGCAGCAGCAGATTACACGCAGGACAGCTTTACCGTTGACCTGACTGCTCCGGAACTGGAAATCACAGATGTGGAAGATAAATCTGCAAACAATGATGCGGTTTCACCAAAGGTAGAAGCAAAAGACGTAAACTATGACGCAAAAGGCGTTACCATTACCCTGACAGGCGCCAACAATGGTCAGGTAGAAGTAGGAACCGTTGTAAGCGCTATCCAGAATGGACAGTCCATGAAATTCAATGATTTCGCAAGAACAGAGGAAATGGACGACCTGTATAAACTTACTGCAAAAGTAGTGGATAAAGCTGGAAATGAGACAGAAAAAGAAATCATGTTCTCTGTAAACCGTTATGGTTCTATATTCGTCCTGGATGATGACACTAAAGACTGGTTAATGACAGATGACGAATATACCTACATCAGAGAGGAAAAGGAAGTAGGAATTCGTGAAATCAATGTGGACAACATTGAATCCAGAAGCATCACAGTAAATCGTGACGGTGAACTGGCAAGTCTGAAGGAAAATACGGACTTTACCGTAAAAACTTCAGGTTCTGAAGCGCAGTGGAAGGAAGCGCATTACACCATTGCAAAAGAGAACTTTGCCAGGGAAGGTAACTATACAGTTATTCTGAATACACAGGATGAAGCGCAGAACAGCATGAACAACACCAGTGTAAAGAAGGCTAATAAAAATCTTCCAATCGAATTCGCAGTAGATAAAACAGCTCCAACGGTTGTTGTATCTGGTGTGGAAAATGATGCACAGTACCGCCTGGCAGAGAAAACCATGACCGTAGATGCCAAGGACAATCTTGCTCTTACAAAAGTGACAATCAATATTGACGGTACAGAAAAGGTTTACGAAGGCGAAGAACTGATGAAAGACAACGGTGTCATTGAGGCAGCGATTGCAAGCGCAAACCGTTGGCAGAGCATTGAAATTACTGCAGAGGATGCAGCCGGAAATGTACTGGGACAGTCTGAGCAGAAGCTGGAAGGAGAGCCGGTAGTGCTCCGTATTCTGGTAACACCAAATATTGTGATTCAGTATTATATGAATAAGCCACTCTTCTACGGTTCTATTGCTGCTGTAGTTGTGATGCTGGGACTGATTGTATTTCTTGTATGGAGAAAGAGACAGCAGAAATAAAAAAGATAAGCAATAAAAATAAAGAAAAAAGTAAGTGAAAGGGGGCTGCTGCATTGATGCAGCGGCCTTTCCTGTATAAAAATCCGGGTAAAAAGGCGGTAAATACCCGGTCAGTGGAGCTGTTTTAGATTTTAAAGAACAGCTTTAGTGACCGATGATTTACCGACAGCATGGGCAAAGGAGCAGCAGTTATGTTTAACGGTGGAGAGATATTAGACGGAACTTATGAGATTTTAAAAGAAATAGGAAGTGGTGGAACAGGGGTTGTTTATCTGGCTTACCATAGAAGACTGAAAAAATATGTGGTTGTGAAGAAACTTAAGACTTCCATGAGAGATCCGCAGAAAATCAGGGTGGAGGTGGACATTCTGAAAGGATTGCACCATCCATATCTGCCACAGGTCTATGATTTCCTGGAACTGGAGGGTGAGGTCTACACCATTATGGACTATGTGGAGGGAAAAGACCTCCAGCGTTTTCTGGATGAAGGCTTTGTGTTTCAGGAAAAGGAGCTGGTGCGGTGGATGAAACAGCTTTGCCAGGTTCTTGATTATCTTCATAATCAGCAGCCGCCTATTTATCACAGTGATATTAAACCGGGAAATATTATGATTACGCCAAACGGCGATATCTGTCTCATTGATTTTAATATCTCCCTGGGCGGTGAGCCGGGAGCGGATATTCTGGGGCTGAGTCCCTGGTATGCAGCGCCGGAACAGTATAAAAAAGCGCAGCTTACCATGGCGCATGAGGATTCTTCTTTTCTGGTACTGGATGAAAGAATGGACATCTACAGCCTTGGCGCAACCTTTTATTCTTTGATGTCAGGGCTTTTGCCAGACAGAAGTGATTCGGAGTTTCTGCCTCTTAGTTATCTGGAATTGCCCTATAGTGACGCTTTGGTGAATATTGTAGAGAAAACCATGGAACCGGAGCCTGAAAAACGATATTCCACGGCCTCAGCACTTGGGAAGGCGCTGGATTATATTTACAAGATGGATACAGAATATCGGAGGCTTCAATGTCAGAGCAGGGCTATTGTGGCAGGATGCGGGGCTTTAATAGTTACCGGTATTTTGCTTTGTGTTTACGGTGTCCAGACAGGGAACCGGCAAGCCTATGAAACTGCCTGCGGGGAATTTCAGGATAGTGTTGCAGAGTATGAAGATGCGCAGAGTGTTCAGTTGGGACTTGATATATTAAATGACAGGCGGTTTCAGAATATTTTAAAGAAAAATCCAGAGGATAAGGCAGAAATTCTTCATGCAGTAGGAGGCATTTATTTTGCACAGGAGGATTATGAAACAGCAGTGGAATATTATGAGGAGGCAGTGGAAGAATATGGACAGCCTTCTTATTATCGGGATTTGGTTCTTGCAGCAGTGCGGACAGATGATGTGGGACTGGCAGAGAGGAAGTTAAGAGAGGCAAAAAGACAGGGTTTAAAAGATGAGGAGCTGATCCTTACCCAGCAGGAAGTAGCTTATGCCAGGAGTGAAATGGACAGGGTAATAGAAATTGCAGAAACACTGTCAGAGAGTAAAAACAGCGAGATTGCAGGCTACAGCAGTCTGTTGGGAGCCAAAGCCTATGGAGAATTGGGAGATTATGAGAAGCAGGCAGAATTTCTGGAAAAAGCCTATGACCTGGGACAGGATAAGAGGTGTCTCAGGGAACTGGGAGGAACCTATCTGGAGGCAGCCAATTCTCAGGGAATCAAAAGCAGGAATGAATATTTAGCTAAGGCAGAAGAGTGTTATGAGAAATTGCAGAAGTTCTATGGTGTATCTTACCGGGACCAGATGAATCTGGCAGTGATACAGGAAAACCTTGGGAAATATGCAGAAGCTGAGAAGAGTTTGAAGAAACTGGTAAAGCAGTATCCGGAAGAATATGAGATTTACATGCATCTTACTTATATTTCCCTGAAGAAGCAGGAAGGAAAAGACTGGGAACAACGGGATTATGCCAGGACTTTGGAATATTATAAAAAAGCAGAGCAGTCCTATAAAAAGGCCGGGAGGCCTCAGGATGGCGCTATGGCAGAACTGGAGGAGTATGTAGCTCAGATAGAAGGAGGAAGGCAATGAGCGGATGGGGATTTATGGTTCTTGGAATGATTCTTACAGGTGTGGGAATTCTGGGGCTGTCTGTTGGCATGGTGATGACCGGCAGGAAAAAACAGAAGATTAAGGAAGAACAGCAGATATAGGAGGAAGGCTTATGAGATGTCCTAATTGTCATTCCGTGGTAGGGAATAATTATGGTCTGTGTCAGTATTGTGGTTATGATATCGGAGAATATGTAAGGTCTGTGCAGAATGTCAATTTAAAGAAGGAACCAAAGTATTATGACAAACATGCAACTGTGTACACTACATCTTACAAGGAAGAACTGACGCAGCCGGCAAGTAATTATGAAAATGGTTATTTTTATTATAAAAGAGCTTATGAGGATGAAAAAGATAAGAATGAGAAGTTTAGAAGAACCTTGCTGTATGGGGCTCTTGGCATTGTCCTGGTGCTGCATATTGCAGAGATTCTGGCTTTGGTTGTTATTTATCTGTCATAAGAAAAATTATAAGACACAGCAGAGGAGGAGAAGAGAATGAAGAAGAAAAACCTTGTTATTTTAGCGCTGATTCTTCTGGTTCTTGTGGGGACTGGAATTGGTGGATTTTTTCTTATTAAGGGGCAGATGTCCGAAAAAGTATATAAAGAGAAGATGGCAGAAGGAAGGAAATATTTATCTCAGATGAAATATGAGGAGGCGGTGGCTGCTTTTGAGTTTGCTCTGGAAGAAAAACCGGAGGAGGAAACCCCGTATATTTCTATTTACCGTACAAGAGTTGCCCAGGGAGAACTGCGGCTGGCTCAGAGAATTTTGCGTCAGGGTTATCAGGCAACAGGAAGTGAGAGGATTTCAGGTCTGTTGGAAACCTGTGAGGCAAAGATAGGGGAGTCCAAAGGAATTTCTAAGGAAACGGGAGAAAATGCAGAGAACCTGGAAGAACTGTCTCAGAATGTAACCATTAACACTGCCATGCTGCAGAAATTGGAGAAGTATACATATGCCAGTTATACCAAAGAGTTTGGTAAATATATATCAAACGAGATGTCAGGTGAGAAACTGGAAATAGTACACAGTGGCATTGAAGCAGTATTCATTTACCAAAACAGAGAAAATCAGAAGGAAGCGGTAAATACAGCGAGAAAACTGCCAAATAAAAACGCAAAACCTGTGTCCGTCCGCCTGGCAAATGTTGGGATGCTGTTTAAGAATTTCAGCGGTGGATTAAGCTTTGAAAGATTGTCTTCTATTGCAGGTACTGTTGTAGAATGTGAATATAACGAGGAAATAGAATCATATGTAGATATTTTTACATACCGGGATTGTAAGATTGAAATTGCCTGTAAGGAAAATGGCGATATTGTGAAACCTTCTGCATGGAACCGCATTACGCCGCCGGAAGGAAATGAAGAAGATGAGAAGGTGGTTGTAGACGGAGTTATTATTAATGCCATAGACGGACAAGGTCTGGAAGAGGTACATCTTATCTTTAAGGATAGTGGGAACGGGCAGGTTATAGAAGAGGTGGATACGGATTCTCATGGTAATTATGAGGCAAAGCTGCCTGAGGGTACATATGAGGTAGAAGTAATGAAAGATGGATTCATTACAGATGCTTTTGAAGTGGAGGTAGAAGAAGGACAGCCTGTCAGTGGCGAACAATTTCCATTGTCACCGGAACTGGGAGCCGGGGAAATCCGTATTGTACTTACCTGGAATGCATATCCAACAGATCTGGATGCTTATATTAAAGGAAGAACGTCCTCAGGAGAATCTGTTTTTATTTCTTACAGACATAAGGTAGAAAAAATAGATGGTGAGATTGCAGCAGAGTTAGATGTAGACGAAAGAGCAGGATTTGGACCTGAAACCATTACCATATATGCAGATGGCGATTATGAATTTTCAGTAGTTGATTTTACCAATACAGGGGATATCGGAAGTTCAGGAGCGCAGGTCAAAGTTTATATGGGAGGCAGCAGTACACCGGAGATTTTTAATATTCCCAGGGAAGAAGGGGTTCTTTGGGAGGTATTTCGAATTGAAGATGGAAGGATTATTCCGGTAAATGAGATTCCGTCTTCTCCAAATTTAAATTATGCAACAAAGTGAGAACTTATAAAATGAGGACACAGGAAAAACGGAAATATTACAAAGCTGCCCAGCGTATTCTGCGGGAAGAATACCTGGACGGCGCCATTAAAAATGTAGAGGGTATAGGACTTAGTTCCAATGAGCAGAGACTGATGATTGCCCTGAAAATGAAGGGAAGCAAAGGCGCTGGCTATGTGTTTGACCCTGCCAGAGAGGTGCGGATTGGACGTAACAGGGAAGAAAATGATATTTGCGTTCAGGATCTGGCAACTTCCGGGGAACATTGTAAGATTTTTCTCTACGAGGGACAGTTATGCATTGAAGACCTGAATTCTTCCAATGGAACAGTGCTAAGAAGGGGACTTCGGGGGAGTCAGACTTTATTTGGGAAAATGGCTTTTCTGCAGAATCACACAAAAATCATAGTAGGGAATAATTGTTTTTTGCTGACTGTTTTCTACTGTGATGTTTCAGCGGAATAAAAGTTGAGGAGAAAACAGATATGATATTAGTGGTTTACGGAACAGATGTTTATAAGGAATATTTGCTTCCTAATATAGTAAATACAGACTATTCTGTGACTCTGGAAGCTGGAATCTTTCATTTAAAGGAGGACCTGGAACTGCTTCTGGAAGTGGAGGAGAAAGGGTGGAAGTTCCGCAAAAGTGAGGACTATCAGCTTACCCGCGTAAATGGGCAGGGTGAGGGGGATTATCTCACCCATGGAGAGATTGTGACGATTTTTACCAGACGTGGGGGTAAGATGCATCTTATTGTTACGGATACTAACCTTGGATTTCTGGTTATGCAGAAGTTTAACATTTCAAGTATTTCCAGGATTACCATTGGCACTCATGAGGAAAACACAATTTGCTATCATTTTCAGAACCTGATTTCAGGATATCACAGTTTTCTGGAGTGGAGACAGGATGGGTTTTATATTCAGGATACCAGTTCCAACGGTGTTTTTTGCGGACATCAGAAAATAAATGGCAGCAGGAGGCTGAGGTTTGGAGACTGCATCAATATATTTGGACTTCAGCTTGTATACCTGGATGAAATGCTGGCGATAGGAACTAATTATGGGCAGCTAGAGATAAAAAACGGGGAGTTAATTCCTTATGAAAAAGAGGCATGGTTGCCATCGACACCGGAACCAGGAGAAGAACCTAGGTATTTTAATCGGTCTCCCAGAAATCTTCCGGTTATTTTATCTGAAAAAATCGAGATAGAAGCGCCTCCGGCGCCTAAAGCTGAGGTGAAGAGACCGCTGTTTCTTACCATTGGGCCTGCCTTTACCATGGCAATTCCCATGATGCTGGGCTGTGGTATGGCAATTTTAAGCAGCCGCATGTCAGGGCGTTCTTCAGGGACATTTATGTTTACAGGTATTATTACAGCCATTTCTTCTGCAGTTTTAGGCGTGTTCTGGGCTTTGATGAACATTAAATATTCAAAGAAAGAACAGGAAGAAGAGGAAGAACTGCGATTTAATGCTTATGGAAATTATCTTATTGAGATGGCAGACAGGATTCGGGAGATTTATATACAAAACGAAGCAGCTATGCACCAGATGTATCCTTCTGCCCGGGAATGCTGCGCTTATGGAGAGGATGCGCCCCAGCTTTGGAACAGAAACTATACACATAAAGACTTTTTATGGCTGAGACTGGGAGTGGGGGATATTCCCTTTCAGGCAGAGATTTCAGTGCCAAAAGAGAAATTTACCCTGAAAAATGATTCGTTGGCAGACAAGCCAGGATTTATCCGGAATGAATATCAGATTCTTCATGCTGTTCCCGTTGGGATTGATTTGCAGACAAAACATCTCATTGGACTGGTAGGGGGAAAAGGGAAGAAGGGGGCTGTTTCTCTTATGCATGTTCTGGCAGCCCAGATTGCAGCGAACAACTGCTATACAGATGTGAAGATGGCCTTTGTCTATGACCGGAAAAAGGAAGGTAATGCGGCCTTGTGGGAGTGTATGAAATGGTTTCCCCATGTATGGTCAGAGGATAAGAAGACCCGCTACTTTGCTTCCGATAGCCTGGAGGCAGGAGATGTTTTCTTTGAACTTGCCAATATATTCCGAAGAAGGGAAGAAAATATGAATTCCCCTGGAAAGAAGCCGAGAGTTAAGCCTTATTATGTTTTGTTTGTATCAGATGCATCTCTTCTGGAAGGGGAGCTTATACGGAAATATATTTATGAACCAAGAGAAGAATATGGTTTTACTGTATTTTTAATGTCAGAAACCTGTGAACAGTTGCCAAACGTCTGTGAAAATATTATTCAGAATGATTCCTTTTTCCAGGGAAGCTATAATGTGATGGAAAATAATGAGAAGAGACAGACCATTGCCTTTGACCAGGTGGATTGGAGAAACCTGGAGAATTTCGGGCGCAGGATTTTGAAACTGCGGGTAAATGAGATAGAAAGCAATGCAGAGATTCCCGGAAATCTGGATTTCCTCAGCATGTATCAGGTACACAGGATAGAAGAGCTGGCGGCAGAAGAGCGTTGGAGGAAAAGCCGCACTTATAACAGCATGAAGGCGTTAATTGGAAAAAAAGCAGGAAATGCAGACTGTTATCTGGACATTCATGAGAAGTACCATGGACCTCATGGGTTGATTGCAGGTACCACAGGTTCCGGTAAAAGTGAGACTCTTCAAACCTATATGCTGTCTCTTGCCATTAACTTCAGCCCGGATGACGTTGCCTTTTTTGTCATTGACTTTAAAGGCGGGGGTATGGCAAATCTGTTTTCAGGATTGCCTCATCTGGCAGGACAGATTTCCAATCTTTCCGGAAATCAGGTGCGCAGAGCCATGATTTCTATTAAAAGTGAGAATATGCGCAGACAAAGAATGTTCGCGGAATATGGAGTAAATAACATTAATAATTATACCAGGCTTTATAAGAATCAAGAGGCATCTATGCCAATTCCTCATTTGTTTATTATTATTGATGAGTTTGCAGAGCTTAAGAGAGAAGAACCTGATTTTATGCGGGAATTAATCAGTGTGGCTCAGGTTGGACGAAGTCTTGGGGTACATCTGATCCTGGCAACTCAGAAGCCCAGCGGAACTGTGGATGATAATATCTGGAGTAACTCCAAGTTCAGGCTGTGTCTCCGTGTACAGGATCGTCAGGATAGTAATGATATGCTTCATAAGCCAGATGCAGCATTTCTTACCCAGGCAGGCCGATGCTACCTCCAGGTTGGAAATGATGAAATTTATGAACTGTTTCAATCTGGATGGAGCGGGGCAGCTTATGATGAGGACAGTCTCCAGGGACAGGAGCATGCGGCTGAGTTGATTACCAGAACCGGAAAGACTGCAGTTGTAGGGGGAAAGAGAAAGAAAGCATCCAGGCTTCTGGGAAGCCCTTCTAAGGAAAAGACCCAGTTGGATGCAGTGGTGGAATATCTGGCAGAAACCGCCAGGGAAAACGGATATGATTATCAGATGAAATTGTGGCTTCCTGTTTTGAAAACGCAGATGTATCTTTCAGAACTGGAAGGCTATAAGCCCTTTAAGAAAGAAAAAGGCTGGGAAGCGCCAGGCAAAAAATGGGAGTTGTCTGCTGTTGCAGGACTTTTGGATGATCCGGTGAATCAGGCCCAGATGCCTCTTAGCATCAGCTTTTCGGAGAATGGTCACCATGCAGTCTGCGGTACTGTGGTAAGCGGTAAGAGTACCTTTTTACAGACTCTGCTGTTTTCTATGGTAAGCAAATACAGTCCAGAGATTTTGAATCTGTATGCCCTGGATTTCAGCAGCCGTATGTTGGCGCCTCTGGAAAAGCTTCCCCATACAGGAGGTGTTGTTTATGAAGGAGAAGAGGAACGCATTGGAAAACTGTTTTATCTGTTAAGAAGTTATATGGAAGAGCGGAAAAAGCTGTTCAGGGGCGGTAACTACAGCCAGTATGTACAGGCTTATGGGGTGAAGCTTCCGGCCATTGTACTGGTGGTTGATAATTACGCAAATCTGAAAGAGAAAACAGGCAATGCCTTTGAGGAAGACTTTATCCGTATTTCAAGAGAGGGAGCGGGATATGGAATTTATCTGCTTATGACCTGCGCAGGCTTTGGACTGTCAGAGATTCCAAGCCGGATTGGAGATAATATCAGGACTGTTATAAGCCTGGAGCTGGGTGACAAGTACAAATATATGGATGTGTTGAGAACTACCCAGATTCCAGTGCTTCCGGAACAGGATGTAAAAGGAAGAGGGCTGGCTTATTATGAAGGCAACCTTCTGGAATTTCAGACAGCGCTGGCTCTGGAAGCGGAAGACGATTTCGCCAGAAGCCGGAAACTGGAAGCATTGTGTATAGAAATGAAGGAAGCCTGGACAGGCAAGTGCGCAAAACCCATTCCTCAGATACCAGAACATCCTGCGCTGGAACACCTTATTGTATTAGAAGAATACGAAAAGGAAAATCAGGCGTCCAAAAAGCTGCCTTTTGCCTACAATATGGAGGATGCTTCCCTGTACAGCGTAAATCTGCAGAATACTTATTGCTATACCATTCAGGGACGGAGCAGAACCGGAAAGACCAATGTGCTTAAACTGCTTCTATACGCAGCCAGCAGGGAGACACAGAAAGCCTCTTGTGTGGTTATTGAACTGGGAACCCAGCAGCTTTGTAAGGCTTCCGGGGACTTTGGGGCAGAGTATGTGGATTCACCACAAGCACTGTTTCAGTATTTCAGCCGCCTGACCCCGGTTTTTGCCCAGCGGAACAAGAAGAAGAGGGAACTGATTACCCAGGGCTGTACAGACGAGGAAATTTTCCAGGAAATGGCCAAAGAGCAGCCAATTTATATTTTCCTGGCAGATATAGCAGAATTTATGAAAGCTCTGTATACCAAACATGAAAATCTTGGAGCCATGTGGGGATTTGCAGAAAACATTCTGGAAAAGGGAAGTTTACATAATATTTATTTCTTCGGCTGCCTCAACACAGAGGATGTAATTTCCATGGCAGGTTATAAGGCTTATGGCTTCTTTACCGGATATAAAAAAGGCGTCCATTTAGGTGGAAATCTGTCTGCGCAGAGGAATTTCAGTTTCCAGAACATTCCTTACGGGGAATTAGGGAAATCTTTGAAAAAAGGTGTGGGTTATGTGCCGGATGAAGAAGATAATACAGTGGGAAGAAAGATTGTCATTCCCCTTGCCGGGAGATAGTCTATGGTTGAAATGATGATTTTTAGTCTGAAGCAGGGGGAAGTTCAGGCTGTGTATCATACAGCGAAAGACCTGGCTGCCAGACTTACAGAAGAGAAATGGATGTTTCATTGTCTGGAAACAGCAAAAAGAGCTGAGGAATTTGTGAAATCTAATCCAGAGCTGGATGTTATCTGTATGGATATCACTGCTGCAGGAAGTATTTCCATGGCTCAGGATTTAAGGAAAAAAAACAGGGGGGCTTACATGATTCTCATAGCAAGTCCCCAGCTATCGCCTGCCGTATATATGAAGCCCAGCATTATGGCAGGCTCCCTGCTTTTGCGGCCTCTGGATGAGAGGCAGGTTACAGAGGTTATGACAGAGGCATTTCGGGAGTTTACCAGGCATTTTGAGGATGCGGATTTTAATGGTCAGTTTGTGATAGATAACAGGGAGGGAAAGTGGCTGGTAGATTATCAGCAGATTAATTATTTTGAGTCCAGAGAGAAGAAGATTTTTCTGAACACAGATACCAGGGAAATTCCCTTTTATGATACTCTGGAGCATTTACAGGAACAGCTTCCCTCAGAATTTTTGAGATGTCACAGAAGTTTTCTGATTAATGGGAACAAGCTGGAAAAGCTGCTTTTAGGGAAGAATCTGGCAGTGCTGCAAGGGGGCTGGGAGATTCCTGTATCCAGAAGCTACAAACAAGCATTGAAGGAGTTTATAACATGAGAATGTATCAGGGAGACACCTTTATCCTGGAATCTGAGGAACTGGCTATGCTGCTTCAAGCCAGGGGGATAAGGAGATTTCAGGGCTTTCCTTTAACGAAAATCCCTAAAGACAGGGAAGAAATACTTTTAACAACAAAAAAGCTTACAGAAAAAGGTTTTCTGGTATCAGATGGAGAGGCTTTTCATGTGGATTCAGAGATTTCCGCATGTATTGCCCTTCTGGAGAAATCCCAAGGTGTGCTATTGGTAAATCCGGCCAGGGAAGCTGTGCCTCAGAGGTTTCTTTATCCGGGAGAACAGATTGCCGTATGCCAGCCGGTTCCTTTTAAAGATGGCGCTGTGAAAATCAGACGCATGAACTGGGAGGAGCTTGGAGAGTTTACCAGGGAGCAGGGACGTAAAAGTGGATGGCAATATTATAGAAAAGGTGAAGCCTGGGCTTTGTGGAGCTTTATGATTACATTGTCCGAAGATGAGAAACTGGAAATTCAGAATCATGGAGAAAGCAGGGAGCTTGATATAACACAGATGGGAGAGTTTATGAAACACCTGATTTTTGACATACAGGACAAAGAGTAGGAAGTGAAAAGATGATTTTAGTAGATATTTATGTTCCGGTTTTAGATGAAACTTATGATTTTTATCTGGATGAACATACAGAAACGGGCTCTATCATCCAACAGGTGGCAGAGATGATTTGCCAGAAGGAGAAATGCCCTTTAAAGGGGGATGTGGGAGAACTGACTCTTTGGAGAAAGGAATCCAGGCATCAATTAAAGCGGCGCGATACGCTAAGAGAAGCCGGAGTAGAAGCGGGGGAACAGTTATTCCTGGTGTGAATCGGTTATCCGTCACAGAAAACCTGCTGTTGGTCGGATTTTATACAAAAGAATAAGCAGAAATGCTAGGATAACATCATCAAAGGAAACAACAAATAAAAATAAATAAATTTCAGGAAATGGAGGAACAGGATATGGCAACATTCCGGGTAACAACAAACGATTTAAAAGCAAAGGCAGAGGAGCTGCGCGCATTAAATGCACAGTTCAAAAGCGAAGTAGGAAACATGGAAGCTCTGGAGGGCGCGCTTTCCGGCATGTGGGAAGGTCAGGCAAAGGAGGCGTTTCACAATGCATTTGTATCTGACAAGACTCAGATGGACAATTTTTACAATGCCATTGAAGTGTATGTGCAGCGCCTGGAAGCAGCGGCAGCAAAGTACGCTCAGGCAGAAGCCGCTAATGTGGAAATCGCAAGCGCAAGAAAGTATAAATAAACATTGAGCAGAATAAGAGAGGAGTTATTATTATGGAAGGTATTATAAAAGTTAATTCAGAACAGTTGGCGCAGACAGCAGCAGAATTTGGAAACAAGGCAGGAGTTGTGGGAAATCTCACATCAGAGATGACCAATATGGTTACCAGCCTGGCATCTTCCTGGGAAGGTGAGGCATCCAACGCTTATGTAACCAAATTCAGAGGTCTGGACAATGATATCCAGATGCTCATTAAAATGGTTCAGGAGCATTCCACAGATCTGGAAGAAATGGCGAGACTGTATCAGGAAGCAGAAAATCAGAACATGGAAGAAATCAGCAGCTTATCTTCTGATGTTATCGTATAATTTCAGATTGTTTTCCAGAAAAAGGGCAGCCATAGACAGACGTGGAACTGCCCTGTTTCTGGTTTTGGTTTTTCAGGAGAAAGGAGGCTGGTCAGGAGCGTGCAGATAGATTTGAACCAGGTACAAAGAGAACGGGAAAAGCTGGCAGAGCAGTTAGCTAAAATGCGTACACAGATACAGGAACTGGATGAAATTAAGGTTCAGCTTAACAGAAGAGAAAGTACCAGAGAATTTGCAGATGTTCTGACCAGATGCCAGGAGGAATTAAGCATACAGAGTGAGGGACTTAAGAGGCTTGGAATGGCTCTGGAAGAAATTCTGTATGATTACAGGCAGACAGAGGAACAGATTCTGGAAGAATATGAGCAGGAGAGATTACAACTGCCGCGTTTTTCTGTAAATAGTGTGGCTCTGGATGGATATGGGCCGGAAGATGCAGGGATTCATATCTATTTCTAGGATATGAGGAGAACTGAGAAAAGGAGAAATGGAATATGGCAGATTATATTGAAATCGAAACCAGGTCTTTGGGACAGGACAGGGATAATATCCAGAATCAGACAGAAGCAGTGAGAGGCAGACTTGTCCAGTTACAGAGCAGTATGGAAACACTTTTTACTATGTGGGAAGGCCCGGCAAAAGAAGCGTTCATGGCTCAATATTCCACAGATTATGAATTTATGCAGGATTTTTTGAAGGAAATGGAGAAATATGTACAGGCAATGTCCTATGCACAGCAGGAATACGATAAGTGTGAAAATGATGTAGCCCAGATTGTAGGGGCAATTCAGATATAAAAGCGAGGGGGAAAGGTTATGGCAGAGAATATGACAATCCGGGTGTCAACAGAGGAGCTGGCAGCAGCAGCGGATGAGGTGCAGGGGTCTCTGAATGATTTGAGAAACCGTTTTTCCTCTATAGAAGCTTCCGTAAACCGTTCCAGCAGCTACTGGCAGGGGGAAGCGGCTGAGAAGCACAGAAGGGTTTACAGAGAAATGAAGGAAAACCTGGATGAAATTATGGCAAGGCTGGGTGAGCATGTAACAGATCTGAAAGCCATGACTCAGATTTATTCAGAAAGTGAAACACAGATTCAGGAGCTTTCCCGAGATTTACCGGCAGATGTGATTCTATAAGGAGGGGATGACATGGATTACATAGAGCTGAATTTTCAACAGGCAAAACAGCAGGCAGCCCAGTTAGAGAGTCTGGCCGCAAAGCTGGAGAACCTGGCAAAAAATGATTTGGACGGAACGCTGCAGCAGCTTTCCGAAGCATGGAAAGGGGAAAGCGCTTCTGCTTATATGCAGAAAGGCCAGCGTCTGGAAGGGAAGATTGCGCAGACAGCCAAAGAGCTTAAAAGAACAGCCCAGACTATTCGGTCTACAGCACAGAGAACTTACAATACTGAGATGAGAGCCAGAGAACTGGCAAAACAGAGAGAGTATGGAGGATGAGAGAGATGATGTCAGATGAAGCATGCAAAACACCTTATTTACCCATTGGTTCCGTGGTTTTATTGAAAAACGGGAAAAAACGGGTGATGATATACGGAAGAAAAATTAAAGAGAGAGACGGGGAAAAGGTTTATGATTATTTAGGATGCCTGTACCCGGAAGGCGCTTTAGATAGCGACAATGTTATAGTATTTGACCATGACCAGATACAGATGGTGTATTTTATAGGATTTCAGGATATGGAAGAATTGGTTTATCGTGCAAGGCTGCACGAGGTATAAAGGAGCAGGAGTTAGATGGCAGAAAGATTTGAGATTCAGATAGCACAGGCAAAACGAATAGCAGAACGGTATACAAATACCAGCCGGACTATGGAAAACTACAGCACATCCATACAAAATATTTCAGGTTATCTTCATGGCTCTTCTTATGAAGGAATCAGACAGGTACTTCGGAGACTGGCAGAAGAAAACAGGATAAATGCAGAAAAGGTCAGAGCGCTGGAAGCCGCATTAAGCTCCTGTATGGAATTATATGAAGGTACAGAGAAAAGGATTCTTGACGGGGAAACTGCAAAAAAAGTGTCTGTTGAAACCGCAGGAGGAGAAAATGGCGGAAATGCCGGTGAGGAAGAAGACATTTGGGATTTCCTATGCGATGCCCTGATGCAGGTAATTGGCGGGGATTTCTATGATGATGGGAACTGGCTGGGGGTTTTGCTTAGTGTACTGGTAGGATGTATTCCAGTTGTAGGACAGCTTTGTGATGCCAGAGATGTTTTGGCAAATATCGGAAAACTTATTGATGACGGGCCTCAGGCATCTGAATGGATTGCTTTAATTTTTTCAGGGATAGCATTTGTTCCTTTGATAGGAGACTTATTGAAACATGGAGACGAAGGCGCAGATGCAGCAGGGGGAATTATCAAACATGGGGATGAATTGCTGAGTCCTTTGAAGAAATACGCAGATGAGTTCAACGATTTTATGGATAAGAATATATTCAGTAAATTGGACGATTTCATTAGCGGACGTCCTACAGCAGAGAATATCCGAAATGCAGTAGAAGAATTTCTGAATAAGGATACAGGATTTTTTGAGATGACACCGAAAAAATATTTGAGGGATTTAATAAAAGCACTTAGCAAAGACACTCTCACTAATTGGGCTCAGGAACATCTTGATGATCAGGGAAATCAGAGTAGTGAAGAAATAGGAAGTGCAGTTAGAATCAGGAATTTTGTCTGGGCTGCATAGAAAAGGAGAAAAACATGGATACTGGAATGTTAGTTATGTGTCTGGTAATCCCAGCTTTGGTTATTTTAGTGTTTCTGCTGTTCAGGCTTATTCTGGCGGATATGAAGTCAGGCAGGAAATACCGAAACGGGGCAGTCTGCATAGGAACTGTTATAGAACGAATGGAAGACTATAAAATAAGCGCTTACGGTAGCGGAGGTGCTGGAACGCATACCAGAACTTATAAACAATATAAAGTAGAATATGAACTGAATGGAATCATATACCACGGAGTTCTCAGGACAAAAGAAAAAAATTTAGCGCCGGGTTCGCTGGTAAATGTGAAGTACGCTTATAATGAAAGAACAGGGCAGCCCCAGATTCTGGATCCTTCCAGAGGAGACAGGGTAAGGGAATTAGGAATCGGTGCAGCTTTGGGAGTGATTCTGGCTATTATTTTAATTTTCCTGAAATCCAGGGGACTGATGTAGGAAGGAAAACAGAGAAGTATGTTAATAGCAGTAGTGATTGTTTTAGTTATTGTGATTCTGGTATTACTTGGTGTTTTAATCTGGAAATGTACAGGGAATCAGGATGCCATGTCTATTCAGGGAAAAAGCGGAAAGGAAAAAAAGATATACATAAGCAATAAAGGTGCAGATGCAGACAGTGGAAGTCTGGGAGGCGGCAGTGGTGAATTGTTTAAGGGAACCAGTAAAGAGAAAATACCAACCATGGTACTTTCCGGTGAGCTGGCAGCTACTTGTGGACATGCCAGTTCCAGATATACCATTCGCCTTCGCAGTGTAAGCCATAGCAGGGAATTTCAGGGGAATTTTGTCAGGGAAATCAAAATAGGAAGAGCGGTGACCGGGAATGGACAATCCCCGGTTCTTCTGCTTCCTTTTTCTTCTGTTTCGAGAATCCACTGCAGAGTGTTTGCAGAGGGAAATCAGATTTATGTGGAAGATTTAAATTCTTCTTATGGAACTTATGTAAACAATGTGAGAATTGTGAAACCAGAGGCGCTTCACAGTGGAGACGAGCTGACCCTAGGGTATGAGAAATTTTATGTAGAGATTTAAAAATTGTCATCTGTCGGCTGAGCCATACCATTTATCGGAAACAACAGTATTTCTCACGGCCTCCTGTTATGATGTGTTTAAAGAAAAACGCATCATAGCAGGAGGCTCATATGAAAAATCTAAGACAATATATGGATACTTTCTATTTGCCTGCCCCGGAGGAATATAGAAAAATTCCCATTGGAACTTATAATGAAAAAATGGCAGAGGTAAAAAATTTATATCAGGAAGGGAGGTTTACAGAAAGGTTCATCATGCTTCAGGGAGCTTACCGTTTCCTGTTAAGCAGATTTCTGCTCAGACAGACAGAACTGGCAAAGATTGATCAGGAAATAGGAAAACATGAAGCAGAATTTTCAGAAATAGAGAGTGCGGAACAGGATATTTACCAGAAAAGCGATTTTATGGGACTTCGGTATTTGTATCTCAGAAATCCCGTACATGTAGAGCGTCTGGAAGAATCTCAGCTTAAATTTCTGGAATTCCTTCTAGATTCCTTTTCCAAAGAAAAGGCCAGAGAGGCAGTAGAACTTTTGAAAAGCACCTATAAAGATGTCCTTGCTTTTTCGGAGGAAACCTTGTTTCAGGAAACAGAGCTGTTTTCTTCTTTATATGGAGAGGGAAATGTTTTATCAGGAGTGCTGATTTTTGTGATTGCAGCAAGGACAACAGCAGAAGGCAAGAGAATTCTTCTGGGATTGAAAAATCATCTGGAACCCATGCTTTCTATTTCTCTGAATATGCCAGTGCGGATTTGGATAAAATCCCCCTTGCGCTCTTCATAGAACAGTGCTATACTCCAGTTTAGACGGTACGAGGGGCGGAAGTAAAACTTTCGTCCCCTTTTAAAGTGTGTGCCTGTAGCGCACAGTTTCCAAAGAAAGGAGCAGATAACATGACAAAAATAGATATTTTTTCAGGATTCCTGGGAGCAGGAAAAACCACATTAATTAAAAAATTACTCAGTGAAGCCTACAAAGGGGAACAGGTTGTTTTAATTGAAAACGAATTTGGAGAAATCGGCATTGACGGCGGATTTTTAAAAGAAGCAGGAATTGAAATCAGAGAAATGAATTCAGGATGCATTTGCTGTTCTCTGGTAGGGGATTTTGGAGAAGCGTTAAAAGAAGTGATTACAACATACCAGCCAGATAGAATCATCATTGAACCATCAGGCGTTGGAAAATTATCTGATGTTATCAAGGCAGTTCAGAAGGTAGAAAATGAAGTTGACATAACATTAAACAGCTTTACCACAGTTGTGGATGTAACCAAATGCAAAATGTATATGAAAAATTTCGGGGAATTCTTCAGCAATCAGATTGAATATGCAGGCACTGTGATTTTGAGCCGTACAGATACTCCAAAAGCAACCGATGATAAGGTACAGACAGCAGTAGAACTCATTCGCTCCCTGAATAAAAAGGCAGCAGTGATTACCACACCTGTTGAACAGCTTTCAGGAGAAAAAATCCTGGATACCATGGAGCATAACCGTTCCCTGGAAAAAGAATTGATGGAAGAGGAAGCATGCCCGGTATGCGGCGGTCACCATCATCATGAGGAGCATGAGCATCATCATCATGACCATGAAGAATGCGGTTGCGGCCACGACCACCACCACGAGGAGCATGAGCATCATCACCATGACCATGAAGAATGCGGTTGCGGCCATGACCACCACCACGAGGAGCATGAGCATCATCACCATGACCACGAAGGCTGTGGATGCGGTCATGACCATCACCATGAGGGTCATGAACACCACCACCATCATGCAGATGAGGTATTTACAAGCTGGGGAAGGGAAACCATCAAGGCTTATACCCAGGAGGAAATTCAGAAGATTCTTGATATGCTTTCCACAGATGACAGCTATGGCATGATTCTTCGTGCAAAAGGTATGGTAGCAGGAAAAGACGGACAGTGGATTTACTTTGACATGGTTCCGGGAGAAGCGGATATCAGAACAGGTTTTCCTGATTATACAGGCAGACTGTGTGTCATTGGCTCTAAGATTAAGGAAGAGAAGCTGGCTACATTGTTTGGCCTGTAAGATTATAAGACCAATCCATAGAAAGGAAGAAGAAACTCATGACGGAAGACGAAATCAGAGTTCCCATATATTTTATGGCAGGATTTCTGGAAAGCGGGAAATCTACATTTCTGGATTTTACCATTGAACAGGAGTATTTTCAGATTGACGGTCAGACCCTTCTCATTCTCTGTGAAGAAGGAGAAGTAGAATTTGATGAGAAAAAATTAAGAAAAAGCAGAACAGCGGTGGAGGTTTTAAATAGTCTGGAAGAACTGACTCCAGAGCGTCTGGTGGCTTATGATGCTTTTTATTCCCCGGAGCGTGTGATTATTGAATATAATGGCATGTGGCAGGTGAGCAAATTTGAGGAAATGCAGCTTCCAAAAGACTGGGGCATTGTGCAGCACATTGTAACGGTAGATGCAAGTACCTTCCAGGTTTATATGAACAACATGAAATCTCTATTTGTAGAAATGGTGCGAAATGCAGACATGGTTCTGTTTAACCGCTGCCAGATGGATATGCCTCTTGCATCTTTTAGAAGAAGCGTGAAGGTAGTAAACCAGGGGGCAGAGATTATTTTTGAGGACGAAGAGGGCGAAATTGAGGATATTTTTGCAGAAGAGATGCCTTTTGATGTCAATGCAGATATTATTGATATTATGGACGAAGACTATGGAATCTGGTTTATTGATGCCATGGACCATCCAGAAACTTACGAAGGCAAAAAAGTGGCATTTACAGCTATGGTATTGAAGTCCAGAGAGCTTGCCAGAGATGTTTTTGTTCCGGGAAGAATGGCTATGACCTGCTGTGCAGATGATACCAGCTTTATTGGATATGTGTGCAAAAGCCCCATGGCAAAAACTTTGAAAACAGGAAAATGGGTGAAGGTGGTAGCTTCGGTAGATTATGAATATGTAGAATCCTACCATGGGGAAGGTCCTGTGCTTACCGCCATTTCCATTGAACCAACAGAACCTTTGAAACAGGAATTGGTATACTTTAATTAAGGAGCAGCATATGTTTTTAATAGCAGGGCTTGGGAACCCAGGCAGACAATACGAGAAAACCAGACACAATATGGGGTTTGACACCATAGACGAACTGATTGACCGTCACCGGATTCCCCAGGGAGGGATTGCCCACAAAGCCATGTACGGCAAGGGGATGGTTGCAGGAGAGAAGGTTTTGGCAGTCAAGCCTCTCACTTATATGAATTTAAGCGGAGAGTCCTTGAGAGAGTGGGTGAATTATTACAAGCTGGACCCGGAAACGGAGATGATTGTGATTTATGATGATATTGACCTGGAGCCGGGACAGATACGCATCCGGAAAAAGGGCAGCGCAGGAGGCCATAATGGCATTAAGAGCATTATTGCCCAGCTTGGCACACAGAACTTTTACCGTATTAAGGTAGGAGTGGGAGCAAAGCCCAAGGGATGGGATTTGGCAGATTATGTGCTGGGAAGATTTTCCCCTGAGGAGAGAATCGCAGTGGACAAAGCCATTGGCGATGCAGCAGACGCAGTGGAAATGATTTTAAGAGATGGCATCGAAGCTACCATGAATCATTATAACCGAAAAAACAAGCAGGAACAACAGGAGTAAGATTATGCAGGTATTCATGCAGCCATTGGAACAACTGGGCGAATTTGATGAAATCAGGTCCAGACTTGTGAACAACAGAGGCATTCTGCAGCTTTCCGGTTGTGTAGAATCCCAAAAAGCCCATATGATGTATGGGCTTTTTGAGGCTTTGAAAAAAGACCGGAAACAGGGATGCAACTGTTTGATTATTGCAGAAAATGATTTAAAAGCAAAAGAATTATATGAGGATTACCGTCTTTATAACAAGGATGTGTATTTTTATCCTGCCAGGGATTTGATTTTTTTCCAGGCAGATATTCATGGAAATCTTCTGACCAGAGAGAGAATGCAGGTGATTGCAGCTTTGCTGGAAAAGAAAAATATCACTGTGATTACCAGTATGAGCGGCTGCATGGACTATCTTCTTCCCTTGGAAGTGCAGGGGCAGCACACCCTGTCCTTTGAGACAGGCAGCCCTCTGGACATGGAAAAGCTGAAGCAGCAGCTTCTTGGCATGGGCTATGAGCGTGACGCACAGGCAGAGACTCCGGGACAATTCTCTTTTCGAGGGGGCATTATTGACATTTTTCCTCTTACAGAGGAGAATCCGGTGCGAATTGAATTGTGGGGAGATGAAATTGACTCCATCCGAAGCTTTGATGGGGAAAGCCAGCGCTCCATTGAAAACCTGGAGGAAATTACTATTTATCCCGCATCTGAGATGGTTTTGGATAAAGAAGTACTGGAAAAGGGCCTGAAAGCCATTGAAAAAGAAAAAAAAGCAGTGGTACAGAAGTTTCGGGATGCTTTTCTTACAGAAGAAGGCGCCAGATTGAAGCAATACGTGGAAGAAACCATGGACAATCTGAAAGAATTCCAGGATTTTTATGCGGCAGAGCAGTTTCTTCGGTATTTTTATAAGGATGCAGTAACTTTGCCGGATTATTTTGATGAAGAAAATACCCTGGTGATTCTGGATGAGACCAACCGGCTTACCGAGCATGCTCAGGCTGTGGAGCAGGAATTCAGAGAGAGCATGGAGCACAGGCTGGAAAAAGGATATTTGCTCCCTGGACAGGCAGATTTGCTTATGGGGGAAAAACAGGTTATATCAAAATTAAATAAAAAACGCTGTGTTTCTCTGTGCACCATAGAGCAGCAAAAAGGAGACTGGGATATAAAATCCAGCTTTCATATTTCTGCAAAATCAGTAAGTCCTTATAATAATAGCTTTGAGCTTCTGGTAAAGGATTTGAAACAGTATAAGAAAAACGGTTATCAGGTTTTGCTGCTTTCCGGTTCCAGAACAAGGGCAGCGCGTCTGGCAGAAGACTTGAGAGATGAGGGCCTGAATAGTTTTTATACAGAAGATATGGACAGAGTAATTTCCCCAGGGGAAATTATGACAGCTTTTGGACGGATGAAACGTGGATTCGAGTATCCCATGATTAAATTCGTCATGATTACAGAGTCTGATATTTTTGGACAGGAAAAGAAGAAAAAACGAAAGAAAAAAGAATACAGCGGAAAACGGATTCAGAGCTTCAGTGAACTGAGCGTAGGAGATTATGTGGTCCATGAAAACCATGGGCTTGGTATTTATAAAGGAATTGAAAAAATTACAGTAGACAAGGTGGCAAAGGACTACATTAAAATTGAATATGCAGGAAACAGCACCCTTTATATCCTGCCAAACCAGCTTGATTTGCTGCAAAAATATGCAGGAGCAGATGCCAGAGCGCCTAAACTAAATAAAATCGGTGGTCAGGAGTGGAATAAAACCAAGACCAAGGTTCGCAAAGCGGTAAAAAATATTGCCAAAGATCTGGTGCGTCTCTATGCGGCAAGGCGGGAGAATGCAGGCTACCAGTATGAGCCGGATACGGTCTGGCAGCGGGAATTTGAAGAAATGTTTCCTTTTGAGGAGACCGAAGACCAGCTTCTTGCCATTGAGGCAGCCAAACAGGACATGGAAAGCACCAAGATTATGGACCGGCTGATTTGTGGTGACGTTGGATATGGAAAAACAGAAATCGCTATCCGCATTGCCTTCAAAGCAGTGCAGGAAGGAAAACAGGTGGTATATCTGGTACCCACTACCATTCTGGCTCAGCAGCATTACAATACCTTTGTCCAGCGAATGAAAGATTTTCCTGTGCGGGTTGATTTAATGTGCCGCTTCAAAACGCCGGCAGAGCAGAAAAAAACCATTACAGACCTGCAAAAGGGTCTGGTAGACATTCTTATTGGAACACACAGAGTTCTTTCTGATGATATTAAGTTCAAAGATTTGGGATTGTTGATTATTGACGAAGAGCAGCGTTTCGGTGTAACCCACAAAGAGAAAATCAAAAAGATGAAAGAAAACGTGGACGTACTTACTCTTACCGCTACACCAATTCCAAGAACTCTTCACATGAGCCTTATTGGCATCCGGGATATGAGCGTACTGGAGGAAGCCCCCATGGACCGTATGCCAATCCAGACTTATGTGATGGAATATAATGAAGAAATGGTGCGGGAAGCCATTAGCCGGGAAATGGCCAGAGGCGGTCAGGTGTATTATGTATACAATCGCGTCAATGACATTGACGAAGTCACCAACAGGGTTGCAAAACTGGTTCCAGAGGCAAATGTAGCCTTTGCCCATGGACAGATGCAGGAGCGGCAGCTGGAAAAAATCATGTATGCGTTCATTAACGGAGAAATTGATGTGCTGGTTTCTACCACCATCATTGAAACAGGACTGGATATTTCCAATGCAAACACCATGATTATCCACGATGCAGATCAGATGGGCTTGTCCCAGCTCTACCAGCTTCGTGGCCGCGTGGGACGTTCCAACAGGACAGCCTATGCCTTCCTCATGTATAAACGAAACAAAATGTTAAAAGAAGTAGCAGAGAAACGCCTCCACGCAATCCGGGAATTTACAGATTTAGGAAGCGGTTTTAAGATTGCTATGCGGGATTTGGAAATTCGCGGCGCAGGAAATCTTCTTGGAGCAGAACAACATGGACATATGCAGGCAGTTGGATATGACCTTTACTGCAAAATGCTGGATGAAGCAGTGAAAGAAGAAAAAGGAATCAAACAGCAGGAAGACTTTGAGACCACCATTGACCTGGAGATCAATGCCTTTATTCCGCCGAAATACATTCCTAATGAATTTCAGAAACTGGATATATACAAGCGAATTGCTGCCATTGAATCACAGGAAGAATATGAGGATATGCTGGAAGAACTTCTGGACCGTTTCGGAGACCCGCCAAAAGCGGTGCAAAATCTTTTGTGTATAGCCAATCTGAAAGCCATGGCTCACAAAGCCTACATTCAGGAAATTAAACAGACCGGACAGGATGTGAAAATCACCATGTTTGAGCGGGCAAAAGTAAATCCCGCAGGATTCCCGCCTATTTTGGAAAAATTCAAAAACAACCTTACTATGAGGCTGGAGGAAACACCGTATTTTATGCTGTCATTAAAAGGCAGGAGACCGAAAGAAAGCCTGGATGTGCTGGAAGTACTGGGGCAGGTACTGAAGGAGTTTCAGGGGGTGATTATGGAGTAGAGAAAAGACACAATATCTTCACACACTCCCCTGAAAAATTCCTTGCCCCAACGCCTAAAACCGTCTATAATGGTAAAAGATGCTGTAAACTAGAAAAATGAGGCAATATTTGAGATTCAGGAGGAGAGAATACATATGAATAGAGTAACAAAAAAACTGGCCTGCATAGCTATGGCAGGTATCATGGGAACAGGTTTGCTGGCAGGATGCAGCAAGACCATAGATGGAACAAAACCACTTCTTACTTGTGGAGAGGATACAGTAACTATGGGAACTGGCAACATCATGCTTCGTATGAATCAGGCGCAGATGGAATCTTACTATGCAATGATGGGCGGCAGTACTGCTGGTATCTGGGAACAGGACGCAGGAGATGGTACAACTTATGCAGAGTCTACCAAGGACATGATTGTGCAGCAGTTAAAGAATATGGTGCTTTTAAAACAGCACGCCAAAGACTATGATGTAACCGTTACAGAAGATGAACAGAAAAAGATAGAAGAATCTGCCAAGGCTTTTGTAGAGGCAAATACAGAAGAGACTCTTACAAAACTGGCGGTGACTCAGGAGGATATTGAAAATCTGCTGACACTCTATACTTATCAGGAAAAAATGTATGAGCCAATGACAGCAGATGTGGATACCAATGTGGAAGATTCAGAAGCTCAGCAAAGCAAGATAACCTACTGCAGATTTAGCACCAGTGATAAGCAAAACGAAGATGGTACTACTACTCCGTTGACTGACGAAGAAAAGCAGGCAAAAAAAGACCAGGCGCAGCAGCTTTTAGATAAACTTAATGCATCTGCAGATCCGGCTACTGCTGATATAGATGCCCTGGCAAAAGAAATCGATGAAGAATTGAGCGCTTTTGATACAACTTTTGATGGAGAAGATACTGTTTTAGATGAAAAGGTGAAAGAGGCAGCTCTTACCCTTACGAAAGACGGTCAGGTGTATGAAAAAGTGGTAGAAAGCGAAAGCGCATACTTTGTGGTCCGTATGGACAGTGTTTTAGACCGGGAAGCTACTGATACAGAAAAAGAAAATATTGTAGAAGAACGAAAACAGGAAGCATACAATGACCTCCTGGAAGGCTGGGAAAAAGATGCTAAATTCACTGTAAATAAAAAAGAATGGAAAAAAGCAGAATTAACAGACTACGATAAATACACTATTAAACAGCCTGAGACAGAAGAAACAGAGGGCGCAGAAGAGACAGCAGAATAAAATAAGATGAAAGATTCCTCACTGGAAAGGGCAGATGATGCTCAGTTTCAGTGGGGATTTTTTTATAAAAAAGTAAACCACGCATTGCGAAATACAAAGCAGTGTGGTATGATAATAAAAAACAAGTGGGAGTGATGGAATATGGAAACGGCAGATAAAATCAGAGAACTTCGGGAAAAAACAGGAATGACAAGAAAAGACTTCGCAATGCACATAGGAATTCCCTTAAGAACAGTGGAGGACTGGGAAGCAGGGCGCAGGAGACCGCCGGAATATATACCCAGATTGATATCATACCAGTTGAGGTATGAGGAATTAATGAAAAAGATGGAGGAGGAAACGAATGCAGGAAAAGAATGAAATTGTAATTTTTGAAACGGAAGATAAAGAAGTGAAATTACCTGTAACGGTAGAAGATGAAACTGTATGGCTAAATCAAAATCAAATGATTGAATTATTTGGCAGAGACCAATCTGTAATTTCCAGGCATATTAGAAATGCTTTTAAGGAACATGAGGTTGATGAAAAAAGAGGATGTGAAAAAACTCGATTGAGTTTTTTCGCATCCTTCTTTTTGCTTT
>CATWQE010000021.1 GCA_958352855.1 uncultured Bacillota bacterium
ATTTTTTGTTAGATTTCTGATTTTTTCTTGGTTTCGGGGAAAAATATGCTATAATAGCCCATAGTTATTATGGAAAATACTGAGAGACAGGGGTTTTATAGAATGAAGAAGAAATTTGTCATAGGATGTACAGTGGCTGTTTTAGCCCTGGGAATGGCATATGGCGCGGGTGCATTTTATTATAAAGATAAATTTTTGCCGGGAACTTCCATTAATGGACTGGATTGTGGAAATCTGACAGCAAAGGAAGCAGAAGAAAGAATTAGAAAAAACGTAGAAGATTATTCACTGGAACTTCTTTTTAAAGAGGATAAGAAGGAAACGATTCAGGGAAGTGAGATTGCGTATCAATATGTGCCGGATGGAGGTATTGAGAAATTACAACAAAAACAGAATCCCTTCTTGTGGATAACAGGTGTTTTTGGTCAGAAAAGAGAGTATCAGGCAGAGGAAGAAATTCAATTTGATGCAGAGAAATTGAAGGAAAAATTAGAAACGCTGGAGCCTATGCAGGACGGAAATATGACGCCTCCCACCAATGCTTATATTGCCTTTGAGAATAATCAATTTGTAATAAAAGATGAAACAACGGGAACAGCTTTAAATAAAGAAGCAGTGATAGAAACAGTAAAATCAGCAGTAGAAAAAAGTGAAAAAAAGTGGTCTGCCCAAGAGGCAGGAGTCTATCAAATGCCTTCTGTAACCAAAGAAGATGCTACGCTGAAGCACCAGCAGGAGGTATGGAACAGTTGTGCGGCTGTCACAGTAACGTATACCTTTGGGGATAAAAAGGAGCTGTTAGACGGCATGGTTGTAAAGGACTGGATGACTTATGATGAGGCTGGAAATTATGTAGAGAATATCCCAAATTTGCAAAAGAACATAAGGGCTTATGTGAATGCTTTAAGTGAAAAATATAATACTGTAGGACGCTCCAGAACCATTACCAGCACTGCCACAGGACAGCCTGTACAGGTGGATGGAGGAAGCTATGGCTTTCTGATTGATACGGAAAAAGAGTGTAAGCAGCTTCTTGCTGATATCCAGGCTCATGTTAATACTGTAAGAGAGCCGGTGTATGCCAGGGCTGGCGTTGCCTATGGGGAAAATGACATTGGCAATACTTATGTGGAGCTTGATTTGACAGCGCAGCATCTTTGGTATTATAAGGACGGAAACATGATTATGGATACGGATTTTGTTTCCGGTACTTATTACAATGCAGACAGGAGAACACCAGGAGGAACCTATTATCTTTATTACAAACAGAGAGACCAGGTGTTACGCCCGGCGCCGAATCCTGATGGAAGCTACGACTATGAGTCTCCTGTGGACTACTGGATGCCCTTTAACGGAGGAATCGGTCTTCATGATGCTGACTGGAGATGGAAATTTGGCGGCAGCATTTATCTGTATAGCGGTTCTCATGGCTGTATTAATCTTCCGGTTTCTTTTGCAGGAAAGTTCTACGAAAGTATAGAAGCCGGATGTCCTATTGTTTGTTTTTACAGATAATATGCAGGAATTTTACAGGGATTTTCTTGCAACCGGAAAATTCCTGTAGTATAATAAAGAAGAGCAAGAGACAAGAACAGAGACTGCAGCAGCGGTCTTTTGGTCTTGTCTTATTCTTTGCCTGACAGATAACAGAAGAGAGAATCAGAAAAAGGGGAAGTCTATGAGTCACAGATGTATGGAAGAATTTGAAGATTGTCCGGTCATTGCAGCTATTAAGGATGAAGAAGGGCTGAGAAAATGCATTCATTCAGAGATTCAGATTGTGTTTGTTCTGTATGGAGACATTTGCAGTATTGGCGGTATTGTAAGCCGGTTGAAACAGGCGGGAAAGACTGTGATGGTTCATCTTGATTTAATTACAGGATTAAGCAGCAGAGAAATTGCAGTGACGTATTTGAAGGCTGTCACACATGCAGATGGGATTATTTCTACCAAACCGGCGGTCATCAGACAGGCAAAGGAAGAAGGGCTTTTTGCCATTATGCGTTTTTTTGTGATTGATTCTATTGCTTTTGACAGTATTGAGAGACAGACAGAAAGCGTACATCCGGATATGATTGAGGTACTGCCCGGAGTCATGCCTAAGGTAATCCGCAGGATTTGCCAAAACAGCAGGGTTCCGGTGATTGCAGGAGGGCTGATTTCAGATAAAGAGGATATTATGGCTGCATTAAACGCAGGTGCAGTATCTATATCTACAACCAATCAGTCAGTGTGGTTTATGTAAAAAGAGAAAAAAGAGACGCTGGAGAATTGAGACAAAGCGGAAATAACATGGAGGTATTCATGTTTCTTTCCCTTTGTCTTTTTTTATAGAAAAAGAAAGGAAGTATGATGATGTATGATGTTGTTGTAATCGGAGCAGGTGTAATTGGAAGTGCTATTGCAAGAGAATTATCCAGGTATGAACTAAAGACCATAGTTTTGGAAAAGGAGGAAGATGTGTGCTGTGGTACTTCAAAGGCAAACAGCGCCATTGTCCATGCGGGGTTTGATGCAAAACCGGGAACATTAAAAGCGAAGATGAATGTAGAGGGAAGCAAACGTATGGAAGCGCTTTCTAAAGAGCTGGATTTTCCATATAAGAGAAACGGTTCTCTTGTTTTATGCTTTTCTTTGGAGGATTTACCAAGGCTTCAGGCGTTAAAAGAAAAAGGAGAAGAAAACGGGGTTCAGGGACTGGAAATTATTTCAGGAGAAAGAATCTGGGAGATGGAGCCAAATCTGTCCAAAGAGGTAAAAGCGATGCTTTATGCGCCTGCAGGCGGCATTGTATGTCCTTTTAAACTGACCATTGCCCTGGCGGAAAATGCCAATGTAAATGGAGTAGAATTTCAGTTTCATACACAGGTAGAAAACATAAAAAAATGTGGAAAAGGTTATGTGGTTCAGACCAATAAAGGTGTGTTTGAGACTTCCTTTGTTGTAAATGCAGCGGGGGTTTATGCAGATGTTTTCCACAATATGGTCAGCAGTAAAAAACTCTCTATTACTCCAAGAAAGGGAGAATATTGTCTCATGGATAAAAAGGCAGGAAATTTTGTTTCCCATACGATTTTCCAGCTTCCAACTGCCATGGGAAAGGGAGTTTTGATTACGCCTACTGTCCATGGAAATCTTCTGGCAGGTCCTACTGCAGAGGATATTTCGGATAAAGAAGGTGTTCAGACTACAGCGCATGGAATCGAAAAATTATCCAGACAGGCAAGAGTCAGCGCAGAGCATATTCCCTTGCATTTGACCATTACTTCTTTTGCCGGGCTTCGGGCTACAGAGGCTGGGGGGGACTTTGTTTTAGGAGAACCAGAGGATGCGCCTGGATTTTTTGATGCAGCGGGAATTGAGTCACCGGGGCTGTCCAGCGCCCCTGCTATTGGAGTGTATCTGGCAGAGGAAATCAGCCAAAAGGCAGGAGCAAAAAAGAAGGTAAATTTCCAGAGCACAAGAAAGGATATTCCCTGTATAGCAGAGGCATCAAAAGAGGAAATACAGGAGCTGATTGCAGAAGACCCGGCTTATGGAAATGTGATTTGCCGCTGTGAAACTGTTACAGAAGGGGAGATTTTAAATGCAATCCGAAGACCTTTGGGAGCGAAATCCCTGGATGGTGTGAAACGCAGAACCAGAGCAGGAATGGGAAGATGCCAGTCTGGTTTTTGTTCACCCAGAACCATGGAAATACTGGCAAGAGAGCTGGGTAAATCCCCATTAGAATTAACAAAAGCAGGAGGAACTTCTAATCTGCTTACCGGTGTTATAAAGGAAGAGTTCATTTAAAGGATGGAGGAGAGCGTCATGATAAGATATGATTTAATTGTTATTGGGGGAGGCCCTGCCGGACTGGCAGCAGCAGTTTCTGCAAAAAAACAGGGAATGGAAAAGGTGCTGATTTTAGAACGTGACCGGGAGCTGGGAGGGATTTTGAACCAGTGTATTCATAATGGATTTGGTCTTCATACATTTCAGGAAGAGCTTACAGGACCGGAATATGCGCAGCGTTTTATTGACCAGGCAAAAGAATATAAAGTGCCTTATAAATTGAATACCATGGTATTAGATATTACACAGGAGAACAGAGAAAAAGTGGTTACTGCCATGAATCGGGAGGAGGGACTGCTGCTTTTGCGGACAAAGGCAGTGATTCTGGCTATGGGATGCAGGGAGCGTCCAAGAGGCGCCCTTAATATTCCTGGATACCGTCCGGCTGGGATTTATACAGCAGGAACTGCCCAGAGGCTGGTGAACATGGAAGGGTATATGCCAGGACGGGAAGTAGTGATTCTGGGCTCCGGTGATATTGGGCTTATTATGGCAAGGAGAATGACTCTGGAGGGGGCAAAAGTAAAGGTTGTGGCAGAACTCATGCCTTACTCCGGCGGCCTTCAGAGAAACATTGTGCAATGTCTGGAAGATTTTCAGATTCCTTTAAAACTAAGTCATACGGTGGTGGATATTCAGGGAAAGGAACGTGTCACCGGCATTACCCTGGCACAGGTAGATGAAAACAGAAAGCCTATACCGGGAACCGAAGAATTTTATTCCTGTGATACGCTGTTGCTGTCCTGTGGGTTGATTCCAGAGAATGAACTGTCTGGAAATATGGGGGTAGAATTGTCGCGAATTACCTCCGGACCTGTGGTAAATGAGAGTCTGGAGACCAATATTCCAGGGGTATTTGCCTGTGGAAACGTACTCCATGTTCATGATTTGGTGGATTATGTTTCTGAAGAAGCAGCAAAGGCAGGAAGCCATGCAGCAGAGTATATTCGCAGATGGGAGGAACAGGATGAGCAGAAAAAGGAGGCTCCTGACATTCCCATTGAGACCCAGGGAGGCATCCGTTACAGTGTGCCACAGCTTATAAGACCAGAGCATATGGAGGAGAAACTGACAGTACGATTTCGGGTAGGAGCAGTTTACCGGAACGTATATATTAGTGTGTATGTAGGAGAAAAACGAATCATTCATAAGAAAAAAAGAAAGCTGGCTCCTGGAGAGATGGAACAGGTAATATTGAAAAAATCGGATTTGACAGCAGCAGAGGAATTGGATAAAATTGTTATGAAAATAGAGGAGGCAGAAGAATGGAAACAAGAGAATTAATCTGTATCAACTGCCCTTTGGGATGTGGGCTTACGGTGACTTTAGAGCAGAAAAAAGTGATAAAAGTAGAAGGAAATACCTGTCCAAAAGGGAAGGAATATGCAGAAAAAGAGGTGACCGCGCCGGTTCGTATGCTTACTTCCAGTGTGCGTGTAAGCGGCGGAGTGATGCCGGTTGTTTCTGTAAAAACAGCTTCTGCAATTCCAAAAGAAAAGATAAAAGAATGTGCAGAAGCCCTGAAATCCATAGAAGTAAAAGCTCCTATAGTAATAGGTGAGGCAGTGGTAAAAGACCTTTGCCATACAGGAGTGGATTTAGTGGCTACCAGAAATGTACAGGCTGGATAAGGAGAAACACATGCTGGATTATACAGGGAAAAATGCAGAGAAATTAAAAGAAAAAACATTATATCTCTTAGACATGGACGGAACCATTTATAACGAAAATGAAATTTTTGATGGCACCTTAGATTTTCTGGACAGGATTCGGGCTCAGGGGGGAGAATATATTTTCATTACCAATAATTCCTCCAAATCAGTGGAGGATTATGTGGAAAAAGTAAGAAACATGGGGATTCAGGCAGACAAGGAAAATTTTTATACGTCCAGCCAGGCAACGGCCATGTATCTTCAGGAGCAGTATCCGGGACAGGTGGTTTACTGTATGGGAACAGCATCCCTGGTAGAGGAACTTCGCCAGGCAGGCATTGAGGTGGTGACAGAAGCAGATGACAGGGCAACTGTGGTTCTGCTGGGCTTTGATACAGAAAACACCTCTGAAAAAATCCGCAATACCTGTATCATGCTGGGGAAGGATGTGGCATATCTGGCAACAAATCCAGATTTAGTCTGTCCGGTGAGTTTTGGCTATATTCCGGATTGTGGTTCCATGAGTATTATGTTAAAAAATGCCACAGGAAAAGAACCATTTTTTATTGGAAAACCAGAGCCGATTATGGTAAACTGTGTATTGAAGAAACGAAACAAACGTCCGGAAGAAGCTGTGATTGTAGGAGACCGCCTGTACACAGATATTAAAACCGGTGAAAGGGCCGGAGTAGATACTATCTGTGTCTTATCAGGGGAAGCCTCCATGGAGGATATTCAGAATGGTGAGATAAAACCAACGTATATTTTTCAAAGTGTCAGGGAAATCTATCAGGGACTTTCAGAAGATTAACAAAAGCAGGAGACAGCACTTATGAGATATCAGAATATAGAGGAAGGAGTCTTTCTCAAACGCCCCAACCGCTTTATTGCAGTGGTGAAGTTAAAGGGGGAGGAAGTGGTCTGTCACGTAAAAAATACAGGGCGGTGTCGGGAATTATTAGTTCCCGGCGCCCCTGTTTTTTTGGAAAAAAGTGACAATCCAAACAGAAAAACGCAATACGATTTAATCGCAGTACAAAAGGGAAAACGGATCATTAATATGGATTCCCAGATTCCAAACAAGGTAGTGGAAGAGTGGCTTTTACAGGGAAATCTCTTTGGAAAAGACGCCAGGGTGAAGCGGGAAGTTTCTTATGGAAATTCCAGGTTTGACCTTTACATTGAAACAGAAGAAAGAAAAATTTTTATGGAAGTAAAGGGGGTAACACTGGAAGAAAATGGTGTGGTACGTTTTCCGGACGCGCCTACCAAGAGAGGCGTAAAGCATATAAAAGAGCTGTGTAAGTGTATGAAAGACGGATATGAAGCGTATATCATGTTTGTTATACAGATGGAGGATGTTTTATATTTTGAACCCAATTATGCCACACACCCGGAGTTTGGAAACGCTCTTTTGGAGGCGGAAAAAGCGGGGGTTCATATTTTAGCTTATACCTGTCAGGTAAGAAAAGACTTGATAAATCTGGCGAAACCTGTTAGGGTTTATGTAAATGGAAAAGAAGAATCAGAGGAAGAACAGGAGACCGTATGTTAGAGCAGATTGTAGAGCCGCTTTTACAGTGGTTTGATGAGAATAAAAGAATTCTTCCATGGCGTCAGGACCCTACGCCATATCATGTGTGGATATCAGAAATCATGCTGCAGCAGACCAGGGTAGAAGCGGTGAAAGCCTATTATGCACGCTTTACCCAGGCACTGCCGGAAGTAGCTGACCTGGCTGCCTGTCCCCAGGAGCGTTTGCTGAAACTGTGGGAAGGTCTGGGGTATTATAACAGGGTGAAAAACATGCAGAAAGCAGCTATCCAGGTCATGGAGGAATATGGAGGAAAACTGCCTGCAGATTATGAAAAACTGTTAAAACTGCCTGGAATCGGAAGCTATACAGCAGGAGCAGTGTCTTCTATTGCTTATGGAATCCCACAGCCGGCAGTGGATGGAAATGTCCTTCGGGTGATTACCAGAATCACAGAAGATCCGGAAGATATTTTGAAACAATCCATGAAGCGAAAAATAGAAGAGAACCTTCGGGCGATTATGCCAAAAGACCGTCCCGGGGACTTTAATCAGAGCCTTATGGAACTGGGAGCAACCGTATGTGTGCCAAATGGAATGGCAAAATGTGAGGTGTGTCCTATCGCGCAGTTTTGCAAAGCCAGAGCTTCCCAAACCGTTCTGGAATATCCGAAAAAGGCGCCGAAAAAACAGCGGAAAATAGAAGAAAAGACGGTTTTGGTCATTCAAAACGGTCAGGAATTTGCCATTCATAAACGTCCTTCCAGGGGACTTCTGGCAGGTTTGTATGAGCTTCCAAATCAGGAAGGATATCTTAACAGAGAAGAAATTTTGTCCTATGTAAAGAAGCTGTCCCTGGTTCCTCTTCACATTGCAGAGGCGGGAGAAGCAAAACATATTTTTTCCCATGTGGAGTGGCACATGAAAGGATATTTTATTAAAGTTGCCTCCACAGAGGAGAAAAAAGTCGGTGATTTAATCTTTGTAGATAAAAAAGAATCGAAAGGGAAATATCCCATTCCTGCCGCATTTGGAGCTTATAGAAAATACATTGAGGAGGACTTTTAGATGAAATTGTTGTCAGTTGCAGTACCCTGTTATAATTCCCAGGAGTATATGAGAAATTGTATTGATTCCCTTTTAGAAGGCCAGGATTTAGTGGAAATTATTATTGTAGACGACGGGTCTAAAGATAATACAGCAGCAATTGCAGATGAATATGCTGCAAAATATCCGGATATTGTAAAGGCAGTCCACCAGGAAAACGGAGGGCATGGAGAAGCGGTAAATACAGGGCTTCGCAATGCTACAGGGCTGTATTTTAAGGTAGTAGACAGTGATGACTGGGTGAACAAAGAAGCCTATCTGGCTATTTTGGATAAGCTGCGTGAAATTACAGGTGGCCCACAGACTCTGGATATGATGATTAGCAACTTTGTCTATGAAAAACAGGGGGCAAAGAGAAAAAAAGTCATGCGGTATAAAAGCTATATGCCGGAGAATAAGATTTTCACCTGGAAGGAAATGGGAAGGATGCCAGTGGGAAAATACATCTTAATGCATTCTGTGATTTACCGTACAGGACTGCTGAGAGATTGCGGACTGGAACTGCCGAAGCATACGTTTTATGTGGACAATCTCTTTGTATATCAGCCGCTTCCCCATGTACAGACCATGTACTATATGGATGTGAATTTTTACCGTTACTTCATTGGAAGAGAAGATCAGTCTGTCCATGAAGACGTTATGATTCGCAGAATTGACCAGCAGCTTTTTGTGAACCGTATTATGATTGATACCATTGCAGGAGCCAAAAATATTGAAAAAAATATCCGGCGTTATATGCTGCGGTATCTGGATATTATTATGGCAGTATCTTCTATTATGCTTATTCGTTCCGGAACAGAGGAAAACCTGAATAAGAAAAAAGAACTGTGGAAATATTTGAAAAATGCAGATATCCGTATCTATCGAAAGCTGTATATGGGAATTCTCGGAAGAGGCGTTAATCTGCCGGGAGGAAGCGGAAGAAAAATTGCTGTGGAAATTTATAAGGTAGTACAGAAATTATACGGATTTAATTAAAAAGAAAGGACTGTGGTACGAAATACATGTTATTTCATGCCATAGTCCTTTTATCTGTTGTTTTGTTAATTGCCTATGCTTGTACAATCTCTTTGGCATGTACTGCCCTGGGGCGGTACAGAAGCTGGTAGCAAACCAGATTCAGAGCAAAGGCAGCAACCACATCAATGACTGTATGCTGCTTTAAGAATACCGTCGCCAGAATGATAAGGACGGTGAGAATCCAGACACTGCCCAGGAATACCTTGTGCTTCTTAAAAGGCTTATGGCGGAAAATCGCAATGCAGCAAGCCACAGAGTTAAACACATGAATGCTGGGAAGAATGTTTGTGGGTGTATCTACAAGATACAGGCTTTGTACTAACTGGATAAAAATACTGTCTCCGCTTAACTGAGGCCTGAGATTCTGACCATTCGGGTAAATCAGAGATACCAAAATGAACAGGGTCATGCCGATTCCCAAGGTGCAGATGAGCTGCCAGTATTCTTTTTTGTTCTTGTTTATAAAACTGAAGTAAATTACAGTGGCAGCAACGTAGAAGAACCACAGAAGATAGGGGATGATAAAATATTCACAGAAAGGAATATAATCATCCAGCTTAACGTGGATAATATTAGGTTGTACATTGCGTTGTTCCACATAGCGGAAGGCCATCATATACAGGATTCCATAAACTGGAATAATCCATGTATGGCGGTATTTTTTTAGAAAATTCACAGTAGCACCTCGCGATTCCGGCTTAACACCTCTTTTTTGATACCTGCTATTATAGCACAGTCATTTTTTTACCACAATGCAGTTTATAGTACTTTTAGAATTTATACAGGATGTTTATGGACAGGAATAAAACTGTCAAAAATAATAGAGTCAAAATGTGTCAGATTCTGCTCAAATACAGTCTCTGAGCGGATGGTCCAGGCAAAAGTAGGAGCATGGTAGAGACACTTGTTTAACAGGAAGCTCACATTGTGCCGGTCTTTGTAACAGTAGGCAATAAAATCAGGCCTGCCTAAAAAATTCAAAAGCAGATATTTTACCAGAAAAGAGAGGAAATATCCGCCTTCTGCTACCGGACGCGTTAAATTGGCAGAGAGCTGTCCCCGTACCACCTGCTTGCGGTGCTTTTTGTACCAGCGAAGCGCCAGAGGATTAAAGGATTCAATACAGTAATCTCCGGTGTAGCCCATGAGAAGCTCATCGGCAAGCTGGCAGGTAAGCGTGCTAAGACAAGGCAGTTTGATTTCGATTAACAAAGGAACCTGTCCATGAACCAGTTTTAAAACATCCTGAAAGAGGGGAATTTTCTCATCCGTATGTCCCAGGGGTACCTTCTGCAATTCCTCATAAGTCATTTCACAGACAGGAAGGTCAATGCCACACATCCTGGACAGTGTGTGGTCATGGAACACAACAACCTGTTTATCCTTAGTAAGCTGAATATCTAATTCAATGCCATATCCTTTTTGCACTGCATTGGCAAAGGCAGCCATGGAATTTTCCGGAATACGCTGGTCTGGTGTAAACAGACCCCTGTGAGCAAACAGGCAGTGAAGAAAAGTTTTTACTTCTTTTTTTCTTTGCATATTTGGCATGATACAGTAAAAATAAAGACAAAAAAGAAGAAACAGTATCAGCGCAATGAGCAAGAGTGTTTTCATAGCACAAGCCCCCTTTATCTTTTGATGGTTTTCAGTTTCTTTTCGCTGAGTGTGAAGGTGACCTGAGTAACCTTTCCAAGAACTTCTCCGTCACAGTGTACGGGAAGCGTTTTTTTGGTAATGACCTCCATATGGCGGCAACGCTTCATATGTACGCCTTTAAAGAAAATATGTTTTCCGAAAAAGGCGGTTGGAAACAGAGTAAGGACTTTCAGTTTAGACAATTTTCCAAGGAGACAGAAATCCAGCAGTCCATCATCATAGGAAGCGTCAGGGCAGAACTTGGCGCCGCCTCCTTCATATTTCAGATTCATGGCAGCCAGGAAGAAAAACATGGGAAAACGACAGATTTCCTTCTGATCCAGACGAAGGGATACGGGGCAGGTTCTGTAGGCGATTAATTGCTTCAGAGCCACTACCACGTAGGTTAATTTTCCAAGACCAAGCCGGTTAAAAATTTTTTTCATGGGGGTTACTGAAACCTCTGCGCAGATACCTGCATCATACCCAATGCCGCTGCTTACCAGAAAATACCGGGAAAAATCAGGCGTTCTGGTCTGACCAACATCCAGAAAAACAAATTCTTCAGGCTGTAGAATCCGTTCTATACAGGCGTGTATGTCTGTGGAAAGTCCCAGACCCCGGGCAAAATCGTTCCCGGAGCCGGTAGGAATATAGCCCAGGGTAATATGGGAAAAATCTGTTTCCATTAGTCCGTTTATCACTTCGTTTAAGGTTCCGTCACCGCCCAGAACACTAAGGGTACAGGGAAGTCCAAGCCCTGCAATCTGTCTGGATAAAGCCATGGCGTGTCCTGGATATTCTGTGAAAAATACTTCATACTCAATCTTTTTTTCTTTTAAAATATTCTCAGCCTCCTGCCACAGATGTAATCCATGGCCAGAGCGGGAATTTGGATTTACAATAAAATAATACATGGTTCACCTGCCTGTTATCTTCAAGTATTTCTTTTATTGTAGCAGTTTCAGGCAGGAAGGACAAGGAAAAAAAGCTCTTTAGTAAGAAGGCGGGGCTGCGTCTAAGAAGGTGCTGTAGCCGGCTCTACGCAGAGACTGCTCCATTTTTACCGCGTTTTCTAAGACACGAAAGGCGCCTACCTGTACTTTATAAAGGCCATCCTGGTGAAGCAAGAAGGCGGGGAAACCGCGGTCTAAAAGCTCATAGAGCATGCGGTCCGCGTTGGCGCGGTTACGGAAGCTTCCGGTTTGCACACGATAATAGATGCGATGATCCTCTGGTTCCTGATTTTGGTTTAGCTCTTCTTCATCCAGTGTACCTAAAATGCCGGAAGCAATAGCCTGGGCAATTTCCTGAAACTGACTGTCAAATTGTTTGTTGTCGGCGTCTGTATTGAGAAATCCGGTTTCGATTAAGAGAGCAGGCATTTTTGTCCGGCGAAGAACCACCAGACCGGGTCTGGCTTCTACGCCTAAATCACGAAAGCCCAGTTCGCCAAGGGCGCCATTGATATTTTCTGCCATATCCAGTTTTTGACCGGATTTGTCATAGACCAGAACCTCTGTGCCACTGTATTGATTTGGCACAGGACTGGAATTTCTGTGAAAAGAAATAAAGAAGTCCGCCCCTGAGGCGTTGGCAAGCTGTGCTTTTTCAAAGGGAGTCTGATAAACATCTGTGGTTCTGGTGTATTCTACATCCACACCGTTTTGGGACAAAATTTCTCCAACAGCAAGAGCCAGTCGGAGATTGTCATCTTTTTCCTGCCTGCCCTGGTAGGTGGCGCCTAAATCGGCACCCCCGTGACCGGCATCTACGATTACCTTATAAGCCATTTGCATACTCCTGGAAAATCCTTCTGTTCAGTATATGCAGAGCAGCAGTTTGATGTGAAAAAAATCTAAAAATACCATAAATTTTCCCTTTGGTCTTTTCAGTGTATGCGAAACGTGCTAAAATGCTTTTCAATGGAATGTATACAGAAAAGGACGAAAGAGACATGAAGAAACTACAGGGAAACGAAGAAGCAAAAAAGAAATGGGAGAATTTCTGGTACTATTATAAGTATCATGTACTGGCAGGCGTATTTATTCTGGTATGTATTATTGTCTTTGCCAAAGATATGTTGTCTAAAATTGACTATGACTACTGTGTCAGCGTTGTAGGAAGCTATGCAGTTCCGGAAGAAGACAAGGCTGCCCTGCAAAAATGGTTTGAGGAACATGGAGAGGACTTAAACGAAGACGGTGAGATTCATGTACAGGTGGCAGATTACTTCCTTCCAAGTGAGGATGACGCGGGATTTGACCCACAAATGTATGCTGCCAGCCAGACAAAGCTTACCGTAGATTTACAGGAAGGAACCAGTATGATTTACTTCCTGAGCGAAGAGAATTACAAAAGATTCCTGGAAATGGATGCGTTTCCGACAGAAGAGGAAACTGTTAAAATGCAGGAATGTAACGGATTTAAGGAAATCGGAAGTCCCGCGGCTATGGAGGATATGGTTGTCACCATGCGCCTTATGTATGATGAGTCAAAACTTGGGAAAGACAACGAGATGCAGGATTATTTTGAGAAAAGCAAAGTATTGCTGGATGAGTTTATAGGAACAACAGAATAGAGAAAAAGAAGTTATGCTCCCTTGAAAACTATGTTTTTGAGGGAGTTTTTTTATATGAAGATTGATAAATTGTCATTGAAAAAACAAAGCGGCTCTGATACCATAATTTTATGTGTGGCATCTTGTTTTGGAAAGGAGTAAAATCTATGAAAAAAGGAACCGTATTTACGGTATTTATTCTGGGGATGACAGTCATGATGACCGCCTGCGGTAAAAGCCAGCAAAAGGAACAGAAGCCTGTGGAACTGACAGTTTTTGCAGCGGCCTCTATGACAGAGACCTTGACGGAAATCGGAGACCTTTACACCAAGGAGCATCCGGAGGTAAAAGTCAGCTTTAATTTTGATTCCTCTGGGACCTTAAAAACCCAGATTCAGGAAGGAGCGGCCTGCGATTTGTTTATTTCCGCTGGACAGAAGCAAATGGACCAGTTGGATATACAGGCTGACCCCCAGGTGAATACAGAAGGACTGGATTATGTGCTGGAAGGCTCCAGAACAGATATTCTGGAAAATAAAGTAACCCTTTGTGTGGCAGAGGGGAGCCAGGCTGGCATTGAGAACTTTGACGATTTGGCAGAGGCCTTAAAAAATAAAGAAATCTTAATGGCCATGGGAAATGAAGATGTTCCGGTAGGTCAGTATACTCAAAAAATCCTGGATTATTATGGTCTGCAGGAAGAGGAACTGGCGGCAGCCGGTAAGATTTCCTATGGAAGCAATGTAAAAGAAGTTACCACCCAGATTTCAGAAGGAAGCGTGGACTGTGGTGTGATTTACTGTACAGACGCCTATTCCGCAGGATTAACGGTTTCGGATTCTGCAACACCGGAAATGTGCGGACAGGTAATTTATCCGGCCAGTGTGTTAAAAACCAGCGCGCACCAGGAAGAGGCGCAGGCGTTTTTAGATTATCTGCAGACCGATACTTCTATGGAAATTTTTGAGAAGGTAGGATTTTCACCGGTGAATCAGGAGGGATAGAGGATGGACTGGTATCCCCTTTGGAATTCACTTAGGATTGCAGCAGCAAGCTGCGTGATTGTTTTTTTTGTGGGAATTTTTGCAGCATATTATGTGGCGAAGCTTCCAAGATGGGTAAAAGGGATTTTGGATGTGTTTTTTACTTTACCTATGGTGTTGCCGCCTACGGTCTGTGGGTATTTTCTCCTTTTGGTGTTCGGGGTAAAACGGCCTATAGGCATGTTTTTATCAGAACTTGGGGTTCAGGTGGTTATGACCTGGTATGGCGGAATTCTTGCTTCCGCTGTGGTGGCCTTTCCACTTATGTACCGCACAGCTAGAGGCGCTTTTGAAAGCTTTGATGAGACATTGGCCTATGCGGGGCAGACCCTTGGGCTGTCCAATACCTATATTTTTTGGAAAATACGGATGCCAGCCTGTCGTCAGGGGATTCTGGCAGGAACTGTTCTGGCGTTTGCAAGGGCGTTGGGAGAATACGGAGCAACCAGTATGCTCATTGGCTATATTCCAGGAAAGACAGCCACCATTTCCACAACGGTCTATCAGCTCTGGCGGACAAATGATGAGGCAGGGGCTTTTGTGTGGGTCATGGTGAATCTTGGGATTTCCACAGTGATTCTTCTGATTGTGAATCTGCTGGAAACCAGAAACAGGAAGGCGGTGAAAGCATGAGCCTTTTGGTAGATGTGAGTAAGGATTACGGAAGCTTTCGCTTAGAGGTACATTTGGAGCATGAACAGGGAATTCTGGGAATGCTGGGGGCTTCCGGCAGCGGAAAAAGTATGACCTTGAAGCTCATTGCAGGAATTATTACCCCGGATAAAGGCAGAATTGTGCTAAATGACAGGGTACTGTTTGACAGTGAAAAGGGTATCAATCTTCCCCCTCAGAAAAGAAGAGTGGGCTATTTGTTTCAGAACTATGCGCTGTTTCCCAATATGACAGTAGAAAAAAATATTCTCTGCGGACTGCATTGGGAAAAGAATCAGAAAAAAAGAAGAGGAAAGATGCTGGAGAGCGCAGAACTTTTTCAGATTCAGGAACTTTTGGGGAAATATCCGGCGCAGTTAAGCGGAGGTCAGCAGCAGAGAGTTGCCCTTGCCAGAATCCTGGTCAGTGAGCCGGAATTACTGTTGCTGGATGAACCCTTTAGCGCCCTGGATTCGTATTTGAGAGACCAGTTGCAGATTCAGATTCTGGATCTTTTAAAAAGATTTCAGCGGGACGTGATTTTTGTAAGTCACAGCAGGGATGAGGTGTATCATTTGTGCAGCCAGGTAGCCTTGATTCATGAGGGTAAGATTTTAGAAACAGGAAATACCAAGGAAGTTTTTGCAAATCCCGGAAGCCGGGCAGGGGCTGCTCTTACGGGCTGCAAAAATATTGCAGCGGCAGTAAAGACCGGAGAATATGAAGTCCAGGTTCCGGAGTGGGGAATTTCCCTGAAAACAGCCAATCCAGTGAAAGACGGACTTTGCGCAGTGGGGCTTCGGGCTCATTATTTCAATCCTAAAGGAAGAGAAAACGTGTATGCAGTACAGTTTTCAGAGGTCATGGAAGAACCCTTTGAAACTGCGGTTATGTTCCGGTATGAACATCAGGATGCCAAGGCTCCGGATTTGTGGTGGCGGCTGCAAAAGGAACGCTGGGCAGGACAGATGCCGGAACAGCTTGCCATTGCTCCGCAAAATGTACTGTTATTGTATCAATAAAGGAAAGGGAGAAGGACATGAAATTAATTAAGACACAAGAGGCAGAGGGCCATGTACTTTGCCATGATATTACACAGATTATCAAAGGAGTAACCAAGGATGCCAGATTCCGAAAAGGGCATGTTGTGACAAAGGAGGATATTCCGGTACTGTTAAGTCTGGGAAAGGATAACCTTTATGTGTGGGAAAAGGATGATACCATGTATCACGAAAATGAGGCGGCAGAGATTTTAAGAGAAGTATGCCAGAATGTCCACATGGAAGCCTCAGCAGTCAAAGAAGGAAAAATTGAGCTGAAAGCCCAGTGCGACGGTTTGTTTCGGGTGGATGTGGAACGCCTTAATGCCATTAATGATATTGACCAGGTTATGATTGCCACCCGCCATACCAATACTCCGGTAAAAGCAGGAGATAAATTATTGGGAACCAGAATCATTCCCCTGGTGATTGAGAAAGCAAAAATGGAACAGGTAAAAGAAGCAGCAGGGGAACGTCCCTTGTGTGAACTTTTGCCATACCGGAGCTTAAAGGCAGGAATCGTAACCACAGGAAATGAGGTTTTCTATGGAAGAATCCAGGATACCTTTACACCAGTGGTAGTGAAGAAGCTGGAAGAGTATGGAATTCAAGTGACAGAGCATGTGACCCTGGGGGATGATAAGGAAAAAATTACAGAAGCGATTCTGGATATGAAGAAAAAGGGCTGTGAATTAATTATCACCACAGGAGGCATGAGCGTAGACCCGGATGACCAGACACCGGGAGCTATTAAAGCCACAGGAGCCAGGGTCATTGCCTATGGAGCGCCGGTGCTGCCGGGAGCTATGTTCTGTCTGGCGTATTTTGAAGATGGCGCTGCCATTATGGGACTGCCTGGCTGTGTTATGTATGCAAAAACCACGATTTTTGATTTAATACTGCCAAGAGTTGCAGCAGGAGTGCCTGTTACAAGGCGGGATTTGACAAGACTTGGACATGGGGGACTTTGTCTGGGATGTGATACCTGCCATTATCCGGCATGTAGTTTTGGAAAATAAAAAGGCAGGAAATCTTCGACAGATGGAGGGAGCATACGGACGCCTTTCCGGCTACTGATACAGTTCCGGCTCAGCCTGCGTTCCCGTTGAGCCTGTAGTCTCAACGGGTACTCGGCAGATTCGCCGGGACTGCACCAATAGCCGGAAAGGCTGTTTTGTGTAATAGTTTCATCTGCCAGAAGTTTTCTGCCTTTTAGTTAAGATAAAGAAAGAGATTTCTAAAATGATTAGAAATCGGTGTATTCTCCGATTAGGTTTTTGATGTCCTGCATTTGATTGTCTGTGGCGGTGATGGCGTGGGCGCATTCGGAGAGTTTTCTGGTAATTAAATCGTATTGGGTATTGTCTCCCAGGTCTTTTTTGTATCGGAGCTGGTGTTCCAGGCTGGCCCAGAAGTCCATGCCAATGGTACGAATCTGCACTTCTGCCCGCATAGGGGTCTTTCCTTCAGCGAAAAACACAGGAATTTCCACAATCATATGATAGCTGCGATATCCGTTTTCCTTGGGGTTTTGAATATAATCTTTAATCCTGAGAACGGTAATATCGTCCTGCTCCGCAAGGAGCTTTGCCACAGTATAAATATCATTAATAAAAGGACAGGTTACCCGGATTCCGGCTACATCGTTTAGCTGCTCCCGGATATTTTTCTCTGTAAAGTCATACCCATTTTTCTTCAGTTTCCGGTAGATGCTGTCCGGCTGCTTGATGCGGCTTTTAATCGAAGAGATGGGATTTCTCTTGTATTTTACAGAGAATTCATCATCCAGAACCTCTAATTTGGTGCTGATTTCCCGAATGGCGCAGCGGTACATCATCATCAGGGCATTGTAATTGTCCGTATTTTGAATAAAACGTTCAGGATATAAGATGATGTTGTTATCCTGAGTTTCCTGTTTTTGTACTAAATCTTTATGTGTAATGTTCAAGCTGTAAATCCTTCTTTCGTATAAAAATAAATCTGTATCAAGTATAACGGAAAAGGGGGGAAAGGTCAAATTAGAAAGCCGGAAAAATCATGAAGATTCTGTGAAAATATTATAAATGAATAAAGAAGGGATGGTAATTTAAAAAAAGGTATAGTATAATGCTATGATACGGATTTTATCTATCTTATTGTGTAGAAAGGCGTTAAAAATATGTTTGGATATGTAATGATTGATAAACCGGAGCTTAAGGTAAAGGAATTTTACCGTTATAAAGCTTATTATTGCGGGCTGTGCAGAGAACTAAAGGAAGAGTATGGATTCAGGGGAAGAATGACGCTGACCTATGACATGACCTTTCTGGTAATGTTTCTGACTTCCCTGTATGAATCAGAAACCAGAGAGCTGGCATCTCACTGTCCCCTGCATCCTGTGAAGAAAATCCCCATGCTGCAAAATGAGATTACAGAATATGGGGCAAAAATGAATATTCTTCTTACGTATTTTAAATTTGAGGATGACAGGAAGGATGACAACAGTCTGGCAGGAGCGGCGGGTATGCGGCTGTTCCGCAAAAAGGCAGAGCTTATCAGCAGAGAATACAAACGTCAGGCTCACGCTATTCAAAAGCAGCTAAAGGTTCTGGCAGATTACGAACAGGCAGAGGAAGAAAATCTGGATCTGGTAGCAGGGGCTTTTGGAACTTTGATGGAAGAGCTGTTTGTGTGGAAGGAAGACCAGTGGGAAGAAGAACTGAGAAAATTTGGGTTCTATCTGGGAAAATTCATTTATATTATGGATGCCTATGACGACCTTCCAAAGGACTTACAAACCAATTCCTATAATCCTTTAAAGGCAGTAAGGAGAAAATGCCGGAATCGGGAAACCTATGAGGAAACCATACGTCAGGTTCTGGTGATGATGATGGCAGAGTCTACGGCAGCTTTTGAAAAACTGCCATGTTTGAAGGAAGCAGAGATTTTACGCAATATTTTATACAGCGGCGTATGGGCAAAATATAACAAAATACAAAAAGAAAGACAGGAGAAAGAAGAGAGTCATGGTAAGTAATCCATATGAAGTATTAGGCGTATCACCAAACGCATCCAATGATGAAATTAAGCGGGCATACCGGGATTTAAGCCGGAAATACCATCCGGATTCCTATGTGGATAATCCCCTGGCAGGCCTGGCGGAGGAAAAATTTAAAGAAGTACAGGAAGCCTATGACCAGATTATGAAAGAGCGGGACGGAGGATACCAAAATGGCTATGGAAATCCGGGAGCGGGAAGCTATCAGAGTACAGCCTCCAGCCAGGATGATGTACAGTTCCAGGCAGCCTATAATTATATTAACGGGCGTCAGTATCAGCAGGCGTTAAATGTTTTAGCCAGAATGCAGAACCGCAATGCCAGATGGTATTATTTAAGCGCTTGCGCCAATATGGGAATGGGAAATAATGTGAATGCCCTGAACATGGCAAGACAGGCTCAGAGCATGGAACCGGGAAATCCGGAGTATGCAAATCTGGTGAACCGACTCCAGTGGAACAGCAACCGCTATCAACAAGGCGGAGGCTATCCTTATGCAAACAATGGCGGAGGCGGCTGCGGAACCGGCAACTTCTGCTGCGATATGTGGTGTGCAGACAGCCTTTGTGAATGTATGGGAGGGGATCTTTGCTCATGCATGTAAATGCAAAAAAAACAGCAGTATCAGGGCTTTTGATGGCGCTGTCTGTGGTGTTGATTGTGTTAAGCGGAATTTTAGATTTTAGTACCTTGTTTTTTCTGGCGGCGGCAGCATTCTTTGTAGGAATTATTATCAAAGAGTACGGGCTTGGATATGGCACAGCTTTTTTCCTGGGCTGTATGGTTCTGGGCTTTTTGCTTGCTCCCCAGAAGTTATATGTGCTGACCTATGTTATGATGAGTCTTTATGTTCTTGGCATAGAGTTTCTCTGGAGATGGCTGGGAAAGCATCCGGATTGGAAGCACAGAAAGGGGATCTTTACAGCAGGAAAGTTTTTGATTTTTAATGTGATGTATCTTCCGGTGCTGTTTTTGTTTCCAAAACTCTTATTTGCAGGAGAGATTCCCAAAACAATGATTCTGGTCTTTTTGCTGGGAGGCCAGGTGGCGCTGTTTCTCTATGACATGGCGTATGAGTACTTCCTGGTGAGCATGTGGAGCCAGGTGCGGGATAAAATTTTTGGAAAACAAAATTGAGGTAGAAACAGTATGCTCTATTATTTTGCCCCCATGGAGGGGATTACAGGATATGTATACCGGCGCATTCACAGGGAATGCTTTCCGGGAATGGATAAATATTTTACCCCGTTTTTAACGCCCAGCCAGAAAAAAGCTATGACGCCAAGAGAAAACAGGGACGTATTGCCGGAAAATAATCAGGAAGTACCTCTGGTGCCCCAGATTCTTACAAATTGCGCGGAGGATTTTATCAAAACAGCAAGAAATCTTCAGGAGTATGGTTACGAAGAAGTAAATCTGGGCTGTCCCTCCGGTACAGTGGTGTCTAAGAAAAAAGGCTCCGGTTTTCTGGAATTTCCGGAAGAACTTCATGGGTTTTTAGAGGTGATTTTTCAAAATCTGGATATGAAGATTTCCATTAAAACCAGAATCGGAAAAGAAGAGGAGGAAGAGTTTTCAGAGCTGTTAAAGATTTACAATGAATACCCTTTAGAAGAGCTGATTATTCATCCCAGAGTTCAGAAGGATTATTACAAAAATAAGCCCAGAATGGAAGTCTATAAAGAGGCGGTTTCAGGGAGCAAAAATCCTCTGTGTTATAATGGAGACTTGTTTACAGAAGGATATTTCAGGAGATTTACAGAGAAATTTCCAGATGCCAGGGCAGTTATGATGGGAAGAGGGCTTTTAGTAAATCCTGCATTGGTAAGACAGTTACAGGGTGGAAAAGCGCTTGAGAAAGAGGAACTGAAAAACTTTCATGATAAGCTCTTGCTTGGCTATGAAGAAGTTATGGATGGGGATCGGGCAGTGCTGTTTAAGATGAAAGAGCTTTGGTGCTATATGGGAAATTTGTTTCCAGAGGGTAAAAAATATTTGAAGAAGGTAAAAAAGGCGCAGCATTTACCAGAATATAGAGAAGCGGTGCAGGGGATGTTTGGAGATTTGGCAATATGCATTCCAGAGTAACTACAAAGGAAAAAGAAAAAGATGGATAAGATAAAAGAATTGTTAAAAAAGTATACAGAACCCAAGGGGCTGTGGCGGATTTTCTGTATGATGGCAGCTATTTTTCTCATGGGTGTGTCCTTGTCCTTTTTGATTTTAGTGGATATGGGGACAGATCCCTTTTCCTTTATGAACAGGGGATTTGCCGCGGCTTTGCATATGTCGTTTGGAACCTGGCAGCTTCTCATAAACATTGGATTATTTTTGGTTACGTTTTTGCTTCAGAAAAATCTTATTGGATTGGGAACCTTGGTAAATATGACAGTAATCGGCTATGTGGCAGATTTTTTTGGCAGTATTTGGAATGAGATAGAAATTTTTAAAACGCCTGTGTCCATGGGATTGCGGTTGATTATTTTGGCAGGAGCATTGGCGGTGTTTGTATTTACAGCAGCAGTTTATATGACAGCTCAGTTGGGAACAGCTCCTTATGATGCCATTCCATTTATCATTGTGCAAAAAAACGAAAAAGTTGTCTTTTCGCTGGGTGCGCATGTTATGGGATACCACAGCAGTTGTGATTGGTATGCTGCTGGGAATGAAATTAGGTGTGATTACCGTATTAATGGTACTGACTCTTGGTCCGGTGGTTTCCTGGTTTGGCGACCATGTAGCCGGAAAATTGTTTGAAAGAGCTTGAAAGAGGTCGGAGAAGGGCTTGCCCCTTCTCCCCTTTTTATGTTATGCTAAAGAGTAGATTTACCCAGGAAAAGAAAGGGGAATGCCAATTATGAAAAAATTAACAGACTTACTGGAGCATCTGGAGTATCAGTGTATCCAGGGTACTACAGATAAAGAAGTTTTAAGCGTGGTGTCCGATTCCAGAAAAGCAGGACCAGGTTCTTTGTTTTTCTGTATCAAAGGCGCTGTTTCAGATGGACACACCTATGCAAAGGAAGTGGCAGAAAAGGGTGCTTCTGTGCTGGTAGTACAGGACCTTGTGGAGGTTCCGGAGCATGTGACAGTGATTCAGGTACCGGACAGCCGCTATGCCATGGCGTGCATCTCAGCAGCCTGGTTTGACCATCCCGCAGAAAAATTAAAAACCATTGGAATAACCGGAACCAAAGGAAAAACCACCACCACCTATCTGGTGAAATCCATTTTGGAAAATGCAGGCCATAAAACAGGGCTCATTGGAACCATTGAGACCATTATTGGAGAAGAGCACATTCCTTCTGCTAATACTACTCCGGAATCTTATCTTGTGCAGGAATATTTTGCAAAAATGGTGGAAGCAGGATGTGACAGTGTGGTTATGGAGGTTTCTTCCCAGGGGCTGATGCTTCACAGAACCGCTGGTTTTGTGTTTGATATCGGTATCTTTACCAACCTGGAGCCAGACCATATCGGACCAAATGAGCATAAAGATTTTGCAGATTATCTTCACTGCAAAGCCCTGTTATTCAAGCAGTGTAAAACCGGAATTTTCAATGCAGATGACCAGCATTTAGAGGAAATTTTAGAGGGACATACCTGTCAGGTGGAGACCTTTGGATTTTCAGAAAAGGCAGATTTGCGGGCAGAAAACACCAGATTAGTAACTGGTAAAGGAACTCTTGGGATTCAGTATGATGTGAAGGGATTACTGGATTTTCCGGTGGAAATCGACCTTCCCGGCAAATTCAGCGTGTATAATTCTCTCACAGCCATTGCAGTGTGCCGCCATTTTGGAGTGACACAGGAAAATATTCAAAAAGCATTAAAACAGGCCAGGGTAAAGGGCAGAATTGAGATGGTGAAGGTTTCGGATGACTTTACTTTAATGATTGATTATGCTCACAATGCCATGAGTCTGGAAAGCTTGCTTACTACCTTAAAAGAATACCATCCAAACCGTCTGGTGTGCCTCTTTGGATGTGGGGGAAACCGCTCCAAACTGCGCCGCTATGAGATGGGAGAGGTGTCCGGCAGGCTGGCAGATTTGACAATTATTACTTCTGATAATCCAAGAAATGAGGAGCCTCAGGAGATTATCAATGATATCAAAACCGGAATTGGAAAGACCACAGGAAAGTATGTGGAAATCATAGACCGCAAGGAAGCCATTGCCTATGCCATTCATCATGGACAGCCAGGGGATATTATTGTGCTGGCTGGCAAAGGACATGAAGATTACCAGGAAATCCGGGGAAAGAAATATCCTATGGATGAACGGGTACTGATTCAGGAGATTTTGGAAGAGGAAGCATGAACAAACGTTATGCAGACATTATTGTAGATATTTCCCAGGAAAAGCTGGATAAAAGCTTTCAGTATGAGATTCCAGAAGCGTTGATTCCTGTAGTAGAAGTGGGGAAAAAGGTACGGATTCCCTTTGGAAAGGGAGGACGCCAGCTCACAGGCTATGTGGTGGGAATTTCAGGAGAACCCAAGATTGCGGTAGAAAAGATGAAAGCAATTTCCAGTGTGGAAGAGCAGGGAACCGAAATTGAATCCAGGCTCATTGCCCTGGCAGGGTGGATTGCCAGAAACTATGGCTCCACCATGAATCAGGCGCTGAAAACCGTACTTCCGGTAAAGGAAAAGAAAGCAGCCAGGGAAAAGCGTTATCTCTGTCTTACGGCGCCTTTAAAGGTTTGTCAGGAGCGTTTAGAGCTGTTTCAAAAAAAGCATTATAAGGCAAAAGAAAGACTTTTAAAGGCATTGATGGAGAAACAAAATCTGGAGTATGCCACAGTAACCGGAGAATTGAAAATCAGTCCACAAGTTATCCGGGGATTTGTGGAGGAGCATCTTATTTCTGTGGAGACAGAGCGCTGTTACCGCACAGGGCTGCCTTCCATAAAAAGAGAAGAAAATCCTCCGCCGCTTACCCTGTCGCAGAAGGGGGCAGTACAGGAAATTCTGGAAGAATGGAAAGAAAATAATCCAAGGCCCTGCCTGTTAAAAGGTGTTACCGGCAGTGGAAAAACAGCGGTTTATATGGAACTGATTGACAAAATGTTAGCTCTGGGAAAACAGGTGATTGTGCTGATACCGGAGATTGCCCTGACTTATCAGAATGTATCCAGGTTTTACAGCCGGTTTGGAGACTGTGTGTCAGTGATGAACTCCCGATTGTCAAAAGGAGAGCGGTGGGATCAGTTTGAGCGGGCAAAAAACGGGGAGATTTCCATTGTGATTGGTCCCCGCTCTGCTCTGTTTACCCCGTTTCCAAATCTGGGACTGATACTTATAGATGAGGAGCATGAGGGCTCTTATAAAAGTGAAAAAACACCCTGTTATCATGCCAGAGAGACAGCCATAGAGCGTGCCTGCATGGAGAATGCAAGGGTGGTTCTTGGCTCTGCCTCTCCCAGTGTGGACAGCTATTACAGAGGTAAAACAGGAGTCTATAAGCTGGTATATCTGGAGGAGCGCTATGGTGGAAGAAGCCTTCCCAGGGTGTCGGTTGTGGATTTAAGAGAAGAATTAAAAACCGGAAACCGCTCCATTTTCAGCAGCCAGCTTACAGAAAAAATCAGGGACCGCCTGGAGAAAAAACAGCAGGTACTTTTATTTTTAAACAGGAGAGGCTATACTGGTTTTGTAAGCTGCCGCTCCTGCGGACATGTGATGAAATGTCCCCATTGTGATGTGTCCCTGACCTCCCACAGGAATGGGAAACTGATTTGTCATTACTGTGGTTATGAACAGGCTCAGGTACAACACTGTCCTGCCTGCGGCTCTCCCTATATTGGAGGATTTAAGGCAGGAACACAGCAGATAGAGACTCTGGTGCAGAAGAGCTTTCCGGGAGCCAGGGTGCTTCGTATGGATGCAGATACCACCCGAAAAAAGGACGATCATGAGAAGATTTTGTCAGCTTTTGCAGCTTATGAGGCGGATATCCTGATAGGGACTCAGATGATTGTGAAGGGGCATGACTTTCCCAAAGTTACTCTGGTAGGAGTTCTGGCAGCAGACTTATCCCTGCACAATGAGGATTACCGGGCAGCAGAGAAAACCTTCCAACTGCTTTTACAGGCAGTGGGACGGGCAGGGAGAGGAGAACTTCCCGGTGAGGCTGTGATTCAGACCTATAACCCGGAACACTACAGTATTCAGGCAGCAGCGGCCCAGGACTATGACCAGTTTTACGAGGCAGAGATGAGTTACCGGCTGCTTCTGGATTACCCTCCTGCCGCGTCCATGGCTGCGATAAAAGGCGCCTGTGAGGATGAAGAACTGCTGACAAAAGCCATGGAATATCTGCGGAAATATGTGGAAACAATTTATAAAAAACAGGATTTAATTCTCATAGGACCGGCGCCGGAAGCCGTATCAAAGGTACAGGATTTGTATCGCCAGGTATTATATATGCGTCATCAGGACAGGGAAATTCTGGTGAAATTAAAGAATGCCCTGGAAAAATATATTGCAGTAAACAGTGGATTTCGAAAATTATATATACAATTTGATTTTAACGTTTAAGGATAAAGGAGAGAGAACAATGGCAATAAGACAGATTCGTACACAGGGAGACAGTATTTTAACAAAAGAATGTAGAAAAGTAGAAAAAATGACACCTAAAATTCAGGAATTAATTCATGATATGTTTGATACCATGTATGAAGCGTTTGGTGTGGGACTGGCAGGTCCCCAGGTGGGAATGCTGAAACAGATTGTGGTCATTGATACCACAGGAGATGATCCATATGTATTGATTAATCCTGAAATTCTGGAAACCTCCGGTTCCCAGACAGGAGAGGAGGGCTGTTTAAGCGTACCGGGCATGTCAGGAACCGTTACAAGACCCAACTATGTAAAGGTCAAAGCTTTAGATGAAAATATGGAAGAATATATTCTGGAAGGGGAAGAACTTCTGGCAAGAGCTATCTGCCACGAAGTAGACCATCTCCATGGCAGATTGTATACAGAGCTGGTAGAGGGGGATTTGCATCGCACCAATTACGAGGAGGATGACCAATGAGAGTAATTTTTATGGGAACTCCGGATTTCGCTACAGGAACTCTGGAGAAGATTGTTTTGGCAGGCCACGAAGTAGTGGGAGTGGTAACCCAGCCGGATAAGCCAAAGGGCAGAGGAAAAACCCTCATGCCAACACCGGTAAAAGAAGTGGCTGTAAAATATAACCTTCCGGTGTACCAGCCAAAGAAAGTCCGGGAACCCGAAGTTGTAGAACTTTTAAGAGGTTTAAAACCAGACGTTATAGTAGTAGCAGCCTTTGGTCAGATTATCAGTAAGGAAATTCTGGAAATGCCAAAATATGGATGCATTAATGTCCATGCATCCCTGCTTCCTGCATACAGAGGCGCAGCGCCTATTCAGTGGGCTGTGATAAACGGTGATAAGGAGTCCGGCGTTACCATTATGCAGATGGACGAGGGCATTGATACAGGGGATATGATAGAAAAGGTTGTAGTTCCCATTGACAAGGATGAAACAGGTGGAAGCCTGTTTGAAAAATTAAGTCAGGCAGGAGCAGAACTGTGCGTAAAGGTATTAACAGATCTGGAAGATGGCAAGGCAGTAAGAGAAAAACAGCCAGAGGAAAGCACCACACCTTATGCAAAAATGATTGACAAGAAAATGGGAGCCATTGACTGGGAGAAGCCTGCCAAGGAAATCGAGCAGTTAATACGTGGGCTGAATCCATGGCCAAGCGCTTATACAAAGCTGCAGGGAAAAACTTTGAAAATCTGGAAAGCAGAAGTGCTTGAGCAGGATTCAAAGGAAGCTCCCGGACAGATTGCAGAGGTAACAAAAGACAGCATTGCAGTTCAGACAGGACAGGGCTTGTTAAAGGTTCTGGAACTGCAACTGGAAGGAAAGAAGCGGATGGACACAGCATCCTTTTTAAGAGGTTATACCCTGAAGGAGGGGGAAAACTTTAGATGAGTCAACAGGTAAATACACGAGAATTGATTCTGGGGATTTTGCTGGAAGTAAACAAGGAAGGGCAATATAGTCATCTGGTTATCAGAAGCACCCTGGAAAAATATCAATATCTGGAAAAGCAGGAGCGGGCTTTTATTACCAGAGTGTGTGAAGGAACTCTGGAATATAAGCTTCGTCTGGATTATATTTTAAATCAGTTTTCCACAGTTGCAGCAGAGAAAATGAAACCGGTAATACGGGAACTTTTGCGAAGCAGTGTGTACCAGATTTTATATATGGACAGTGTTCCGGACAGCGCTGTTTGCAATGAAGCTGTGAAGCTTGCCAGAAAGAAAGGCTTTTATAATCTCACCGGATTTGTAAACGGAGTTTTGCGAAAAATTGCAAGAGAATATGGAAGTATCCGTTTCCCTGGAAAAGAAGAACCAGAGGAATATCTTTCTGTGATTTATTCCATGCCAAAGTGGCTGGTACAGCGTTTCTTGGAACAATATGGCTTTGAAAAGACAGAAAAAATGCTGGAAGCATTTCTAAAAGAGAAACCAACTACCATCCGTATCAGGGAATATCTGGTGGAGAAGGAAGCGGTTTTGGAGAGTTTAAGAAGCCAGAAGGTTACGGTAGAAAAGGCGCCTTATGTGGAAAATGCCTATTATCTGAAAGACTATGATTACCTTCCGGCGCTGGATGCGTTTAGAGTTGGAAGTATTCAGGTGCAGGATGTAAGCTCCATGCTGGTGGGAGACATTGCAGCCCCCAAAGAAGGGGATTACGTCATTGATTTGTGTGCAGCCCCAGGTGGAAAAACCCTGTGTATTGCAGATAAATTAAAAGGAACCGGAAGAGTGGATGCCAGGGATATCAGCAGAACAAAGACGGATTATATCCGGGAAAATGCTATCCGCCAGAACTTCTTAAATGTAGTGGTAACAGAAAAAGATGCCACTCAGTTAGACAGTGATTCTCTGGAAAAAGCAGATATTGTTCTGGCAGATGTACCTTGCTCCGGGCTTGGTGTCATGGGAAGAAAAACCGATATCAAATACAAATTAAATCCGGCGAAAATCCAGGAACTGGCAGGACTTCAAAGGGAAATCCTGGAACAGGCCTCCACCTATGTAAAGCCTGGAGGTACATTGATTTACAGTACCTGTACCATAGGAAAAGAAGAAAATCAGGACAATGTAGAGTGGTTCTTAGAGCATTATCCCTATGAACTGGAGAGCCTGGACCCTTATCTTTGCGAAGAATTAAGAAGTGAAACCACAAAGAAAGGATATCTCCAGCTTCTTCCAGGTGTGCATCAGTGTGACGGATTTTTCATTGCCAGATTAAAGAGGAAAACAGAATGGAACGAATAGATATTAAATCCCAGAACCTTTCGGAATTAAAGAAAACCATGGAGGAACTGGGAGAAAAAGCCTTCCGGGCAAAGCAGCTTTACCAGTGGATGCACCAGAAGCTGGCGGATAAGTTTCAGGATATGACAAACTTATCTGGGGCTCTCAGGGAAAAGCTGGAACAGCGCTGCGTACTGACCAGTTTAAAAGTTCTGGAAGTTCAGACCTCCAGGCTGGATGGAACCCAGAAATATCTTTTTGCACTGGCAGATGGAAATGTGGTGGAAAGTGTACTGATGAAGTACAAGCATGGTAACAGTGTGTGCATTTCCTCCCAGGTGGGATGTAAGATGGGATGCAGGTTCTGCGCATCCACCATTGGAGGCTGGACCAGAAATCTCACTGCATCGGAAATGCTGGATCAGGTGTATCAGATTCAGAAGCTTTCAGGGGAACGTGTCTCAAATGTGGTAGTGATGGGAACCGGAGAACCTTTGGATAATTATGAGAATCTTCTGAGATTTCTTCACATGCTAAGTGATGAAAACGGATTACATATCAGTCAGCGGAATATTACGGTTTCCACCTGTGGAATCGTGCCAAGAATTTATGAACTGGCAGAGGAAAACCTGCAGATTACACTGGCTATTTCTCTTCATGCCTCCAATCAGGAAAAGAGGGCAGAGCTTATGCCTGTTGCCAATGCATATTCCATTACCCAGGTGCTGGACGCCTGTAGGTATTATTTTGAAAAAACAGGCAGAAGAATTACCTTTGAGTACAGTCTGGTAGGTGGGAAAAACGATTCCCAGGAGGATGCAAAGGAACTGGCAGAGCTGATTCAGGGGCTTTGCTGCCATGTGAATCTCATCCCGGTAAACCCCATTAAAGAGCGGGATTTTGTACAGTCCGGGAAAAAAGTTATAGAGAAATTTCAAAATAAACTTGAAAAATACCAAATTAATGTTACTATTAGAAGAGAAATGGGCCGCGATATCGACGGGGCCTGTGGACAATTAAGAAAAAGTTATATTGATGATAAGCTAAGTAAAGAGGATAAGAGAGAGGACTCGTAGGATGAAGTCATATTCTGTAACGGATGTGGGGCAGAAACGCCAGGTGAATCAGGACTATGTCTATGCTTCTGAGGAACCAGTGGGGAATCTGCCGAATCTTTTTGTGGTTGCAGATGGTATGGGAGGGCACAATGCAGGAGATTTTGCTTCCAGCTTTGCTGTGCAGACTCTGGTTCGCACCATTTTAGAAGATGAAAACCAAAATCCAATTAAAGTGATCCGTCATGCAGTGGAGGAAGCCAACCGTAAGGTGCTGGAGGAATCCAAATCACATGCGGAAATGTCAGGAATGGGAACCACCATGGTTCTTGTTACCATCATAGATGATTATGCCTATGTAGCAAATGTGGGTGACAGCAGACTATATTTGATTGAAGATCAGATTCTTCAGATTACAAAAGATCATTCTCTGGTTCAGGAGATGGTCAGGCGGGGGTTAATTACAAAAGAAGAGGCCAGGGAGCATCCGGATAAAAACATTATTACCAGGGTGCTTGGAATTGGTCCTGAGATAGAAGTGGATTTCTTTGATATTCATTTAAAGGAAAATAGTGTTTTGCTTCTTTGTTCAGACGGACTTTCCAACATGGTCGCAGATGAAGACATCTGGAGGATTGTCAATACAAGCAGGGAAATGAAGGAGGCAGGAATGCGTCTGGTTTCTCTTGCAAATGAAAACGGTGGTAAAGATAATATAGCAGTAGTGCTGGTACAGCCAGACACAAAAGAGGTGCAAGTATGTTAAATGTGGGAGTAATTGTTGGCGAAAGGTATGAAGTGGTTGGATGCATTGGTTCCGGCGGAATGGCGGATGTATATAAGGCAAAGGACCACAAACTTAACCGATTCGTAGCCATGAAGGTGCTGAAGGCAGAGTTCAGCGCAGATACAAATTTTATCAGAAAATTTCAAAGAGAAGCTCAGGCAGCAGCAGGCCTGGCACATCCAAATGTAGTCAATGTCTTTGATGTAGGGGAGGATCAGGGCATTAATTATATTGTTATGGAGCTGGTAGAGGGAATTACCTTAAAAGATTATATTTCCAAGAAAGGCAAATTAACCGTTAAGGAAGCGACCAGTATTGCCATTCAGGTTTCTATGGGACTGGAGGCAGCCCATAACCGGAACATTGTACACCGGGATATTAAGCCTCAGAACATTATTATTTCAACAGATGGTAAGGTAAAAGTTACCGACTTTGGTATTGCCAGAGTAGCGTCCTCCAATACCATCAGTACCAATGCCATGGGGTCTGTTCATTACAGTTCACCGGAACAGGTACGCGGGGGCTACAGTGACTTCAAGAGTGATATCTATTCTCTTGGTATTACCATGTATGAAATGGTCACCGGAAGAGTTCCTTTTGACGGAGATACCACAGTGGCTATTGCCATTAAACATCTTCAGGATGAAATGGTTCCACCTTCTCAATATGCAGGAAATCTTCCTCACAGTTTAGAAGAGATTATTTTAAAATGTACACAGAAAAGCCCGGACAGAAGATACAGTACTCTGGCAGAGCTGATTAATGATTTGAAACATTCTCTTATTGATCCGGATGGAAATTTCGTAAATCTCACACCTCTGAGCAATCATGCCCAGACCATTATGATTACTCCGGAAGAAATGAAGGAAATTCAGGAAAGCGCGTACAATCAGAAACCACGTTATGATGAAGACGACGAGGATGATGAGGATGACGAAGAAGATGAAATCTACGAAAAGCCATCCAGAAGACGCCGCAAAAAGGCAAAAGAAGAGGAAGAAGATGACGAGGACGATGAGGATGATGACGACGATGATGAAAGAGGCGGCATCAACACCAAATTAGAAAAAGCCATGACCATTGGCGGCCTCATTATCGGCGGTATTATTATCTGTATTCTTATTTATCTGGTAGCGTCTGCAGCCGGCCTGGTAGGTGGAAGCAAAGATAAGAAACCGGAGACTCAGCAGGAAGAAGACAAGGATAAAAATAAAGAACAGGTAAAGGTACCGGATCTTAGCAATAAAACACCGGAAGAAATTAAAACGGAATTACAGGAATTAGGTCTTGGAAGCAAAAAGGGTGGCGAAGAAGCCTCTGATACCGTAGAGGAAGGCCTTATTACCCGTCAGGAACCGGCAGCAGGACAGATGGTGGACAAAAATACCACAATTTTATTTTACGTCAGTACAGGAAAAGCGGTGGAAGAAGTTACCATTCCTTCCGGTTTAGTAGGTGAAAGTCTGAGTTCCGTAGAGAGTACTTTACAGGAATTAGGTTTGAAAACAAAAGTAGAGAAAGAAAAAAGCAGTGAAGTAGCAGTTGGAAAAGTAATTTCTCTGAATCCGGGAGAAGGAAGCAAAGCAGCAAAGAATTCTGAAGTGACTATTGTTGTAAGCGCTGGCGAAGGCGACACAATGGTAAAAGTTCCTAATGTTCGCGGTTATATGAAGGATGCAGGCGTAAAAATCGTAGAAGACCAGGGCTTAATTGTAGAAGTAGAGGAAGTCTGGGAAGAGAATACCGGTGCTGGAATCGGACAGATTTTTGAAACTGTGCCAAAAGCAAACACAAGAGTAGAAGTCGGAAGTTCCGTAGTAGTTCGCGTTCTGGCAGAAAAACAGGCAGAACCAGAACCGGAAGAGGAAGAGTCACAGGGAACAGAAGAAGAATCTAATACAGGCAACAACAACACCGGAACATCTGCTACCACAGGAGTTACAGCAACTTCAGGACAGTGGGCTTTTAAGAATGCAAAATTGCAAAAGCCAACAAACTACCAAGGAGGAGCTGTGCAGATTCGTCTGGTACAAAACGATAACGGTGATGAATCTGGTGGTGGAAAAGTCATCTTAGAGGGCGATTACATTGATTTTGATAAACCCATTGGCGATATTGTGGGAGAAGATGGTGTAGAAACAGGAACTTTATATCTTGCAGAAAAGCAGGATGATGGTACTTATAAAACCATTTTCAAATATCAGGTAAATTTTGAAGAAGTACAGTAGAGTTAAAGTGGGTATGTTTCACAAACAAACTAAATAATATACAAAAAGCAGAAATATTTCATTAAACAGCAATTAGACATCTTTGTACTGTTCAACTGAGTGTAAACAGTACAAAGGTGTCTAATTGCGTCTCTATGAAACATTCTGCTTTTTTCACAGGTTGCCATTATCCCCCAAACAGTATATAATGGGGAATGTGTAAAAAAGAAAGAAAAGGTAGGTTTTATGCAGGGAAGAATTATTAAGGGAATCGCCGGATTTTATTATGTGTCGGCAGAGAATCAGCAGGTATATGAATGTAAAGCAAAAGGAATTTTCAGAAAAGAGAAGTTAAAACCTCTGGTGGGAGATTTTGTAGAACTGGAGATTCTGGATGAAGAAGAAAAAAAGGGAAATGTAATAGCTGTTCTGGAGCGGAAGAATACCTTGATTCGTCCGGCTGTGGCAAATATTGACCAGGCATTGGTGATTTTTGCAGCAAAGGAGCCAAATCCCAATTTTGCCTTGCTGGATCGTTTTTTGATTACCATGGAGAGACAAAAGATTCCTGTGGTAATCTGTATCAATAAAGAAGAACTTTTCCAGGAAGAGGAAAGAAAGAAAGTCCGGGAGATGTATGAACCCTGCGGCTATCAGGTGTTGTTTACCAGCGCAAAGATGGAGCAGGGGATTCAAACGCTAAGAGAAGTACTGCAAAATAAAACTACAGCAGTGGCAGGCCCTTCCGGTGTTGGAAAATCATCCCTTACTAATTTGTTAGCTCCCGGAATCCAGATGGAGACAGGTGAAATCAGTAAGAAGCTGGGAAGGGGACGTCATACAACCAGACATACTCAGCTTATTGAATTAGAGAAAAACACTTATCTTATGGATACCCCTGGATTTACCTCCTTTTATGTAGAAGATATGGAAAAGGAAGAATTGCGGCTTTATTTCCCGGAGTTCGCACCCTATGAAGGAACTTGCAGATTTTTGCCCTGCACCCATACCCATGAACCTGGCTGCAGTGTAAAAGAAGCTCTGGAGAATGGTAAAATCAGTAAGGAACGTTACAAAAATTATGTTGACATGTATCGAGAATTAGAAGAAAAACGGAGGTATTAGTACATGGAATATCAATTATCCCCTTCTATTTTGGCAGCGGATTTTTGCAATTTGGGAGACAACATCAGACGGGCAGAGCAGGCAGGAGCAAAATGGCTGCACATTGACATTATGGATGGGCAGTTTGTTCCAACGATTTCTATGGGAACTCCTGTGCTTGCGTCTGTAAGAAAAGTAAGTAAGCTGTTTCTGGATGTACATATTATGGCAAAAGAACCAGACCATCTCATAAAAGAACTGGTTGATGCAGGCGCAGATATGATTACTGTTCACGCAGAGGCTTGTACTCATCTGGACAGAACCTTGCACCTGATTCGGGAATTAGGCTGCAAATGTGGCGTTGCCATTAATCCGGCCACTCCGGTTTCCGTACTGGAGCATGTGCTTGGACTGGCGGATATGGCGCTGATTATGTCTGTAAATCCTGGTTTTGGAGGACAGGCATATATTCCCTACTGTACAGAGAAAATCCGAAGACTTCGCGCCATGGCAAAAGAGCAGGGGCTGGAACTGGACATCCAGGTAGATGGGGGAATTAATAAAACTACGCTTCCGGAAGTTTTAGAAGCAGGGGCTAACATTATTGTGGCAGGTTCTGCTGTGTTTAAAGGTGATATTGAAGAAAACATAAAAGAGTTGAGAGGGATGATGGAAGGATAATGGATACTTTACTGCTGTGTGGCGGACCTTTGGAAGAGGACTTCGCCTTAACTGTATTGGAATATTTGAAACCGGACTGCATTATGGGAATTGACAGAGGGCTGAATTTTTGCTACAGGCAGAATATACATCCAGATTATATTTTAGGAGATTTTGACAGTATAGACCAGGAAATCCTGGATTATTATGAACATCAGTCTGAAATTCCGGTGAAGCGCTATAAACCGGAAAAAGATGCCACAGATACCAGAATCGGCCTGGAGCTTGCCATAAAACTTGGCAGCAGCAGGGTATTTCTGCTGGGCGCTACAGGAGGACGGTTGGACCATTATATGGGAAATCTTCAGTCTTTAACAGCGGCCAGAATGCAGGGAGTGGAGGCGTGGATTTTGGATAGCCGCAACGCTTTAACGGTTTTGGATAAGCCTTTTACGATTCAGAAAGAAAAACAATTCGGGAAATACGTTTCCTTTTTTTCCATGAGTGATAAGGTGGAAGGCATGACTTTGACAGGGTTCAAATATCCGCTGCATGAGTACACCATGACGAATTATGACGGAATTGGCGTCAGCAATGAGATTCAGGAAGAAACAGCCAGGGTGGAATTTCAAACGGGTATGGTGCTGATGGTGATGTCGAGAGATTAAAAGAGGGGGAGAAAGGTTGGGACTTGACAGAGCTTTCTCATTATCCGTCTATTGCAATCAGCAGGGAGGATTTGGAGTAGAAAATACTATGAAAAGGGGGAGATTTATAAAAAAATCTCCCCAAAGCATTTCATAATTTCTCTTAAAGTTTCCTGGTTTAACTGGTAATACACCCGCCCGTCTTTTTTCTCAACAGTTACCATATGGTTAGAGAGTAGCATACTCATATGATGAGAGGCAGTTGCAGGGGTTAACTGTAGTTCTTCTGCGATTTCCAGGTTATATCTTCCATGGGATTTTAAAAGACACAAAATTTCAAATTTGCTTTTATCGCCCAGGAGCTTTAAAATCGGTGGAAGCATTTCTTTGGCATTCTCTAAATTTTTCTGATACAAATCCAGTTTATCTGCCAGAACCCCCTGAAAAATAATAGTAGGTGTAATCCATTCCATGAGGGGAAGCACTGCTGTAAGGTAGACTCTTTTGGACTCTGGATGAAATTCAGACACAAGGCTGCATATTACGTCCGAAAGCGCAGACGGAGCCTGAGACACTAATTTTTCTAACTGCTTTTTATTCTTTTGGAAGGTGGCATCAAAAGCAGTACGGTTGTTTTCGTAAATATGGAAGAGTTCCTGGAATTTTTTTACCGGATTATGGATTAATTCCAACAACCGCCATTTGGTATCCTCGGAGTATTCTGAGGACTGGAGCAATAAAAACCAGTTTTCCATGTCGCTGGAATTAGAAGCCTTTTCGGAGTTCTTTTCTTTCAAAAATGAATTCATTACAGAAAAAATATGGGGCTGGGTTAGTTGTTCTGGGTCTGCGTCAGATTCAAAAAGTTCGGTTGCCATGGCCAGAACAGTGAGGAAAAATTCTGTATTGTATCCAAAGAAAAAGGTTTCTTCTTCCTTTAAAGCATAAGTATCTTCAAACACCTGTACATAATTATCTAAATAGGAAAGATACTGCTTATAAAACTGAGTTCCGTCAATATTCATTTCTTCTAAAGAACTTAGCATATCTGTTTTTACCGCTTCAAAGTTTTTTGTCATATAGATAAGTCCCAGAGTTTCCAGGAAAGGATGCAGTGTTCTTGCGTCTTTGTTTTCCATATATACGTACATGCCTCCGTTTATATCATTTACTTATAATGTACCACATAGTTAGTGTACTGTCTATTTTCTGTTCAATAACAAATCACAGACAAGTCCGACAGCGCCTAAGCCAAACAGACAGGCAGCGATTGATTTATGACCCTTTTCAGAAAAATGCAAAGCACCAATCATCAATCCGACTTCTGCTATAGCAGATATAGATTTCGATACAATGCGAAAGGAACGTTTTTTCCATGCCTTATTTGCGGCAAATTCTATTTTGTTTGCAGCATTTTCAATTTTTTGGTCTAAGTTAGACATCATAATCTCCTTTCTGTTGATATTATTTTATAAATATAATGTAGCATGATATTCGATAAATGTCAAATTAATTATATATATATCTAATAAAAGGAGGGGTTTCTGGATGATTTTATGGAAGCTCTATACAAAACATGGTATTCATATAAAGCAGTTGCTGCTGTTATGAAGTTATTATATACTGTTTTTAGATAGAAACTTATTTTCGGGAGAGGCACTGACATATAAGTGGAAAATTTTAAGTTCAAAGGGCGTAACCGCTCCATTGTGATACCAAAAGAGATGTGGCAAGAAAGAGAGTTGTAAAAATTAAAAGAAGATATAGGAGGTACGTGAGATGAAGAGAGGATATAAAATTTGTATTGCTGTAATAGCTATTTTATCCAGTATAGGCGCGGCTTGTATAGGTGTTGGTTTTGTGGGAGATTCAACATTATCCTTTGGTATGAGATTCGTTTGTAATTTCTTTTTTATTATACAAGCCATAGCAACGGCATGGGTTGTAATCAGTTTGTTTAGAAAAGAATAGATTTGTGCGTATGGATGCAAAAGCTAATGAGTCATCAGGAACCAGAGACATATCGGCTGGAAATATCGTTTTACAATTTTTAGCCTACATTTTTTAGGCGCGAATAGGTGGAGTTTGAGAAATTCTGAAATCTAACCCACTTCTTTTAAAGCCGAATAGGCCGCTAAGAAAGATTTTATAAATCCCACTTATTTTTTTAGAGCAGAAAGTAAGTTTAGAAGAGGGAAACGTAAGATTTAGCCTATTTAGGACAGAAAAAGGTAGGTTGATATGAGCAAAACATGCAATCAAGCCTATTTGAGGCATAAAAAAGTAGGTGGGTACAAGAAGATTGCAAAATTCGGCCTATCCATGGGCAAAGGAAAATATCTGTCTGATAAGATTGAAAAACCAAGAACCTTATGCTATATTTTATACTTGCATTAGACTTTGAAATCCCTACGCCGCCAGTTAAATAAAAATGGTGTAAAAAAGGTGTAGTAAAAATATAGAGAAAGGCGAAAACCCTGCATAAATCAAGGGCTTTCGGACAGGTAAATAGTAAAATGAAATTAGGTATTGTTATTATTTACCTGATTTCATGTATGTCCGTATAAGTCGTTAAAAGCCTTTAAATGCTGATATCTAGAGCATTTAGCGGATTTTCGACTCGGATATAACTCCATATAAATTCATATAAGTTTTTGAAAAATGGCCCACTTTGTGGCCCACTAATGCTTGGATGTTTTTATCGAAGTCCTAATACAGAAGAGAAATTTAAGGGAACGTTTGTGCGTTCCCTTTTACTTATTATATGTATTAAAGTGACTTAAACTAACCTGAATGATTTTTTTAAAATAAGAAATGGTTTTTTCTTTGTCCATGGAAAGGTGATTTTTTGACCAGTCGATTAACGTACCAGCCAGCGCTTCTGTATAAAAGTTCGCAAGAAAGTTTTTGAAATCAGATTCTAAATGTGTGTTCGCTTTTTTATCGGCATTGTTGATAACAGTGGAAACGATGTTAATGAAGTCGGAATAGAAAAAACGTTTCATTTCATCACGTCCAATAGCGTCATAAGCACAGTTGATAATGTAATCGTTTTGTTCTATATAGTCCATGATAAAGCGAAGGGCATCTTCGTAATCGACCAATAAGTCGAATTGTTTCACAATATTAAAAGATTCTTCCTCTAGAGTCCACCGGAGTAATGCATAAATATCATCAAAATGATAGTAAAAGGTATTTCTATTTACATCACAATGCTCAATAATTTCTTTTACAGTAATCTTGGAAAAAGCTTTGTGCCGCATAGTTTCTTTAAGTGCGGAAGACAAAGCTTTTTTTGTGTTTAGTGAAATTACTTCATTTTTCAAAAGGCAATCCTCCTCTTTAACTTTTCTTTATTATAAAACTATAGTATGAAAAATCAATAGATAAAATCAGACAGATGTATAATAAGTTCTATTTACTGGGCAATTATCAAGCAGATGTCTAATATCGAACATAGAACTGCAAGTTATATATTTATTATTTTTTTTATTGGAAGTATAGTTGTTGTCGCAAGGAAGAATAAATTTGCGGGAGGAAGAAGAACATGATTATATGCGTTGGAAGAGAATTTGGAAGTGGTGGACATGAAATCGGCAGATTAATGGCAGAAAAACTAGGCATTCCATTTTATGATAGAGAACTTATTGAAACAGCGGCAGAAAGATTTAAGAATATTCCAAGGGAAACGATTGAGAACGCAGATGAGAAAAAACATAATCCATGGCTGTATCAGGTATGGTATGATACACAGAATGCAGAATTAGGAGGATTATCTGCTGATGAAATGCTATTTCATGTGCAGAGTCAGATTATCAACGAGCTTGCAACAAATGGAAATGGTATCTTTGTCGGACGTTGTTCTGATTACATTATGAAAGAATCCAAAATTGATCATATTAGTTTTTTTGTGGCAGCACCACTTAAAGACCGCGTACAAAGAAAGATGGAAATATTATCTGTAGATGAAAAAACCGCAACTACATTAGTAAGGAAAAAAGATAAAGAAAGAAAAGCTTATTATAATTATTATACAGGAGGAAGTTGGGGAAAACCGGATAATTATGATTTTTGTATCAATAGTTCAAAATTAGGAATCGAAAGAACTGCCAAAAATTTAGCGGAAAAACTCAAGGAAATATATTAGATCAGGGAGGAATTATGATAAAAAAAACTTTCTATGTTGTGATGCAGACATCCATTGGAGAGCGACGTGGAATTTTGACAGCCCAATGGGAAGATACGGATATTCATGGAAATTTGGAAATTTTAGACCATACGAATACTTTTTGTGGTCAGATAGAGGATGATGGGACATGTTGCATAAAAGGAGAGCTTTGGTCATTGATTCGGGCAATCCCTTACATTGCAAGAGGAACGATTTCTGAAAAAGGTGTGAATCTTACGTTGGATGCGGGAAAAAATATATTTGAAATGGTTGGAGTACCGTTTCATGAGAAGGAGATGTAAATGGTGAGAACATTTTATGAACACGTTGTAAAACACAGGAAAAGTATCTTGATTTTTTTCCTGTTATTTACAGTGGTGTGTGGATTTCTAAAGAATATGGTAGCTGTCAATTATGACATGAATGACTATTTGCCGGAAGATGCGAAATCTACAGTTGCCTTAAACTTGATGGAACAGGAGTTTGACGGAGGAATCCCCAATGCGCGTGTCATGGTGAAAGACGTATCCATACCGGAAGCTTTGGAGTATAAAGAAAAATTAAAAGAAGTAGACGGTGTCACAGAAGTGACCTGGTTGGATGATGCGGTGGATATAACCGTTCCGCTGGATACGTTAGATCAGGATACTGTAGAACCTTATTATACAGACCGCAATGCTTTATTTACGGTGACCATACAGGAAGAAAGCAGGATACAGGCGGTGAAAGATATACGCGAAATCATAGGCGATGAGAATGCAATGTCCGGAAGTGCGGTTTCTACAGCGACAGCAACAACAAATACCGTATCAGAAATTATGAAAATAACAGCGATAGCAGTGGCGTTTGTCCTTTTCATCTTGATTTTGACAACCGGATCATGGGCGGAACCGTTTATTGTACTCCTTGGTCTTGGAGTGGCAATCATTATTAACGGAGGAACCAATTTGATTTTTGGTGAAATTTCTTTCGTGACTAATGCAGCAGGAAGTGTTTTACAGTTGGCGGTATCTCTTGATTATTCTGTGTTTTTGATTCACCGGTTTGAAGAATGTAGGAAAGGAACAACAGATGAGAAAGAGGCCATGATCGAAGCACTCTGCAAATCTACCAATTCCATTTTGTCAAGTGGTTTGACAACGGTAATCGGTTTTGTAGCGCTCATTTTTATGAGATTTCAGATTGGACCGGATCTGGGACTGGCATTGGCAAAAGGAATTGCATTGAGTTTGATTATTGTTTTTGTTTTTATGCCTTCGTTAATCCTGACTTCCTATAAAATTTTGGACAAAACGCGACATCGCCCATTTGTACCTGATTTTAAAAAATTTGGAATATTTGTAAATAAAGTAACAGTGCCGATGGTCTGTGTGTTCCTTGTAGTGCTTGTTCCGTCCTATCTGGCTTCTAATGCCAATGACTATAATTATGGCTCCTCTCAAATATTCGGTAAAGAAACAAAACTGGGATATGATATTGCGGAGATTGAAGAGGTATTTGGACAGCGAGATACTTATGTACTGTTGGTACCTTGTGGAGATACAGCAACAGAAACAGAATTGTCGAATGCGTTGAAAGAATTTCCGCAGGTCGACAGTATCATTTCCTATGTAGATTTGGCGGGGGCAGAGATTCCAGTGGAATATTTGGATCAAGATACATTATCGAAGTTAATGAGTGACCATTACAGCCGAATGGTTTTGTCGGTGGATGCTGCTTATGAAGGAGAAGAAACATTCACCCTTGTGGAAGATATCCGGGATACTGCGGAAGAATTTTATCCGGGAAACTGGTATCTGGCAGGAGAAGGAATTAGTACCTATGATTTGATGGATACGGTAACGGCTGATATGTTTAAGGTAAATATGGTAGCAATTGCTGCGGTGTTCCTGGTACTGTTATTTACTATGAAATCCATTTCTCTTCCGGTCATTTTGGTATTGAGCATTGAAACTGCAATATGGATTAATCTGTCTTGCCCGTATTTTATGAATCAGAGAATTTTTTATATCGCATACCTGATTATAAGCTCCATACAGCTTGGAGCAACGGTAGACTATGCGATATTGATGACAGACAGATACAAAGAAAATCGACAAATGTTGGAAAAAAAGGCTGCGCTGCGTCAGACTATTTCAGATGTTACGGTATCGATTATTACATCTGGTATAGTTCTTACCGTAGTAGGGTTATTGCTTGGATATATTTCGACAAATCAGCTTTTGGCACAGTTGGGAATCTTTATTGGAAGAGGCGCAATTTTTTCTTTACTTATTGTATTATTTGTTCTTCCGGGGTTGTTGTGCCTATGCGATAAGCTGGTAACAAAAGAAAAGAGAGACAGAAAAAATAGAAATAAAGTGAGAACGATTCACAAGGAGGTAGATTGAAATGGAAAAAATTAATGCAAAAAGAGGAATGTCTATCTTATTGACCGCAACAATGGTAACGTCCATGTTTCCGGTATCTGTACTGGCAGCAGAACAGAATACAGAAAAAGAGGAAGTTGTCTATGTCAATCTGAATGAAAATGGTGAAGTAAAAGAAATCAATGTGGTGAATATTTTTGATACAGAGAAAAAAGGGAAAATTGTTGATTATGGGGATTATGAGAGTACCCGTAATATGACTACAACAGATGAAATTAATAGCAGCGGTGATGAAATAAAAATCAATGCTTCAAAAGAAAAATTATATTACGAAGGGAAATTGAAAAGCACAGAAATGCCATGGAAAATAGAAGTGAATTATTATATGGATGGCAAAGAATATTCTGCGGAGGAACTGAAAGGTAAAGACGGAAAAGTAAGGATTACCATCAGTATTAAGGAAAACGAAACGTATAAAGGAAATTTTTATGATAGTTATGCGTTACAGACTTCCCTATCACTGGATACGGATAAATTTAAAAATATTGAGGCACCGGATGCAACCATTGCCAATGTAGGAAAAAATAAGCAGCTTACATATACTATTTTACCGGGAAAAGGGGCAGATATTGAAATGAATGCCGATGTAACAGGATTTGAGTTAGATGGAATTTCTATAAATGCAATCCCGTTAAATTTGAATGTGGAAGTAGATGATGAAGAACTTATGGATCAAGTGGATGAATTGCTGGAGGCCATTGAAAAAGTGGATGACGGAACAGGAGAAGTGAAAGACGGCGTATCCGAATTAAAAGAGGGAGCAGAAAGTGAATTGCAAAGTGGTGTGCAGAATCTTGACCAGGGAGCAGCACAGCTCCAAAGTGGTGCAGGGGCATTGGAAAGTGGCGGTGAAACGCTGACATCCGGATCAAAGGCATTATCGGAAGGTGCAACTTACTTGGATAGCGGAATCCAAAGCTTGAATAGTGGAATCAATCAGGTACAGGCGGGATTGGATGCTTTAAACAACAATTCGGGAGAGCTTACAGAAGGCTCTGAAAAAATGAAAAATGCATTGGAACAATTACAGACTGCTTTGAATGGGGTTTCCCTTTCGGCGGAAGAACTACAGAAATTGTCGGAGTCTTCCTCTGCAATCAAAACAGGGATCGACACGCTTGCTGCGGGAACTGCGAATCTCCAAGCACAATTAAATTTTGAAGCTTATAAAGCGGTGATGGCACAAAATGGAGTAGATATTGATGCCCTGCAATCTGGCAATGCACAGGCGATTGATTCTCTTAACAGTTTACTCGGTCAGGTTACAACTTACGAAAAGATGTTAAATAATATGGGAATATCTACAGATGCAATTGCACCAATTGAAAACCAGTGTATAGCTCTTGCAAATCAGTTGATTACCTTATTGAATGGAAATAATGCGGCAATTGGGGGGATGGAGAGTTATTTAGATGGAGTACAGCAGGGAGCGGCAAGTCTCACACAAGGTGCGGAAGAACTGCAAACAAATTACAGTAATTTTGATACAGCAATTTACACACTTGTGAATACATTGACAGATTTGGTTTATCAGATGACAGAGTTAAAAGATGCGGTCAATGCGTTGGTTGAAGAATATGGAAAGCTAGATGAAGGTCTGAATTCCTATACAGATGGAGTGGCACAAGTGGTTGCAGGATATGAACAGCTTTCGGAAGGGGCGGGAGATCTGGCAGAAGGAAGCAGTACCTTGAAAAATGGAAGTAATTCTATGTATGAAGGAACGGAGGAGCTGCTGAATGGAATTGTAGAATTGTATGATGCCACAGGTACGCTGAAGGACGGAACTGGAAAATTAGACGAAGGTGTTGCAGAATTTATTGCCGGAATCAGTACTCTTTATGATGGTACGGAAGAACTGAAGGATGGAACAGAAGAACTGAAAACAAAAACTTCTGATGCAGATACAGAGATTGAGGATAAAGTGGATGAATTGTTGGATACTGTTTCTGGAGGGAATACAGAACTCACTTCTTTTGTATCAGAAAAAAATACAAATATAGATAAGGTACAGTTTGTAATAAAAACAGCGGGTATTACAGAAGATGAGACAGAAGAAGTTGTAGAAACAGAGGATGCTTCTATGAATGTATGGGAAAAATTTCTGGATTTATTCGGTCTGTATAAGAAAAATTAAAGTATCTGGCAAAGTTGAGAAAAAGAATATATTTTGAAAAAAGCAACTCTATGAATTTTGAGTATTGAAATCATAGAGTTGTTTTTTATTTATATGTTTTCTTTTTGCTTCCATTCATTCAAAACAGCTTCTACTTGTGCAATAAGCTGTTCTTTATTTGGAATATAGGAAACGTACCGGGAAGCGAAGATATTATTTGACAGCCCGCCGAGCGCATATTCCGCAGCTACACTGTCTTTGTCCGTACAAAGGATAATGCCGATTGGCGGGTTATCGTGTTCATCATTTACTTCTGCGGCATAATAATTCAGATACATATTAAGCTGCCCGGCTGCTTCCGGTGTGAGCTTGGTTGTTTTTAATTCAATCAGCACATACGCCCGGAGGATTTTATTATAAAAAACCATATCCACATAGTAGTGCGTATTGTTAAGGGTAATTCGTTGCTGCGTTCCAACGAACATAAAGCCGCGTCCCAACTCCAACAGGAATTTTTCTATTTGAGCGACCAGTGCTTTTTCAAGGTCACTTTCAAGCATTGGCTTATTTTCCGGCACACCCAAAAATTCAAATACATACGGGTCTTTGATTATATCAAGGGGCGTTGCCATTTCAATTCCCTTTTCCGCAAGGGAAAGCACCGTTTCTTTATTTGCTTTACCCTCTGATAATAAAAGTCTTTCATAGAGTGATGTGGAAATCTGCCGTTTTAATTCGCGTACCGACCACCCGGAATTAACGGTTTCTTTTTCGTAGAAGCTGCGCTTATCCGCGTCGGAAATCGTCAAAAGCTCACAATAATGCGACCATGACAATTTAACAGACACTGTCTGTTGAATTTGATAGCATTGATAAAATCGACGCATAAATTGAAGATTGGAAACTGAAAATCCTTTTCCGAACTCTTTTGTCAATTCTTTAGAAAGCTGCTTTAAGGTCTGCTTCCCGTAGTCTGCCCGTTCTTGATTTTCCTGCTCATGTTCTACAATGATTTTTCCGATATTCCAGTAGGTAGACAAAAGCTCTGTATTCACCTGTATTGCTACACACTGACGTGCGCTTTGCAAAATTTCTCTAATCTCATTCATCATAGAATTAGTATATGTTAAATCGTTCAAGATTATCGCCCCTTTCCAAATGTATTGAAATCAGTATAGCATAAAAAGGACTGCGTTTCTATAAGACAAAATTTTATTCCCGTTCCTTTTCTTTGTCCCGTTCCGGCTCTTTTTCCAGTCTTAAAATACTGTCTATGTTCGGGAGTTTGACAGTTGAATATCGAAAAAAGTACTCGCAGGCCGCATAAAGCCT
>CATWQE010000022.1 GCA_958352855.1 uncultured Bacillota bacterium
TTTGTATATGTGAAGCAGCCGCTGATGTATCACCGGATTCATGAAGAATCTGAGACGTCTAAGGTGTTAGGAGACCATGCACGTAAACAGGAGGATTACGAAATGTTTTGTAAATTCTGGCCCAGCCCTATTGCAAAATGTCTGGTAAAACTATATACTCTTGCAGAACACAGTAACGAGTCATAAGGATAGGAAAAATGAAGGATAAATTAAAAAAACTGATTATAATTCCCGCCTATAATGAGAGCGAGTGCATTGAAAAAACCATTGAAAATATTCAGAAAAATGCAAAAGACTTTGATTACATTATTATTAACGATTGTTCCACAGATAATACCAGAGAGATATGTGAAAGAAATGGTTTTCACATTATTAACTTGCCGGTAAACCTGGGAATTGGAGGCGCAGTTCAGACTGGCTATATCTATGGTATCCGCTACGGATATGATATGGCAGTCCAGGTAGATGGAGATGGACAGCATGATGCGGCGTTTCTGCAAAAAATGGCAGATTGTCTGGAAGAGTCAGGAGCTGATATGGTCATTGGTTCCAGGTTTATAGAAAAACAAGGATTTCAGTCAACAGGAGCAAGACGGATAGGAATCCGGTTTTTTACCTGGCTTATCCGGCTTATGACCGGCAAAACAGTGACTGACCCGACCTCTGGTCTGCGTATGGTGAATAGAAAGGTCATGGGAGAATTTGCTCTGGATTATCCAAAGGATTATCCAGAGCCGGAAACAGCAGTTACTGTACTGCACTCAGGCATGAAAATAGAAGAAATTCCTGTTGTTATGAAGGAACGTGCCGGAGGCGTTTCCTCTATTTCCATGAAAAAGTCTGTTTATTATATGGTGAAGGTTTCTATGGCAATTATCATTGAACGAATGAGGAGGCGGAAGTAATGAATATGCGTACACAAATTTTAGTTGTAGGTATAGCGCTGATTTTTCTGGCAGTTATTTTGCAGCAGGTGAGGAAACAGAAACTGGGGCTGCGCTATGCGCTTTTGTGGATTTTGCTTTCTGTGAGCATCCTGGTTATGGGCTGTTTCCCACAGTTGATTACGGTAGTTTCCAGACTTTTCGGTATTCAGACGCCGGTAAACATGCTGTTTTTTATAGGAATTTGCTTCTTGTTGGTTATTATATTTTCTCTGTCAACTGCGCTTTCCAGAAATTCGGAAAAGCTGAAACGTCTGACACAGGAAATGGGATTATTAGAAGAAAGATTGAGGAACATCCAAAGTGAAGAACATGAGTAAGAAAAAAAGTATAGGTTTCATTTTAGTTTTAGGGGTGTTTTTATTCCTTTTTCTGTATAAGTATGAAGGAACCAGAGTAGAGCCGCGTCTGGGGGATACGGTAGGATATCTGACTACCGTAAGTGAAGCCGGTGCAGAAGAGGTGCTGGATTTAAAAGCTGGGGACGTATACAGACAGACCGTTGTAGGGACCAGAGATGAGATAGCAGGATTTTCCATCCGGTTTGGAACTTATGGACAGCAAGTGAATGGAAAACTGAAGGCTACCTTTTCAGATACTTCCGGAGAAAAGATTTACGGGGAAGAAACCTTTGATGCAAAGGATTTAGTGGATAACCAGTACCATTCAATTTTGTTGGATGATATTATTACGGATGGTTTCCGGAAAGAATATGAAATTTCTCTGGAAGTTCTGTCTCTGGAAGAGGGAAAACAACTGGCATTGTTTGCATCCAATGAGAATATTTATGAGAACGGAGACCTTACCTATCAGAATAAAGAGGTGAAGGATACGGACATTGCCTGTCAGCTTACCGGTACTTCTGGGTTTATGCAGAAATGGTACTGGATGGTGTGCGCTGTTATTTTAATTGGATTTCTGGCATTTGCCTTTGTGACATTTATTAAGAAATGCAAGTTAGAGTATGTTTATCTGGTTCTGGGGCTTACTTTTGGAATGGTATTTATTCTCTGCCTGCCTCCATATACAGCTCCGGATGAGGGAACTCATATTTCTACAACCTATGCGTTTGTCAATGAATTTCTGGGTGAGGAACCTATCTTTGATGAAGAAAACCATGTAATCAGTCGTGGGACAGATGGTGATATTGGCGGTGAAGCACAGGTAAGTCTGGCAAAATTTCATGATGTCTATGAAGCTGCCAAGTATCCCAGCGGGGATATGGAAAGAAATGTTGCAAGGCATGGTAAGCTGGATGTTCCATTTACCTGTTATCTGCCTCAGATTCTGGGAGTTATGCTTGGTATTCTATTAAAATTTAGCGGATTCTGGACTTTGTACCTGGGAAAAGTATTTGCCATGCTGTTTTTCACAGCGTGTATTTTCTTTTCTATTAAGCTAATCCCATGGGGAAAGATGGTGATTATGACAGTTGCTCTGTTACCAATGTCGCTGGAATTAGGAAGTTCTTTTTCCTATGACTGTGTATTACTTGCCCTGTGTATGCTATTTATTAGCTATACCTTGTACTTGATTTGCAAAAAAGACAAAGTTACATGGAGAGATTTCCTTTTCCTTGGAATTATTATCTGCGTCATTGCGCCATGTAAAATGTTTTATTTCCTGATGGCAGGTATGTTATACCTGATTCCAAAGGAAAAATATAAGAGCAAGAAAGCCTACTGGATGATTAATACAGGGATTCTTGTGGCCGGTCTGGCAGTGCTGATTATTATGCGGTTCCAGTTTTTGACAAGTCATGTGGGAGGGACGACACCAAGCGCTATAGAAGATGCTACAGTGAACTATTCCATTGCAACGATTCTGGGAGATATTCCTCATAGTATCAGCGTGCTGTTTAATACGGCAATTTTTAAGAGTGAGTTTTATTATAATTCCATGTGGGGAAATCAATTAGGAAGTCTGCAGGTTTATATTCCAACATTTGTGATTACCAGTTTTGTTCTGGTACTTTTTACAGCGGGTGTCTGTACAACAAGAGAAGAACGGGTTATTTATGAACCAGATGCAAAATTCAGGTGGGTGAACCTGGGATTGAGTCTCTTGATGTTTTTAGGAATTTTAGCGGCACTGTGGATTGGATGGACACCGGTTACTTACGGGGTGATTGAAGGGGTTCAGGGACGTTATTTCCTGCCATTTCTGCCTATGGTGTTTTTATCCATGAGAAACAAGACGTTTCTTTTACAGAAAAATATCGACAGAGGGTTGTCTGCAGTGTTGTTTACAGGGCTGACATTTACTTTCTTGTATATGATACCGTATATTGTTCAGTAGGAATTGATAAGTATGTGTGGGAGCTGTTGAAGGACAGCTCCTTTTTTTCGATAATGTGAAAGAAAAAGAGGATTTTTTCAACACTTTTCCCTGCTCATCCGTTCTATCTATATAAGAATATTTCGTACAGAGAGGGAGGAGCACCACATGCTAAAAACGTCAGAACTTTGTATTGTAGAAATCCCGTTAAGGGTTCGTCTTGGCCGCATCTGCCTGGAACTTATGACCTTTTTGCTTATGCTTATTCCGTCATTTCTTACCCTATATCTCACAGATGAAATGATAGAAAAAGGAAGGACAATTCCCCATATCTGGGTCGTTTTTGTGATATTGACATGCGTTGCCATTCATGTATTTCAGTTCTATTTTTCTAAGTATATGAGCCAGGTATATGTGAATCGTGTTGCAGAAGATTACCGTATGGAAATTGCCAAAAAGATTTCAAAGTGCCAGGCTCCGGCTTATGAAAAGGAACCGAAAAGTAAGATTTTTAATGTCATCAATGACATGACTCCAGTTTATACTCTGGCAAATTATCTCATCTGTGTACCCGTAGATTTTATTGAACTGCTGGTGGTGATTTTTTTGATTTTCCGCACACATTACGGACTTGGAATGATTGCACTTCTTATGGCACCATTGTATCTGGTGTCCAGTTATCTAAACAAAGGAAAACTGCAAAGTCTGGTCAGTGAAGAGCGGAAAAATCTGGATGCGTGGCAGAGAGAGGTGGATATTATCCTGAATCAGAAGGTAAGTATCGGCTTAAATGATTCCTGGGACTATATGCTAAAACGGTATCAAAACACCTTATCCCAATTTTATAAGACCCAGAATAAGAAGCATTTCTTTCTGTTATTTACTATGGAGTTGCCTAAATTTATTACAACCCTGGCGCCGCTTATGATTTTAATTGTGGGAGGAAATCTGGTTGTAAATGCACAGATGAGCCTTGGCACACTGTTATTTGTATTACAGCTTATTGTCTATTTGTTCGCACCATTAGGGGATATTGCCATGGTACAGGCAGACCTTATGAGCCAGAAAGCGAATTTTAAACGTGCCAGAGAGTTTGTAGAAATGCCGGAACAGGAGGAAAAACTTCCAGGCAGTGAAGGGGGAGAACTTCTGATTAGAAATGTTACCCTACACCGGGCAGACCGGTCTGTTTTGTACAAAATCCCAGAATTATCAGTAGAAGAACCTGGATTGATTCTGATAAAAGGAGAAAACGGATGTGGAAAATCCACATTGTTTCATATTCTGTCAGGTGTGTTTTCAGAAGAACAGATGCAGATTGAGGAAAATGGAGAGGTTCAGATTCCATCAAAATATAGAAATGATTTCAGCTACCTGTTTTATCCCAACTTTATTTTCCCGGGAACAGTCAGGGAAAACGTGCTGTGCGGCCAGGAAGCGGAACCTGGAAGTTATGAAAAAATAGAGGAGCTTCTGCATTTGCCTCCGGCAGACAAAGAAGTCATCACGAAGCCGGAAAATCTGTCCCTGGGAGAAAAGCAGAAAATATTTCTTGCAAGGATTTTATTTAGAAATAGCCAGTTTATGCTTCTGGATGAACCGGGAAGCAATCTGGATGATAAGACAGAGCAGAATTTTGCAGAGGAATTGGGAAGGATTAAGAAGAAAAAATGTATTCTGGTTATCAGCCATAACAAAATTTATGATGAAATAGCGGATCAGATTTATGAGATACAGGGGGGAGTTATGAAGCTGACAAAAAGTGATGTATGACTTGCATAAAGAACAGGTTTGGCTTAGAATCAGTGTATAGGGAATAGAAGTTTGTATTTCATGGACTCTTAGTCTGGAAAGGAGTATTTGAATTATGGGGAAATTTGTGAATCCTGATAACACAGCCTTTCAGGTTGCTTTGAATTCAGAAATATACGTTGATAAGACAGGATTAATTGAATATACGAACCGGGTTATGGATACAAATCAGGCTTTGATATGCAATAGTCGCCCCAGGCGTTTTGGAAAATCAATTACTGCAAATATGCTGGCAGCCTATTATAGCCGAGGGTGTAATTCGGAACAGCTTTTTTCAGGAAAAGATATAAGTAAGACAAAGTTATATGAGGAACATCTTAATAAACATGATGTGATTCATTTGGATGTACAGTGGTGCTGTATGGATGCAGGAAGCGCAGAAAAAACAGTTTCGTATATTACCCAAGAAGTATTATGTGAACTTAAAGATGAGTTTCCAGATGTTCCTTTTTCAAAGGAAAATACCTTGGGTGGTGCTTTAGCTGATATTACCCAGATGACAGGACATAAGTTTGTGATTATCATAGATGAGTGGGATGTGCTGATTCGTGATGAAGCTGCGAATCTAAAAGTACAGGAAGAATATATTGATTTCCTCAGAGGCTTATTTAAAGGAACTGAGCCTACAAAATTTTTGCATTTAGCTTATTTGACAGGAATTCTGCCTGTGAAAAAGGTTAGAACCCAGTCGGCATTAAACAATTTTGAGGAATACACAATGCTGACACCTGCTAATTTTGCTCCGTATATTGGATTTACAGAAGAAGAAGTGAGAAGCTTGTGTGAGAAATATTCTATGGATTTTGAGAAGGTAAAGCACTGGTATGACGGATATCTTTTGGGCAATGAACATGTTTACAACCCCAAAGCAGTTGTAAGTGTAATGATGCGGGGAGAGTATCAGAGTTATTGGTCAAAAACAGGCACCTATATTTCTATTCAGCCACTTATTAATATGAATTTTGATGGTCTGCGGACAGCAATCATTCAAATGCTATCAGGAGCATCAGTGGAAGTAGATATCAATACGTTTCAGAATGATATGGTTTCCTTTCAAAATAAAGATGACGTGATTACGTTGTTAATTCATATGGGATATCTGGCATATGACCAGAGAAGAAGAAGAGCTTTTATTCCCAATGAAGAAATCCGGCAGGAGTTTGTGGTTGCGACAAAAGATAGAAAATGGAATGAATTGATTGCATTTCAAAGAGAATCAAAAGAATTACTAGAAGCAACACTTGATATGGACTGTGATACAGTAGCAGAAAAAATAGAAAAGATCCATACACAGTTTGCCTCTGCAATTCAATATAATGATGAGAATTCTTTAAGCAGTGTTTTGACGATTGCTTATTTGTCAGCTATGCAATATTACTTTATACCTATACGGGAAATGCCTACAGGCAGGGGATTTGCAGACTATGTATTTTTACCAAAACCGGAGTATGCAGAAGAGATACCGGCACTGCTTGTTGAATTAAAGTGGAACAAAAAAGCAACTACAGCATTGCAGCAGATTAAGGATAAGAATTATGTGCAGTCAGTTGCTGACTATACCGGGAATATTTTACTAGTGGGAATTTCCTATGACAAAAAGAGCAAAGAACATGCGTGTGTCATTGAAGAATATCATACATCCTTAAAAAAATCAGAAGATACGCAGGATTAATTTCTTGCGTATCTTCTTTTCTTCGTGCTATACTAAATATGTATGTCTGAAAATAAAGGAAACGATTCAGCCATTAAGCCACAGACCGCCTGGTTACCAGGCTTTTGCTGCTAACGCAGCTACTGTCTGTGGCTTATGGGGAATCCCCAAAGGCCAAATTTAGAAACAACTGCTTACATGTGAACATGACGCAGTCGTTTCTAGATTTGGCGCATGGCTGAATCGTTAAAATTAAATATCACGATTACAGCGACTAGGAGGAATTTATATGCCGTCAATCGATCAGAGCAAAATCCGTAATTTTTGTATTATTGCCCATATTGACCATGGAAAATCCACCCTGGCAGACCGCATTATTGAAAAAACAGGGCTTTTGACAGCCAGGGAAATGCAGTCTCAGGTTCTGGATAACATGGATTTGGAGCGTGAGAGGGGAATCACCATTAAATCTCAGGCAGTCCGCATTGTATACAAGGCAAAAGACGGAGAAGAATATATTTTTAATTTAATTGACACACCGGGACACGTAGACTTTAACTATGAGGTATCACGAAGCCTTGCGGCCTGCGACGGAGCCATTCTGGTAGTAGATGCTGCTCAGGGAATTGAGGCGCAGACTCTGGCAAATGTGTATCTGGCTCTGGACCATGATTTAGATGTTTTTCCGGTAATTAATAAAATTGATTTGCCAAGTGCAGACCCGGAACGCGTCATTAATGAAATTGAGGATGTTATTGGAATTGAGGCCCAGGACGCGCCGCTGATTTCTGCCAAAAATGGTTTGAATATTGAGGACGTTTTAGAACAGATAGTGCAGAAAATACCGGCGCCCAAGGGGAATCCGGACAATCCCTTACAGGCATTGATTTTTGACTCTATTTATGATTCTTACAAAGGGGTTATTGTATTCTGCAGGGTGAAAGAAGGTACTGTGCGAAAAGGAACTAAACTTCGCATGATGGCAACCGGCGCGGTGGAAGAAGCTGTGGAAGTGGGATATTTCGGTGCAGGTCAGTTTATTCCCTGTGAGGAGCTTTCCGCAGGTATGGTTGGTTATGTTACAGCCAGCATTAAAAATGTACAGGATACCCGGGTAGGCGATACTATTACTGATGCGGACAACCCCTGCGCAGAACCTTTGCCGGGTTATAAAAAGGTAAATCCTATGGTGTTCTGTGGCGTTTATCCAGCAGATGGGGCGAAATATCAGGATTTAAGAGATGCATTGGAAAAATTACAGTTAAATGATGCCTCTCTGTTTTTTGAACCGGAGACATCGGTGGCTCTGGGCTTTGGATTCCGCTGTGGATTTTTGGGACTTTTGCATCTGGAGATTATCCAGGAACGTCTGGAAAGAGAGTACAATCTGGATTTAGTTACAACAGCTCCGGGAGTTGTTTACAAGGTGCATAAGACCAATGGAGAAGTCATGGATTTGACCAATCCCTCCAATCTTCCGGACCCATCGGAAATTGAATACATGGAAGAGCCTATGGTAAAAGCTGAAATTATGGTGACAACAGAGTTTATTGGTCCTATCATGGATTTGTGCCAGGAGAGAAGAGGACAGTATCAGGGCATGGAATACATGGAGACCACCAGAGCACTGCTTCATTATCATTTGCCTTTAAATGAAATTATTTATGATTTCTTTGATGCTTTGAAATCCCGTTCCAGGGGGTATGCGTCCTTTGACTATGAGATGCTGGGCTATGAGCAGAGTAATCTGGTGAAGCTGGACATTCTGGTAAATAAAGAAGAAGTAGATGCCCTTTCCTTTATTGTATTTGCAGATTCTGCCTATGAGAGAGGAAGAAAAATGTGTGAGAAGCTGAAAGAAGAAATTCCGAGACAGCTTTTTGAAATTCCCATTCAGGCAGCAGTGGGAAGCAAAATTATTGCCAGAGAGACGGTAAGAGCGATGCGTAAGGACGTACTGGCAAAATGTTACGGTGGTGATATTTCCCGTAAGAGAAAACTTCTGGAGAAACAGAAGGAAGGAAAGAAACGTATGCGCCAGATTGGAAATGTGGAAATTCCACAGAAGGCGTTTATGAGCGTCTTGAAATTAGACGATAAATAAAAAAGCGGGGATGGTTTTTATGAGAAATGATTTAGGGTTATATCTGCATATACCGTTTTGCATGAAAAAGTGTGGATACTGTGACTTCCTTTCCTGGAAGGGAACGGAGGAAGAGCAGGAAAGCTATGTGCAAAGTTTGATTCGTGAAATAGAAAGCTATGAAGCATTTGCCAAAGGATACAAGGTTTCTACTGTGTTTTTGGGCGGCGGGACACCATCTATTCTATCTGGAGAACAGATGGAGGGGATTCTGGATGCAGTTTCCAAGGTGTTCTGGCTGGAGAAAAAGCCGGAGATTACAGTGGAAATGAACCCGGGGACTGTGACAGAGGAAAAATTAAAAGCATATAAAAGGGCTGGGGTGAGCCGCCTGAGTATTGGGCTTCAGTCTGTGAAAAATGAAAATCTGAGGCTTCTTGGCCGCATCCATACCTATGAAGAATTTCTTCATACCTATGAGCTGGCAAGACAGGAAGGATTTGACAATATCAGTATAGATTTGATTTCTTCTATACCCGGGCAGACGCTTGAGGCATGGGAAGAAGAACTGAGACAGGTAATCTCTTTAAAGCCAGAGCATATTTCTGTGTATCAGTTAATTTTAGAGGAGGGAACTCCTTTTTATGAGAAATATGCAGAGCATCCGGAATGTCTGCCAGGGGAAGAAGCCAGCAGGGATATTTATCTGCTCACAGGAAAGCTGCTGAAGGAAGCCGGCTATGAGCAGTATGAAATTTCTAATTATGCGAAGCCTGGATATGAATCCAGACACAATCTGAAATACTGGGAGAGGAAAGATTACCTGGGGCTGGGGCCTGGAGCTGCTTCTATGGTGCGGAACATCCGTATGAGCAATACCAGAGATATGAAAATTTATCTGGAACGCTGTGGACAGCCCAAAACCATGCGGGAAGAGGTGGAATTTCTGGAAGAGCCAAGACAGATGGAAGAGTTTATGTTTTTAGGACTTCGCAAAACCAGAGGAGTGTCTAAAAAAGAATTTTACAGGACATTTGGCAGGGAAATGGACATGGTTTATGAAAAGGCGCTGCACAAATGCCTGGAAAATGGGATGTTAAAAGAACATAAAGACAGGATTTTCTTGTCAGAAGAAGGGATTCTGGTAAGCAATCTGGTGTTGTCTGAGTTTTTGTTTGATAAATAAAAAGACATGCTGTGAATTTATGGAATTTTAATAAAGTTTAATGGTTTTCTTCTGGATTTATAAGGCTTATTGTGGCAGAATAGAAAGAAGAAAAACAGACGGGGAGGAATATCTATGAACATTTTGTTTTTCCTTACCCCCAAGGAAGATGTTGCTTATATTTATGATACATATAGCCTGAGACAGGTATTGGAGAAGATGGAATATCACAAATATTCCTGCATTCCGATTATTACAGAGCGCGGGAAATATGCAGGAACCATTACAGAAGGCGACTTATTGTGGGGATTAAAGGACCGGGGAGAATTGGACTTGAAAGGGGCAGAAGAAGTGCCCATAGCGGCTTTTAAGAGAAGGAATGATTACGCGCCCATTCGTGTGGATTCCAATATGGAAAATCTTCTGGAAAAAGCAATGCAGCAGAATTTTGTTCCGGTTGTGGATGACCAGAAAAATTTTATAGGAATTGTTACAAGAAGAGACATTATGCAGTATATTTGCTCTTTGAATAAACAGGAGAGCAAAGGCGCATAAAAGATAAAACTGTCAGTTTTCATAGGAAGAACTGGCAGTTTTATCTTTATCATGAAAATGACAAAAAACTAGAACATATGTTTGCAAAACTGAAAAAGTTGTGATAAGATAAGAATAACATAGATTCAGAATAAAATATTTCTTAAAAGAGAAAACTAAAAGCAATTACGCTTGAGCTTCAAAGGGCTCAAATTTGTTACAGAAAGAGGAAATCATATGGCAGTGAAAATGCAGGCGAGACAGTTTATTAAAATTCGTGGCGCAAATGAAAATAATTTGAAGAATCTGGATGTGGATATTCCCAGAAATGAGCTGGTGGTTTTAACCGGGCTTAGTGGTTCCGGCAAGAGCTCCCTGGCTTTTGATACTATTTATGCTGAGGGACAGAGGCGATATATGGAATCCTTATCCTCTTATGCCCGTCAGTTTTTGGGACAGATGGAGAAGCCGGATGTGGAGAGCATTGAGGGACTTTCCCCTGCCATTTCCATTGACCAGAAATCAACCAACAGGAATCCGCGTTCCACAGTAGGAACAGTGACAGAGATTTACGATTATTTTCGTCTTTTATACGCCAGAATCGGAATCCCCCATTGTCCAAAATGTGGCAGGGAGATTAAGAAGCAGACTGTGGATCAGATGGTAGACCACATTATGTCATTACCGGAGCGGACAAAAATACAGCTTTTGGCGCCGGTGGTGCGCGGGAGAAAGGGTACCCATGCAAAGCTTCTGGAACAGGCCAGAAAAAGCGGGTATGTCAGAGTACAGATTGATGGAAGTCTCTATGAATTAAGTGAAGAGATTAAACTGGACAAGAATATTAAGCATAATATTGAGATTGTTGTAGACCGTCTGATTGTAAAAGAAGGTATTGAAAAGAGGCTTACAGATTCTATTGAAACGGTTTTAGGTCTGGCAGAGGGACGTCTTGTTGTGGATACCATGGATGGAAACCAGATTAACTTCAGCCAAAGCTTTGCATGTCCGGACTGTGGAATCAGTATTGACGAGATTGAACCCAGAAGTTTTTCCTTTAACAATCCCTTTGGAGCCTGCCCTTCCTGTTTTGGGCTTGGTTACCGTATGGAGTTTGACATTGATTTAATGATACCGGACAGAAGCCTGAGTATTTCTCAGGGCGCCATTGTGGTTATGGGGTGGCAGTCCTGTGCGGAAAAAGGCAGCTTTACAAGGGCTATTCTGGATGCCCTGGCAGCAGAATATGGATTTGATCTGGATACACCTTTTGAGCAGTATCCTCAGAAAATCCAGGATATTTTGATTCATGGAACAGGAGGAAAGGAGGTAAAGGTACATTACAAGGGTCAGAGAGGAGAAGGCGTCTATGATGTGGCCTTTGAAGGAATTATTAAGAATGTGGAAAGACGTTACAGAGAAACCGGCTCTGATACTATGAAGCAGGAATATGAGACCTTTATGAGGATTACTCCCTGCCCTTCCTGTAAAGGACAGAGGCTGAAGCCGGAAGCTTTAGCAGTTACAGTAGGAGATAAAAATATTCATGAAGTTACCACCATGTCTGTGAGCGGCCTTCAGGAATATCTTATGAATCTGAAACTGACGAAAACCCAGGAATTAATTGGGGAACAGGTATTAAAGGAAATCAGGGCAAGAGTGGGATTTCTGGTGAATGTAGGGCTGGATTACCTGACTCTTGCAAGGGCTACGGGAACTCTTTCGGGAGGGGAGGCTCAGCGAATCCGTCTGGCTACACAGATTGGTTCCGGACTGGTAGGCGTGGCTTATATTCTGGATGAACCCAGTATTGGTCTTCACCAGAGGGATAATGACAAGCTGTTGGCTACGTTGAAGCATCTGCGGGATCTTGGAAATACCCTGATTGTGGTTGAGCATGATGAGGACACCATGAGAGAGGCAGATTGTGTGGTAGATATTGGTCCAGGAGCAGGAGAGCATGGAGGAGAACTGGTTGCTATTGGTACTGCGGAAGAAATTATGAAGAATCCCAATTCTATTACAGGCCAGTATTTAAGCGGGAAAATCAAGATTCCTGTGCCGGCGGTAAGAAGAAAACCCACAGGGTATCTGACAATTCGTAAAGCAGCCGAGAATAACCTGAAAAATATTGATGTAAAAATCCCCCTGGGAGTTATGACCTGCGTAACAGGTGTTTCCGGTTCAGGGAAAAGTTCTCTGGTAAATGAGGTTCTGTATAAGAGCCTGGCGCGAAAACTGAACCGCGCCAGAATCATCCCGGGAAAACATAAATGTATTGAAGGAACAGAGCAATTAGATAAGGTGATTGACATTGACCAGTCTCCTATTGGAAGGACACCGCGTTCCAATCCGGCAACGTATACAGGGGTTTTTGACCAGATTCGTGACTTGTTTGCAGCTACTGCAGATGCCAAAGCCAGAGGGTATAAGAAGGGAAGATTCAGCTTTAATGTAAAAGGCGGACGATGTGAAGCCTGCAGCGGTGACGGAATTTTGAAAATTGAGATGCATTTTCTTCCGGATGTGTATGTTCCTTGTGAAGTGTGCCATGGAAAGCGGTATAACAGGGAGACTCTGGAAGTGAAATACAAGGGAAAGAGTATTTATGATGTACTGAATATGACCGTAGAGGAAGCGTTGAAATTTTTTGACCATGTTCCGTCTATTAAGAGGAAGATACAGACCCTTTATGATGTGGGACTTTCTTATATTCGTCTGGGTCAGCCATCTACAGAGCTTTCTGGAGGAGAAGCCCAGAGAATCAAGCTGGCTACAGAGCTTAGCAAGAGAAGTACAGGGAAAACCATTTATATTCTGGATGAACCAACCACAGGGCTTCATTTTGCAGATGTTCACAAGCTTATTGAGATTCTCCAGAGACTTTCAGAAGGCGGAAATACTGTGGTAGTCATTGAGCATAATCTGGATGTGATAAAAACAGCAGACTATATTATTGACATTGGCCCGGAGGGGGGAGACAAAGGAGGAACTGTCATTGCAAAGGGAACGCCGGAGGAAATTGCGGCGAATCCGGCGTCCTATACAGGTCAATATGTGTCAAAATATTTGAGATGATTGCCCCTTTTCAAGGGAGGGGAAGTTGTATATAATAGTAACGAGGTTCAGGAAAGGGGTATTTTTCATGGCAGCATCAGATATAGGAATTGATTTGGGAACAGCCAGCATCCTTGTATATGCAAAAGGAAAAGGCATTGTTCTAAAGGAACCGTCTGTGGTGGCATACGATAAAGATAATAATAAAATCAGAGCAGTAGGAGAAGAGGCACGTCAGATGATTGGAAGAACACCAGGGAATATTGTGGCAGTACGGCCTCTGAGACAGGGCGTTATCTCTGATTATGAAGTTACAGAAAAAATGCTGAAATATTTTATTTCAAAAGCAATTGGAAAACGTGCTTTTCGGAAACCGCGCATTAGTATTTGTGCGCCAAGCGGTATTACGGAGGTAGAGAAAAAAGCAGTAGAGGAGGCCACCTATCAGGCTGGAGCCAGAGAGGTTTCTATTATTGAGGAGCCTATTGCGGCAGCCATTGGCGCAGGAATTGATATTACAAGACCCTTTGGAAATATGATTGTAGATATTGGGGGAGGAACTACGGATGTAGCGGTGATTTCTTTAGGCGGAACCGTAGTAGCTACCTCTATCAAAGTGGCAGGAGATAATTTTGATGAGGCTATTATGCGTTATGTCCGCAAAAAGCACAATTTGATGATCGGGGAGCGCACCGCAGAGGATATTAAAATTCAAATCGGAACAGTGTATTCTACTCCTCAGGCAAAGACCATGGAAGTAAAAGGCAGAGATACAGTTACAGGACTTCCTAAAAGTGTGACCCTGTCTTCAGAGGAAATCAAAGAGGCGCTTACAGATGCATCTACTCAGATTATGGAGACGATTCACAGCATTTTGGAGAAAACGCCTCCTGAGCTGGCGGCAGATGTGGCAGAGAGAGGCATTGTACTTACAGGAGGCGGCGCTCTTTTAGGTGGTCTGGAGGAGCTGATTGAAGCGGAGACCGGCATTAATACCATTGTGGCAGAAGAGCCGGCGCTTGCTGTGGCGGTGGGAACCGGACAATATATGGAGCTTATGAGTAAGATGAACGGTAAACTCTAGGGAATACAAGGATAAAGAATTGAGAGGAACAGATGTGGAAGAAACAATCGAAGGGTATGTAGACCATATTATATACCGCAATCAGGATAATGGATATACGGTTGCCAGTCTTGTTGTAGATGGTGAAGAACTGACTTGTGTAGGCACATTTCAGACCCTTAGTGAGGGTGAGAATATTCGTGGGAAGGGGAAATATACAGAACATCCTTCCTATGGCCGCCAATTTACCATATATTCTTATGAAACAGTGATTCCCCAGGACTCTTTTGCCATGGAACGCTACCTTGGCTCAGGAGCCATTAAGGGCATTGGAGCTGCTCTTGCCGCCAGAATTGTGAGAAAATTTGGAGATGATACGCTTCGTATTATTGAAGAAGAGCCGGAACGTCTGGCAGAGGTGAAAGGAATCAGTGACCGTAAGGCAAGAGAGATTGCAGAGCAGGTGGAAGAAAAAGCGGACATGAGAAAGGCTATGATGTTTCTTCAGCAATATGGGATTTCTCAGACTCTGGGAGTTAAGATTTATCAGCAATACAAACAGGACATGTACCGCATTCTGAAGGAAAATCCTTACAAAATGGCAGAGGATATTAATGGAATCGGATTTAAGATTGCAGATGAAATTGCGGCGAGAATTGGTATTCATATGGATTCGGATTATCGAATCCGAAGCGGCCTTTTGTACATATTACTTCTGGCCACAGCAGAGGGACACGTATATCTGCCTAAGAACCTGCTTTTAGAAAGAGCCCAGCAGCTTCTTGGAGTACAGGCAGATTATATGGAAAAGCATCTTACGGATTTAGCTATTGACCGGAAGATTGTAATGAAAGAGATTGTATGGGACAGCCAGGGGAAGCAGCAGGTGGTTTATGCCAGCCAGTACTACCAGATTGAATTGCATACTGCCCAGATGCTTCATGAGCTGAATGTCAAGGATACAGCAGATGAAGCGGTGATAAGGGAAAAAATCAAACGGATTCAGAGAGCAGAAAAAATTGATTTGGATGAAAAACAGCAGGCGGCAATCACAGAAGCTGTGAAAAATGGATTACTGGTGATTACCGGAGGTCCTGGTACAGGAAAAACCACAACTATTAATGCCATTATCCGCTACTTTGAGATGGAAGGGCTGGATATTTATCTGGCAGCGCCTACAGGAAGGGCGGCAAAGCGCATGACTGAAGCAACCGGATATGAAGCAAAGACCATTCACCGTTTGCTGGAATTATCCGGTGTGCCGGAAGAGTCTTCGGCAGGTGTTCATTTTGAACGTAATGCTCAGAATCCACTGGAAGCAGATGTGATTATTATTGATGAAATGTCCATGGTAGATATTTTTCTCATGCATGCCCTGCTTTCTGCTGTTGTTACAGGAACCAGACTGATTCTGGTAGGAGATGTAAACCAGCTTCCAAGCGTGGGACCTGGAAGTGTATTAAAAGATATTATTCATTCAGGAGAATTTCCTGTAGTAGAATTGACGAAGATTTTCCGTCAGGCGTCCCAAAGCGATATTGTGGTCAACGCCCATAAAATTAATGAGGGTGTGCCGGTGGTGCTGGATAATAAAAGTATGGACTTCTTTTTTCTGAAACGGTATGACGCAAATGTGATTATCAGCGTAGTCATTACCCTGATTCAGAAGAAGCTGCCTAAATTTGTGGATGCCCAGCCTTATGATATCCAGGTATTGACGCCTATGCGGAAGGGACTTCTGGGGGTGGAACGGTTGAACAGGATTTTGCAGCAGTATCTCAATCCTCCGGAATCTGGGAAAACAGAAAGAGAGCATGGTTCAGGCTTGTTTCGGGAAGGAGACAAGGTCATGCAGATTAAGAACAACTATCAGATTGAGTGGGAAATTCGTGGACTGTATGGCATACCTGTGGAAAAGGGTGTGGGAGTCTTTAATGGGGATACAGGAATTTTAAGGGAAATCAATACTTTTGCAGAGACCCTTACCGTAGAATTTGACGAGAGAAAGTTTGTGGAATATTCCTTTAAGCAGTTGGATGAGCTGGAGCTTGCCTACGCCATTACTATTCACAAGGCTCAGGGAAGCGAATATCCTGCAGTCATTATTCCGCTGCTTGGAGGTCCTAAGATGTTAATGAACCGGAATCTTTTGTATACAGCGGTTACCAGGGCACGTAAATGTGTGACTTTAGTTGGAGACGAGAAAACATTTGAAGAAATGGAAAATAACCGTATGGAGCAAAGCCGGTATACAACCCTGGATTTAAGGATAAAGGAGACTTATTGAAAAAAGTAATTGAAACATTTCTGAATATTTTGTACCCAAGGCGCTGTCCAGTGTGTCATGACATTGCAGTGCCAGCGGGACAACGAATCTGTACAACCTGCAGAGATAAATTAAAACCCATTACAGGGCCAAGATGTTATAAGTGTTCCAAACCGCTGGCTCATGGGGAACAGGAATATTGTGAAAATTGTAAAACAACACATCATTTTGACCGGGGTATGGGAGTCTTTACCTATGGTTCGGTTCTTCGGGAATCTTTGTTTCAACTGAAATATGGAAACCGTCAGGAATATGGTGTCTTTTATGGACAACTGGCAGCATATTATTCTAAAAATCAAATCAGGCGCTGGAATCCTCAAATTATCATTCCCATTCCGCTTCACAAAAAGAAACTGGCAAAACGTGGCTACAACCAGGCAGAGATTATTGCATCTGCTCTTGGAAAGGAGCTGGGGTTAAAAACAGACACAAAAACATTACTGAGAACAGTTTATACAAACCCGCAAAAGGATTTAGGGTACAGAGAGAGGAAAAAGAACCTGGAACATGCTTTTGAGGTGAGGGGGAAGCTTCCATGGAAGAATATTCTTCTGGTGGATGATATTTATACGACAGGGGCAACCATAGATTCCGCTGCAAAGATTTTGAAAAAGGCAGGGGCAGAAAAGGTGTATTTTCTTACAGTTGGGATTGGAACAGATGCCTGAAAGGTCTTGATTCACTTCCAGAGGGTATGCTATAATGCAATATGTATACACAGAGGAAAGAAGTATTTATCTTTCTAAAGGAAAAAGAGAAAAGGGGTCTTTTATGCTTAATAATCAGAAAATCAAAAAAATGCATAAATTAGCCTTGTATGAATCAGGAGCAGGAAGAGAACATCTTGCAGTGAGCAATTATTACAGAAGTGATTATATTGGTCTTGCATTGATAAAGAACTTTTTTTTGACAACTATCGGCTATGGAATTCTTCTGATGATTTATCTGGGTTATAAAAGTGAGTATTTAATGGAAAATGTTCATAAAATGAATCTTGCCTTATTTGTATTAAAGGTAATTGGTCTTTATGTGGTGATGTTAATCGGTTACAGTATTCTTACTTATATTTATAGTTCTGTAAAATATGCCAGAGCCCAGGAAGGGATTCAGGGATATTATAAGGGATTGACACAGATGAAGAAGTTTTATGACAGAGAAGAACGCAGAAACGGTAAGATTACAGGAAGGAAGGAACCCTCATGACAGCATTATTGGAATTGAAACAAAAAATCAAAGAATTTTACAGTGAACATGATGTGCTGCTGCTTTCTGTTGGCAAATTTCTGTTGGCATTTCTTCTGTTCCAGGGAATTAACAGCAGCATGGGTATGATGGAGAAGATAGACAATATTTTTGTGGTATTGATTCTGGCCATTGTCTGTGCTATTTTGCCGGTCAATACCATGGCAGTTATAGGATGCTTACTGATTGTAGCCCATTGCTATGCGGTAGGGATTGAAGTGGCAGGATTTGCCCTTGTCTTTCTCATACTTTTGATTATCTTATTTTTAAGATTTACAGCTCAGGATAATGCGGCATTAGTTTTTACACCGGTTGCATTTACTTTTAGAATCCCGGCGGCTGTTCCGGTGCTTGGAGGGCTTTTAAGAACTCCTGCCTGCGCAGTACCTGCAAGCTGTGGCGTACTGTTATATTATTTTATGAAAGTTGTGAAAGAAAAAAGCACAGTTTTACAGGGAAAAGAGACGGAGCTTGTGCAGAAACTGCAAATTCTTCTGGACGGTATTGTAAAGAATCAGGAAATGTGGCTGACAATTCTGGCGTTTGTGGTAGTAACGGTAATTGTATATATGATTTCCAGATGTTCCTTTGATTATTCCTGGAGAGTTGCCAACGGGGCCGGTGCAGTAACCTATCTTGTTATTATGGTGCTGGGAGGAATGTTCCTGAATATTCATATTAATATGGGAAGTGTTATTTTATCAGCAGTTGCGGCAGTCTTACTGGGTCTTGTTACAGAATTTGCAGTGCTTGGCGTGGATTATTCCAGAAGCGAACATACCCAGTTCGAGGATGATGAATATGTATATTATGTAAAAGCTGTTCCCAAGTCAGTTGTAGCGCAGAAGGAAAAAAGTATTAAGACCATTTCTTCTGACTATGACAAAAAAGAGGAACAGGAGCAGGAAGAAGTAAGTCCGGTAGAACGGGTTCACGAAGAAAACTTTGATTTTGAAAAACAATTAGAAGAATCTTTGAAGGATTTATAGAAATCAATAGTGTCTGTAAAAGAACAGCAATAAAGTAAAAGGGAAGGGGAGATGGAACTATGGGTAAGATTTTTGATTTCGCAGAAAGTTATTTTAGCGCGTTCTCATCTCTGGAAACGATTCGATGGAACGATATTATAGAAATCCTGTTGATTGCAGTATTTGTCTATCAGTTTATGCTCTGGATTCGTAACACAAGGGCTTATTCTCTGTTAAAAGGAATTTTAACGGTGTTTGTGTTTATCTTCTTAGCATATTTGTTCCAGATGAACACAATTTTATGGCTGGTTTATACTGCCGGCGGATATGCCATAACAGCAGTTCTGGTTATTTTCCAGCCAGAGCTTAGAAAAGCCCTGGAGGAGCTTGGGCATAAAAAGATTGTAAGCACGTTTATCCCTTTTGACAACAGTAAGAAGGAGCCGGAAGGAAGATTTAGTGACAGAACAGCCAATGAAATTGTAAGAGCCAGTTTTGAAATGGGCGCAGTGAAAACAGGAGCTCTGATTGTCATTGAAGAAGAGACTATTTTAAATGAATATGCAAGAACCGGAATTTATCTGGACTCCCTGGTAAGCAGTCAGTTGCTTATTAACATTTTTGAGCATAATACGCCGTTACATGACGGGGCAGTGATTATCAGGGGAGACCGCGTTGTGGCGGCAACCTGTTATCTCCCTCTGTCAGATAATTTAAGTCTGAATAAGAACCTTGGAACCAGACACAGAGCAGGCGTGGGAATCAGTGAAGTGAGCGATTCCCTGACCATTATTGTTTCTGAGGAAACCGGAAGAGTTTCGGTTGCAAGTAATGGAAAACTTCAGGTCGGCGTAACGAAAGAAGAATTGAAGAAGATTTTGGAAGAGGAGCAAAATAAGACAAAACAGGAAAAGCAGAAGGTAAAACGGAAATTATGGAAGGGATTGGTGAAGAATGAAGAAAAGTCTAATGAATAAATCTACCTTAAAGATTCTTTCTTTGCTGATTGCCATTTTAATCTGGGTTGTTGTAAAGAATGTGCAGGATCCTATGCTGGTGAGAATTATTACCAGAATTCCGGTTACTATTGTCAATGAATCCTATCTTGCCAGCAATCTGGAGATTCCATTATTAATTGATGGACAGGATACAGTAAATGTAAAAGTAAAAGGAAGAGAATCTGTGGTGAAGGGGCTGGAGAGAGAGGACTTTCAGGCAGTAGCAGATATGACCCAGATTGTTTCCATGGACACTACGCCGCGTATGGTTCCAGTGAAGGTGACCTGTGAAGGGGTTGACGAGAGTGATATCTCTGTAACACCTGGGAATATTCAGGTGGATATTGAAGAACAGACCAGTGTAGAGAAAACCATTGCAGTCAATACAGGTGACACAGTTCCTGATAAGAATTATGAAGTGGGTGTATTAAAGGCAAATCCGGAGAAAGTGACCATATCAGGTCCGGCGTCCATTGTAAATAAAATTGATCGTGTGGTAGCAATGGTAGATGTTACAAACCGAAAAGAGAGCAGTGTGGAAATTGCTTCAGAGCTTCGGATTTATGATAAGAATCAGGATGAACTTTCGGAAAAACAGTTGTCTTACCTGGATTTGAAAGATATTCGTGACAATAAGATTAAGATTGACGCACAGTTTTGGAAAATACAAAATAAGGTTGCTGTGAAAGCAGATTACAGCGGAAGTCCCAAATACGGATATCAGGTAGATGATATCAAGCTGGTGCCGGATACTATCAGCATTGCCGGAACAGACGAGGCACTGCAGAAACTGGCAGAGGAAGGAAATACAGTGGCAATTCCCGGAAATCTTATTGATGTGACAGGACAATCTTCTGATTTTGAGGTCAATATTGATATCTCAGAGCTTCTTCCAGAGGATACAAAGCTGGTAAGGGATTTAAATAGTTCTGTCATTGCAACTGTGAAAATCCTGCCGTATAACAGTCGGGATTATGAACTGTCAGCAGCCCAGATTCAGACAGAAAATGTACCGGCAGATTTGGATCTGGTATTTGAACAGGATAAGATAACCGCCCGCTTAAAAGGCAAGGAGGAAGATTTAGATAAGCTGAGTCCGGAATCCGTACAGATGAAGATTAATTTAAAAGATTACAAGGCAGGGGAACATACAGTTCCTGTGACCGTTACTTTGCCGGAGGGATATGAACTGGTAGATGAAATCTCAGTAAAGGTGAAATTAGTTGCAAAAGCAGAATAAGAGATGGAAATGAATAGGGAGTGATAAAATGATCAGTCAGAAAGTGACAGTGAAAAATCCTACAGGGCTTCATCTAAGACCGGCAGGTAATCTTTGCAAAGAAGCAATGAAGTTTAAAGCTCTGGTCAGTTTCCGGTTTGCAGGAGGAACAGCAAATGCCAAGAGTGTTCTCAGTGTGCTGGGAGCCTGTGTAAAATGTGGAGATGAGATTGAGCTGTTTTGTGAGGGTGAAGATGAAGAGCTTGCCCTGCAAACTCTGGTTGAGGCCATAGAAAGCGGATTAGGAGAATAAAACGAAGAGGACTATTGTTTTCCGGCGATAGTCCTTTTTCTTTGATAAAGCTTGAGGAGAGGACGTTATGATACATAATAAAATACAGCGGGGAATACGGGATGGAATTCCCATTGCAGTGGGATATTTTTCAGTGAGCTTTACTTTTGGAATGATGGCAGTTCAAAGTGGAATTTCTCCATTTCATGCAGTGCTGATTTCCCTTTTGAATCTGACTTCTGCAGGACAGTTTGCCGGACTTACGGTGATTGTTTCCAATGCTTCTTTGATGGAGATGGCATTGACCCAGTTGGTGGTAAATATCCGCTACGCTTTAATGTCAGTTTCTCTGTCACAGAAATTAGATGATTCGGTAAAGATGAGAAGCCGCCTGTTGATTGCTTATGGGAATACAGATGAGATTTTTGCAGTGGCAAGCTCAAAGCCTGGCACTGTTGGGGCAAAGTATTTATATGGCCTGATTCTTCTGCCGGTTTTAGGATGGGTAGGCGGTACCCTGGCAGGAGCTGTGGCAAGTACCTTGCTTCCGGCAACGGTTATCAGTGCTCTGGGGGTGGCTTTGTATGGAATGTTTATTGCCATTGTAGTGCCGCCGGCAAAAGAACATAAGGAAGTGCGAACAGTGGTACTGATTGCTTTGGCGCTTAGCTGTGCTTTTTACTATCTTCCGGTACTCAGACAGGTATCTTCCGGTTTTATGATTATTATTTGTACAGTGGCAGCAGCGGCTGTGGGCGCTGTGCTGTTTCCACTAAAGGAGGGTGAGGAATGATTTACGCATATATTTTTGTGATGGCTGGTGTTACGTATCTGATTCGCATGCTTCCTTTAACTCTGATTCAGAAGAAAATCACTAATGTGTATGTCCGGTCATTTTTGTACTATATTCCATATGCCTGTCTGGCAGCTATGACATTTCCGGCAATTTTATATGCCACCGCGTCTGTGGTTTCAGGCTTTGCCGGATTTGCAGTGGCAATTTTGCTGGCTTTTAAGAAAAAAAGCCTGGTAACTGTGGCCTTATTTTCCTGTGGGGCAGTGTTTTTGGTGGAGAGACTGATGGAAATGATTTGACTGTTAGTTGATTTCTGGCATTAAATGGTGTAAACTAAATGAAAAATGTGAATCCAAATAGTCTATGGAGGTGCGTCTTGTCAACGTATATAGAAAATTTTAAAAGATTCAGGCCACTGCTCAATGAGCTGGTATCAAGGGATATTAAGATAAAATACAGAAGATCCATTATGGGTGTTTTGTGGACTTTGTTGAATCCCCTGCTGATGATGATTGTATTATCTATTGTATTTTCAAATCTGTTTAAGTTCGACATTGAAAATTTTCCACTTTATCTTTTAAGCGGACAGGTTATTTTTAACTTTTATTCAGATTCTACGAATAATGCCATGGGAGCTATTATTTTTAATGCGCCTTTGATAAAAAAGGTGTATGTACCTAAATATCTTTTTGTAGTATCAAGAGTTGTGTCCAGTTTTATCAATCTTATGGCTGCCTTTACCGCCCTGTTGTTTGTGATGGTAGCTACAAGGGCAGAGCTTCACTGGACTGCACTGTTATCGTTTATTCCACTGGCGCTTCTGGTGATGTTTTCCCTGGGAGTTTCGCTGTTTCTTTCCGCTGTGGTGGTAAAATTCAGGGATATTATGCATTTTTACTCTGTATTTATTACAGCGTTGATGTATCTGACACCTGTCATTTATCCCATGTCTATTTTGCCTCAGTGGATGAAATATGTGGTATTGGCAAATCCTATTACCAATTATCTGATTATGTTCAGGGATACCATGCTGAACAATAGTATTCCTGGCGGGATGAATCTGCTGATTGGAGGCATAGAAGCAATTCTGGCAATGGTGATAGGACTGATTGTTTTTTATAAAAAGCAGGATGATTTTATTTTAAACTTATAGGGGAGAATGTGCCATGGAAAATAAGCCGATTGTGGAAGTCCAGCAGGTTTCCATGAAATTTAATCTGGCATCAGAAAAATTTGATAGTTTTAAAGAATACTTTATTAAGACGTTGAAGAAACAGATATCCTACAATGAATTTTGGGCGCTGAACGATATTTCTTTTTCTCTGGAAAAAGGAGATTCCTTAGGTCTCATTGGACTGAATGGAAGTGGGAAGAGTACCATGCTGAAAATTATTGCAGGAGTTTTGAAGCCAACAAAAGGAAATGTGATTGTCCGGGGAAATGTTGCCCCTTTAATTGAACTGGGAGCAGGCTTTGACTATGACCTGACAGCAGGAGAGAATATTTATCTAAACGGTGCTATTCTGGGATATTCCAAAGAACAGATGAATACGTATTATGAGGATATTGTGGAATTTTCAGAATTAAAGGATTTTATGAATATTCCGGTGAAAAATTTTTCCTCAGGTATGATTTCAAGATTAGCCTTTGCTATTGCTACCATTGGACAGCCGGATATCCTGATTGTAGATGAAGTGTTGTCTGTAGGTGATTTTCATTTCCAGACAAAGTGTGAGGCCAGGATTCGGAAAATGAAGGAAGCAGGAACTACCATTTTGTTCGTATCTCACAGTATTGACCAGGTTCAGAGCTTATGCTCCAAGGTGGTCTGGCTGGAAAAGGGCAGACTGAAAATGATGGGAGATGCTATGGAAGTAGGAGAAATTTACAGACAATCATAAGTAGGTGGAAAATATGAAGAAAAGAATGAAGCGTATTCTGGGAATAATATTGCTTATTGTGTTTGCTTTTTTCTACGCACACATAGCAAAGGTTCATAACATTTATAATAAGGAAATAGACCCTTCTGCGTATTCTAATACAGGAGTTTTAACCCAGTTAGGTGTGCAGCAGGAGTTTGTATGTGAAGAAGAGCATCTGGATGGCATCCGGATTAAAAGTACGGTTTTTAACTCCGCAGAGAATACGAAGTTACAGTATCAGTTAAAAAATCTTTCCACAGGAGTGGTGGTTGCCACAGGAGAGGTGGAAGGAAAAGAAATTAAAAACAGCAAGTTTTTTGAGTTTTCCTTTGACCGTGTGGAAAACTGTAAAGAAGTACCCTTTGAATTTTCAGTATATACCAATGTACCCCTGGGGGAAACCTCCGGAGCGGGATTTTCCTATGAACAGGCAAAGGAAGAGAACACATCTCTGACTGTAGCGGGGGAAAAGGTAGAAAACGGAACATTGATTTTAAAAACAGTTACCCAGCGTTTTGATGTGGAAACCTTCTGTGTCTTTTTGATATTTGCGCTGTATGTGATTTTGTTTATGAGATTTTTATATAATCTTTTCAAATAAAAGAACTACAGAGTGGAATATGGCAGAAAGGAAATCGAGTGGAAAATATGAAACCTATCATGCAAAAAGTAAAAAATGCAGTTCAGATTTACAGGGATTATGGAACAAGATCTTTTATCAAAAGATTGGAAAATAAGCGTTATCATAAGAAACCTGGAATAAAAACTGTGCAGGCAGCTCATATAGTTCCAGAAGAGGAACTGGAGGCGCAGAGAAAAAGAAAATTTGAAAATAGTATAAAGTTTAGTATTATTACACCTCTTTATAATACGCCCAGAAATTTTCTGATTGAGCTTTTAGATTCTATGGAAAAGCAGACCTATGGAAACTGGGAATTGTGTCTGGCAGATGGCAGTGACAAAGAGCATGAGTATGTAGGAAAAATCTGCCAAAAGAGAGCAGAGCAGGACTCAAGGATTGTATATTACCATTTGCCGGAAAACAAAGGGATTTCTGAGAATACCAATGCATGTATTCAGCTTGCAACAGGAGAATATTTTGGATTGCTGGATCATGATGATTTGCTTCATCCAAGTGCTTTATATGAGGTTATGAAGGCAATAGAAGAAACCAAAGCAGAGTTCTTATATACAGATGAGGTAAAATTTGCGGGGAAAATTGAAGAAATTCAAGACCCTATGATGTTTAATCTGAAACCGGGATTTGGAAAGGATGATTTGCGTTCCCACAATTATATTTGTCACTTTACAGTATTTCACAAGAGACTGCTGGAAGGGGAACAGGAATTTTACCGCAAGGAATGTGATGGAAGCCAGGATCATGACATGGTTCTGCGTTTGACCGAAAAAACTACCAGGATTACACATATTCCCAAGGTATTGTATTACTGGCGGGTTCATGACAATTCTGTATCAAAGGATTTAGGAACAAAGCTCTATGCAGTAGATTCTGCCATCAGGGCTATTGACCAGCAGCTTATAAGGACAGGGGAGAATGGCAAAGCAGCCAGCAACCTGCCTTTTCAGACGATTTATCGAATTAACTATGAACTGAAAGAAGAGTTTAAGGTATCTTTGATTCTGCATGGAACAGAGAAACTGGAAGAGCTGGAAGAGTGTATCAGAAATTTAGAAGAAAATACAGACTATAAAAATTTGGAACTGCTTTATTTTGCAGAGAAGGATTTAGAAATCACCCTTCGGGATGGAATCAGACTTCACAGGATTTCTTTGGATAAGGGAAAAAGTAAAGCCTGGAACTGGAATCAGGCGGTGAAAGAAGCACAAGGGGAAATTTTGCTGCTTTTCGATACCAGATGTAGGCCAATAGAAAAAAACTGGATAAAAGAAATGCTGATGTTCAGTCAAAGAGAGGATGTATGTGCAGTTGGTCCTAAAATGTATTACAAAGATGACAGGATTGCATATGCGGGAATTGCATTAGATAGAGAAACGAAAACAGGATTGCGGCTTTTGTGTGAGCATGATACCAGAGCAGATATTGGTTATGAGGCTTTGCTTTGCCATGTGAGGGAGACAACGGGGGTTTCAGCAGCATGCATGATGTTTTCAAAGAAAGTGTGGAGAGAGCTTCAAGGGTTTGCAAATGCTTGTAAAGGTTATGAGGATATTGACTTTTGTCTAAGAGGAATGGAAAAAGGGAAGAACAATGTTTGGACATGTTTCGCCCAGATTCGTTTTACCGGACAAGAGCTCATAGAGGAGAAGAAAGAAGAAGAGAGAAACCGGTTTATAACTGTTTGGAGTCAGCAGTTTGACCAAGAACAATGTTATCATCCACTGTGGAAGATATTGCGGATAGTATAGGAGGTAATCAATGGAAGGGATAGGTTCTCTTGGAAGAAAAACTTTAAAAGCATTGAAAGAGGAAGGCGTTACAGGTGTTGCCAGAAAAACAGTAAGTTATATTCATACAGCAAAGGTTCGAAAGCAGCAGTTGAAGTATATAGGAAAAACTTATAAAGATGTGTTATTTATTAATGGATGTGATTATAACGCACTGCCCCATCCGCCACGCTACAGGGTACAGCATCAAATGGAGCAGCTTAAGGCAAACAATATTGACTGTGATGAAAACTTTTATTTGCATCTGAGTATAGAGCAGGTGAGAAATTACAGAGCTTTTGTGATTTTCAGATGTCCTTATACAGAAGAACTGGGAGAATTTATACGACTGGCTAAAGAATTGAATAAAACAGTCATTTATGATATTGATGACTTGGTTATTGATACAAAATATACGGACACCATTAAATACCTGGATACCATGTCACCGGAAGAACGAAAAGGATATGACGAAGGTGTCTGCAATATGCAAAAGGTACTGAAAATGTGTGACGCTGCCATTACAACTACAGAAGGTATGGCAGAAGAATTAAAACATTATGTACCAAAGGTTTTTATTAACCGAAATACCGCATCTGAAGAAATGCTGCAGCTTTCAGAAGAAGCCTATGAAAAAGCAGTGGCTGAGAAAACAGCGAAAGGCAGAAAAACAGTAAAATTAGGGTATTTCAGTGGAAGTATTACCCACAATGATGATTTTGTTTTAATCCAGCCTGCAGTTGCAAAAATCATGGAAAAATACCCACAGACGGAACTTCACATTGCCGGAATCCTGGATATTCCTAAGGAATTTGAAGCTTTTAAAGAGAGGGTGATTGCCCATCCTTTTGCTGACTGGAAGAAGCTTCCTGAAATGATTGCATCTATGGACATTAATCTGGCTCCATTAGAAGAGAGTATTTTTAATGAAGCAAAATCAGAGAATAAATGGGTAGAGGCAGCATTAGTTCGTGTACCGACGATTGCAAGCAATCTGGGCGCTTTCAAAAGGATGATTGTGCATAATGAAACAGGAATTCTGGCCAATACCTGTGAGGAATGGTATAAAGGCCTGGAAACTCTGATAGTAGATACGCAGAAAAGAGAACGTATTGCCAAAGCAGCCTATGATTACTGCAAAGTGCATTGTGTAACATTGTATACAGGATTCCCTCTTATGAAATTTATTAAGAGTATGTATGTTCCCAATATTGCAATGGTGTTGCCGGCTTTAAATATCAGCGGAGGCATTATGGTGGCTTTTGAGCATTGCAAGGTGCTGCGGGAACATGGATATGATGTTACTATTATTAATGATGATATTGATGACAGTACCTGGTGCGAATTTCAGGGAATCAAATTTCCGGTATTGCCAAGCAGAGAAAGTATTATCTGTGGACACTTTGATAAGGCGGTTGCAACCATGTGGTCTACAGTGAAATTTTTGGAGGGATATTCTAACATCGGACAACGCTATTATCTGGTACAGAATTTTGAAACCAATTTTTATGAACCTATGGATCCTCTTAGAATTGAAGCAAACCAGAAATATTCGCCCAAAGTGGATGTGCAGTTTTTGACTATTTCCAAATGGTGTGAAAAGTGGTTGAAAGAGGATTATGAACAGGAAGCCAGATATTTGCCAAATGGAATCCATACAGAAAATTATCGGCCTGTAAAACGGGATTTTTCAGGAAAAATCAGAATTCTTATTGAAGGAGACTGCGGTGTTTATTATAAAAATGTAGATGAAAGTTTCCGTATTACCAATCAGTTGGATCACAGTAAATATGAAATCTGGTATATGTCCTATAATGCAGAGCCCAAAGAGTGGTATCATGTGGATAAATTCCTTCATAAGATACCATTTAGTGAAGTGGCAGAGGTATACCGTCAGTGTCATATCCTGTTGAAAACCAGCTTTCTGGAGAGCTTTTCCTATCCTCCATTGGAGATGATGGCAACGGGAGGTTATGCAGTGGTTGTGCCAAATGATGGAAATCAGGAATATCTGGTGGACGGGAAAAACTGTCTGCTCTATCCATGTGGAGACCTGGAAGCAGGGCTTGCTGCAATCGAAAGAATCAGTACAGATTCGGAATTGAGAGAAACCTTATACCAGGGAGGTCTGGAAACAGCAAAAGTTCGGGACTGGAAGAGTCTGGAGCAGGATATTTTGAAATTTTATGATTGTGAATAAAAAAATTCTTATTTAGACGCAAATGCAGCACCTTCATACCGTTTCAGTGAAGGTGCTGCATTTTTTGTTTGCTATTTTCAGTTCAATTTTCTTTTTTTCTTCTTTTTCGGTCTTTTAGAATCCAACACTGCCTTTACAATTACTACAATCAGAATGATAACAAGGGCAGCCAGAATCACCATCATCACCGGGAAGATAACAGGAGAACCAATCTGGATTTCAGACACTCCTGTTTTTACCAGGGACATATCTGAGGTGGTTCTGGTTTTTACTTCCATGGGAAGAGAGGCATAAACCTTCAGGATTTCACTTCCCTGATAAGAATAGGTTCTGGTACGAAGATTGGGGCTGTCCTCTTCCTTGATTGCCAGACTGCCAGGAGAGACATTTTTTGGCAGCACTGCATACCCTGCGGGATTTTCTTCATCCATCCAGTACACAGGCTCCATATGAAAATTATTAAAACCATAGTCAAAAAGCGCTGTGGTGTCTGTGAAGCGGTCTTTTCCTTCAGAACGCATGACAACACAAATCAGAGTCATATTGTCCCGTCTGGCGGCTGTAACCAGGGTGTTTCTGGCGGCTTCTGTATGGCCGGTTTTTCCTGCAAGAACACCTTCATAATGGGAATCTCCGTCTGCGATAAGAGCATTGGTATTGGAAAGATTTCTGGCAGAAGCGGTCATATTAGTAGGCGGAATGGTATAAGCAGAAGCACCGGAAATCTTACAGAAATCTTCATTTGCTACTGCGGCAGCCAGAATTTTTGCCAAATCATGGGCAGTGGTATAGTGATTCGGATCAGGAAGGCCATTGGCATTCACAAAATGGGTGTTTTCGCATCCCAGTTCTGCGGCGCGCTCATTCATCATGGCTGTAAAATTGCTTACAGAACCGGCCACCCGGACAGCCATCTGGGTACAGACTTCATTGGCAGAAGCCAGCATAATGGCATAAAGACATTGTTCTACCGTAAGCTGTTCTCCAACCTTGGCGTCAATGGTGGAGTTGCCGGGCTCTAAATCCGGTGTAATTACATCTGTAAAGGTAATAACTTCGCTTAAATCTTCAATATTTTCCAAAATCAGTAAAGCAGTCATAACCTTGGTGGTGCTGGCAGGGTAACGGACTTCATCCATGCCTTTGTCAAAAAGCACCTGTCCGGTAGCAGCTTCCATTAATATTCCCGTTTCATTGGAAATCTCAGGAGCCTGTGGCCAGCCTTTTGGAAAGGTTTTAGCAGACACCGAAACAGGCATCTGTAAGAGTAATAGAAGCGCCAGAAAAGGGCACAATAGTTTTAAAATAGGGTGTTTCTGTTTCAATAGTTTATCTCCTTTCATGCAGATAATCCCAGTATAACACATTAAAGGTTTTCTTTAAACAAAAAATATGGTAAAATGAGCCTTGCAGAGCCCTGCGTGTACGCAGAGGTAAAAGGATGCAAGAACAAATTGGAAAGTTAAGGCAGGTGTATAGAAATGCCAAATGGAAAAATTCAGTGGGGAAGGCTTCTTGGCCGCTTATCTCCCTATACCATACAAAAAGGATTGCGTTATTTGAAGCACTATGGACCAAAAGAATTCTGGGTGCGGCTGCATGAGCGGTTTGAACCAGAGGAAGTTCCCTATGGTCCCTGGTATGAAGCTTACGTACCTACCCGGGAAGAACTGGAAAAGCAAAAGAAAAGAAAATGGAAATATGCTCCTAAAATCAGCGTGGTTGTGCCAGCATATCAGACGCCGGAGAAATTTTTGTGTCAGATGATGGACTCTCTTTTAGAGCAGACCTATGAAAACTGGGAGCTTTGCATTGCAGACGCCAGTCCTGAAAATGCATCCATGGAATATGTGCTCAAAGAATATGCAGCCAGAGATCCCAGAATCAGGTGGAAAAAGCTGGAAAAAAACATGGGAATTGCAGAAAATACCAACCAGGCTTTTGCCATGGCTTCCGGCGATTTTGTAGGACTTTTGGATCATGATGATCTGCTGGCGCCTAATGCATTGTATGAAATCGCGGCAGCATTAGAGAAGGAGCCGGATATTGATGTACTGTATACAGATGAGGACAAGGTAAGGGGAGAGAGCCTGGAGCATTTCCAGCCTCATTTGAAACCGGATTTTAATCTGGATTTGCTGCGTTCTAATAATTATATCTGTCATTTTTTTGTGGCAAAGAGAACCCTGGTAGAGCAGGCAGGAGGCTTTCTGGCAGCTTTTGACGGGGCACAGGATCATGACTTTATTTTCCGATGTGTGGAACAGGCCAAACACATTCATCACATACCGGAAATTTTATACCATTGGAGAACTCATCAGTCCTCAACAGCAGATAATCCAGACAGCAAGCTCTATGCCTTTGAAGCCGGCAAGCGGGCAGTGGAAGCCAATCTTAAACGCTGTGGGTTACAGGGCCAAGTAAGCCATACCAAAGATTACGGTTTCTACCGGGTTACTTATCCGGTTCAGGGAAATCCACTGGTTTCTATTATTATTCCCAATAAGGATGCCAGGGAAGATTTGGAAAAGTGCGTGAATTCCATTTTGACAAAATCTACTTACAAAAATTTTGAAATTCTCATTGTGGAGAATAACAGTACCGGCAGTGAAATTTTTGATTATTACAAAAAACTTGCCCAGAATCCAAAGGTGCGGCTTTTGAGATGGAAACATCCCTTTAATTATTCTGCTATTAATAATTATGCAGCAGGCAAGGCAAAGGGAGAATACTTATTATTTTTGAATAATGATACGGAAATTATTACTCCGGAATGGATAGAAGAAATGCTGGGATTTTGTCAGAGAAAAGACACTGGAATCGTGGGAGCAAAGCTTTATTATGGAAATAATACCATTCAGCATGCCGGTACGGTTATTGGCATTGGTGGAATAGCAGGGCATATGTTTGTGGATATGGACAGGGAACGCTCCGGATATATGCACAAAGCCTCCATTATCCAGGATTTAAGTGCAGTGACAGCAGCCTGTATGATGGTAAAGCGCAGCATTTTTGAACAGGTTCATGGTTTTGAAGAAGAGCTTGCTGTGGCTTTTAATGATGTGGATTTTTGTCTCAGAGTGCGGCAGCTTGGTTATCTTGTGGTTTACAATCCTTATGTGGAATTGTATCATTACGAGTCCAAAAGCAGAGGAACTGAGGATAGCAAAGAGAAAGTAAGAAGGTTTCAGTCAGAAATTGAATTTATGCGGTGCAGATGGGAAGACCTTTTGAAAAAGGGAGACCCTTATTACAATAAAAACTTATCTCTTTCCAAATGGAATTATTCTTTGAAACCAAAGGATGGAAAGGCTTAGAATACCATGTGCGAAGTTTCTGTGATTATTCCGAATTATAACGGAAAAAAATATTTAAAAAACTGCCTGGATGCCATGGCAAGACAGGTATATGGAGATTTTGAAGTGATTTTGGTAGATAATGGTTCAGAGGATGGAAGTGTGGAATATGTACGGGAGCATTATCCATGGGTAAGACTGATTGCCCTGCCGGAAAATACGGGATTTTGCGGAGGCGTGAATGCCGGAATCCAGGCGTCTAAAAGCCCATATGTTCTGTTACTGAATAACGATACCATAGCAGAAAAATATTTTATAAAGAATCTGACAGCAGCAATCAAAAGTCATCCCAATGCCTGCTCCTGTCAGGGAAAAATGATGCAGCTTTCTGATAAAAGCAAAATGGATGACGGGGGAAATTATTACTGCGCTTTTGGATGGGCTTTTGCAGATGGAAAAGGAAGACCTGAGGTAAACTATACCAAAGAGAAACAAATTTTTTCCTCCTGTGCAGGAGCTGCTATTTACAGCCGGAAAATTCTGGATGAAATCGGACATTTTGATGAGGCGCATTTTGCCTATTTAGAGGATCTGGATGTGGGATACCGGGCAAGACTGTATGGGTATGAAAACTGGTTTTGCCCAAAAGCAAGGGTTTATCATGCAGGAAGCGGTACCAGCGGTTCCAGGTATAACCTTTTTAAGGTGCGCTATTCTTCCAGAAATAATATATATTTAATTTATAAAAATATGCCTCTTCTCCAGATTATCTGGAACTTTCCTCTGCTGCTTTTGGGCTTTAGCTGTAAAGCCCTGTTTTTTGCAACGAAAGGCTTTGGAAGAGAATATCTGGCAGGTATTAAGAATGGAATCCTTTTATCAAGAGAGAATCCCCATAAAAAAGTGAAAATCAGAAGGAAGGGGACATATTTTAGGATTCAGTGGGAACTCTATAAAAATATAATAAAATTTCTAAAAAAATAGAGGCTGATAAAGAAAAACAAAAGAACAGAATTGCACTTTTCACAGGATTGTGCTATATTCTAAGAAATTATGAAATAAAAAATAGAGGGTGATAAGACCTTGATTAAAGAAAATCAAAAGCATTTTAACAGGCTTCAAGTGGTGATAGATGCTTTTGTTATTGTAATTTCCTATGTGATGGCATGGGTGATTAAATTTCAAATATTAGAGAATGACGATGGAAAGCTTCCGTTTCGTACCTACATGTTTGCCATGGTATGTATTGTGGCTGCGTATCTGCTGCTATACAATCTGTTTAGTCTGTATACACCGAAACGTGTTCAGGGGCGGCGTCTGGAGCTATGGAATATTGTAAAAGCAAATACCGTAGGAATTGCCCTTATACTGGGGGTACTGTACCTGATAAAAATGATTGATTTTTCCAGATGGATGCTGTTTTATTTTTATGTTTTAAATGTGATTCTGGAAGCAATCGCAAGAAATCTCATCCGGTATTTCCTTAGAGATATCCGAAGAAAGGGATATAATCTGAAGCATATTGTTCTGGTGGGATACAGCAGGGCGGCAGAGGAGTATATTGACCGGATTCTGGAAAATCCCCAATGGGGTTACAAAATCAGGGGGATTCTGGATGACAATATTGAGGCAGGAACAGAATACAGAGGAATTAAGGTTATTGGGCGTATTGATAACCTTATGGTGATTTTGCCGGAAAATAGGTTGGATGAAATTGCCATTACCTTGGGTCTTAGTGAGTATTCCCGTCTGGAAGAAATTGTAAATCTCTGTGAAAAATCAGGAGTACATACCAAGTTTATTCCTGATTACAACCGCGTAATCCCTACAAAGCCATATACAGAAGATATTTTAGGGCTGCCGGTTATAAATATCCGCCATGTGCCTCTTACCAATACCTTTTATGCGGCTATTAAGAGAGCTATGGATATTGCAGGGGCAATCTGTGCTATTATTTTGTTTTCACCGGTGATGCTGTTTTCTGCTATTATGATTAAACTCACTTCACCGGGACCATTGATTTTTAAACAGGAGCGGGTGGGGCTTCATAACCGCACCTTTATGATGTATAAATTCCGCTCCATGGATGTACAGGCGCCGGACAAGGAAAAAACAAAATGGACAGTAAAAGATGATCCGCGTGTAACCAATTTTGGAAAATTCATGCGTAAGACCAGTATTGATGAACTGCCTCAGTTGTTTAATATTCTAAAAGGTGAAATGAGTCTGGTAGGGCCAAGACCAGAGCGTCCGTTTTTTGTAGAAAAATTCAAGGAAGAAATTCCACGATACATGATTAAGCACCAGGTACGCCCTGGTATGACAGGGTGGGCTCAGGTCAATGGTTACAGAGGAAATACTTCTATTAAAAAAAGAATCGAGTATGATTTATACTATATTGAGAACTGGACTTTAGGACTGGATATAAAAATACTGTTTTTGACTGTTTTTAAAGGTTTTATTAACAAGAATGCTTACTAAAAGGCAAAAGGGGAAAAATATGTCTAAGATGAAAAAAAAGAACAGGCACATAGGAAGAAAGGTGTTATTCGGCGTAGAAATTGTAGTGTTGATTTTGCTGGTGGGAGTGCTGTTTGCCTACACCCAGCTACATAAGAAAATGGAACAACTGAATTTCAAGGATGATACTGCGGAAAATGGCGAAAAAATTCAGGTGGAAATGAATGAGAGTGTGTCAGGAAGTGAAGTCCTAAGCGGATACACCAATGTAGCGCTGTTTGGTATCAATGAAAATAACAGTGATACCATTATTATTGCAAGTATTAATAACGATACCAAGGAAATTAAGCTGGTTTCTTTGTACAGGGATACTTATCTTAGAGTAGCAGAGGATGAAAATGGCAATGGAATTTATAATAAGTGCAATTCAGCTTATTTAAGAGGCGGCCCGGTTGCTGCTGTTTCCATGTTAAATACCAACTTAGATTTGGACATTCAGAATTACATTACTGTGGATTTTGCAGCTCTTTCGGAAGCAGTAGACTGTTTAGGCGGTCTGGACGTAGACATGAGTTACGAAGAAATTGAGCATACCAATAATTACTGTGTCGGAACCTCAGAACAGACTGGAGGAGATTACACGCCGATTGAAAAGCCACCTGTTCCGGAGGATCAGAGTAAAATCATTGGCACATATCATTTAAATGGAATTCAGGTTACTTCGTATTGCAGGATTCGCAAGACAGCTTCCATGGATATGGGAAGAACACAGAGACAGAGATATATTTTAAATTTAATGGCGGATAAAGCAAAAAAATCAAACCTGACTACCTTAAACAAAGTAGTGGACAGAGTGTTCCCTCTGGTAGAAACAAACTTTTCAAAATCTGAACTGGTAAAACTGGGTTCAGGATTGTTGTCTTATAAACTAACAGAAAATATAGGATTTCCATTAGACTATGCTATGGGAGCAGAGGTTACGAAACCGGTAACCGGTCTGGATTGTCTGATTCCCACTACGCTGGCAACCAATGTGAAATACCTTCATGAGTTCTTATTTGATGATAAAGAGTATATTCCATCTGAAACAGTCTTTACCAGAAGTGAGTTTATGGCAAATAAGACAGGATTTGGAAATGCCTCAGTACCGGAAAAGAGCCAGTATTTAATTGTAGAACCGTCCGGTGATACAGAAGACCAGGATGAAACAGATAACTATGAATATTAAAGAAACATGCAGGAACTTTGTTAAGGCAGAATTCCTGCATTCTTTTCTTTTAGATGGGAGTGTAGTAAATGACAGTAACAGTAATTATTCCAACCTATAAACCAGATGGGAAATTCCGCAAATTAATGAAGGCATTGAAAAATCAGACCTATCCCATTGAAAAAATACTGATTTTGAATACAGAAGCCAGATACTGGAAGGACGCTCTGATAGAGGGAATCCAGCAGGCAGAGGTTCATCATATTACAAAAGAAGAATTTGACCATGGAAGAACCAGAGCTATGGGAGCTGCTATGGCAGATACGGATTTGCTGGTGTTTTTTACTCAGGATGCAGTACCTGCAAATCATAGGGTGATAGAAGGTCTGGTTAAGCCTTTTGCAGATGACAGTATTGGAGGGGCTTATGGAAGACAGCTTCCCGCAGAAGACTGCAAATTCATAGAGCGGTATACAAGAAGCTTTAATTATCCAGGAAGCAGCAGAGTGAAGCGAAGAGAAGATTTGCCTGAGCTTGGGATTAAGACTTACTTTTGCTCCAATGTATGCGCTGCCTATAGAAGAAGCGTATATGAGAAGGAGGGGGGATTTGTCACCAAAACTATTTTTAATGAGGATATGATTCTGGCAGCCCACATGATTCAGGATGGATATGGAATTGCTTATGCAGCAGATGCACAAGTAGTGCATTCTCATAATTATAACTATATCCAGCAATTCCAGAGGAATTTTGATCTGGCAGTTTCCCAGACAGACCATCCGGAAATTTTTGCAGAGGTTTCTTCGGAAAATGAAGGAATACGACTGGTAAAACAGACAGCTTCTTATTTACTAAAACAAAAAAAGCCCTGGCTGCTTCCAGATTTAATCCTGGCAAGTGGTTTTAAATTTCTGGGATACAAGGCAGGACAGCATTACCAGAAAATTCCCAGATGGCTTGTGGAAAAACTGACCATGAATCGGGCATATTGGAAACAGGGATAAAATCTTTCATGTGTTCACCTTTTCTTTTCTTTTTTATCACAATTTCAACACAATTCACTGATAAACTAGGTTTCAGAAAAGAGAGAAAGAACAAAGATTCATGTTAGAAAGGAAGTATCATCATGAGTGAAGAATATAATAGATATGATTTGGGAAATGACCCGGAAAAGAAACCAGAGATAACAGAGAATACAGAGAAAAGTACACAGAATCCTGTAGAAAATCACGCAGAGGAGCAGCATATAGAACAAAATACAGAACAGGAAACACAGCAATCTGAGAGTTCTTCCTATGCGTTTTCCTACAGAAAAGCAGGTGAAGAAAAGAAAGAGGGCGAAGAGCCGGAATCCTTTACAAGAACCTATACAGGACCACAAAAAGGAAATACACAAAACTTTAATCAGGAAAATCAACATGGTGAAAACCAGAACCAGAGGGCTCCCTATCAGTCTTATCAATTTTCTTCTCAGATTCCGCCAGAACCAGTGAAGAAAGAGAAGAAGAGAAAAGATAAGAAAAATACACAGTCTGGAATGGGCAAAAAGCTGGGAATTGCAGCAGCCACAGCAGCCGTTTTTGGTCTGGTAGCAGGTTCCGTCTTTTTGGGAGTAACTTATACCGGAAACCAACTGCTTCCCAAGAAACAGAATACACAGGTTGAGAACACAAAAACAACTTCTCAAAATACAACTTCTGTAAGTAATAATACAGCTTATGGAAACAGCGTATCAGAAGTAGCAGCCAATGCCATGCCATCTATGGTATCTATTACAGGAATCAGCATCCAGGAGATTCCAAATTACTTTGGATTCGGAACACAGCAGTATGAAGGTCAGAGCAATGGTTCCGGAATTATTGTAGGACAGAATGACACAGAACTTCTGATTGCTACCAATAATCACGTAGTACAAGATACAAATGCCATTACCGTATGCTTTACTAACCAGGACGGTACGGTAGCTGGGTCAAACGTACTTACAGATACCAGCGCAGAAGGCAGTACGCCGGATAGCCCTGAGTCTGATACAGCTTTGGAAAATGCAGTAGAAGCCAAAATCAAAGGCACAGATTCTGATAATGACCTGGCAGTTGTTGCAGTAAAACTGGAGGATATTCCAGAAGATGTGTTAAGCGAGATTAAAGTGGCAACTATCGGTGATTCTGATTCTCTTACTATGGGAGAACAGGTGGTAGCCATTGGAAACGCTCTGGGATATGGTCAGTCTGTAACCAGCGGTTATGTCAGCGCCTTAAATAAGCAGGTAAGCTCCGAAAACGCAGACAGCACTTTTATTCAGACCGATGCAGCAATCAACCCTGGAAACAGTGGCGGCGCACTTCTGAATATGAAGGGAGAACTGGTGGGTATTAACTCTGCCAAGATTGCAGCGGATGAAGTAGAAGGTATGGGATTTGCCATTCCAATTTCTAAAGCACAGCCGATTTTGGATGAACTGATGAGTAAGAAGACCAGAGATTTAGTAGAAGACGAAAATAAAGCAGCTTATATGGGTGTTCGACTGAAAAATGTGACCTCTGATGCATCTGAGTATTATAATATGCCTCTTGGTGTTTATGTAGACAGTGTGGAAGAAGATGGACCAGCGGCAAAAGCAGGGATTCAGGCAGGAGATATTATTCTGAAAATTGATGGAACAACGGTACAATCAGCAGATAATCTTCAAAGTCAACTGGCATATTACGAAGCAGGAGAAAAAATTGATTTTGTGATTGCCAGAGCAGATGGCGGGGAATACAAAGAACAGACCGTAACTGTAGAACTTGGTTCCAAGAAAGATGCTCAGAACAATACACAAACCAGACCAGGCAGATAAGAAATAGAAAAAATGAAAGTTGTGAGATAAACAGTATTTTGGAAGGCAGGTATTATTCCGGCGCATGTGCCGAGTACGCTTTGAGACTACAGGCTCAAAGGGAACGCAGGCTGAGCTGGAAGGATACCTGCCTTCCAAAATGTGTCCAGTGTCGCAGCTTTCTTTTTGCCTCCATTTATAAAAAGTTTACTTGTGACACCACAGGATTTGTGATAAGATACCCACAAGTGGTTTTTCAGGAAGAAAACATAGAGAAAGCAGGAATAAAAATGTCAGACGAGAAAGATTTATTAGAGACAACGAACCCTTCTGAGGTTTCTGAGAATCAGAAGGAAGAAAAAAAGGACGAATATGAAAAGGTCTGCTTTATGTGCAGACGCCCTGAGAGCAAGGCAGGGAAAATGATTGAGCTGCCGGGGAATATTCATATCTGCACAGATTGTATGCAGAGAAGCTTTGATACTATGAATAACAGCAACATCAATTATGATGAATTAATGAGAAATATTCCAAACATGCCTAATATCAGCATGATTGATTTATCCTCTCTTCAGAACCAGATTCCCAGGAAGCAGAAAATCAAGAAGAAGCAGGAGCAGCCCAAAGAAAAGGTAGCGCCGAAGGTTTTTGATATTAAAAGTATTCCGGCGCCTCATAAAATCAAGGCAAGCCTGGATGAATATGTCATCGGGCAGGAGCATGCAAAAAAAGTAATGTCTGTAGGTGTGTATAACCATTATAAACGTGTCTTTGCGGACATGACAGATGATGTGGAAATTGAAAAATCCAATATGCTGATGATTGGACCTACAGGAAGCGGTAAAACTTATATGGTAAAAACCCTGGCAAGGCTTCTGGATGTACCTCTTGCTATTACGGATGCCACTTCTCTTACAGAGGCAGGCTACATTGGCGATGACATTGAAAGTGTGGTAAGCAAGCTTCTGGCAGCAGCAGACAATGATGTAGAGCGTGCAGAGCATGGAATTATTTTCATTGACGAGATTGACAAGATTGCCAAAAAGAAGAACACCAATCAGAGGGATGTCAGCGGAGAAGCAGTACAGCAGGGAATGCTGAAGCTGCTGGAGGGAAGCGAAATTGAGGTTCCGGTAGGCGCTAACAGCAAAAACGCCATGGTGCCTCTCACAACAGTAAATACCAAGAATATTCTGTTTATTTGCGGCGGCGCCTTTCCTGATTTGGAAGAAATCATTAAGGAACGTCTGAATAAGACGGCGTCTATTGGTTTCCAGGCAGATTTAAAAGACAAATATGATCAGGATCCAGCCCTTTTGGAAAAAGTGACAGTAGAAGATTTGAAAAAGTTTGGTATGATTCCGGAATTTCTGGGACGTCTGCCAATTATTTTCTCTTTAAGCGGATTAAGCGCAGATATGCTGGTACAGATTCTGAAAGAGCCTAAGAATGCTATTTTAAAACAATATCAGAAGCTTTTGGCGCTGGATGAAGTAAAGCTGGAATTTGAAGACGGAGCTTTGGAAGCAATAGCAGAGATGGCAATGGAGAAACATACAGGAGCCAGAGCCCTTCGGGCGATTCTGGAAGAATACATGCTGGATATTATGTATGAGATTCCAAAAGATGACAGTATCGGGCAGGTTGTTATTACAAAAGAATACATTCAGCACACAGGAGGACCAAGGATTCTTTTAAGAGGACAGGAGCTTCCTATGCTGGAAGGCTAGAAGTAAATAAAAAAGCTATTGAACTTACACATATCAGAATTTCTGAATGTTGTTTTTATCAATAGCTTTTGATTTTTACATTTTTATTTTTAGACAAAAAAAAGATGCAGGAGATGGGACTTGAACCCACACGATATTGCTACCACAGGCACCTGAAG
>CATWQE010000023.1 GCA_958352855.1 uncultured Bacillota bacterium
ATGTGGTTTTAAGTATTGACGGAAGAAAAGAAGTCCATGATTTTATGCGTCCTTTCCGAAAAGGCGCCGGAAGCTATGATCTGGTTGTGCCGAAATTCCAGAAGTTTGCCGCAAGCAGAGGCGAAAAGAGTTATTATGCAAGGGGTACGTTTACCCGTCATAACCTGGATTTTTCAGAGGATGTGCTGCACCTGGCAGACCTGGGCTTTGACCAGATTTCCGTAGAGCCTGTAGTAGCAGATGAAAAAGAAGAATATGCCCTTCAGTGGGAGGATGTTCCGAAAATCTGCGAAGAGTATGATAAGCTGGCAAAGGAAATGATTCGCAGGAGAAAAGAAGGAAAAGCCTTTAATTTCTTCCATTTTATGATTGACTTAACAGGCGGTCCCTGTGTTTATAAACGTCTGTCCGGCTGTGGTTCAGGAACAGAATACCTGGCAGTGACACCCTGGGGAGACTTATATCCCTGCCATCAGTTTGTGGGGGAAGAGAAATTCCTCATTGGAAATGTATGGGATGGCGTAAAACGTCAGGACCTTTGCAAAGAGTTTAAAAACTGTAATGTTTATGCAAAGGAAAAATGCCAGGATTGCTTTGCCAAGTTTTACTGCAGCGGCGGCTGCGCGGCAAACTCCTATAATTTCCATGGCTCTATTAATGATGCCTATGATCTTGGCTGTGAATTGCAGCGTAAACGTGTGGAGTGCGCCATTATGTTAAAGGCGGCTGAGGCAGAAGAGGAATAACAGATGGCCATGCGTCATGAAATAAGAATGTAAAGAAGGGAAAGACCATGAAAAAAAACAGAGGCATACTTGTGCTTGTGATGACCGTTCTGGTGACTGCATTTTTGATTTTTACTACAGCAGTGGGATTGGGTCCTACAGGAACAGGCGCTGCAAAAAACATTAAGACAGGACTGGATCTGTCTGGTGGTGTCAGCATTACCTATGAGACCTCCAAAGAAAATCCAGAACCGGATGAAATGCAGGATACCATTTACAAACTGCAGAAGCGTGTGGAACAATACAGTACAGAGGCTCAGGTATATCAGGAAGGTGAGAACCGTATTATCGTAGAGATTCCTGGCGTAAATGATGCCAATAAGATTCTGGAAGAACTGGGAAAACCAGGTTCCCTGTATTTTATCGCACATAAGGATTCCAAGGGAAATGAAAACTATACACTTAATACCCAGACAGGGGAATATGAGCTTACCAAAACCATTGAAGAGATTGAAGCAGACGGCGGTATTGTACTGAACGGTACAGACGTCAAGGATGCCAAGGCGGCAGTGGCAGAGGATGATTTAAAGAATAAGACCAATGTTGTAAGCTTATCTTTCACAAAAGAAGGAACAAAAAAATTCGCAGAAGCTACAAAGGCTGCTTATGAAGCAGGAAACGACACCATTGGTATTTACTATGACGGAAGCTTTGTCAGCGTGCCAAGTGTACGTGCTGAAATTGAAAACGGAAGCGCGCAGATTGATGGTATGAAGGATGCCCAGGAGGCAGAAAATCTGGCTTCCACCATTCGTATTGGTGGTCTGAAGCTGGAGCTTACAGAACTGCGCTCCAGTGTTGTGGCTGCACAGCTTGGTGAAGAAGCCATTTCCACCAGTTTGGTAGCAGCGGCTATTGGTCTGGCTTTGATTATTCTGTTTATGATTGTTGTATACAGAATTCCGGGACTGGTATCCGGTATTGCGCTGGTGATTTATGTATGTCTGGATTTAATTGCTTTAAATGCCTTTGACCTGACTCTGACCTTACAGGGAATCGCCGGTATTATTCTGTCTATTGGTATGGCGGTGGATGCCAATGTTATTATTTACGCCCGTATTCAGGAAGAAATTGCAGCAGGAAAAAGCGTAAGAACTGCTTTGCAGGCTGGTTTTAAAAAGGCGTTTTCTGCAATCTTTGACGGAAATATTACAACCTTAATCGCAGCCTTTGTATTAAACTGGCTGGGTTCCGGTACAGTAAAAGGCTTTGCCCAGACGCTGGCTCTTGGTATTGTACTTTCCATGTTTACCGCCTTAGTAGTGTCCAGATTCCTCATGTACGCTGTTTATGCAGTTGGTGTAAAAGATGAGAAATTCTATGGCAAGAGAAAAGAAAGAACACCAATCCGCTTCTTACAGAAGAAAAAGGTATTCTTCCTGGTTTCTGTTTTAATGATTTTAAGCGCTCCTGTGGCAATGCTGATTTTCAAAGGCACCAGCGGAGAAGCCTTAAAATACAGCCTGGAATTTAAAGGCGGTACTTCTACGAATGTAACCTTTGCAGAAGATATGCCGATTAAAGAAATTGATGCCAGGGTAACACCTCTGGTAGAAAAAGTAACTGGAGATAAAAACGTACAGGCTACAAAAGTAGTGGGAAGCAATCAGGTTATTATTAAAACCGTAACTTTGGATGTAAAAGAACGTGAAGCATTAAATCGGGCGCTGGAAGAGGAATTTGGAGTAACCCAGGATGATATTACTTCTGAAAGTATTTCTTCTACTGTGAGCAGTGAAATGCGTACAGATGCAGTAAAAGCTGTGGTTGTAGCAACCATTCTTATGCTTCTGTATATCTGGTTCAGGTTTAAGGATATCCGTTTTGCAAGTAGCGCAGTCATTGCCCTTTTGCATGACGTTTTAGTGGTTCTGGCTTTCTATGCCATTGCAAGGGTTTCTGTGGGAAATACCTTTATTGCATGTATGCTGACTATTGTAGGTTATTCTATCAATGCCACTATTGTTATCTTTGACCGTATTCGTGAGAATATGGCAGGGGCAAGAAAGAAAGAGGATTTGGAGAACCTGGTAAATGCCAGCATTACCCAGACCCTGACCAGAAGTGTGTACACTTCTTTGACAACCTTTATTATGGTATTCTTGCTGTTTGTCATGGGCGTATCCTCTATCCGCGAGTTTGCCCTGCCTCTGATGGTAGGTATTATCTGCGGTGGATATTCTTCTGTATGTATTACAGGAGCCCTGTGGTATGTGATGAAAACAAAAATCAAAAATCGTTAATACAAGGAGGCTGTTGCATAAATCGGTGCAGCAGTCTCTTTTTACATAAGATGCAAAGGAGAAAATTATGGAAAAATGGGTAGTGTCTGCCAAACGGGCAGATTTTCAGGAAATCAGCCGCAAATTTGGCGTGGACCCTGTGATTGCAAGGCTCATACGAAACAGGGAACAGATTACAGATGAGGAAATTGAGAAATATCTTCATGGAAAGCTTTCGGATTTACATTCCTGGAAACTTTTAAAGGGAATGGGAGAGCTTCTTGGGATTTTAACAGATAAGATAGAACAGAAGAAAAAAATCAGGATTATCGGAGATTATGACATTGATGGAGTATGCTCTACCTATATTCTTTTAAAGGGACTGCAAAGGGCAGGAGCCAGGGTGGATGTGGATATCCCCGACAGGATGAAGGATGGCTACGGAATTTCAGAGGAACTTATTGACCTGGCAGCCCAGGCTTCGGTGGACACCATTATTACCTGTGATAATGGTATCAGCGCCATTTCCCAGATTGCTCATGCCAAGGCTTTGGGAATGACTGTTCTGGTGACAGATCATCATGAGGTACCCTATGAGGAATTGCCTCAGGGGGAAGTCCGAACCATTTTACCTCCTGCGGATGCCATTGTGAATCCGAAACAGGAAGGGGATACTTATCCTTTTTCCGGCATTTGCGGGGCTATGGTGGCGTTTAAGGTGATTTGCGGGCTTTATGAAACACTGGATATTCCAAAAGAAGAGCTGAACAGTCTCATCCCTTTTGCCGCCATTGCTACTGTGGGAGATGTGATGGAGCTGCAGGATGAGAACCGGATTATGGTCCGCGAGGGACTTCTGCGCCTTCAAAATCCGGAAAATAAAGGATTAAAAGCCCTGATTCGTGTCAATAATCTGGAAGAGAAAACCATTACAGCCTATCATATCGGATTTATTCTGGGACCCTGTATGAACGCCAGCGGACGTTTAAGCACTGCTAAGAGAGCGCTGAATCTGCTTCTTACAGAAGATGAGAAGGAGGCCTCTGTTCTGGCAGAGGACTTAAAAGAACTAAATGACAGCCGCAAGGATATGACAGCCAAAGGGGTGGAGCGGGCCATTGAAATGGTAGAGAACACAGAATTAGCCAAAGACCGGGTGCTGGTGATTTATCTTCCGGACTGTCATGAAAGCCTGGCAGGAATCATTGCCGGACGGATTCGGGAACGCTATACAAAACCAGTGTTTGTACTTACCAGGGGAGAAGAAGGGGTAAAGGGTTCCGGAAGGTCCATTGAAGCATATCACATGTTCCAGGAGATGGTAAAGTGCAAGGAACTGTTTACAAAATTCGGCGGACATCCCATGGCAGCAGGACTTTCTATGGAAGAGGAAAACATTGAGAAGCTTCGCAGAAGGCTGAATGAAAACTGTACCCTTACCCAGGAGGATATGACAGAGAAAATCGTCATTGATGTGCCAATGCCCATGTCCTATGTGACAATTCCCTTAATCCGCCAGTTAAATCAATTAGAGCCGTTTGGCAAAGGAAATACAAAGCCGGTATTTGCACAGAAAAATCTGCAGATTTCACAATGCAAAGTCCTGGGAAAGAACCGGAATGTGGTGAAAATGCAGTTAAAAGATGAATTTGGAGCAGTATCAGAAGGCATCTGGTTTGGAGACGGGGATGTATTTGTGGCAAAGACACAGGAAAAGCCATGTTTTGATGTGATTTATTACCCCACAGTGAACAGCTTTCGGGGAAGAGAGAGCATAGAAATGGTGGTGCAGAGTATTCGATAGAAAAAGGGGTTTGCGTCCGCAAGGAAAAGATGGTATACTAAACCACATAAAAATTTGAATTATGACAAAATTCGATAGCAGGCAGGGAGAGCATATGGGAAATTGTGAAGAAAACAAACAGGAAAAAAAGAAATTGGAAGACTATGTAAGGAGCATTCCGGATTTTCCGGAAGAAGGTATTATCTTCAGGGATGTTACCAGCATTCTTCAGGATGCTGACGGTTTGAAGCTGGCGGTAGATTCCATGCAGGCGCTGGTAGAAGGAACCGATGCAGACGTGATTGTAGGAGCGGAGTCCAGAGGATTTATATTTGGCGCTCCCATTGCGTATAATTTACATAAACCTCTGGTACTGGTGCGCAAAAAAGGGAAATTACCCTGCGAAACAGTAGAACAAAGCTATGAGCTTGAATATGGCAGCGCAACAGTGGAAATGCATAAGGATTCCATTTTACCGGGACAGAAGGTCGTGATTGTGGATGACCTGATTGCAACAGGCGGTACCGTAGAAGCCACAGCAAAGCTGGTGGAAGAGCTGGGAGGCCAGGTGGTGAAAATTGTGTTCCTGATGGAGCTGGCAGGCCTTAAAGGCAGAGAACGTCTGGCAAAGTATGATGTAGCATCAGTGATTTGCTACGAAGGAAAATAAAAGGGTTCATGGATAAAGAGGTGATGGTTGGATATGGAAGAAAATAAGCAAGCTGCTTTGCAGGCAGAAGAAATTGTAAAAAAGGCTGATGCAAGTGTGAAGTCCATGGATGATTTTACCAGCCCGGAAGTTTTATACAAGGAATTAATTACAAGTGTCAGGAAATACCACCCGTCTGCCGATATTTCCATGATTGAGAAAGCGTTTCACATTGCGAATAACGCGCACAAAGGACAGACCAGAAAATCAGGAGAGCCTTATATTATTCATCCCCTCTGCGTAGGTATTATTCTGGCAGATCTGGAGCTGGATAAGGAGACCATTGTTGCGGGACTTCTGCATGATGTGGTAGAAGATACGGTAATGACCAGTGAGGAAATCAGAGAAGAGTTCAGCGCTGAGGTAGAGCTTTTAGTGGATGGCGTTACCAAACTGGGACAGTTGAATTATTCTGCGGACAAAGTAGAGGTGCAGGCAGAAAATCTGAGAAAAATGTTCCTGGCTATGGCAAAAGATATCCGCGTTATCCTGATTAAGCTGGCAGACCGCCTTCATAACATGAGAACCTTGAAATATATGCCGCCTCACAAACAAAAGGAAAAAGCCAGAGAGACCATGGATATTTATGCGCCCATTGCCCAGCGTCTTGGTATTTCCAAGGTGAAGATTGAACTGGACGATCTTTCTTTAAAATATTTGAATCCAGACGTTTATTATGAACTGGTAGAAAAAATAAATTTAAAGAAAAGTGAGCGCCAGGCTTTTATTGACCAGGTGGTAGGCGAGGTTCGGACCCATATTGAAAAAGCCGGAATCAAAGGCCAGATTGATGGCAGAATTAAGCACTTTTTCAGTATTTACAAGAAAATGGTAAACCAGGATAAAACCCTGGATCAGATTTATGACCTGTTTGCTGTGCGGATTATTGTAGATACGGTGCGTGACTGTTATGCGGCTCTTGGAATTATTCACGAGATGTATAAACCCATTCCAGGACGGTTTAAGGATTATATTGCCATGCCAAAGCCTAATATGTACCAGTCTCTGCACACAACGCTGATTGGACCCAACGGACAGCCTTTTGAGATTCAGATTCGTACTTTTGAGATGCACAGAACCGCAGAGTACGGTATTGCTGCCCACTGGAAATACAAAGAGGTATCCAATAACGGAAAACTCAGTGTGACCCAGTCCGAAGAAGAAAAGATGAGCTGGCTGCGCCAGATTCTGGAATGGCAGAAGGACATGTCAGATAACAAAGAATTTTTAAGTCTGTTAAAGAGTGACCTGGATTTGTTTTCAGAAAGTGTCTACTGCTTCACACCTGCCGGAGATGTAAAAACTCTGCCAAATGGTTCTACCCCCATTGATTTTGCCTATAATGTCCACAGCGCAGTGGGAAATAAGATGGTAGGAGCCAGGGTAAACGGGAAGCTGGTACCCATTGAATATGTGATTAAAAACGGGGACCGCGTAGAAATCATTACCTCTCAGAATTCCAAAGGTCCAAGCCGGGACTGGCTGAAAGTTGTAAAAAGCACCCAGGCAAAGAATAAAATCAACCAGTGGTTCAAGCAGGAACTAAAGGTGGATAATATTCTGAAGGGCAAAGAAATGCTTATTCAGTATGCCAAGGTAAAAGGGGTGAATCTGGGAGAGGTTCAGAAACCAAAGTACCAGGAAGCGGTTATGAAAAAATATGGCTTTAGGGACTGGGATTCCGTACTGGCTGCTCTTGGACATGGAGGTCTGAAAGAAGGCCAGATTCTGAATAAACTCCAGGAGGTTTACAACAAGGAGCATAAGGCTGAAATTACAGATGCGAAAGTATTGGAAGCCACTGCAGAAAAGAAGGAAAAGCTTAGCATTGCAAAGAGCAAAGGCGGCATTGTGGTAAAGGGAATCCATGATGTTGCAGTACGTTTTTCCAAGTGCTGTAATCCTATCCCGGGAGACGAGATTGTAGGCTATGTTACCAGAGGCAGGGGTGTGACGATTCACCGGACAGACTGCATCAATGTTATGAACATGAGCGCAGAGGACAGAAACCGTCTGATTGACGCTGAGTGGCAGGTGCCGGAACAGGAAAACGGAGAACGCTATATTGCAGATTTGAATATTTATGCCTATAACCGAAGAGGGCTGATTGTAGATATTTCCAAATTATTTACAGAGCGTAAAATCGATATTTCTTCTTTGAATACCAGAACCAGTAAGCAGGGAATTGCCACCATCAATATTTCCTTTGAGGTGGGAAGCAAGGAAGAATTAAACAGTGTTATTGAGAAACTGAGGCAGATAGAGAGCGTTAAGGATATTGAGCGTACTGCCGGCTAAGGAGTAGTTATGAAGCATTTAATGTTAAGAGGACTTGTCGTTGGACCAGTTTCCACCAACTGTTATTTTTTGAAAAATAAGGATACAGGTGAAATCCTGATTGTAGATCCGGGAGCAGAGCCGGATCGGATTATAAGAGCTGTGGAGCAGCTTTGTGGTCATCCGGCAGGGATATTGCTGACCCATGGACATTATGATCATATGTGCGCTGTCAATGAGCTGCGCAGCCACTATGAGATTCCTGTTTATGCGGCAAAGGCAGAGGAGCATTTGCTGCTTGATACCACAGAAAACCTGTCTGCAGCCTGGTCAGGGAATCCCTATACCGTAAAAGCGGATGTTTACCTGGAGCATGAAGAGGTGTTAAAGCTGGCAGGCTTTTCTGTAAAAACACTGCTTACTCCGGGGCATACAAAAGGGTCCTGTTGCTATTGGATGGAAGAAGAGGGAGTCTGTCTAAGCGGTGATACATTATTTTACGGAAGCTGCGGAAGAACGGATCTGCCTACAGGAAGCATGAGCAGTATGCGAAAAAGTCTGAGAGAGCTGCTGGAAACCTTGCCGGAACATACAGAAATTTATCCGGGCCATGGAGAGGCAACAGATGCAGCCTTTGAGAAACTGCATAATCCATACTTATAAGAAAGAGATCAGGGATATATGATTGGAATTTCCTTTAATCAAAAAGAATTTGAATATGATGCTTATACGCTTTTGAAGGCATTTTTTCCAAAAGAAGAGATTCAGATGTTTTATGTACAGGAAGAGGAAGCGCCGGCTGAGCTGGAACATCTGATTTCTATTGAATATGGAGAACAGGTACACATCCGTATTCAATGGGGGGATACCCTTTTGGAAGGACAGGAAGCCTATGAGCAGACAGAAGATCGAAAAATCAGAAAAAATAAATTAAAACAGGTTTTGTATAAACTGTTGTCACAGCTTACAGGACAGACCCTTCCCTGGGGGAACCTTACGGGAATCCGTCCTACGAAAATTGCCATGGGGCTGATTGAGTCCGGCATGAGCAATGCCCAGACGGCAGAGTATATGCGAAATACCTACTTTACCAGCAAGGAAAAAACAGCGCTGGCGATTACCATTGCCAACCGGGAGCGGGAGCTTTTAAAGGATATTGATTATGAAAAGGGCTACAGCTTATATGTGGGGATTCCTTTTTGTCCCAGCATTTGTCTGTATTGCTCTTTTAGCTCGTCCCCCTTACAGCGATGGAAAGACCAGGTAGACGCCTATCTGGACGCCTTGTTAAAGGAGCTGGATTTTATTGCAGATGCTATGAAAGACAGGACTCTGGACACCATTTATATTGGCGGCGGAACACCTACAACCCTGGAGCCGGAACAATTAGAGCAGCTTTTGGGACATATAAACGCCAGATTTCCGGTGGAACAGGTGAAGGAATATACTGTAGAGGCGGGACGCCCGGACAGTATTACAAGAGAGAAGCTTCAGGCAATCCGAAAGTTTCCGGTAACCAGGATTTCTGTAAATCCACAGACCATGAATGAGGGCACCCTGGAGCTTATTGGACGCAGACATACTGTGGAGGATACGCGACACGCCTTCGCGCTGGCGAGGGAGTGTGGATTTGATAATATTAATATGGATATCATCGTAGGTCTTCCGGGAGAACAGAAGGAAGATGTAGGGCATACATTGGAAGAAATAAAAAAACTGGATCCGGACAGCTTAACCGTACATTCCCTGGCAGTAAAGCGGGCAGCGCGGCTAAATATGTTTAAGGAACAGTATGAAGAAATGGAATTTATTAACAATCAGGAAATTATGGACATGGCCATGAAATATGCATATGAGTGCCAGATGGGGCCCTATTATCTGTACCGTCAGAAAAATATGTGCGGAAATCTGGAAAATATAGGATATGCAAAAGTTGACAAAGCCGGAATTTACAATATACTTATTATGGAGGAGAAACAATCAATTCTGGCGGCAGGAGCAGGGGCTTCTACCAAATTTGTTTTCCAGAACGGAGAGCGCATTGAGCGGACAGAAAATGTAAAGGATGTTGCAAATTACATTAGCCGTATTGATGAGATGATTGAAAGGAAACGAACTGGAATTGATACATGGCTGAAATGAGTGGAAAAGTAATTCGTTATAATCTGGAAACTGAAATCAAACATGGGATGCAGGTGAGCAATCTGGCCTATGCAGTGGGAATGGAGCTGGGACTTTCAAAGGAGCAGTGCCATGACCTGGCAGTGGCAGGAATGCTTCACGATATTGGAAAGCTGCGTCTGACCAGATACGTTTCCGGAGAGAAAAACCCTCTGGTCATAGAAGAAATAAAGTATGTACGCAGACACACGCAGTTGGGCTGTGAGTTTCTGAAAAACAGAGGATATGGGAAAGCTGTTTTAGAGGCCATTTATTATCACCACGAAAATTATGACGGAAGCGGATACCCGGAGAATCTGGAAGGGGAGCATATTCCTTTAAGCAGCCGCATTCTACGTGTTTGCGATACCTATGCCGCCCTTACAGAAAAACGTCCCTACAGGGATGCCTTTGGATGCTCTCAGGCAGTGGGGATGATGATTGATGAGGTGAAAAACTTTGATATGCAGGTTTTCCTGGCGTTTCAGAGAGTTGTTCATAATGAAGAAGAGAGAGGAGAAATAGAATCATGCAGTTAAAGAAAAAACCAGTTACCGGTATGAAAGATATTTTGCCACGAGAAATGGAAATTCGTGATTATGTTATTGGATTAATTAAAGATACTTATAAACAGTTTGGATTTACCTCCATGGAAGCGCCCTGTGTAGAGCACATTGAAAACCTTACCAGTAAACAGGGCGGGGACAATGAAAAACTGATTTTCCGCATTTTGAAACGTGGAGATAAATTAAAGATTAACGAAGCAAAAGAAGAAAATGATCTGGTGGACAGCGGACTGCGCTACGACCTTACTGTGCCTCTGTGCCGCTTTTATTCCAACAATGCCAATGATTTACCACAGCCTTTTAAAGCGCTGCACATTGGAAATGTATTTCGTGCAGACCGTCCTCAAAGAGGCCGTTTCCGTCAGTTCATGCAGTGCGATATTGATATTTTAGGAGACCCTACCTTCCTGGCAGAAATAGACGTAATTCTGGCAACCTCCACCTTGGTAGGAAAGCTGGATTTTGACAGCTTTACCATTCGTATTAATGACCGCCGGATTTTAAAAGCCATGGCAGCTTACAGCGGTTTTCCGGAAGAATCCTTTACGCAGGTGTTTATTATTCTGGATAAAATGGATAAGATTGGTCTGGACGGTGTGGCAGCAGAGCTTGAGGAAGCAGGCTATGACAAGGAAGGCATTGCAAAATACATTGAACTGTTTAAGGCAATGGGCTCTGGAGTTGAGGGAGTTCAGTTTTGTAAGGAAAAACTGGAAGGCTTCCTGGATCCAAAGGTTGCAGATGATCTGACTACCATTATTGAAAGCGTTATGCAGGCAAAAACAGCAAACTTTAACCTGGAGTTTGACCCCACACTGGTGCGCGGCATGTCTTACTATACAGGTCCGATTTTTGAGATTTCTATTGACGGCTTCGCAGGCAGCGTAGGCGGCGGCGGACGTTATGATGAGATGATTGGTAAATTTACAGGAACACCCACACCGGCAACCGGATTTTCTATTGGATTTGAGCGTATTGTTATGCTGCTCATGGAAAAGGGATTCCAGGTACCGGGAACAAAAGAGAAAAAGGCATATCTTCTGGATAAGAAACTCTCCAGTGAGAAAATCCTTCAGGTGATGAAAAAAGCAGGAGAAGAGAGAAGCGCCGGACAGAGCGTCAATATTGTATACGCAAAGAAAAATAAGAAATTCCAGAAAGAGCAGTTGGAGCAGGAAGGCTATTCTGTGATTGAAGAAATTTACAACGATACAGAATTATAAAGGAGTTATACCATGGCAGAATCAATGATTGGGCTGAAAAGAAGCCACAGATGTACAGAAGTGACAAAGGCAGAGATTGGAAGCACAGTTACCTTAATGGGATGGGTGCAGAAAAGTCGTAACAAAGGCGGAATCGTGTTTGTTGATTTAAGAGACCGTTCAGGAATCATGCAGATTATTTTTGAAAATGGGGAAATTGACGAGCAGGGCTTTGAGAAGGCGGGACGTTTAAGAAGTGAGTTTGTGATTGCGGTGAAGGGACATGTGGAGGCACGTTCCGGCGCAGTGAATCCAAATCTTCCTACCGGAGAAATTGAAGTTCGGGCAACAGAGCTTCGTATTTTATCAGAGGCTGAGACACCGCCGTTCCCTATTGAAGAAAACAGCAAAACAAGGGATGAGGTACGTTTAAAATATCGTTATCTGGATCTTAGAAGACCGGATTTGCAGAGAAATATGATGCTTCGGTCCCAGGTTTCTACTCTGGTGCGTCAGTTCCTTGCAAAAGAGGGATTTCTGGAAATTGAAACACCAACACTGATTAAAAGCACGCCGGAAGGGGCCAGAGACTACCTGGTACCAAGCCGCGTACACCCGGGCAGCTTTTATGCCCTTCCACAGTCTCCTCAGATTTTTAAACAGCTTTTAATGTGTTCTGGATATGACCGTTATTTCCAGTTGGCAAGATGCTACAGAGATGAGGATTTACGTGCGGACCGTCAGCCGGAATTTACCCAGATTGATATGGAATTATCCTTTGTGGATGTAGAGGATGTTCTGGATGTCAATGAGAGAATGCTGGCATTTTTGTTTAAAGAAGTGTTAGGAGTAGAAGTGCAGCTTCCCATTCAGCGCATGACCTGGATTGATGCTATGAATCGTTTTGGCTCTGATAAGCCGGATTTACGTTTTGGAATGGAACTGACAGACGTATCAGAAGTGGTAAAAGACTGTGAATTTGCAGTGTTTAAAGGCGCTCTGGAGCAGGGCGGAAGTGTCCGCGGTATCAATGCCAAAGGACAGGGTGCTATGCCCCGTAAGAAAATTGATAAGCTGGTAGAATTTGCCAAAGGCTATGGAGCCAAAGGTCTTGCCTACATTGCTATTGGGGAAGATGGAACTGTGAAATCTTCTTTTGCAAAATTCATGAAGGAAGAGGAAATGACAGCCCTGATTACAGCCATGGATGGACACAATGGAGACCTGCTTCTCTTTGCAGCAGATAAGACAAAGCTGGTATGGGATGTACTGGGGGCTCTTCGTCTGGAACTGGCAAAACAGATGGAGCTTCTGGATAAAAACGAGTACCGTTTTGTATGGATTACAGAGTTTCCCCTTCTGGAATGGTCTGAAGAGGAAGAGAGATTCATGGCCATGCATCATCCATTTACGATGCCAATGGAAGAGGATTTACAGTATTTAGATACAGACCCTGGACGTGTACGTGCAAAAGCCTATGATATTGTTTTAAACGGAAACGAAATCGGCGGGGGTTCTGTGAGAATTTTCCAGGATGATATCCAGAGTAAAATGTTTGAGGTCATTGGATTTACACCAGAAGAAGCGCAGAAACAGTTTGGCTTCCTTTTGGATGCGTTTAAATACGGAGTTCCGCCTCATGCAGGTCTGGCATATGGACTGGATCGTCTGGTTATGCTTATGGCGAAAGTGGATTCCATCCGCGAAGTCATTGCGTTTCCAAAGGTAAAAGATGCTTCCTGTCTCATGTCAGAAGCACCGGATGTGGTAGATGAGAAACAGTTAGAAGAACTGGGCATTGCGATTAGGAAAACAGAAGAATAAGAAAAGAAAAACCAGAGAGTTTCTTGTTTGCTCTCTGGTTTTTTGTGATGTAATTATTCCACATCCCCGGAAATAGAAGCGATGGCATTTTTTGCATCTCCGAAGATGGCGTTTGAAATTTCGTCATCCATTTGTATTTTCCAGTTTACCCCGTCATTCACTAAATGGATATCCAGTTTTTGAGAAGCGGTTTTTTTATTTTTCTCAATACAGGAAATGAGAATTTCCCGTTCTTTTTCTCTGCGTCCCTGGGTTCCTGCTGACAGAGCCTCAGAGGTTTTCAGCCACTTGGAAGCCTTTTTTTTGTAGGAATTAATAATGCTGTGGAAATCCACGCTGGTAATAGATACCTGTACTACAGCCTGGGCGCTGTCTGAGGTTTCTTCCAATATTTTGTAACTGAAATGTTTGCTGATTTGCTTTGCAAGGGCTTCTCCCATAGAAGTCTGATACTGCTGATCTGTATTCAGAATAGAGTCCAGATGCAGATAAGTACGTAACTCCTGGGGGTTAAAGCTTTTCATTGCGTCAAAATGTACTTTGACAATTTCTTTTGGGCTTAAAAGCTTAGCGTCTGTGGCATATTTCAGAAAATTTCCGGTCAGTGTGCTGTCAAGTTCCTTTGTGGGGATAATTTCCCAGTTTTCCTGGTTTTTTTGAAGCTGTATATCTGTGGTAAGAGACACAGTTTCATATTCACCTGATTTTATTAAGTCCTTTAAAAGAACACAGGACTCTTCCAAAGAGAAGGTGTCTGAGGAGGATACGCTGGTTTTAATCTGTTCTTTTAAAGCGGCTTTTGAAAAATCCTTTGCCAGAGCTTTGGCATCCAGAGTTTTGATTTTTGCAGTTACATGTGCCTGGTTTTCTTCCACAGAAACTTCTTTGATACGGTAGGAAAAATCCTGGTAAAAAAGAGAAAAGATATCAGCCAGTTCCTGGGAAAGTGTCTCATCCTGTAATTCCTCAGGAAGCAATTCTTCTGTAGAAATACAGTCCTGCACAATAGCAGAATCAAAATCCTTTAATTGTTCTAACTGAGCCTTTACTGTTTTTTTCACAGTCCGTTCTTCCTTTCCGGAACATCCGGCAAGAGAAAGAAGACAGAGAAACAGAAACAGGCTTAGAAAATAAGATTTCTTTTTCATATCTGCAGTTCTCCAACATAGTTATGATATTTTTAACATTTTATCAAAAAATCAGGGGATATGCAACACAATGCTGTAACACTCAGAGATAATATTGAAAGAAAATTGTAAAAACTTTTGTAAATGTTAAAGAAAATTTCAAAGACATTCCCTGGATTTTTTGATATACTTAATATACAAATGGACAGAATTGCTACAACAGTAAGAAGTATAAAATTGGGAAAAGAGGTAGTTTATGAAGAAAAAACAGGCATTGATTGCAGCAGCTTGCGCAGTAGTATGTGTAGGCGGACTGGCAGCAGGAATCTTTTTCGCTCAGAAGAGAAAAAACGCAGGTGGAGATGAAATGGCTTATGTGATGAGTGTTTCCTCTATGAATCAGATGGCAGGTATCCAGAGACTGGCAGGTGTGGTGGAATCGCAGAAAACTTTGGATATTCAGAAGGACGGAGAGCGGGAAGTAAAAGAAATCATGGTAAAAGCAGGAGATGAGGTGGATGTTGGAACACCCTTGTTTACATATGATACCGCTACTACAGAGACGGAGCTTCAGCAGGCGCAACTGGATTTGGAGCGGGCCTCCGGAAACATGGAAAACTTAAAAGCTCAGATAGCCCAGCTTCAAAAGGAAAAGAAAAATGCGTCTTCGGATGAACAGCTTTCCTATACTACACAGATTCAGACAGCAGAAATGGATTTGAAGAAAAGCGAATATGAGCGCAAGGCAAAAGAAGTGGAAATGAATCAGTTAAAAAGTAAAATTGAGAATGCCACAGTTACCAGTGAAATGAAAGGCGTTGTGAAGGCTGTAAATAACGGACAAAATTCACAGGATATGTACAGCGGCTCCAGCCAGGCGTTTATTACTATTCTGGCAACCGGAGAGTACCGGGTAAAAGGAAAAGTGAATGAGCAGAATGCTTCCCAGGTTGTGGAGGGAGCCAGAGCGATTATCCGCTCAAGAGTAGATGAAAATCTTGTCTGGCATGGGACTTACACTGCTGTAGATACCAAAAATCCGAATAACAGCAACAATAATATGATGTACGGAATGTCTTCAGAGGATGCTTCCCAGACAACATCAACTTCTTATCCGTTTTATGTAGAACTGGATGCTTCTGACGGACTGCTGCTTGGACAGCATGTTTATATTGAACAGGATAACGGGATGGAAGAAAGGGAAGAAGGCATCTGGCTGGATGAGGCATTTTTGACGGATCTGGAAAAGAATCCTTATGTCTGGGCAGAGACGGAAAAAGGAACATTGGAGAAACGCGTGGTGGTTCTGGGAACTTATGATGAAAATATGATGCAGTACAAGATTGAAAACGGACTGGAAGAATCCGATTATGTAGCATATCCCCAGGACTTCCTGAAAGAAGGAATGAAAACCACCCATGATCCGGCAGAGGGAATGATAGAAGAAGAATCACCGGAAGCATTACCTGAGGATGGGGAAATCCTTCCAGAAGATTCGGAAGCGTTGCCGGAAGACGCAGAAGCGCTGCCAGAAGGAGATGCTCTTCCAGAGGAAGAAGTAACGCCGGAAGAAGGCGGAGAAACCGGAGTATAGCAGAAAGGGTGAGGATATGAAGAAAAAAATAAAAATCGCGGTGCTAAGCGGTGGCGCAGTTCTGGTTCTGGGAGCAGGCATCTGGTTTGGAGTAAGCCGGTTTCAGAAAGGAACAGTTCCTGTTTATTCTATGGAAGAACTGGCTCAGCAGGTCTGGAATGACACAACCAGTCTGGAAGGCTCTGTATCCTCCAATGCCTCCCAGCAGGTAAGACTGCTGGATAAGCAGATTGTGTCCCAGGTACATGTAACAGAGGGACAGGAGGTAAAAGAAGGTGATCCCCTTCTGACATATGATATGACTCTGGTAAACATTGATCTGGAGATGGAAAAACTGAATAAGCAACAACTGGAAGTAAAGAAAAAAGGACTGGAACAGGAGTTAAAGGACTTAAAAAACGGGAAAATGAGTGCCATGGCAGCAAACCGGAACTATGAGACAGAATTTCTGGGAGATGGTGATAAACAGTGGCGGCTTGTGGAAACAACGTCCACACAGCCAGGTGAGGAGCAGCCGGAGACTCCAGAAAATCCCAATGGGGGAGAAAGCCCGGAAACACCGGAAAATCCCAATGGGGGAGAAAATCCGGAGACACCGGAAAATCCCAATGAAGGAGAAACACCGGAGACTCCAGAAAATCCAGATGGCGGAGAGACTCCACAGCAGCCGGAAAATCCAGACGGGGGAGACAACCCGCAGAACCCACAGCAGCCGGAAAATCCAGATGGAGGAGAAACTCCGGAAGAACCAGAGGTACCCGAAGAAGAATCCACTGCTTACAGCCGTCTTTACTGGGATACCAGTCTTACAGACCCCATTCCGCCAAAAGCAGAGGACAATGTAATTGTAGAGACTGCAAAACCATACAAGCAGGAAGGTGCAGTGTTGTATTTCCTCTGTAAAAAAGATGTATGGGTACAGGGAGCCTTTTTAAATCACATTGCCGGCTTCCGCGGCGGTGAAGAAAAGGAGGAAGCTCCTCTTACCTGTGTTCTGGAACAGCGTACAGAAGATAAAAACGATGGAACTTTACTGGCGCAGATTACCATTTATGGTGAAAAAATTGAAAAACAATTTAACCCATCTACCTGGTATCGCGCAAAATTAGGACTTGCAGAATGGGAAGAGGTTCCGGTTCCAAATGATCCCGGACTGGAAGATCTGGACAACGGTATTTTTGTTCCAACACCAGGGGGAGATATTATCGGAGGATATTCTCCGGAAGAAATGAAAAAAGCCATTCGTGAGAAGGAACAGGAAATCGCTACAGCAGGTCTGGATATTCGGGAAGCTGATATTAAAATTAAAAAAGTAGAACAGCAGCTTCAGGATGAAACCGTCCGCAGCACCTTAAATGGTGTGGTGAAGAAGGTTGGAGACCCGGCAAAGGGTGAGATTGACGGAGAACCTTTTATTGTAGTAGAAAGTACAGGAGGGGTTTATATTAAAGGGTATGTAGGAGAGGATATGTTAAAGGTGGTAGAGCCTGGACAGATGCTTTCCGGCATGGCCTATGAGTCTATGATGCCTTTTGAAGCGGAAATAAAGGAGGTTTCTCCTTACCCTGCAGACGATTATATGATGTACAGCAACCGGGAAATTACTTATTATCCTTTTACTGCCTTTATCCAGGACAGTACAGGGCTGAAGGACAATGAAATGGTTACCATGGATTTGCCCCAGGAGAATGGAGAAATTACGGGAATTTTCCTGAGTAAAGAATATGTCCGAAGCAAAGACGGAGAAGATTATGTTCTGAAAGCCGGGAAAAATGGAAAACTGGTGAAACAGGTGGTTCATACAGGCCGCACCTTCTATGGGTCTCTGATTGAGATTAAGGATGGGATTACAACAGAGGACTATGTGGCTTTTCCATATGGGAAAAAGGTAAAAGAAGGTGCAAAAGTGAAAAAAGCGAAGCTGGCAGATGAATATAACGGCTATTTTTAAGGAAAGGAAGGCAGATAGATGATTGAAAATATTAGATTATCCTTTCAGGGAATCTGGGCGCATAAGATGCGTTCCTTTCTGACCATGCTGGGAATTATTATTGGAATTGCATCTTTGATTTCTATTGTATCCACCATTAAGGGGACCAACGAACAGATTAAGAAAAATCTCATAGGAGAAGGAGATAATGTCGTTGAGGTGTTCCTAAGTGAGAATGGCGGAGAGTATCAGATGGAATATCAGGGGATTCCGGCGGGAGTACCGGTTATTACCAAGGAGCAGAAGGACGCCATTTTGGATTTGGAAGAGGTAGAGGATGTTACGCTTTATCAGTCCAGACTTTATGCGGATGGAATTTTTTATCAGAATAAAATCATGGATGGAGGAAATGTGCTGGGGATTGACCAGGATTATCTGGACGTATGCGGGTATCAGATTATCCGGGGACGTGGATTTTCCAGAGCGGATTATGAGAATTACCGGAAAGTGGTTCTGGTTGATGAAACAGCCTCCAGCAGCTTTTTTGAAAAGGGGCAGGAAATCGGAAAAACCATAGAGATTAAAGGGGAGCCCTTTACTGTGATAGGAGTTGTGAAAAAGGCAGAAGAATATGAACCGGTTATTAACAGCAAGGAAGAGTATTATACCTATTACAGCAACAGCAGCGGCATGGTGTTTATGCCGGATGCCTCCTGGCCCATTGTTTATCAGTATGATGAGCCCCAGCAGGTTTCTGTGAAAGCGCCATCTCCGGAGGAAATGAGCGCAGCCGGCAAAAAAACAGCAGAAATTTTAAACGCATCCATTACTTCTTCTACAGGAACCATTGAATATAAGGCAAAGGATATGATGGAAAAAGCAAAGGGGCTGCAGCAGATTAGTGAAAGCACCAACCGTCAGCTTTTATGGATTGCCAGTATTTCTCTGTTGGTAGGAGGAATTGGTGTTATGAACATCATGCTGGTATCTGTTACAGAGAGAACAGGAGAAATTGGATTGAAAAAAGCCATTGGCGCGAATAAGAGAAGAATTTTAGGACAGTTTCTTACGGAGGCATCGGTACTTACCAGTATTGGCGGCATTTTGGGCGTGTTTGGAGGAATTGCTCTGGCTGCGATTATTGCCAAAATGTCGGGAACACCAATGGTAATCAGTGTTCCTGCGGCAGTGGGGGCAGTGATTTTCTCTACTGTTATTGGAATTGTGTTTGGACTGCTGCCATCTATTAAGGCGGCAAACTTAAGTCCTATTGAAGCGTTGCGGAGAATGTAAAAAGAAGGAAGTATTGTTACAGTTCCGGCAAATTCGCCAGAACTGCAGCAATATTCCAGACAGATGTTTATGAAAATTTAAAATCCGTATTCTTCACCTATGAGGATGACGCTGATGCGGCCTTTGTGGCGGGAATGGCGGGTGATAACAGTGTGGCAGCAGATGCAGTCCTGGCTTTGGCAGTCACTGCACATACCTGTTTTCGTACAGGGGGTCTGCGCACCTACGCGGATGGCATTTGGCGGGGCAGCAATATTGCGTACCCGGCGGATGCCATCTTCTTGCGTTGGAACCACTTTATTCATGCCGGCAATGACCAGAACATAAGAAGGTCCCTGGATGAGGCAGGCAACGCGGTTTCCGTTTCCATCCACATTAATGAGCTCTCCATCCAGCGTAATAGCGTTGGTACTGGTGAGAAAATAGTCAGAAGTGACGATTTTTCCATAGAGCATACGGGATTCTTCGGGAGTTTTGGCTGCTTTGCGGTCAATAAATTGATAGTCAGGGGACTGGATAAGCTCCATGATTCCGGTTTCTTCCAGAGTTTCAGAACCGCCGTTTGTGACCGTTGCCTGTGCAGGAATAAGCTGTTTTATAAGCTCTCTGGCATCTTTAGCTGTCTCACAGTAATATCCGGACATATTGCGTTTTTCCAGATTTTTTATGACAGATGCAGCAGTATTGGCATAAGATTGGGTTTTGTATGACATACGATTTCCTCCTTTGTTTTTTTCTATTTTATCACAGATATGAAGAAAGAGAAAGAAAAAGAGATTGTATTCCCGGATGCTCTATGGTATGATTTTCATAATGACTTGAAAAAGAAAGGGAGCCACGAATCAGTGAAGAATAAAGTTGCGATTGTAACAGACAGTAATAGTGGGATTACACAGTCACAGGCAAACGAGCTTGGGATTTCTGTACTTCCCATGCCTTTTTATATTAATGAAGAATTGTTTTATGAAGATATTACCCTGTCGCAGGAAGAATTTTATGAGAAATTAGCAGAGGATGCGAATATTTCCACTTCCCAGCCTACTCCGGTGGATGTGATGGAATTATGGGAAAAGCTGCTTTTAGAGGCAGAAGAGATTGTGCATATTCCCATGTCCAGCGGACTTAGCAATTCCTGTGAGACAGCTATGGTGCTTGCAAGAGAGTATCAGGGCAGGGTTCATGTGGTGGACAACCAGAGAATTTCTGTTACTCAAAGACAGTCTGTGCTGGATGCCCTTGCCCTGGCAAAAGCGGGTAAGACCGGTGCAGAAATTAAAGAAGTTCTGGAAAAAGAAAAACAGGAATCCAGTATTTATATTACTTTGGAAACTTTGAAATATTTAAAGAAAGGCGGCAGAATCACTCCGGCAGCAGCGGCTCTTGGAACTGTGCTGAATCTGAAACCAGTGCTTCAGATTCAAGGAGACAAGCTGGACGCTTTTTCCAAAGCAAGAGGAAAAAAGAAAGCCAAGAGCATTATGGTTCAGGCCATGAAAGAAGATTTAGAAGGCAGATTTCAGGAGTATGTAAAACAGGGACGCATGGCACTTCAGGCAGCTTATACAGGAAAGGAAGAAGAGGCTATGGAGTGGAGAAAGGAATTGCAGGAGCAGTTCCCGGGATACGAAATTTATATGGCGCCATTGTCTTTAAGTGTTTCCTGTCATATTGGACCAGGAGCTTTGGCTGTGGCAGCCACAAAAATTGCAGATACGGAGTGAGAAGTTTATGAAGAAATTAGCAGTATATATTGAAGAAGTCTTAAAAGAGGCTTTTAAAGCCTGTGAATATGATGAAAATTTTGCAAAGGTGACGGTTTCCAATCGTCCGGACCTTTGTGAATACCAGTGTAATGGAGCCATGGCAGCAGCGAAGACCTATCGCAAGGCTCCAATTATGATTGCAGGAAATGTGGTAGAAAAATTACAGGGAAATCCTGTGTTTGAAAGTGTAGAGGCAGTAAATCCAGGTTTTATTAATCTGAAAGTAAACAAAACATTTCTGGCTGATTATCTGAACCGGATGCTGGCAGATTCCAGACTTTCTGTGGAAGAAGCCAGGAATCCCAAAACCATTGTTATTGATTACGGTGGACCAAACGTTGCAAAACCTCTCCATGTAGGACATCTGCGTTCTGCAATTATTGGAGAAAGCATTAAGAGAATGGGACGTTTCCTGGGACATAAGGTGATTGGTGACGTACATCTGGGAGACTGGGGTCTCCAGATGGGATTGATTATTACCGAGCTGTCTAAGAGAAAACCGGAGCTGGTATACTTTGATGAATGCTATGAGGGAGAATATCCCAAAGAAGCGCCTTTTACAGTAAGCGAATTGGAGGAAATTTATCCTACAGCCAGCGGCAAATCCAAAACAGATGAGGCGTACAAAAACGAGGCGCTGGAAGCAACCTTGCAGTTGCAGCAGGGCAGAAGAGGCTATCGGGCTTTGTGGAAACACATTATGGAAGTTTCTGTTAATGACTTGAAGAAAAACTATGCAAAGCTGAAAGTAGATTTTGATTTGTGGATGGGAGAATCTGACGCAGATGCCTATATACCGGATATGGTGAAATACTTAAAAGACGGAGGCTATGCCTATGTGGATCAGGGAGCATTGGTTGTAGATGTAAAAGAAGAATCTGATACCAAAGAAATCCCTCCATGTATGATTTTGAAATCAGACGGAGCGTCCCTCTATAACACCACAGATTTGGCTACCATTGTACAGCGTATGGAAGATTTCCATCCCGATGAAATTATTTATGTGGTAGACAAGCGTCAGGAGCTTCATTTTATCCAGGTATTCCGCTGTGCGAAAAAGGCCAACATGGTAGATGAAAATACAAAACTTACCTTTGTGGGCTTTGGAACCATGAATGGTAAGGATGGCAAGCCTTTTAAAACAAGAGAAGGCGGCGTTATGCGGCTGGAACGTCTCATTGGGGAAATCAATGAGGAAATGTTCAAGAAAATCGTGGATAACCGCAGTGTAAAAGACGAAAATGCAGAGAAAACCGCACAGATGGTAGGTCTGTCTGCCATTAAATACGGAGACCTGTCAAATCAGGCGTCCAAGGATTATATTTTTGATATTGACCGCTTCACTTCCTTCGAAGGCAACACAGGACCATATATTCTGTACACCATTGTAAGAATCAAGTCTATTTTAAGCCGTTATGTGGAGGAAGGAAACAGCCTGGAGGAAGGAGCAATTCATGAAGCAGTCAACAGCAGTGAAAAGAATCTGATGCTGGAGCTGGCAAGGTTCAATGCTGTGATTGAGCCGGCCTTTGAAGAAAAAGCGCCTCATAGAATCTGTTCTTATATTTATGATCTGGCAAATGCTTTTAACAGCTTTTACCATGAGACCAGAATCCTTGGGGAAGAAGACGAAGAAAAGAAAAAATCCTGGATTCGTCTTTTAACCTTAACAAAAGAAGTGTTAGAAACCTGCATTGACCTTCTGGGTTTTGATGCACCGGAAAGAATGTAAAGAATGGGCTGCCGAAAGGCGGCCTTTTCCATTGTAAAATACAGCGCTGGCGTGGTATGATAAGAAAAAAGGTATCGGGGGAACAAAGATGGAAGCTATGAAAGTGAAGTATCTGGAAAAGATGTCAGAGCTGTATCCCACAATTGCCAAAGCCTCTACGGAAATCATTAATCTTCAGGCAATTTTAAATCTGCCCAAGGGCACAGAGCATTATATCAGTGATATTCATGGGGAATATGAGGCATTTTCTCATGTGCTGAAAAACGGTTCCGGCTCTGTGCGGAGAAAAATTGAGCAGGTTTTTGGACATACCATGAGCCAGCAGGATAAAAAAAGCCTGGCAACCTTGATTTATTACCCAAAGGAAAAAATGGCGCTGGTGAAAAAACAGGAAAAGGATATGGAGGAATGGTATAAGATTACTTTGTATCGGTTGATTGAGGTGTGCAAGAAAACAGCCTCTAAATACACACGATCCAAGGTTCGTAAGGCATTGCCGGAGGATTTTGCTTATGTCATTGAGGAATTAATGACAGAACGGGGAGATATTACGGACAAGGAGTCTTATTACGAGCAGATTATCCATACCATTATTGCTATTGGACGGGCAGAAGAATGTATTATAGCCCTCTGTGAACTGATTCAGCGGCTGGTAGTAGATCACTTGCATATTTTAGGTGATATTTATGACAGGGGGCCAGGACCGCACCAGATTATGGATAAGCTGGAGCATTATCATTCTCTGGATATTCAATGGGGAAATCATGATATTCTCTGGATGGGAGCAGCGGCGGGGCAGCCCAGTTGCGTGGCTACGGTAGTGCGGATTTGTGCCAGATATGGAAATCTGGATATTTTAGAAGAGGGCTATGGCATTAATTTATTGCCTTTGGCAACGTTTGCTATGACTTATTACAAGGAGGATCCTTGTACCTGTTTCAAGATTAAGGGACACCAGGAGATGAACCCTGCAGAGCAGGAAATGAACCGCAAGATGCATAAAGCTATTACCATGATTCAGTTTAAACTGGAAGGCAAGCTTCTCATGCGCCGCAAGGAATTTGGGATGGCAGACAGGGCTCTTCTGGACGAAATCGATTACACAGAGGGAACAGTGCGTCTGGGATATCAGACATATCCTTTGCTGGACTGCTCTTTTCCTACCATTGACCCGGAGAATCCCTATGAACTTACCAGGGAAGAACGGGAAGTTGTAGATCGTCTGGTATTTGCCTTTGTAAATTGTGAAAAGCTCCAGAAACATATGCAGTTTTTATTGAAAAAGGGCAGCTTGTATAAAATATATAATCATAATCTGCTTTATCATGGCTGTATTCCATTAAACTAAGATGGAAGTTTTAAGGAAATACAGGTGTATGGAAAAGTTTATAAAGGAAAAGCGCTCTATGACGTGCTGGATTCCTATGTGCGAAAAGCTTTTGTGGCAGTAAATGAAGAGGAAAGGGAAAAAGGAAAGGATATTCTGTGGTTTATCTGGAGCAGCCCCAATTCCCCCTTGTTTGGAAAAAATAAAATGGCCACCTTTGAACGATACTTTCTGGAAGCAAAAGAAACCCACGTAGAAGAGAAAAATCCTTATTACGGTTTTCTGGAACAAGAAGAGGTGGCAGATCGAATTCTGGAGGAGTTTCAGGTAACAGGTGATTGCAGACATATTATAAATGGACATGTTCCAGTTCATCATACAGAAGGAGAAAGTCCTATTAAGTGTGGAGGAAAGATTTTAGTCATTGACGGTGGCTTTTCCAGGGCTTATCAAAAAGAAACCGGGATTGCAGGCTATACGTTGATTTATAATTCCTGGGGAATGATTCTGGCAGCCCATGAGTCCTTCACCTCTACCAGAGATGCCATTAGCAGGGAAAGCGACATTTTGTCTGACAGCATTTTAGTAAAGAGGACCACACATCGTAAAACCGTAGGAGAAACAGATACAGGAGTAAAATTAAAAGAAAGGATTGCAGACCTGCAGGAGCTTTTGGATGCTTATCGAAATGGTCTGCTAAAGGAACGACTATGATTCAGGAACGTATAAAAATTCAGGTACAGGGATCAGAGGATTATGCACATCTGGACACTTATATTTTAGGAAACTATCTGGATGATGAACCAAATCCCAGAAAGCCACTGGTTTTAATCTGTCCGGGAGGCGCGTATCGAATGACCTCAAATCGGGAGGCAGAACCCATTGCTCTGCAGTTTAATAGCATTGGATATCATGCAGCAGTGCTGCGCTATTCCTGCAAGCCGGCGGTGTATCCCACTGCGCTGCTGGAAGTGGCAAAAAGTGTACAGATATTGAGAGAAAAAGGAGAAGAGTGGGGAATTGACACAGGGAAAATCCTGGTGATGGGATTTTCGGCAGGAGGGCATCTGGCTGCCAGCTATGGCGTGTTCTGGCAGGAACTGGAAGAGAATCTAAGTGAGGAGGTGCGTGGCGTATCCCTGCAGCCTGACGGGCTGATTCTCTGTTATCCGGTTATCAGCAGCCAGGATGCCATTGCACACACAGAAAGTATTCAAAACCTGCTGGGAAGTCAGTATGAGGAAAAAAGAGAAAAGCTGTCTCTGGAAAACCAGGTGGGGAGCTGGGTTCCAAAGACATTTATCTGGCATACCTTTGATGATGATACGGTACCCTTCTGGAATTCCATGGTTTTTGTAGAAGCTCTGGGAAAGGCAGATGTTCCGGTGGAATTTCATTTATATCCTAAAGGAGCCCATGGTCTGTCTCTGGCAACCAGGAGCATACAGCGGACAGATGGCAGCGGAGTGGAGCCGGGGTGTCAAAGCTGGATGCCGCTTTTGGTTCAGTGGGTTCAGAGAAACTTTGGATTTTAGAGAATTTTTGGAAAAAGTCCTTGCAATAAGAGAAAAACATGTGATATAATACCCACGTTGCGAATGTAACAAAATAACCACGCCTGTGAATTCCAATGGACGGTGCTAGAAAACAGAGTCCCGGCGGTGTAGAAGCAGGTGGAAGCGTAAACCAAAAGGAGAGAAAAAAATGAGCGTTATTTCAATGAAACAGTTACTGGAAGCAGGTGTTCATTTCGGACATCAGACAAGAAGATGGAACCCTAAAATGGCTCCATACATTTACACAGAAAGAAACGGTATCTACATCATCGACTTACAGAAATCTGTAGGTATGGTTGACGATGCATACAAAGCAATCGCTGATATCGCTGCTGACGGTGGTACAATCCTGTTCGTAGGAACAAAAAAACAGGCTCAGGATGCAATCCAGACAGAGGCTGAAAGATGCGGAATGTACTATGTAAATGAAAGATGGTTAGGTGGTATGTTGACAAACTTCAAGACCATCCAGAGCAGAATTGCAAGATTAAAAGAAATCGAAGCTATGGAAAGTGATGGAACATTTGATGTTCTGCCTAAGAAAGAAGTTATCCAGTTAAAGAAAGAAATGGACAAACTTCAGAAAAACCTTGGCGGAATCAAAGAAATGAAGAAACTTCCAGATGCAATCTTCATTGTAGACCCCAAGAAAGAAAGAATCTGTGTACAGGAAGCTCATACTTTGGGAATTCCATTAATCGGTATTGCTGATACAAACTGTGACCCAGAAGAATTAGATTATGTTATCCCAGGTAACGATGATGCGATCAGAGCTGTAAAATTAATCGTTTCCAAAATGGCAGATGCTGTTATCGAAGCAAACCAGGGTGAAGCTGCTGATGCTGAAGAAATCTTCACAGAAGAAACAGAAGAAGCTGCAGTAGAAGAGTAAGATTTGAATAACGGTTGGGGACACAGCTTTTTGGGCAGTGTTCCCAATATCCTGAAACAATAGAAAAACAAACAGGAGGAACCATAACATGGCTATCACAGCAAGTAAAGTAAAAGAATTAAGAGAGATGACAGGCGCTGGTATGATGGACTGTAAGAAAGCTCTTACGGCTACAGACGGCGATATGGATAAAGCAGTTGAATTTTTAAGAGAAAAAGGTCTGGCTACTGCTCAGAAGAAAGCCGGACGTATTGCGGCAGAAGGTCTTTGCAAAACTTTAGTTTCAGCTGATGAAAAGAGCGCAGTTGTTGTAGAAGTAAATGCAGAAACAGACTTTGTTGCTAAGAATGACAAATTCCAGGATTATGTAGCTCAGGTTGCAGAAGCAGCTATGGAAACAGAAGCAGCTACAACAGAAGAGTTTATGGCATCTACATGGAAATTTGATGCTGAAAAAACTGTACAGGAAGCATTATCTGCTCAGATCGCAGTTATCGGCGAAAATATGAATATTAGAAGATTCCAGAAAGTAGCAGAAGAAAACGGATTCGTTGCTTCTTACACACATATGGGTGGAAAAATCGGCGTATTAGTAGACGTTGAAACAGATGTTGTAAATGATGCAGTAAAAGAAATGGCTAGAAACGTAGCTATGCAGATTGCAGCTTTAAAACCAGAGTACACAAATAGCTCTGAAGTAAGTGCAGACTACATTGCACATGAAAAAGAAATCTTACTGGCTCAGATTATGAACGATCCAAAAGAATCCCAGAAACCAGAAAAAGTTATCCAGGGAATGATTAATGGACGTATCAACAAAGAGCTGAAAGAAATCTGCCTCTTAGATCAGACATATGTAAAAGCAGAAGACGGAAAACAGTCTGTTGCGAAATATGTAGAAGAAGTTGCTAAGGCAAATGGAGCTAATGTAACAATTAAAGGATTTGTTCGTTTTGAAACAGGTGAAGGTCTGGAGAAAAAGAACGAAGACTTTGCTGCAGAAGTTGCTGCACAGATGGGCAAGTAAGAAATATTTTATCAAAAAATCTATGAAAAGCTCTGAAATACTGGAAATATGGGAAGAAATTTCCGGAAAAGCCAGTATTTCAGAGCTTTTTTTGTATTCAAATCTAAATTTGTATGGAAAGGACGTAATCTATCTTCGGCGAAGTTATACAAGTTCCAGTTATATTTTGAGAAATGATACGAAACATCAAAATTCAGAGAACAGCACAGCGGTAAGAGCAGATCAGAAAACAACTCACACAATTACTTTCAAGAACAAGGAACATGAAAAATTTTATCAAAAGATTCTTTCCCCTTTTTCTTGGGTTCTCACTGGTTCTTTTCCTAGAATAGTATCTACATTGCTACAAACGGTACACAGCTCCTGCTGGTAATCTTTAAAGTAACGGTAAGTATTATACTGAGCATTTTTTTGTGTGAGTAGTTTCTCCTTTTTTGCCTTTAGGTGTTTCATAGATGGCATGTTGTTATAATCATCAGATTTTAGTTTCTTTATTCAGAGATTTTGAAAAAATATAGTATTCGATTGCGTTAGCAGGACAAACATTTTTGCATTTTCCGCATCGGATACATTCTAAGCTGTTAGCGTTCTTTATAGGATTACAGCCCATTTTGCAGGCCTTTGCACAAGCACCGCAGTTGACACATTTTTCCGGATCTATACGGTAGCGCAGAACAGAAACCGGATTGAACAGGGAATAAACTGCTCCTAAAGGGCATATGTACTTGCAGAATGGTCGGTAGATCAAAATCGATACCAGAATCGTTACAAGCAAAATGACATTTTTCCAGGCATATAGCCATCCTACGGTGGCTCGCATGGCATCATTTAGCAGTACTAGAGGAATGCCACCTTCCAGAGTTCCGACCGGACAAATCAGCTTACAGAACCAGGGATAACCCTGGCCGACTATATCGGTGATATATAGCGGCAAAAGAATGACAAATACCAGAAGAATACCGTATTTCAGCCAGCGCAGCTGGCGGTCCCCTTTGAATGTATGAATTTTCATCTTAGAGGGAAGTGGAATTTTGTTTAACAAATCCTGAATCAAACCAAACGGACACAGCCAGCCACATACAAAGCGCCCCATAATCGTGCCGACCAGAATCATAAATCCGGCAACATAAAAGGCGAACTTATATTCGTAGCTGCCGATAGTAGCCTGCAAGGCACCGATAGGGCAGGCAGCTACGGCACCAGGGCAGGAATAACAGTTCATGCCCGGCACACAGATATTTTTTATCTTCCCCTGATATATTTTTCCTCGGATAAATCCGATGAGATAACTATTTGTGATAACCGCCCATAAAACCTGAAAAAAATGGCGGAATCGTTCTGATTTTTTTGTTCTACTATCCAATTCCTATACACTCCAAACAAATATTAATAGCTTTTGCCATAACAATAGCGTGTTCCTTCCGACAGATACCAACGGCCAGAAATGCGATGCCGATGGTTAAGAGTAAGATCGTAATCCCGTTGGAACGCAAGGTGGCTTTTCGGTTCATATAGTTCCTCCTTAAAGATATTTATTGTCTCAGCGCTTTGGCTGGATCTGTTTTTAGTAACTTTGCGTTGGAGCATGCGGTTATGATCCATACAAGAAGAACTGTGCCGCAGATGCTCAGTGCAAATTGGGGGATGGTGATATGAATGGGTAAAATACCTGACAGTGCAGTGAGCATGAGAGCAATCAATGCAATAGTCAGTGCAGAAAGAGCCGACAACAGAAGGCTTTCTCCAAGGAGCATCTTTTGAATCTGTGATTGATGGTATCCAAGAGCCATGAAGAGTCCAATCTCACGGGCTCGCATCTGCGCTGTTTTCTTTAGAAGCATCCCACAAAGGGTAAGTGAAATTGTTACAATAAATACAGAAACAACGATGAACAGTGTTTGTAACTGTGCAAAGGTTTCTTTTAGGCTGTCCACCTGTCTGGAAGAAGTGACAGGGGTAATTCCTTGTTTTAACAACTGTGCTTCAACCTCTGAAACCTCATCGAAACCTCTGACCTGATAGGTTACCGATACAGGGGGAGTTTTTTCTTGTAAGGAAGCGTAAAGTTCCTGTTCCGTTTCTGAATCCAGATAGTAATCATCAAAGCTTCCGCTATAAATGCCGCTGATTCGAAGCTTCTTTGTAAAATTACTACAAGTGAAAGTTACCTCTTTACCAATAAGAGTGCGAATATCCTGAGCAAACTGTTTGGCAAGGGATGGAGTGATGGCAATCTCTTCATCCACAGGCATGATGCCAACATTCATAGATTCGGTAGAAATGCTGCCGAACTGTTTGGCCGGAATTGAAAGTTTTTTCCCCTCGAATTCAATGTTGCATTCCGGAACCATATACTGCGCAAAACACTGCTGAACATGTATAGACTGTCTAAGCAGAGAAAGCAACTGCTCTGAAGCATCGCTATTTTCCAGTGAAATTTGTCCCCAGGAAAAAGCGGTATTTTTTTCCTTAAAAGTATTTATTTTTTCTTCTATTACATTTTGTGAAGAAAATGACATTAGTACCGCACATACTGCTATAGTTACCGCAAGAGAAATTCCCAAAAAGCGCTTGAAATACACCTGAAAATTATGCAAGGCTATCTTCCCCATAGAAAAGGGGACTTCAGGAAGCTTTTCTGGTTGCTTAGAAACTGCAATGGGCTGATTCCCGGACTCTTTCAACACTCTGCATTTGCCTTCTTCTATGGTAATAACTTCATCGGCATAATCACAGATTTTGCGGTCATGGGTAATGATTAAGACTGGGCGTTTTTTTGCGATTTCCGAAAAAATTGCCATAATTTCATCCGCTGTCTTTCGGTCGAGAGCACCGGTGGGTTCGTCTGCTAAAATCAGTTCTGGATTTCCTGCCAATGCCCTGATAATAGCTACACGCTGTTTTTGTCCGCCGGACAGGTTCTCTATTTTCTCGTTTGCTTTTTCCTCAAGATTGAGACGACGCAGCATCGCAAGCGCCCATTCTCTGTTTTTTTCTTTATCCTTATCAACCAGTTCTGCAGCCAAAAGGATATTTTCTAATACGGTATAACCTGTGAGAAGGTGATATTCCTGAAATACAAAACCGATGGTGTTCCTGCGATACTCGCAAAGAGCTTCTTTTGACAGTTTAGAGAGCTCTTGACCGTTCACTATGATTTTTCCTTTGTACTCTTGGTCAAACCCTGCGAGAAGGTTGAGCAGAGTGCTTTTTCCAGAGCCGGATGCCCCTAAAAGGCAGGTAATGCCATGATTTCCAAACGTGTGCGAAAAACCATCCAGTACGATTTGATTACCATATTTTTTAGAAATATTGTTCAGCTTAATCATCCGCGTACTCCTGTCTTTAAAGCAGTGAGAGGATTAATAAGAGCAGAAATAAGGCAGGTCTCAGCCAAACAACCGACAGATACACCAAAACTAAGCACAAATCCCAACCATGCCTGTACACCAAGCAGCAAAGCTACAATCACACTCAAAAGTCCGGTAAGCAGGAACATTCCAGTGTATTCTGCCAGTGTCAGCAATGCAATGTCAGTTTTTGTATAGCCGCAGAGACGATAGATGGCATATTCCTTCCTGCGCATGAGGCTGCAGACCAGGCAGACAGAAAGTGCAGCCAGTACGGAAAGGATGGCAATCAAAACATGGGAAACACCTGTCTGTACCAGTGTAGTTCCCTTTAATCCCACGATATCACGAATTAGCTCAATATGTCCAAGAGGAACAATACCTTTCGCCATTAATTCATCATAGAGCTCCAAAAAATGCTCGGGAGAATCAGCACGTATAGTAAAACTAAAACTGGGATCTTCTTTTTTGGCCTGAGCATAAATATCTTCCATAATAGCCAGTGATGGAAACAAGGAATCCTCATGCTCAAATCGTTCAACCTTGCCTTCAAATTCAATACCATAAGAGGTATCTGCTACGCCGGAAACAGTAGCAGTAAAGGAAACAGGCATTGCAACTGGTTCACCGCTGTCCCAGTTATAGACCGAACCGATAAAGGAAAGTTTTTTTCCAAGAATCTCTTCATTGGTATAACCCATTTTTTTTACTAAAATTTGAGGCAGAACGATTTCTTTTTTACTGTTATCGGCGATGCGGCCGGCAACCATCTCATTGTAGTTGGGAGACTGTCCACTTTCTTCAATAATATAGTCTTTCCCATCTGCGGTAACAACCATATCATCCAGCGGTGCGTCCATAATGACTGCTTCAATACGGCTGTCATTTTTGTATTCTTCTAAAAGTCCGCTGATATCCTGTTCTACACTTTGCGGAGCATCAGGATTTTCGCTTCCTACCTCCCCTCCGCTTGTGAACGAAGGAACAAGAAGAAGATTTAAAACAGAGTTTCCCTGTTTTTTCAAAAGTTCTTGAAACGCTTTATTGCTGTTTCCATTTAGCATATCACTAAAGTTCACGACCAGGCAGGATGCGGCGATCGTCATTGCCAGAACAATAGAAAGAAGTTTTCCCATCTGACGTCTGGCTGACACTCCTGAAATCCGTAAAGCTGAGCTTAGTGTCAGACGTGAAGGCTCTGTTGAGCGGTTATGAGCTTTTGCGGTGCTATCTGCTTTGTCTGTTCTTGTCAGAATACCTTTATCCAACTCAAAAACAGAACATTTGCCCTGAATGAGAGAAGTGTCATGGGTCACAACAATAACAGTTCGTTCTTTGGCAATCAATGCCAGCAGTTCTCCAATCTCATGTGCAGTTTTGGCATCCAATGCAGCCGTAGGCTCATCGGCAATCAGTACACTTGGATTTTTCATCAGTTCTCTGGCAATGGCTACGCGTTGCTTCTGACCACCGGACAGAGAACGAACCTTCTGATCAGCCAGTTTCTCAATCCTCAGCTTTTTTAAAATCATATTTAGGCGCTTTTCACTGTCATTTGAATTCAGATAAGCCGGAACCAGAATATTTTCGCGGACAGTCAGTTCGTCAATCAGGTGGAAGTCCTGAGCAATGAAGCCGAGTTCCGTTGCATAAAGCTGAGCACGCTCCTGGTGCGTTAGTTCTTTCAGATTTCTGCCACGGTAAAATGCTTCGCCTTCATACTGTGTATCCATGGCAGAGAGTATGCGCAACAGCGTAGACTTTCCGCTGCCTGATGCACCAGTGATGTAGTTCATGCCTCCAGTGATGGAGAGAGATACATCACGAAGTGCTGTTTCTTTTTCAAAGACTTTGGTAATGTTTTTTAATTCAAACATGGTTATTCGTTATTCCCTTCCTTCGCATTTTTTTCAATCTCGTTCTTCATCGTCACGCGCCAGTGATTTTTGGGCATAGCGCCCACATAAGGCTCGCTGACTACATTTCCGTCCCTGTCTACAAAGAAGCTCTCTGGGAATGCCTGAATATCTTTTAAACGGCCTTCTAGCAGTACACTGGCCGGGATTAAAGCAGGATATTCTGCCCCTGCTTTTTCAACGATTTCTTTTGCTTTCTTTAAGCCGGTATCGTTAATCTCCTCTGTATTACCAACATCCATGCAGACACTAATGATGTTGAAACGAACACCGTTGTCCTGAAATTCTTTCCTCAGTTCATTCAGGACAGGCATTTCCTCAATGCAGTAGCTGCAGGTGGTTGTCCATAGATTAACCATGGTCAAATCATAATCTGCAAAAATATCTTTTGTAACGGTATTTCCCTCAAAATCTTTTGCGGAGAAATTGCCCAGAGGAACAGGCACAAACTCACTCTGTTCTGAAGAGGAGGATTCCTGCCTTGCATTAGAATCGGTAACGGGAGTTCCTTTGTCTGTGTCAGATTTTCCGCAGGCAGACAGGCCGAGTGTCATCGTCAGTAACAAAAATACTGAAATTATTTTTTTCATGTTAAGTACAGTCCTTTCTTGTTGTGGTGTAATTACATGAGGAGTATAACACAAGGGATATTAAATCCATATAAAGAAGACGCCAGAATTAACGATGGAATCTTACGGTAAATATACTGCCTTTTGGTTGATTATTATCTACACAGATATAACCTCCGTGTTTTTCAATGATGCTTTTTACAATAGGCAGTCCAAGCCCACTTCCACCCAGTTCCCGGCTGCGGGACTTGTCTACGCAGAAAAATGTATCAAAAATATAAGGTTTCGCATCATCTGGAATTCCAACACCGGTGTCGGCCACAGTTACCTTGTCATCAGACACATCGATGGAAATGGAACCTCCATCTACATTGTAGCGAATCGCATTGGAAATCAGATTATAAAATGCCCGCTGCAGGAGACTATCATCACCGGAGACGGTTCCTTCTCCGGTGATGTTGATTTCAATTTGTCTGGCGGCTGCATACTCCTCCAGCTCAAAGACAATCTCTTCCAGTAAGGATTTTAATTCTACATTTCTATTTTTGTTAATTTTCTGTTCATTGGTAAATGTGAGTAAATCCTTTACCAGATGAGACAGTCGATCTGTGCTTTCACCAATACTTTGCAGTAAAGCATTATATTCCTCCATCTTGCGATCTGGTCGCATTTGAAATACGTCCAATTGTGTTTGGATGGCAGCAAGAGGAGTACGTAGTTCATGAGCAGCATTGGCAGAAAAATTTTTTTGTACCTGATAAGAATGATTAAGTTTCTCGGTCATATCCTGAAATGCCTGAGCTAATCGGGAAACTTCATCTTTTGTTTCAGGTATTTCGATACCTTTGTTCAGGTTATGGATGGTAATGTGCTGAACCCTTTCGGTGAGATCTTCCAGTGGCTTGAGCGTCTTAGCTGCAAATATATAGGTAAAAACAGAGCCAAGAGCAATAGTGCATAACATAACGACTACGGTTGTTCCTTGAAACTGCCCGATTGCTTCAGGCTCTACGGTAGAGGATTCATTCAATAAAACTGCCGGCATATCTCCGTCAATGGACATCGCTGGTGTGGTGACAGTAGCTTGAACTAATTTGTTAGCTGAGAAAATAGCAGACATAGCCAACACGGCACACATAATGGTAAAAATGCATACCGAGACAGCAGTTAATTTCAGTTTTAATGGAATCATTTTTTTCATTTTTTTCCTCCCCGGATTACATAACCTTCTCCAATGATGTTGCTGATGGGATCATATCCCAATTGTGCTTTTAACTTTCTGCGGAGTGAGGACATATGGACTCGAACAGAATTAGAAAAGGTATCGGCATTACTATCCCAAACGTGTTCAATCAGTTCTTCTAACTTGATGACTCTGCCCTTGTGTAGTAGCAGATACTCTAGTATAGCATTTTCTTTTGAGGTTAGAGCAACTGGGGAACCTGCAGCAGTAACAGTTCTGGATACGGTATCAAAATAAAGGGAGTCACTTGACAAAACTGTATTTTCCAGCACGGTTTTTCGGCGCAATAAAGACCGTATCCGTGCCTCCAATTCTGCAAAATGAAATGGTTTCGTCAGATAGTCATTAGCTCCGAGATCGAGTCCTTTAACCTTGTCCTCAATGTTATCCCTAGCAGACAGAATCAATACAGGTATATCTAGGTTTTCTTTTCGGATGCTTTTCAGTACAGAAAATCCATCCATTTTTGGTAAATTCAGATCCAAAATGATGAGATCGTAATTTTCACAAAAGCATTTTTCATCCGCACTTTCTCCATCTATAGCCATATCAATGGCATAGCCTTTTAAGAGAAGGCCTTCTGAAAGAGAATCTCTTAGTTTTTTATCATCTTCAACGATTAATATTTTCATTTTTTCTACCCCGTTTCTATATGTAATATATATGATGGACTATTAAATTTGTATAAAGATAGGAATTATTTTTACCATTATGGCTGAAAAGTTTGTACAATGAATTAATCGTAAAACTTATAAAATTTATGTGTTATATATTGACTACATGAACTATTATAGCTTATAATAGACCGTACAGTCAATAATAGGGGGGAGAAATGAAAAAAAGAAAAAACTCAGAAAACAAAAGAACGAATTCTTGCTGCAGCTCTTCAAGAATTTGGAACCAAAAGTTACGATACAGCGTCAATTAACAGCATCTGTGAAATTGGAAAAATTCCAAAAGGGCTCATCTACCACAATTTTAAAGAAAAATGTTCTGCATACTTTAATCATACAAAAGCATAGTTTAGGAGAAAATGTGATGAAATTAACAAACTATTTTACACGATACGAAATATTTCTATGGGTTTGCTCCGTTTTTATTATAATTAGTTCTTTCATTTATTTTGATACGAATAATTATTTTGTTTTGACAGCATCTTTAATAGGAGTCACATCATTAATTTTCTGTGCTAAGGGAAATGCAATCGGTCAATTATTGATGATAATTTTTAGTTTATTATATGGATATATCTCTTACACTTTTAATTACTATGGTGAAATGCTTACATATTTAGGGATGACTTTGCCGATGGCGATTCTATCATTAATTACATGGCTGAAAAATCCATATGAGGACAATAACAATGAAGTGAAGATTGAAACGCTGACTGTAAAGGAAGTTAGATTTATGATGTTTCTAACAATTATTGTAACTTTTATTTTTTATTTTATTCTTAAATTTTTTAATACTTCTAATCTGTTTTTCAGTACAATATCAATCGCTACTAGCTTTATTGCTGTATATCTAACATATAAGAGAAGTTCATTTTATGCATTAGCTTATGCAGCGAATGATTTAGTGCTAATTATATTGTGGTATTTAGCTTCACTAGATAATTCGATGTATATCTCTGTTGTCATATGTTTTTGTATATTTTTTATTAATGATGTTTACGGTTACATGAATTGGAAAAAAATGAAATTGGCGCAAAGCATATAAAAAAGTAGAAAAAGAAACATTAGATTCAACGGCAACGGGATGAATACTGCTAAGTGCAGGTTTTCTTATGGAAAGGAGATTTGTATAATGGAAACAATAACGTATCGTCCGATTGAAGAAAAAGATTATTTAAGTGTTGGTGAGATTATCAATCAGGCGTTCGGTTTGTATCGATAT
>CATWQE010000024.1 GCA_958352855.1 uncultured Bacillota bacterium
CGGCGACACAGGGAAGGGAATTGAAGAAGCAGGTTGATGTGCTAAACTCCGCTTTAATACTTGAAAAACAATCCTTATTTTTAAATTATTTTGGACAAAGTGCTTTAGTTTGTAAAGAAGCAGGTGTAAAGCAACTAATTTACTGGAATGAATTTGCAACTCCATTATCTTCTGGAACAAAATATCTCCTTGCTACCCTGCCTAACGATTATAAACCTGTTTCTGAATTACAAAAAAATATTACAATTATTGCAGATAGTAGCAACGAAGAGTTTCCTGCGTTTGTAACAATCGAAAATACAGGAAAAATATATCTGACACCAGTTGGAAAAGATACTAAAAAATGTTCTTGCTTCTTTAGTTTTGTATGGATTTAACTCCACTTTAGAAATTTTAAACAATTTATTTCTAAAGAGGGGTTATAAACAATTTGTTAATTTGGATATGTCACACTATATCTCCACCATGCGGTTTCTTTTGTTGAGTATATTTTAAAAATACCTGTGTCAGCATAAATTACTCCAAACATAGAAATCTCATTATTAGCACTTATCATTGGAAAAAATATATTGATAGTTGGTCTATATTTTTTAGGTAACGTTGTAAAATCAAAATATGTATGAGCTGGAATTTTAAGTTCACTATCAGATTGTCCTTGTAAGTTAACATATCCATTTTTTAATTTTGCGTAGCAAAAACCGACTTGTGTTTTATCATCTACATAAATTGGCTGATATGTTTCATTTACCAAAGCGGAGTTTAGCACATCAACCTGCTTCTTCAATTCCCTTCCCTGTGTCGCCGCAAGTGCCAGCTCCGGATTGGTTCCGGCCAGGTTGTTCACCGGTGCCGCAAAAGCGTGTGGTTTAAATTCCTTCACCTGCACCAGAGCGTCCACCCCTTCAATCGCTGTCCCATTCAGGCGTACCCTGCAGAATGGTTTCTGTGATACTGTTACCCCGGTGCGGATATCCATATCCTGTACGGACGGGTCTTTTGCCCCACTTGCCGCCGGGGTACCGCTGATAACCTTAAACTGTACGCTTTCTACGCCGCTTTCTTCTTTTCTCTTATATTCCAGGACTACAATGTCCCTGCGCTGCATGCCCTGGGTGCCGGACTGGATTGCAATGTTTTCACTTTCCCCATATGCAATATAGACCTGTCTGCCATCCAAAACTGCCACCCCGTCTTTTACCGTAATCTGGTTTGCAGTCTGGATGGCGGTCTCCATCCGGTTCCCCACCGGAAGGATTGCCGCTTCCCCAAAAATCCCCCGGTTAAAATCCGCCCACTGCTCTGCGGTCACATGGTCCTTTCCCTGGTATCCTGTTACTAATTCTATTGCCATTATTCTTCTCCTTCCACTTTGTATTCAACGGTTGCTGTCCCGGATTCCATCCTCACGATTTTCTGCACAACTGGCTTCTGCAGATATAAACCTGTTTCATAATCCCGGCCGGCAATAATATCTCCAACCTGGAGTTCCATATCCTGTATAGACATCCTCATGGTTTTTGTGTCCATCAGCTCTTTTAAACGGTCCGTCCCGCTTTTTATGAGCTCATCCAGGCTTTCTGCATTGGAAAAATCGTAGACTGCTGTTTTTTCTTCCAGTCCGGTATAATACCTGGTCTGCGATATGCTGCCATCCAGTTGTGCATACAGATGCACTACCTGCCGGTCTTTCAGTTCCCCTTTCCCAAGGCAAACCAGGTGGTTGATGCCCCGCCTGGATTCTTTTAAATTGATAGCAATCTTGCTGTCCTGGGAGTATTCAATCTCTTCTGACAGGTTTTTGATTGGCACTGCCGAAAGAATCACAGAAAACGGTTCGTTTGAACCGCCTTGTTTGACCTCTATGTGAATCCTGGCATCTTTTTGTTTCAGCATCTTTGTGAAGCCGCTCAAGGCATCCGTATACCGTTCAAACCGGTATGTGCCTACCTCTATGCCGCTTGCTGTTTCCGGGACGGTAAACAGGCCATGGAATGCGTTATCCAGCACCTGCCTCATGACATCATGGGCATCCCCTTCCACAATCATATAATCCTGTCTGGACGGAGGCTCTATGATAAATTCCTGCAGAAATCTCCGGAAGGCATTTCCCCTCCAGGTTTCATCTGCTTCATTGGTCCATAAATCTTTTTCTTCTATTAAGGCACCATATTCTGTGCCTGGACAGACTAAATACATCCCAAAGTCCAGAAGACCTTTTTCACAGGTAATTTCTACATCATTGGTATCACCAATATCAAAATCAAAAACTGCTGTATCTGGGAATCTACCCACTTCCATCCTTGATGCATCGCAGATTATAAACTCCATTTTGGTTCACTCCTTTCATCATACAGCAAAATATCAAAGCCAAACCCACCAGACCAGTGCACTGTCTGCACACCTGGAGGTATTTTTTGAAATACGGAATGTTCTTTTCCTCTGGAATTGTACAGATTCGTTTCTTCTCCAAGGCGGCCAATTTTCTTTACCGTTCCGGCTGCGCTGTCAATAATGATTCTCTCCCCATCATATACAGTCGCATATACAATATATGGGTGTCCTGCAATCTGGATATTGGGATTCTCTGTAAATCCGTAAATAGTCATAACAAAGTTACTATCTGAAAAAGCATCATTTCTAATAGTTTTTCTTCCATATGTACCAACGAAGTCAAATGGAAATCCCAACAATGGATATGTAACCTTCAAACTAGATGGCTTTAAAAAATCAAATGGAAAATCCCTTACCACTGCCTTATTCTCTACGGGTTTTCCCTGTATGATTGTTCCAGAAATATCCTGTTCATTCTCTCCTGGTTCATTTGGGACAATAATCTGTGGAAGAAATTGAAAATGTGTTGTTTTTACCCATGTATTAGAATCTGTCGCAAATGTTAATTCCAGTTCCAAGTATTTCTGGTTAATCAGATATCTTGCTTTTTTACAGCCAACAATATATCCCTGCATCTGATAATCATTAATGATGATATTTCCAGGTGTTTTATTTAATATATCTTTTTCTGTAATAGAAAATATTCTATTTTTCACTTCCACCCCTTTTTCTTCTGAATCACATAAAATAACTAGAGGGATCGTTTTTTCGGTCATCCCTCTAAAAAACTTGCTTATTTTATCTGATACGGTATTATATTCCCATTTATAATCCCTCAATGTGTTATAATTTGCATAAATGCCATCTTGGGTAGATTCAAAATATTCCCCTTTATGGTTTTGGTATTTTATTTTTTCAAGCATATGTTCTCACCAACCTTGCCAATTCTCTACCTTCCCATTTTAGTTTGATATCTTTTGTGAGCACTTCTGTTAATACGGTATGCAATCCTCCATTCGATAACCAAGACAATAACGTTTCCAAGAGTTCTATCAATTTCTCCGTATTGCCGCCCTGTTCAGTAGCAACCGCTTCACGAATCATGGTTTTCAGCGTATCTGCACCAGCAACCACTTCCGTTCCTGCTTCTCCAGCTCCTAAGAATTTTCCCGCTGCTGGATTATATCCGAAAATGGTCGGTGAATCCAGCACCATTGGGTTATCCATGGCTTTTTTGTACCACTCAATTCCAAAGTGCGGCACTGAAGGTGGATCAAGACTAAATTTTCCGCTTATGGAGATGTGCGGAAGCTTCAGCTTCGGTAAAGACCAGCTAAAATTGAAGAAGCTCTTCATTTTATCAATTGCTGACTTTACAGCGTCTTTCGCTGCGTTTATTGGTTTTTCTATAGCAGACTTTATCCCATTCCACACAGAAGAAGCTACGCTTTTTATTCCATTAAATGTATTAGAGGTTAGATTCTTAATCCCATTCCAAACGGATGACACAATGCTTCGTATTCCATTTAACACGCCATCAATCGTGGACTTAATGGCATTCCATGCCCCACTTACGTCTCCACGCATAAGTGACAAAACAGCCGATACGATTCCTTTTATTGTATTCCAGGCTGTTTGTATAACTGTTTTGATAACGTTCAAAACCGTATCAATAATAACTTTGACATTGTTAAATCCAGTGTTAATAACTGTTTTAATGACATTAATGGCAGTCTCTATGATAGACTTATAATAATTCCAATACATCTGAACAATACTTTTAATTGCATTCCATATGTTTGAAAAAATCGTTCTAATCGTATCAAGGACAGAAGATATAATATCCTTTATTCCATTCCATATATTTGTAATCGTAGCTTTTATGCTTTCCATTACTGAGGCCAGGAATGATTTTATGTTCTCCCATATTTCCGACAATTTCTGCCCAAGTTCTAAACACTTTTCTTTTACCACGTCCCAATTCCGGTAAAGCAAAACACCTGCCGCCACTAAAGCAGTTATGATAGCAATAACAATTGTAATTGGACTCGTTAAAAACGCAACCGCCGCACCAAATGCTGTAGTAGCCCCTGTTGCAATTGTAGTTACTGCTGTATGGGCAGTTTCTGCTGCAATCAGCCCATATATTTGTACCGTTTCTGCTATATCAAGAACTTTCTTGGCTATTTTTGCACCATTATATGCCAGTACTGCAGTAGTTAATCCTCCCATAGCTATGCCTATTGTAGTTAGAATTCCAACATTCTGTTGTCCCCAAGTGTACATATTTTGAAACCCTTGAGCAATTCCTTCCACTCCATCTAAAAGTCCTGTTACTATACCTGCTACAGCATCTATCGCATCTTTCACAAGATTGGTAACATCCGCAGCTGCTTCCCCAGAACCAATATAATCTCCCAGCGCATCTACAAATGGCTGCACCATCTCTTTCCCTTTATTAAATGCATCTCCCATTCGTTCAATCACTGGTGCAAAAGTATCTCTTGCATAATCTCCCAGTTCAACCGCCTTATCTCTGACTGCAAGAACTTTTTCGCCAAATATCTGTATATATGGCTGTGCCTGTTCAAACTTCTTACTCGCTATATCAACAATTCCCGACAGTTTGTCCATAGCTGGAATTACAAGATTTTGCAAAACCGGCTCTCCGATTTGCGCTTTGAACTGTCTCCATTTTTCCGTCAAATTGGCCTGTACATTCGCATATTGGTCAGCCTCTTTTGCCGCCTGGCCTGTTGCACCGGACATTTTGTACATATCTTCCGCATATTGCAGTCTGGTAGCTTGCTTCCTGGCTTCATCAAGATTTGCCCATTCTTTTGTCTCGCTTACAATACCCTGTTTTACCGCATAGCTTGCAAGCTGGGTATCATTCGCAAAAAGGCCAATGGCCTCTCCACCTTCGTAGGAACCATTAATAAAAGAGTTTAATCCTCCCATGGATTCTTCCAGAGATTTATCCCAAAAGGCTGCTGCATCACCAGCAAGCATTAATCCCCTTTGCGCCAGGCTGGTAGAGTCATCTATTCCATATCCAAGGCCTTTAAATTTCGCGGTCATAGATGTCATGTATGGTGTTAATCTGCTATCCAACATTCCTGTAGCATCTGCCACAGCCTTTAATTTTTCTTGCGCCTGTTTGGAATAATCACCCATAATCTGTGCAAAAGCAGACTGTTCCGCAGATACTTCCGCAGAGCAGTTTACAATTTCAGTACCAAATTCTCTTATTTTATCTACAGCAAGATAAGTAACAACTGCACTTCCTATTTTTTTAAACGCGCTTTGCATCACAGATGATGCAGAACCGGCTCTATCTGCGGTATCGTCAATAGAGTTGTTTGCCTCCGTATTATTTACTGCGATTGTTCCGAAAATTTTAAAAAGATTCATTCTGCATCACCTCCCGCTTGTAGTAGTTTTAAAGTATTTCCAGCTACATTGATTGCATTTCGTATTTCTTCCTCTTCCATTCCCTTGGAAGTATTCATTCTCTTTTGCTCAGCTTTTCCCTCTTCCAAAAAGTCTCCATATGTTTTGTCAAACACCTTATGCAGCCACAATTCCCATGTTCTTTCTTCGTTTTTTGCTTTTTTCTCTTTCAATTCTTCATCCAGAAGGAAATATATAAAATCGGATAGTTTCCCAGACTTTATGTAATGATCAATTAATTTCTCTCCGCCTCTGTATCTTCTGTATAGGATGTCCCAGAATCTGAATTCATCAAATTCATTAACCTGGACACATGAGAGAAAAAATCCTTTGCTTCCTCACTTGTAGCAATTTCATAAATAACATCCAGGAATGCGCTTGGCGGAAGATTTTTAAATTCGTCCACTGATAGTTCACACATAGAAGCTAAGAAACCATACAACTCTTTTTCGCATTTCGGAATATTGGTCAAAAGAACGTCTGCTGCATCCATTACCACCTCGAATCCAATTTTTTCAATCGCATGTTCTCCGTTCTCTTCTTTCTGTGGCTGATTTTCTGTGCAGTCTTCTTGTTCTTCTGCCTTTTTATTTGCAGTGTTCTTAATCGCATTTTTAATGTTCTCAGAAGAGAAACACTTTTTAAAATCTGAAACTCCAATTTTCCCTACAATCCTCACTGCGGGCATTAAATCTCCAACTCCTAATCTTCTTTTTACATACATTTATTTTTCCTCCTGTTCCGCTGCTTCTTTAATACTTGTTTTTTTCATAGCTGCAACTTTTTCGTCATAAATCCAAATAGCATAAGGCAATGTTTCCAGGTTATCCCCCTGCGTGATTGCGTCTGTATCTGCGCAGCACTCAAAAGTTCCTGCAAAAACGGCCTGCTCTTTATTTTTTGCCTCTGTACTAAGACCAGATGTGCAAAGAGCATTTTTAAATACCACAATGATTGGGTTTCCAGCCAAAGTCTGTCCAACAAATCCCAGTCCTTCATAATAATCTCCGTCCACCAATCTTGCTTTTGATGTGATTTTATGATATTTATTTTCTATATCAGGCGTATCCACACCTACAACCATCTTAGCAATCATATCTGGCACAATTTCTGCCATATTGGTTTCCATTTTTGCTGTTTCTCCCACTTTTTGTGTCATACCTTTTGTTTTTACCAGAACACCATCTATTTCCAGGTCTAAAAACTCCGGTACAATTTCAATTTTTCCTCCTCCGTTGGTTGCCCCAATAATACCGGCTGTCACTTCTTCTGCTGTTGGTAATTTATCAATACTCAACCCTTGTGCGTATACTCCCGCTCCAAGCATAACTCGGTCTGGAGTTTCTGCAGTTACACCAGCGCTAGGCATCTTATTATTTGTCATAATCATTCACTCTCCATTCTTTTACATTTAAGTTAATTTGTATCCTCTTCATGTTTGGCTCATCTATCGGTACGCTATGACAACCATCATAGAAAAGAGCAATTCCAGAACCGTTTTCCAGAATCGCTCTCTTATTATTCAATGATTTAATTTTATTTTTTGCCCCTTCTAGTTCAAGCAGTGTTTGCCCTGTTCCTGTTAAAATAAACGTACATGGTTGCATCCCAACTTCGGATTCCGGGGAATCTTCATCTTTTTCCCCTACGAAATAAGGGAACGGGACGGGGTAGGTACTCCAAATGCCATATTCATAGTTAATCCCCAGTTCTGTAATTATGGCGTTTATCCATGCTAATGCTTCCTCGCTCATACTACAACTCCTTTAATTTTCTCTCTAGAGCAACCTTAGCTGATGCTCCGCACTTAGCAAAAGCCTTGTACAACATTCTCATTGGCTTCTTTCCTTTTGTGGTATGCCAATTTCCTTTTGCATCTTTGTATTTCCATGGTTTCTTCCTTCCATTTCCCTTTAAAGCGTATTGACCAGTTCCATATTCCTCCCAAATAGCATTTTGGTCATCGCTTCCCACGTATGCTTCCATCTTTCCAGATTCCACCCGGTATTCCCATGACCCCTTAGTTTTTCCGGTATCCACCCTGGAATTTCTTTGTACATGGCTTTTAATTTCTCCGGCTGTTTCAATCAACCACAAAATACATATTTGCTTAATCTTCCCCTTCACCTGAATGCGGTTATCTTCAAATTTAACCTCCGGCATTATTTCCACCTACCATCTTCAAATAAATTTCAAGCTGCTCATTCATTTCGTCTGGGTTATCAATCAGCATCACATCATAGATTCTATCTTTTATCAGCATCCTGATGTCCTGATTTGATAAAGCGTAAGCCCTTGAATTATAAGCGCAAAGAAATATATGTGTAGATTCCTCTATCTTTGCATTATAACTGCTATATTTGCTATCCCCGGACTGCAATCCAAGCCATCCTTCTATTTGCACTGCATCAGACCAGATTCTTTCCGATTCTCCTATCCTGTTCTCCCTGGTCTCCTGCACTTGCAACATTCCAATGATATTTCCACCTATATCTGCCATGTCAGAACCTCGCTTTCTTGTACGGTTTTAAGAATCCAAGAAGAGACACCGGATATCCCATAACCTAGTTATTGGCATCCAAATCAAAGTAGGTTACAGAATGTCTGGAAAGTGTTTCCGATTTAATTCCCACTTTCTTTCTGTTTTTAATTTCCCAGGCAAGAAGATTTATAACACCTTCCTGTACATCAGCAGGATATTCTACCTTTGTAACCAAATTATGCGGAACTGAAAAAAGTTCTTCATCAATCTGTACAGTGTTCTCTTCTATTTTCATTACTGTGTACAATCCATCATTTACACAGGATTGCGTGATTTGTATTTCATCTCCTGCTTTTAAAAACGGAGAAAAGCCAAGGATTTTATTTCCCTGGCTCCCCCCTGCGAACCGTATCATGCGATTTTGGAAGTTATTGTTAGTGTATTTCCGAACCAGTTTCTCTGCAGCTTTTATTTTCTGTTTTAAATCATTCGGTTCGACATCTCTGAATTCCTCTCTTGATAGCAGTTTTTCCATATTTACAATCATTTTTTCTGTTCAGCCCGCTTTCCTCGTCCCTTCGTCTCCTGTTTTCCTACAAGTTCTTCTTGTAATTTCGGTGTAGCTTCTGTTCTGTCAGTATCTACATTTTCAGAAGTTTCTTCTAAAATTTCAATTAAACCACCATAGTGAATGATTTCATTTACTCTTGCAACAGACAGCTCCATTTTCTCATCCGTTCCATGAAGCGTTCCTGTATACTTATCTTTAAAAGGCTTTATCACTTTGACTTTCATCTATTTCTCCTCCTAAACCGTAGGGGCAGCGCCCACTTTGGATTTAATTAATCCCATTTTTACATTCTTGGAATTGAATTTCAGTGCATAGTTTGCAGTAGTACTCAGTTCTTCAAATGTCGGAGATTCTTTTGCGATTTTATCCACTGCAAGAGAAAGGCCGTTTGGATGCAGTACCTTACCCTGTTTGGTATAGAACTTGTCAATACCTGCAGATGTTTCCGGGTCATAGTTGGTCGTGTACTGATTTTCATAATTTGTCTTATCGCAGGACAAAAATGCTCCTTCCCCGAACAGGTATGTGCTGTACACTCCTGCATTTTCCGTAAATCTATCTGTCACTAGTACATGCTTACCTGCAATAGTAGGCAGTGTAATTTCTTTTCGAATGACACCATTGACCACATACTTATCATAATCCACCATTTCCATTTTCTTGTATTCTTTGAAAATCATAGAGTGCATAACCATAAGGCCAAGCCCTCCTGCCATATCTCCAAGCGCCGCTTGTTCTGCATCATAAACAGTGCCAGCTTCAATGGCCCCTTCTCCTAAATCTAACACATGGCTTTTCAGCTCTGCTACTCCCATAACAGCCTGCGCAATGTTCATCAATTCTCTTTCCCACACTTGATTGTAGTATCCGGCAATTTTATTCCGAATCAATGTCATAGGATCCGCACCCGTCAATTCCTTTGTGAAATCCTTCGCTTTAAAGGCTTTCATTCTCTGAATCAACATACAAGTCTGTTTATCTCCGCTGATTTCAACCGGAGTATTATCTGTCATACCATCATTGTTCAATGCTTCCATATCCTCTTCATTTGCGTCCAGCGGCTTGTAAATAGGGATTGTAGCAACATTCCCTTTTTCTCCAATTAAATCCATAATAGAGCTGTCCTGCTGCACAATTCCGGAAAGGATAATCGGTGTAGCCCAATAATCCGCTTCCTGCATCATTCCAGCAAATACTTCCTCATCAAATTCAAATCCACCAAAATTACCTGTTCTTGGCATAACTTTTCACCTTTTTACCTTTCTTATTTTGTGTTTAACTGTTTAAAGAGTTCCGGATTTTCCTGTTTTAATTTCAAGCGTTCCGCATAACCCATTTTCAAGAACTGTTCTTTTGTTACAGTCTTGTCCTTGTCTCCACCCGGAAGATTATTCTCAAGAACCTTCCTGGTTTCATTTACCTGCTGCGTTTTAGACATTTCAAACATGGCTGGATGCTGAGTTTTTAGCCCAGAAATCAGATTTTCTTCTCCACTGATTTTTCCATCCTCTCCTAGTTTGATTTCCCCTTTTTCTTTCGCTTTAAAGACAAGATAATCAACATCAACCGCTCCTGCTGCCAGCAAAGCGAATTTCAATGCATTTTCTGTTTTCAATTTAGTGTTTTCTGCTTTTAAAGTTTCAATCTCTGATTCATAATCAGTGATTTTCTGTTGCAAACCTTCATCTTTCCCGGTTGATTTCTTCAATTCCTCAATCAAGTTATTTGCCTTAACCAGTTCAGCATCCTTCCCGGATAAATCTGTTTCAAGACTGGTATATTTGTCTTTTGACACATAACCACCCTCTGAAAGATCTGCAAAACGAACATGCTTCAGTTTATCTTCCACGCCTTCATTCACTTTTGCGATTGCCACATTGACCGCCCGCAATACTTCCGGTTCATCTTTCAACAATTCTTCTAGTTTCATGTTCTTCATCCTTTCTTTCTGTGGCTGTGTACCACATCATACAAGTTTTTCTGCCATTGCAAGGGCAAAACAATCAGCATTAGTTTAATCGTCATAAGCCTTCTTCGGACACAAAAATAAGACGCTTCACCCAGCGCCCAAAAGGGAGATATCCGGATCACCTCCTCTCTACGTTTGGAGCCAACATATCCGTATCTTTGGTTATTTTATATTTTTGCATCATTCTTCTGTATGACAGGTATTTGTGAGCTTCTTATAAACATCCTCATAGAGTTCCTGCTTGTCTCCATTGAATGTATATTCTGCATAAATACCATCACCAAAAATCGTAGTGGAAGCCAGACATTTGTAATTCTGCAATGTCTTGCAAGACCAAACAATAAATACATCTCCTAAATCAATATGTGTTTCAGGTCTATTTTTGTTGTACCACTCTACCAATTTCTTCTGACATACGCTTTCAAAATGTTTCATTCCTGTAATAATCATAACTTTTCACCTTTCCTTTCTTAAAAATGGGTATAAAAATACCACCGGTCATTATGACTGGTGGTATCAATAATCTATATTTGCTTAACCAAAGAACTATTGGCGGGTGTGCCCCATCCCGCATTTCTTTTGACCCTGTGGGTGCGTAGCAGCACAATCTCTACTTCAATAATTCTTTGGGCGAAGCCATTACTACTATATGAGCATTATACAATAACTATTCCTTTTTGTAAAGCATCCCATTTTTTTCTATCAGCTTTTTGAGATTTCTTTCACGAATTCTATAAAACGTCATTACAGAATTTTTTAACTTATTATCATCTGTTTCAAGAACCACCCGTACCACAACATTCAAATTTGTTTCTGGTAATTTCTTCACCATAAATACGGTACCTTTGTTCTTTATATCTTTTATAATTAAATCCGGAGAAGAAACACTATCTTTCCCGTATTTTTCAAATAGATTGTAATCTTCTGGATGCCGCTCTTTAATATGATTTATACGTTCATTTGTTACAATAATATCATCTGTCTGAATTTTTCCAAATTCTTTTTCAAGAACTTTTGTATTTATCTTACCTAAATTCCGTATTTCTGCCACTGCGCTTTCCTCGTTTACGCTTTTTGGTTTAATTATACCAGAATTCTCGTCTTTCGCAATATATTCTCTCTGCGCTTTCATATATCTTTTCTTGAAATCTTTGAAGTTTCTGGTCTTATCAATCCCAAAGTATGCCGCACGTTCTTTCAGTTCATCAAGTTCCTCTTCATTCAAAGCCCACCTTGCACGTTGTAACAAGCAGCATCTACAGTTGCATACATTCTTTGCACTTCCACCAACCCCTGGTGCATCCACCCATTCTCCACCAACAAAAAACTTTTCTTCTACTTCTTTTATTTGTCCGTCTGCTTCCTGGTGCCAGAGCCTTGTTCGTCTATCCAGCGTAGCATCCCACTGTTTTACAATCTCTGCTCCCGCTTCTTTCGCTCTCTTCTGGCAGTTTAGAGCTGCTTGGTTCTGAATCCTATGCCCTTCTGTTCTTGCAATTAAAACAGCGTGGTTTATTGCCTTATTGAACGGACTATTCATTCCAAATGCTATATATTCTGCCATCTCAATCCAAGAAGAGCCATTAGCAATCCCCCTTGATAGTTCCATTCTGATATTATCTTTCAGTTTGGTTACATCTTCTCCCATGCTACTATACAGACCCTCGGATATTTTCGAATCTGTTTGTACAGCCTGTATCACCTCTTCTTGATTTATAGGAAATATAAGCGGTATTCCCTGTCCATGGATATCATATAGTGTTCCTACAAATCCTTCTTCGTATGATTTTTCCAAGTACTCCTTAACGGAAGCGTATTGTTGCGTCTGTAAATTCTGCAAAATAGCATCTATCTGTTTTTTTAAAGCTTCCTGATATCTTTTTTGATAAATAATAGACTGTAGATTTTGCATATCCTTCCTTGCATTTAATTCAGCAATTTTACTTTCGCAATCCATTTTTGCATCTTTATAAATCTGCTGTAATTTCTTTATGACTTCTTTCTCGTCATTCAAATATGCCTGAACTATTTCCTTCTGCCTCTTATTCACCTGTATCACCGCCATTATCCGGTATAATTTCATCAAGGCTGTTCTGTACATCTTCTATCTTCGATATTTCATCCTCAGGTAGCTGGTCTTTGATTTCTTCATAATCAATACCAAGCACATCGCATATATGCTGAATCACCAAATCATTACCGAATACATTGACAAGTCCCATTAGCATATTGATTTCAACATTTTTTCTGTTTGCATCTGTTAATTCATTCTGCTTATTTTCTTGCTCATTACTCATGACTTCGTGAGTAAATTTAAAATAAACATCTTTTATCTGATAGTCAGTTCCTTTCTTCTGGTTGATTTCATCTAAGCAAACAGATACTATCTTGCGCAGAAAACGTTTAATATTCCTTTCCAGGCGCTTACACCTCAAGTCCAGTAAAGAATATGCCGCCTTGATTGCAATATTGGTTGTTGCACTGGTATCTTTTAACCCGGACAAGTTTAGCCCCATTCCGAAACGGTATATGTTCTTTTCGTCCAGTTCCATTTTTACTTTCCTGGCTTCATGCGGTACATCTACAGTATGTACTTCAACCCCGCCTTCTGAATCTGTCCCTATTATTTTCTTTGTTTTCAAGTTCTGCTGCAATTCATCAAGATTATTTCCTTCGAATCCCTTAACAGCATATAGTGGGTGATCAAAATCAATCAGGTTATTAGAAAGACTACTTGCCATTAAATCGTAATCATCTATTAAATCTTTTATTGGTTTTAAATTACTGATTTGCTTTTTATTGTTATCTAATCGAAAGAATGGAAGAAAGCCCAGCGAATCAACGTAGGTTAAATCCTCTTTATCCCCTTCTACTTTGTACAGAATATGCGGCCTTGGATTTACTTTAACGTCAATATCCCCTTCAATTTCTCCATTATCAGTCTGAACGTAATAGCAAACCTGTTCATCATCCCAATCCATGACTTTTTTCTTCTGATGTCCTTCTTTGTCTATTCTGTCAACATACCAGTATAGTATATGGTCCTTTTTGTCAGATGCAAACCTTTCCTCTACCTCTACTACTCCAATACTGTCAGCACAGGTAAACTTTAAAATATCGTTGCTGTCTTTTAAGGCGTACATGTAAGAAAACCCTTTTGTCTGGCAATCTGTAATAGCCTCAGACAGTTCATCTATAAAATCGTCATTATCATTAAATCTCATATCAAGTTCTGCCTGCAACTCTGGCGAATCGGAGAACACAAATCCATCAGCACCAGATAGTGTGTATTGTGTCCCCTGCTCTGTCAATTCCTTAAAGAACGGGTGCGGTATTCTTGTATTAGCTCTTGTATTGTCCTCCACCAACTGCCCGTCCGAATTATAATAAAATAAACGATAAGACTTTATATCATGGTCTCCATTAAAATACCGTTCCCCTATCCTGGCCAAATGCTTTTTCAATGATGCAGCATCTTCATTCATGAATAGTTTAATCTCTTCCTTTGTCAGCATTCTATCACCTTCCCTATTCTAACCATCCTTTTTCCTGGAATAGTTTTGCCATTTTAGGAAAACAGCAATGGAGTATTTTCTTTGAAATCATATTCTGTTCCTAAAATTTTCATTTTCTCCTTCATATCATCCACTTTCCTTTTCTCCACATCTCCACTCCATATCTCAAAGCAGACATGGCATCATCTTGAAACGGAACAGGCTCATCTAAATACTCCCCTGTCCTCTCATCTTTTTTCCACTTCCACTGCTCAATTTCTTTGATTGTATTGATACAAGATGGATGGATATAGATTCTTCTCTGTTTCAACCAGTCTATCTGCACAGACTGGTACTTTTTGTGATTTGTTGTTTTTTCTTTTTTTACCTTCCTGGCCCTGTATCCTGCTTTCTGCCACATCTTGATACGGTCCGGCTCCGCCGAATCGCAAAACATAGTTATATTCCTTGGAAGTCCTTTTTCATTAGCAATCTCAATAATTTCAGACATGTCCTTTTCAAAGACATAGATCTCATTCATGATATAAACATCATCGTCTTTCCATCCAAGAGTTAATATTGCATCTGCGTGGTTAAATCCAAAATCCTGCCCAATTGCAGAGTCATCATAATCATGTAGGTTTTGAGAAATATCTTTGATTTCCCAATTGTGAAGAATTAAGCCAGCGGTTTCTCCCCAACATCCAAGTCCGTAAACTTGATACCCTTCTGGATCTACTTCCTTTCTTCTTTCCATTCGTTTGTGATACGCTTCATCAATGAAACGATTATTTAAATAAGTGCTGTGATGTGTTAGTACATCCGGGTCTTGTCTGTCAAAAAAGATTTTCTTAATCCAATGATTTCTATTCACTGGGTTAAAAGTCATTCTAATTTGATAAAATTGTCCATCTGGTAATTTTCCCCTTAAACGGTCGTCTATAATTTCCAGGTCTGATTGCGTCAGTTCCGTAGCCTCTTCTATCCACACATCTGTTAATTTCCCGCGCTTAAAGGTAATAGATTTCAGTTTTTCCCTTTGTTTATCATCATTCACGCCACGAAAGATAATCTGGTTATGGTTACTTCTGCATTCCAGGAGCATATTGGAAGAATTGATGTACCAATACTTTTTATACGCCTCTCCGAACATACGAAAAATAGCACCCTGCAATTCTGCAAAAGTGCTATCTCTATTGGTTACATCTGATTTTCTTACGCACAAAAGGTTTCTTCCCGGGTCTTTCATTAAACGCAGAATATAATGCTGGGCAGTATCTACGCTTTTTCCGGAACCAGCAGACCCCTTCATGATGATATACCGTTTTTGGCTCCGGTCTACTTCCCTGAAGCAGGGATTTGCTTTCACTGTAACATTCATCTGTCCTGTTCCTCCCCGTAGTCAATCGCAATATTAAGTTCCATATCTGCTTCCATCTCCACTTTATCCGTAAACAGTGAATATCTCTTGCCTAGAAGTTCTGCTGCTTTTAGTCTATCCTTCTCAGATGGCGCCTTTTCCATGGTTTTTGCCTTAGATAGCCCATCTCCTAATCCTTCCACTACTATTTCCTCGGACCGGCTCTCCCCTCTAAGTACAGCAGTTAGATATTCCATTACTTCTTTGGCATCTGCAGTCTTTTCGCTGTGGATTTCTTCAAGGCGTTCATTAATATATTTTTTAACGTTAACATTTGTCAACATTCTACTTCCCGCTGATTTTGCTGTTTCATCCTTTTTTACCGCCGGATAAGCTACTCGGTAAGCCCTTGTGGCGTTAAGGTCTATCAAGTACTCATCTGCAAAAATCTTCTGTTTTTCTGTCACGTAAGCTCACCTCCTAATTATTTTATAAATGGACCCTCTGGGACTCGAACCCAGGGCTTCCCGGTTATGAGCCGGGGACTCTAACCTACTGAGTTAAAGGTTCATAAAAAGCACTGAGTTTTCACCCAGTGCTTGTCTACATTTTTTTACATATTTGGCAAACAAATAAATACCAATCTTTATAATTCTGTTGTATAATATAATTAAAAGGAGGTAGTATCATGAATAGAGCAGTAAAAATTCTTAACCACATATACAATTTCATATTCAGAATTGTAACTTTTTTTGCCATGTTTTACTTAATAAGTTCATTACTGTTCTGCATAATTCCATACTCTTTTTTACTCACTAATGATTGCTGGCTATTATTTGTTTTCTCGACAATTGTTGTTTTATCCTTCATCTCGACCAAATTAATTATATATTTTCTTCTACGATTGCAGAAGTAAGTGCTTCATCCTCAGGCGAGAATTTATCTGCAGATACATTCAAAGGCTCTCTCGCCTGAACAATGAGTTCGGTTTCTGCTTCCGTTGGCAATCCATTAATGCTTTGTCTTTTTAATGCCAACGATAGTTCTAACTTTTTCTGTTCTAGTTCTATCCGCTTCTGCTCATTCTCCAATTCCTTGCTGCTTAATTCTTCCTGTTTCATTTTCGTTTCTATTGTCTCTTGTTTGTATTTTTCCTTTATCGTAACAATATTTTTAATAAATTCTGGAACCTCTTTAAGCTTTATAATTCCATACGTTCCACCAAATAATCCTAAAAAAGTATATACAAATGTAGGTCCATATTCTTTAACATAATCAAATATTTCTTTAACCACAAAGATTATGTCTCCCTCCGAACATACACTGACCTTTGAAATTATCTTTTCTTTCTCTACAAAATGTGATAAATACTGAAGACTTCCATATAAAACTCCAGATAAATCGGCCAACCCAATATCTTTCTGTTGATTAACCCTTAAAGCAATGTAAAGATCATTACTGTAGAAAAACACATCAAAAATAAGGCTCAAAATATATGCCGCATGTTCATCTATATCGTCAATACCATTATAATTTCTCAATGTTTTATATAAATGATAATTAAGCTTATCGCCTTTTACAGTTTTCAATACATCTATTTTCCATCTTTTTTTATAAGGACATTTTACCTCTTTTAACAAGTGTCTTTCATTTTTTAATTTCCATAAAACATCTTTTTCATCTTCTATAGAACATTTGTCTTCTTCATAATATTCCTTTGCCACTGCAATGATAATTTCCTCTAACCTTCTATTTGGAATTAAAATAATATCATTTTCCTGAATATTATTCATAAATAAATTACACTTTTTTATTGCTCTATTTCCTTGTTTCATACCATATTTCGCTTCTACTCTATCGCTTAACGTTTTATCTTTTAAATCTGTCTGTTTGTCAATGTAATTCCAACCAAAAGCAACAAATTTATTTTTATAAAATTCTGAATAAAAAGCTCCACCTTGTGTTCGCACCATCCAAAAATGGATATTTTCCTTAATTTTAGGTATAGTACGATTTAATAAACTATCTAACATTATCTCTTCCATATTGCCACCCTTAAATATTTTCTTATTTTTACAATTATATAATAAAATATATTTTTTTACAACAAAACACCCCATATTTCTACAGGGTGTCAATTAAAGAAAATATTTTAGGGTCTCCATTTAGGAGAATTGGAAAGCCAGGAATCGAACCTGGGACTTGGAATTGTTTCCTGCTCTACCAATTGCGCTACTTTCCAAACTTGCAACCCACATGCGCCGTTATGCCGGTTGCTTGATGGTTTCCAGTCTTCTGCGACTGATTTTGATATGGCAGTAACATGACCATGAAGTAGACTGCCTGCTGCCGGCGCTATGTATAAAATACCTATGAAAAAGAAGAGTGACGGTCTTTGCAAGTCCCTCTATAGGACAACCTTGCAGGCGTTACCGTCTGAGCCTGATACAGCAACAGGGCTGTGATACCCTGCTGCCATGCCATACAAAAAGGAGTACTTATTATGAAACTATCTTGTTTCTGTTCCCAGTATGAATAGTATCACAGAAAAAGCGGACATGAACGGACATTTCTTAAATAATTTCATTTTTTTCTAAAAATCTGTCATGACGCTTCCTACAACTCTCTTCCGTATAGCTTATTCTCCTGTTTGGGAATCTTTTATTCATATTTGTTGCCACTTTTCTCCATGTCATATCATCTATGTAGTAGAATCGGAACATCTGCCTTAAATCACTTTTGGGAATCGCATTTATGAAATCATCTACTGCACTCATTGCTTCATGCAACTCATCCTCCATAATCTGCAGTTTTGCTATTCTCTTTTTTAACATAGCTTTTACCGTACTGTATTCAGGAATGGGGAAGCCGGTTATCTTGATACTGCCTATGGTGCCATCTGCCCTGGTTCCAGTAACTGTATCAGATACTACTCCCTCTTCCTCAATTTTCTGTAATCTCAGCTCATCTCTTTCTATCCTTTCTCTTAAATCTTTGATTTCCTCCCGGAGTTCGCAATATTGGATTAATATATCCTTTGTTACCTCCACCGGAATCACCTCCTGTATTTCTTCCCCGTCTCCTTGTCCCTGATTTCCGTAACTTCTACCCCGGATTTCCCTGCTGCCAGATTCAGTTCTCTAAAGATATTCCAGATGTGCTTCGGCATCCGGCTGGCTCTATGTACTGCTATTTCTGCAGTAGGGTCTTTGTATCCTTCTTTGTTCATCTGTACTCCTTCCTGGCATATAGGACATACCTGCTGCCCTTCTGGAATTATTTCTCCGCAACATATGCATCTGTCTTCCATTTAGTCACCTTCTTTAATCTATCGTTTCAACTTCATAAGGCAGCCACATTTCCGGATTAAAGTTTAAGGTGTATTTGTATTTCTCTACATCCCCTGAAGTTACATCCTCTACTACATAGGTCACATTATCACTCAGACCAATAAAATGTTTCTTATATTCCCCTTTTTCATCCTCTACGATTACTTCCAGTTGTTTTTCCGCTGTATCTGCTGTAATGGACATTTTTCCAGTCATTTGAAAGAGAACATCTCCCTGCAAACAATTAATTACGGTAATCTGCCGGATGTCATTAAAATTATCCGCTTCCTGGGAAAGATTGTAGGATACTCTGTTTGCTTCTGTATCACATCCTGCTAATGCTGTTGCTCCGATAACTGCTGCTATAAATACTTTTTTCTTCATGTTCTTTTTTCCTCCACTAAAATTCAGTTTAAAGAATCCTCCAACCGTTTTGCAGCTTCTTTGATTAAGGTTTCAAAATTTGTAACGGGCATTCCCAACACCATTCCTCCAATACGGTACCCATATGCATCTTCGCTCAATTCTTTTAAAGCATCCACAATTTCTGCTGTGTCTGCATCAGAATAATCTCTAATGTGTCTTTTTTCGCATTTATCGCATTCTTCCCAATCGTTATATTCTCGACCACAATATTCACATTCATATATAACTTTCTTTCTTGCCATGTTTTCTCCTCCTCTACTAAAATTCAGTTTGACTAATCTCAAATTTTAGTTTCATTTGCGCCGGGTAAAGGTCTACCTCTGGCCTTCTTTTACCAGTCCAGCGTTTTCCTCCAGCTTGTCCAACACATTTCCAGCCAGACGCTTTAAGACTGCTGCCCGTTTCAGATTCCAAAATATATGTAATCAGTTTTTTATATCCCATATTCCTTGCACAACGCCATGCCGCCGAATACAAGAAACTACAAGCGTTTTTATACCCGTTCGTGCAAAGCCTATTTACTTCCAGCGTCCAACCGTCGTCTAAGTACCTCGAAACTGGTCTGCCTACTATAGCCACTCCTACTATTTTCTCGCCGTCACTTGCAGCAATGCTAAACTTATGCCCCACTACTGGCTTATGGTGTCTGTGGTGTCGTTCCACAAAAGCGTTAGCCTCTTTTAGCGTGATTGGAACTAACTCCAGCATGTGCATCACTCCCTTCGTCAAAGCTTAATTGAATCTTTTACTTTCAAATCGAAAATTAGACACCATTTCTTTTTAACTAAAGAAAAAAAACGGAACCATAACATATAATTCATGTTTTTTCTTATATTTCTCTGCCTGTTCTTTTGTTTCAAAATAGCCACCATACATTTTTATTCTCCTCTCCTAAAATGTAATTTCCCATACCTCCTTCTTTATTCTCTCATCTGTCAAATCCAACTGTGTTCCTCCCTGAAAAAATGAAGCACCGCCTGGGTATACCTCTTCACATTCTATAAAGCCCTCTGCACCTTTTTTTCTGCTTCCGTATTTGCCATGCACTGTTGCTTCGTACTTGTGAAGGTAAGTCTTTCCTGGAATTAAATCTTTCTTGTCCATACTCACGCCTCCCTGTTGTCTTCCCATCTGCTCAGCAATTCGTCAGCTAAATCTTCCTGTCCGTACTCACGCATCAGATCCGCCACTACATCCACAGAAATAAACCTGTTCTTTTTATTGTTTTCCCGCTCAATTGCTTTCAAGGTATCTATGTCGCTCTTGATTCCGCATTTCTCCTGGAGTTCCTTTGCCATATCGGAAATACTAACGTAATTTTTCCCGAAACTATCAAGACTCATGCACATATCGCTGTGCTTATCCATTTGCTCCGCAAATCGTTTCAGGCGGACACTACGCCATCCGTCCTCTTCATACAAAGTCCACATAGCCATAATCTTAACTGTACATAAGATTCTTTCTGCCAGCATCCCGTATAATTCTTCTGCTGCTTTGTGTGGAATAATCGTAGATAATCCTAATGCTCCCCGACACCTCAAATCTCTTTCCAGACCATCTACGCCTTTATCTTTCGCTACCCGGAGCGCATAAGCAGCGCCCTCGTTTCTCCATTGTTCTTCTTTTCTGTTCAACCTCTGCTTCCTCCATCTGTCTTATATGCAATCTCTTCAATCAGATTCTTAAATCTCCCGTACATCCTGTAAAACTGCTTATCCCAGGAAAATGGCCCGCACTCCGGACACGTCACTTGGAAGATAGACCTTGGAACCATCCAGACCAGACGAAAATTATCCTGTTCCCAGTCCACAAAGAGATTAATTCCACCTTCATCCATAGCCTGGAATTCTCTATCTCCCAGGATTGCCCAGATCCGGAATCCTCTTTCCTGTATAAGCTGTTCAGCTTCCTGTTTTGTCATGTTTTCTTCCTTTCCTCATACAGCAGACACGCTTTCCTGTCGCATCCCTTAACTTCGCTATCACGCTTGCAGATGCCGGAACCCATGCCATGTTTCTGTTCAATGCGCTCATTGTATTGCCAGTAAGCACACATGCTGCAATGTCTATTTATTTTGCTTTTCAATTCTCTCTAACTCCTTCGTCACTGCCAGTGCCAGATTTCGGAATAGCTCTGATTTCCCGTACTTACCATCCAACATATCTACTCTGGATTTATACCGGCTCCAATACGCTTGGCTGCCATCCAGGGCACTGAACTCCTTAAACAATTTCCAGACATCAACAAAAACTACAAAATATTTCCTCTGTTCTTTTTGGTTCATGGCAACTCCTCAATCCGGATATAAATTCCCGGTACATCTGCCCAGAACTTTTCCACTATTTCTGAAGCCACCAGTGCATCATCCTTCCAGAATCCACAGGCTGTCATACAGTCTTTCAACAGTTTTTGCAGGTTATCTGTGTCTGGTTTTGTAATTCGGTATTCCCCATTTTTGTGACGGCCTTTTAAAAAGCACCACTTTGTTACCAGCCTACACCCGCTCTCTATCTTGATTCTTGGTTTATGCTTCATAAGGTGACCCATAAGTTTCATCCTCGCATCCTTGACTTCTTGCGGATCATAAAAAACTGGTCTGCCTTTTACCACTGTTACTTTTTTCTCCTGGTGTGTACAGGTCGGAGGTTCCATTGCCATAAAAAATTCAATTGCCATAACGCTTTATCTCCTTAAAGTATCTTTCTCTTGAAAAATTTTCATTGTCAGGGAGGAAGGGGAAGGAGTCGTCGTGCGTGAGCTTCCGCACGACTACTTTCCCCTACCTGACCGTTAGGGAAGGAAACGCCTTTATATATACGTAGTATATATAGTTTTTTTCTTCCCTAAGGAAAACAACGTAAATCCCGTTTTTTTCTTCCCGTTTTTCCCTAGGGAAAATAACGATTTTTTCCGTTTCTTTCCATGAGGGAAGAAAACGTATTTTGCGTTTTTTTCTTCCCTAGGGAAAAAGGGAAATTTACGTTTTTTTCCTTACTTTCCCTTCACTTATTACATAGCCTCCATGCTCTTTTAATCGGTTACGGACTGTTTTTTCTGTGACTGCCATGTACTCAGCCAGGTCTTCCACTGTCACTTCTTCATTGATTCCACAGGCTTCAAAAGCAGTCTCTATGGATTTTTTCCGTTCCTTTTTCTTGGCTTCCGGAGACTTTCTCTTTTCCATAGCTCTTTGCCAGGAAGGTTTCTCTGTGTCAGACTGAAGGTCTCCCAGGCTTCCGGTTGTATCAAGCCTGTGTATTGGATAATCAAACCACACATTGACCGGGTCAAATTTGGGGAACTCCCTTAATGTCCCTTCCAGCCTCCAGGCGGTCATTCCTCTGGTTCTCCTGGTTTCTGCTTCAATCTGTTTCCGGAGGACTGGCCATTGCCATTTATCCAGCTTATTTTCACAATAGTTCTGCATGGCGGCGCTGCTTAACAAGTCATCCTGGGAAAGTTCTTCCTCCCAGTCATAGATTTTATGTGCTATCATGTACTGTCTGCATATCTCACAGATGCCTTTGCTTTCTTCCTGCTTCATAAGGGCTTCTGTAGTTTCTAATTCAATCAGGTCTATTAAAGCATCCGGGTCACGTGCAAACACGCCGGATCCAGATGCCCGGTCCATGGATTTTTTGCCGCCCTGCGCCCCTTTGCTGTGATGGTGGCAGTAAATGACTGCACAGCCAAGTTCTGTACATACCAGGTCAAACTGATTACAGAAATTTGCCATCTGGTCTGCACTATTCTCATCCCCTGTAATAACCTTATAGATAGGGTCTATCACAACTGCGATATAATTCTTTTTCGCTGCCCTGCGGATGAGTTTAGGAGCCAGCTTATCCATAGGGACGGACTTTCCTCTTAAATTCCAGATATCCAGGTTAGAAAGGCTTTCCGGGTAAAGCCCCATAGCCTGGTATACGTCCCGGAACCGGTGCAGGCAGCTCGCCCTGTCTAATTCCAGGTTTACATACAGGACTTTCCCCTTTGTACACTGCCAGCCTAACCATTTTCTGCCTTCTGCAATGGCAATGCATAACTCTATCTGCAGGAAGGATTTTCCCGCCTTTGACGGTCCTGATATCAACATCTTATGCCCCTGCCGCAAAACATTGTCTATTAGACATGGGGACAGCTCTGGAAGGTTGTCCCATACCGCCTCCAGTCCTTCCGGCTCTGGCAAATCATCATGGATGGATTCAATCCATTCATACCAGTCTGCCCAGGATTCTTTTCCTATATTGGTATCTACCAGGAACTGTTTTTTCTCTCCCCTTTGCACTCCAGGCATTCGGGAAAGCCTGGATGGGTTCCGGTTCTGCGGGTCTACCTGGATGCCATTCTTTTTACATACATCGTAGAGATAATCTACTCTTTTCCGGTACTCCTTGTAATCTGCTGCATCCACCCTTACGATAGCATGGAGGCTCTTCTTCCCTGAAAAAACAAGGGCTGCGATAGGAAGCTCCAGTTCCCTTAAAATTGCATTCTGTTTTTCAATTTCTGTATCGTCTGATTCTACCAGGGCATAACGGAAATCTGTTACATTTTCATTCCTTACACCAGTTCCATCCAATGGATTAAAACGAATCCAGGCGCCACCCTCCGGGTCATAATCCCCTACCACAGCCCCAAGGTCCCCATTACACTTGGAGAGTGCTTCTATCAGCTGTCCTGCTGTACGGTCATAATTCCCCTTATCCTGGGGCGTATATTTCCCTTTTTCATTCTTCCAGCTTCTTGTGACATATCCCACATTCTCCCCTGCTTCAAACAGAGCCTCCAGGTACTGTATCAGCTGTTCTGCCGGGTTCCAGTTTTTCGGTTCCCGGATTTCTTTTCCTTCCACCCAGTTCTGATCCACGATAACACGATCACTTTCCTGCTTAATAGAATCGTCCCAGTCCAGTTCATACCCCTTTTCTGGCACCCATCCGTATTCCATGGCCATCTGTACCAGCGTGCCTCCTGTAACCGGGCTTACATTTCCTCGAAAGCTGTTCCATTTCCGTTCACACTCTCCTGTATGGTACCTGCCAAAGTCCCTTCTGCTCCAGGCATCCCAGTCACTGGCAGAGTAGCCTTCGTGTTTAAGTGCCATGCCCACGTTTACCCATCCCTGGTAATCCAGGTCAGCCGGGTTTATATGTTCAATTATTTCTAAAAGGTCTGTCCTCTGCTCCATCCTTTACTCCTTGTCTGGCTGGTATTCCCTTGGATGAATGGCTGCAGGCACCCTCCAGCCATTTGCCGCAATCCGGTCTATGAGCTTTTTGGCTGCTTCAAAAGACCAGGTCCCTACATGCTCAAATCCTCTTCCTTCCAGGAAACGTATCTGTTTTGGTGTAGTAAGCCCTTCCTGCCTGCGTTTATCCAATCGGTCTAAAATTTTTGCTGCCTTTCCTGCATTGTCAATCTGGTCCGGAAGAATTCCCAGCTTCTCTAATGTCTGTTTCTGCTTCTCGGATGCCGGCGCCATCTCCCAGCCAAAGGCCGGCACATATCCTGATAAATCTTCTGCCTGGATGCTCATTTCAAACTGCAGTGGGTCTACCAGTTTCTTTTTTCTTCTCTTCATTTCTTCTAACTGCTTCGCAAGAGCTTCTTCCCTCTGGGCAACCACATCCTCTGCAGCTTCTTTTTCGGCTGCTTCAATATCCACCGGGCATCCTGCAGCCTCGATATTCCTGGTCATCTGTTTTGCCACTTCTTCATCCTGGCAGATAAGGCTTGCCGGATGGCACAGTTCATGACGTTCTGTATGCCACAAAAAGTCCAGGAGAAGAAGATGTTCCTTGCCGGGACTTAACCGGGTTCCCCTGCCAACCATCTGGCAGTACAGGCTCCGGACCTTCGTAGGCCTTAATACCACCACACAATCCACAGACGGGCAATCCCATCCTTCTGTAAGCAGCATGGAATTACACAGGACATTATATTGTCCCTTTTCAAATGCTTCCAAAATTTCTGCCCGGTCCTGGCTCTCCCCATTCACTTCTGCGGCGTGAAACCCATTCCGGTTCAAGATTTCCTTAAATTTCTGGCTTGTTTTTACCAATGGAAGAAACACAACTGTTTTCTTATCCAGACAGTAGTTCCTCATTTCTTCTGCAATGCCCTGAAGGTACGGGTCCAAGGCAGTCCCGATATCACTTGCTTTAAAATCTCCTGCCTGAATTCCAACACTGCTCATGTCAATTTTCAGTGGCAGGGTCAGCGCTTTAATGGGCGTCAGATACCCTTCTTTAATTGCCTTAGGAAGGGTATATTCATAAGCCAGGGATTCAAAATAGGTTCCAAGGTTCCTCATATCGCCCCTGTCCGGAGTAGCCGTTACTCCAAGCACCTGCGCTCCCTCAAAATGCTGTAGTACCCTCTGGTAACTGTCTGAAATACAGTGATGCGCTTCATCAATGATAATGGTCTGAAAATAATCAGCTGGGAATGTTCCCAGCCGTTTTTCTCTCATAAGGGTCTGCACAGACCCTACCACAATACGGAACCAGCTACCTTTACAGGAATCTTCTGCTTTTTCGACTGCACATCCAAGCCCTGTTGCTTTATAGATTTTATCCGCTGCCTGTTCCAGCAGCTCTCCTCTGTGCGCAAGGATTAACACGCGGTCTCCCCTCCTTACACATTCTTCCGTTATTTTGGCAAATACAATAGTCTTTCCACAGCCTGTGGGCAGCACCAGGAGGGTTCTCCTGGTGCCATTCTCCCATTGTTCAAAAACTGCCTCTTCTGCTTCTTTCTGATAAGGTCTTAATTCCATTAGAACTTCCCTGCCTCAAATTTTTTTGGTTCTTTTGGATACAGCTTTTTAATCCGGTTGATGGTTCTCTGTTCTCCGTCTTTTTCATATTTATCAATTTTCAGTTCACAGCGTCCTGTAGAAGTCGGCAGCAGGTTCCAGTTCATACGGAACTCCTCCCCTTTCTTTTTCAGCCCTACGCTGGTAAAAAGCTCAGAAAGTTTCCACTCCATGGACGTATGCAGGATAAAGTTTTCATTTACACTGATATCTTCCCCATGTGGATTGTGAATCGTGAAGGTCACAATGGCCATGTTACAGGGTGGAAGTTTTCCAGCTCCTTTTGAACGCCCACGTTCAAATTTCTCAATAGTAAAATCGTAATCTCCTTCCGGAAGGGTGATAAATTCCTTCCCGTCATTTTTGATGGTATCATCCCATCCAAACTCTCTTCCTTCGATGCTCATAATTTCTTATCCTCCTATTTATTAAAATGGTATTTCCTGTTCTTCGCGCAGCTGTCTGACTGCTGCATATACCTGCTCCCAGGAAGCAACCAGAAGTCCTTCCACAATGCCAGGGTTTACAGTATCATATTCCCAGATAGGGGTTCCTGCCGGGACGTATCCTTTTGCTTCCACAACATTCTGTATTTCCCACTCATCTACCCGGTTATGCTCCATCAAGTCCCTGAGGGCTTTTGGAATCCTTGCATCCTGTGCAGGGAACGGTGTCTCCGGTTCTGAGATGCTCTTTTTCTGTTCTGTCTCCTTGGGTGGTTCTTTCTTTGGTTCTTCTACCTTTGGTAGCTCTGTCTTTGGTTTCTGCTCTTCTTTCCTTGTCTGCCCTTCAATAATGCTCTGGATGATTTCATATTCAAACGGAACTTCTTCCGGCAGTCCATAGCGGTTCTTTGCATCCCAGCATGGATGATGGGACGTATACATTACCCTGCGGCCTCCTTGCGCCTTATGTTTCTTTCCTTTTTCATCCACTGCCACAGACAGAGTCTTGTAATTACAAAACAGCAGCATGTCCGCCCATTCTTTTACCAGTGGTGAAGTCTGGGACTGGGTTTTCTTGCCAAGTTTTAACTCCCATCTGTCATAGGCTCCCAGTTCATCCGGCTGCTCAAATTTTCTCAGCTGAGCATGGGCAGTCAGGACTACATTCACCCCTGCTTCTATGACTTCGGACAGCTTATTCAGGAACCGCCCAAATTCTTCTTTTACATACACATAGCCATTTCCATACCCAAAATCCTCAATTCCGGATTTATTATGTTTGTTGCACACTGCTTCAACACACATCTGTTCTGCCCAGTCTATGGTATCAATCACAAGGGTTTTGCAGGTTTCCGGATATGTCTTCACATAAGCAATCTGTTCCAGCAGCATCTGCCAGCTTGTGGGCTTTTCAAACCTGGCAACATCCATGTCTTTGGTACTTCCTTCGGTATCAATAAATACTGGTTCCGGGAATCTCGCTGCAAAGGTTGACTTTCCAATTCCTTCTGGTCCGTAAACAACTACTTTTTTTGCACCCGGCATCTTTCCTTTGATAATCTTCATTAAAATACACCTGCTTTCCAGTCTTTTTTGATTTCTTTTGGTAGCTCAGTTCCTGCTACATGACCGTCTTCAATAATAATACTGCACTCGTCTCCAGTGGATACTCTGGTTGCAATTGCCTGCAATCCTTCTGCTTCCAGCCATTCTCCGAATTCCTCTAGGGTGTCTAAATCCATCTGTTCCAGCTTATCCAAAAGGACAAAACCACAGTTCGGATTTAATTTTCTTACAATTGCAGTAGATACTTTCAGACGGTCAGAGCCGGACATGTTATCCCACTTCTGTCCTTTATAAACCAGTTCCCCTTCTTTTACCGACAGCTCCGGAAGCGGAAGTTCTGCACTATCCAGCAGTTTTGTTTTTTTATCTCTGGTCTTCTCAATTTTTGCGGTCAGCTCCTTGTACTGTGCTTGGTATTCCTTAGCATCGTCTTCTGCTTTTTCCTTATCCAGATTTGCCCGCACCTTTCGGTTAATTTCTTCGATACTGGAAATGCTGGCTTCTAATTCTGCTGTTGATTCATCCTCCAGGTCTTTTGCTGACCTCTCTGCAATTTCCATATCCTGCATTAATTTTTTATGGGCTTCCTTCGCAGTTTCCAAAAGCCCAGCAAGCCTGATTACTTCTTCATGGGAACGTTTTACATCTTCCCGAATCTGGATTGCATGGTCACGCTTCCTCTGGTTTTCTCCATTCTTTGCAAGAATTTCCTGCTGCCTTCTAATCAGTTCAGAGGGAGAAACCAGTTCTTTTGGGGCATCCGGGTAATAGGGCTGTTCTTTTGCATACTTTTCCTTCTGGTCTGCAATACGCCCAATCGTCAAACGTTCCTGATAGACTTCTTTCTCCTCTTTTTCCAGTTTTGTCAGTGTATCTCCTATGCCTATGATATTCAGCAGTGTATTGGCTTTTTCCCTGGCCGGTGCCTCCATGAATTTGGGAAGATCCAGGGCAAGAGATTCGATAAATTCATTTAGCAGCTGCTGACCTGCTTTTTTTCCATTCGGATCCGTTACTTTTAAAGCACTGTTTTTTCCCTTACGTTCTACAATCAGACCATTATTCATGACAATGCGCAGATTCGGCGGGACTATAGAACCTTCCCGGACAGCCTGGGACGGTTTAAAACGTTCCCCTCCAAGTGCCCAGGCGATGGAATCCAGCACAGAAGTCTTCCCCTGGTTGTTTTTCCCTCCAATAATGGTTAATCCATTTTCCGTAGGTTCTATTTTTACTGCCTTGATACGCTTTACATTTTCAATCTCAAGTTTATTAATCTTTAATGACATAATATTTTACTCTGCCTCCTTACATTTCAACTCCAACCGCTGCAAGCCCTTCTCTTGACATATAACTAATCGCACCAACTGCAATAGGGTAAAATTGTGCGCCCTCATACTCAAATGTCTTTAAATACGCCTCCCGTTCTTCGTCTGTCATGTTGCACATGGCATAGATTTCCTTCAATGCCTTCTTCATCCGTTCATTTTCCCATTCTAACTTTTGTATTTTCGTCATATGAGTTCACTCCCTGCTTAATCTCATATACAAGATTGCTAATAAGTTCCCATTGCTCATCCTGCCAGATACGGAAAGCCATTTTTCTACCACCTCTGTATTCTTATAAGCAGTAATCTCACTGAATGCATGTCGGATGGCTCTTTCTACTCTTGTTGCGGTAGCGCCTTCATGCAGCCTGGCTACTTCTTCGTATAAACGATAAGTCTGGTATTGCAGTTCTTTGTTTTCTGCGATAAGTTCCATCGCATCTGTGATATATTGAAACCCTTTCGTGTTAGCCGGGATACCCAGCTCTAACAGTGCATCTATTGCTTTATTTCTCATCTTGACTTTTCTCCTTTGTATCCTTTACAATAAAGATGTGTTTATTTGTTTTGTCCGCTATTGGGTTGCCGCCCGGCGGACTTTTTTAGTTACCTTCTTGCATTCTTTTAGCAGTGTATAAACCAGCCAGAAGATAGTCCCTGCTCCAAATATCTGTGCCGGCATGGACATATCTGGCGGAACCTCCAGCACTGTATTGAATAATATGACTGTCCAGAACAGTGCGTCTTTGATGGTTTGTTTATGCATCTTCTTCTCCTTTCCACACATATCCCGTAAGCTCATAGAAAAGCTTTGGGGAAATATAAGTGTTTCTGTATGCTCTCTTTCCTCTTTTGTGTTTGGCTGGGCTTATTACTCCAATTTGCAACATGCCTCTCTCCATCTGATTCCTGATAGTATCCGTCTTCATTCCTAAAACCTTAGATGCTATCTTCATGGGAACTGGGGAAGCTGCGAATGTGATTTCTGGCATGTGGAACACCCCCCCCTTCTTGTTTTTTCTGGTTATCCATCCTTCTCTACCTGCTTTCTACTCTAGAAAATACTCAATCGTTACGACGAAGTTATTTTGTCCTTTTTCGTGACATTTTAATTAAAAAAAATTTCTTGAACTGTTTTCTTGTAATAACTTGCAATTTTTACTTTGATAGAATCCCTCGGAACTCTTCTTTCTGTTTCATACATTCCAAGCGTTGAAGTAGCAATTCCAATGGATTTAGCAACCTCTTCCTGTGTTTTCTCTCCTCTTAATTCGGTAAGAATTTTCCCAAATCCTTGCATTTCTTTCCTCCTTTCTTTGTCACTTTTTGTGACTACAATTACTATATCATTATACTTCAATGCTGTCAATATATTTTTTCACATTTTGTGACATTTCTATTTACTTTTAACACGATTTGTGATAATCTTTCCTATATAAGGAGGACATAATAAATGGGAAATTTCAGTAATATTTTTAAAGCTCTGCGCCAAGCTAGTGGATATACACAACAGGAATTTGCTGACAGGATTGGAATATCTCGTAGCACCATAGGCATGTATGAAACTGGTGCGCGTGAACCCGATTTTGAAACTTTAGAAGCTATAGCGGATTTTTTTAACGTAGATATTGATTATTTATTAGGAAGAACCAATAAAACAACTGTGCTTCCAGAATCATCTTACTATTTCAATGATGATGCTCGTGAAATGGCAGAATTTATGTTCAAGAATCCTGAGTATAAAGTATTGTTTGACGCTTCTCGTAAAGTGAAAAAAGATGATATTGAATTCGTAAAACAGATGATTGACCGAGTGAGGGGTGATTCAAATGACACCGGATGTTAATGTATACATTTCCGATATGCCGACTTCTGTCAAAGCATTTACTGTGGTAAATCCAGATGGAAGCTATACTATCCTATTAAATTCAAGACATTCGCATCATCAGCATCTAATCTCTTATCACCATGAAATGTGCCATATTGAAAATGGAGATTATGATAAGCAGTGTTCTGCTGATTTGATTGAATTTTATGCACATGGTTAATTCGCTATCAGCGCTTTAATAATTTTACAAAAGAGGGAGGAATCTCACATGGGATTAAGATTCAGAAAAAGTATCAAAATTGCCCCTGGAGTAAAACTTAACCTTAATAAAAGGAGTTCAAGTGTTACTTTTGGTGGGAAAGGAATGCACTACACTGTAAATAGCAATGGGAAAACAACCAAAAGCGTTGGCATACCTGGAACTGGTATTTACTACACAGAATCATCTGGAGGAGAAACTAAAAAGAAAACTACTACACCCCCGCCAATTGTTCCGAATCCAGAACCGCAATCTCAAGATAACAATGAGAACAAAAAGAATCGAGGCTGTTTATTCTATATACTTGCTTTCTTTGTAGCATGTTTTGCTCTTGCTTTATACAGTTTCATGTGGATACCTGGAATCATAGCAACAATATATTTTGCAATAAAAAAATCAGACCCTGCTATAAAAAGAAAGCGACTCATTACCTCAATTGCTATAACCCTAACATCTTTATTAATATTCGGATGGTTAGGAACTGCCCCAGAAATATCGAGTATTCAAGTCGAATGGGGGCAAGACACTTATGATATTAACGACACTACAGAAGTTAAAGTATCTGTAATACCCGATTCCGCTGAAATTAAAGACTTAAGAATTTCAGCAAATCAGATAGCTGATTTAAATTACAAAGATGGGCAGGCAATTATTACATTCAAGGAAACAGGAACAGCTTCTATATTTTTTACAGCTAATGGCTCTGTTGATAGTAACACTGAAGAAATCACTGTAATAGATAAAAAAGCTGAACAAAAACGTATCGAAGAAGAGAAAAAGAAAGAAGAGGAACGTTTAAAAGCGGAGCAAGAGGCTAAAGCCGAGGCAGAAAGAATTAAAGCAGAACAGGAAGCTGCTAAAAAAGCTGAAGAAGAAAGACTGAAAGCCGAAGAAGAAGCACGTATCAAAGCAGAACAAGAGGCTGCCGCTCAGGCTGAGGCTGAAAGAATTAAAGCGGAACAAGAAGCTCAAGCTGCTGCTGAACAAGAAAGATTGGCACAGGAACAGTCTGTTTCTCAAGAAGCATCTGTATGGCTTTCGGCAACTGGAAGTAAATATCACAGCGTTCCTGACTGCGGCAATATGAATCCAGATACAGCTATACAAGTTTCTTTGTCTGAAGCTCAAAATAGAGGCTACGAAGCATGTAAAAAATGTTATTAATTCTTCTTTTAATAACAAAAAATATTTAACGCTATCGAATTAATCCGCCACTGACGTTTTAATAATTTTACAAAATGAGGTTAGCCTATTATGGAATTAAACATTGAAGATTTACGTAAAATATGTTGTCTTGAGAACATAGAAATTACACTCCATGCTGCCAAACGTCTTGAACAGCGTGGAATCAAAATGGCAGATATTATAACCTGTATCCAGAACGGAAAAATAATTGAACAGTATCCAACTGATTATCCATATCCCAGTTGTCTGATACTTGGACTTTCCGTAAACAATCAACATCTGCATGTAGTTGTAGGAAGCAATTTGGAAACTCTTTGGCTAATAACTGCCTATTATCCAGATACTAAGAAATGGGAAGCTGATTTCCAGACAAGAAAGGAGAATTGATTATGACTTGTTTTTCTTGCAAAGGTGACGTTGAAAAATCCACCACCACGTATATGACGGAATACAATGGCTGCTACATCATTATCAAAAACGTTCCATGCACTAAATGTACCCAGTGTGGTGAAGAATATTTGAATGGGGCTACCTTACAGAACATTGAACATATTTTGGAAACATTAAAAAATATGCTCACAGAGATTGCCGTTGTAGACTACCGCAAAGCTGCCTAAAATAAAAACGCCCCTGTCAACACAGGGGCAGCACCTTGACAATATAATATACTTACCCAGGCAGCCAGTAGGACGGCTGTGGTTCCCTTACCTGAGTCTTGACAGGAGGGGATGCTTATGAGTACATATGAAGAATTAAGCTTGATTGTAAACACAGCTTTACTTATCGTAGCAATCCTTACATATACATCACATAAGAAATAGCCGCCCTGCTCTCTGGAAAAGAAATAGGCGGCTAATTCTTAGCTAGTTTATATATTTACCAGGTCGGGGAGCCTTGACCTCCCTTACTGGCTGTCTTGCTAAGTATATTATATGTCAAGGAGAAGTATTTGTCAAATGTGAAAAACCGCCCAGTGTTGGCGCACCAGACGGTTTGTTATATCCGAAGATATACTCTTTAATCGCAAATATATTGTATCATCTTCGGAAACAGCTCGCAAGCGGAACTAACGTTCTGTGCTGGCTGTTATTTTTGTACTCAAAAGCAGAAAGGAAGATGATTTTATGGCAAAGTACAAAAAGCGTGCCGATGGCCGCTACTACACCACTATCCAAACAAACGAAATCAACCCTGATACCGGGGAACGTGTCCGCATCCCGGTTTACGGAAAAAGCATTACTGAATTTGAGGACAACAAAGCCAGAATACGTGATGAGATAAACAAAGGTATCTACACAAATGACAAAGGCATCCTGTTTTCTGACTACAAATGGACCTGGCTGGAGACATACAAGAATAACCGCGCCTACAACACACAGGCCGCTTACAAAAACATTTTAAAGAATCACACAAGTGCGCTTGACCAGTTAAAATTAAGCCAGATTAAAAAGAGTGATGTCCAATTAGGATACAATAATCTCAAAGGACATCCTGATCTGCAGCGTAGGTATATCCAGACAGTGAATCAGATTCTTAAAGCGGCCATTGATGACGGCTATATCTGGAAGAATGTTGCCGACAATATCGAAACCGACAAAGCAAAGAGAAAGAAGAAACGTGCCCTGACCAAGACGGAACGCCTGGCCATTCCTCACGCAGACTTTACCCTGAGGGAAAAATGTTTTGAAGCCCTGCTGCACTATGCCGGACTTCGCAGGCAGGAAATCTCTGCCCTTACCCGTTTCGACATTGACCTGAACCAACGTGTTATCCATATCAACAAAGCAGTGGAATGGATTGGAGAAGTTCCCCACATAAAAGACACAAAATCAGATGCCGGGGAGCGTGATATCCCTATCCTGGAGCCGTTATTCCCTGTTTTAAAGGATTATCTGTCAGAACTCGACACAACTATCCTATTTCCAAATACAAGCGGTGAATACATGCACAAGACGCAGTACCGGCGTTTCTTTGAAACTATCAAGCGAAAGATAAATACTGCTGCCGGAGGGAAACATAGATGGGAAGGAACGAAAATCATTTACACTGTTGATTTGTGCCAGGGGCTCACCTCTCATGTATTCCGTAGAGAGTTTGCCACTATCCTGTATTATTCCGGTGTAGATATGCTGGATGCTATCCGAATGTTCGGTCATGCAGACGTCCAAGAGATGTTGAATATTTATGCAGAGCTTAGAACAGAGGAGTCATCTTCTGCCGATAAGTTAAATTCCTACTTAGGACAGAAATATGCAAAATTTGGATAATATACATGATTTTTGCATACACGTTTTTTGACCCTGTTTTAGTCAAAATTTAGTCAAAACAGAAATTTTCTTCAAAAAACCCAGTGTTTATGCGGGTTTCATCCACCTTTTTATTTCCTCCCAGTCAAAAACCTGTCTCCAAGTTCTTCTTACCTTATCTTCCAATATTTAATTTA
>CATWQE010000025.1 GCA_958352855.1 uncultured Bacillota bacterium
GATAATTAATGTGCCAGAAAAATCCGTCCTGATCCTCATGTTCTACCTCTGCATCGGAAATGGAAGTCTGGCAAACCGGACACCAGTTGATGATTCTGGAGCCTTTGTAAATATAGCCTTTTTCATATAATTTAATGAAAACTTCCTGTACTGCCCTGGAACAGCCTTCGTCCATGGTAAAACGCTCTCTGTCCCAGTCAGCGGATGCGCCCAGCTTTTTCAACTGGTTGATAATCTTTCCACCGTACTCTTCCTTCCATTCCCAGGCATGTTTTAAGAATTCTTCTCTTCCGATTTCATTTTTGTCAATGCCCTGTTCCTTCAGTTTTTCAATCACCTTAACCTCTGTGGCAATGGCTGCATGGTCGGTTCCTGGCTGCCACAGTGCTTCATAGCCCTGCATTCTCTTAAAACGGATTAAAATATCCTGCATGGTCTCATCCAGTGCATGTCCCATATGAAGCTGTCCGGTTACGTTTGGCGGGGGCATTACAATGGTAAATGGTTTCTTGTCTCTGTTTACTTCTGCATGGAAATATTTGTTATCCAGCCATTTCTGATAAATACGGTCCTCCAACCCTTTTGGGTCATAGGTTTTTGCAAGCTCTTTGCTCATTATGTCCTCCTCTTCTTTATGAGGGATAAAAAAACACCCCTCATAACCATTTTACTCTAGTTACAAAGGGCGACTGTTATCGCGGTACCACCTTTATTTATCACTCTAAAGTTCTGTAACGGGAACCCCCGGGAAAACCTACCCAGCCAGAACCATGGCTTCTGCCACACTGCCCTTCAGTTCTCCGGTTCAAAAGCTACCTTCCATCCTTTTCCCTTAAACAATCTTCCAGCCAGTGAATTGTTCTCTCTGCAAGCTTCCGGGATGTACTCCTCTTTCTCATCACCATTTTTCTATGCCCCTTATCATAAGCACAATCACCTGCTTTGTCAAGTGTTCAAATTCTAAATTCTTTCTAAATCCCCTGGATTTCTCCTTGTTCCCTGGGATTTTCTCATGTTAAAATAGAGTTAAATTTCATGAAAAAGTGAGGTAACCATATGACAAAAGCAAAGAAATTTCTAAAAGGCGCAGGTATCTTCCTGCTGGTTCTCATGGGCCTGATTCTTGGCATACTTCTGTTCTTCACCCTGCGGGAATATCGCCCCAAGCCCGTAGAAGCTGTCAAAACTCCGTCAGGCAAAGAACTGCTCTCAACAGAATCTACTCTGCGCATTCTTACCTGCAACACTGGTTACGGAGGCCTGGATGCTTCGGAGGATTTCTTCATGGACGGAGGCACCCGGGTACAGCCGGACAACCAGAAACAGGTGGAGAAAAATCTGCATGGTATAGGGGAATTTCTCTCCGGAGCAGATGCTGATGTTTATTTTCTCCAGGAAGTGGATCTGGATTCCAAACGTTCCTTTCACATCAATCAGCGGGATTTCTATGAAGAAGCCCTTGGCATGGACAGCGCCTTTGGCAGAAATTTTCTCTGTGATTTCGTGCCTTATCCACTGCCTCCCATTGGAAAGGTAGACAGCGGGATTCTCACACTTACCAGCCTGCAGACCAGCAGCTCCTCCAGAATTTCCCTGCCGGAATCCTTCTCCTGGCCGGTGAAAACCTGTAACCTCAAACGGTGTATGCTGGAAACCAGAGTTCCTCTTGAGGGAACGGATGCGGAACTGGTACTTTTAAATTTTCATCTGGAAGCCTATGACAGCGGAGAGGGCAAGATTGCCCAGAGTAAAATGCTGGCAGAAAAGCTGGAAGAAGAATACGCTGCCGGAAACTATGTCATAGCCGGAGGAGATTTTAACCAGACTTTCCCTGACATGGAGGCTTCTTATCCTCTGATCGATACTGAAAACTGGGCTCCCGGCACTTTAGAAGAAGACTCCCTGCCAGAACATTTTTCCTTTGCAGTGGATGATTCCTATCCCACCTGCCGTCTGCTGAACCAGCCTTATACAGGTTCCTATGACACCTCTCAGGTGTATGTGATTGACGGTTTTATTGTGTCTGATAATCTGGAGGTTTCTGAGATAAAGGTTTTAAATAAGGACTTTCAGTATACAGACCATCAGCCGGTACAACTGGAGGTTTCCTTTTTACCTTAACCTCTTTTTTCTTCCCGTCTGCGTTTTGTCATAAGTCCGCCAATGCGGCCTGTCTCCTTGGCGGACAGACTTTTCCAGCCGGTTTCCAGGACTTTATCCAAAAGCCCAAGTTCCTCTGCGATTTCATATTTCAGTTTTTCTTCTTCTGGCACTTCCTGAAGATTAATTGGCTGTTCTTTCTTTTTTGACATTTAAAAGCCACACTCCTTTCCTACTGGGAGTATGGCCTTTTTCTTATACTTTATACAGGTTTTGGAAAACTACTTTGGAATTACAATGGATGCTACAATATAAGCCACCACGCCGCAAGCCCAGAAACTTGCGCAGGTGAAAATCACCCATGCCAGTCTCACCAAAGTAGGATCAATATTAAAATATTCTGCAATTCCTCCGCATACTCCTGTGAGCATATAATTTACAGAGGAACGGTATAAACGTTTATCAGACATGTCTAAGTCTCCCTTCTATCTTTTCTTCTATTATTCAAAAGAAATAACAATACTTCCGGCATTTCCTTCTATATCAATATGTTTGTCAGCATTTTTAGCGCCAAAGCTGCCTTCCTGCCATCCGCTGTAGGTTTCCCGATCCAGGTTTACCTTGCAGGCGTCTGTTTCCATGTCCACAGTATAGTCTGCCAGTTTCTGCGTATGCTTCACAATGAGCTTTCCGGCATCACATTCCATATCTGTTTCCCTGCTGTCTAAAAGCTCCACTTTCAGCTTTCCCGCTTCTGCACACAAGGTAGTTTCTTCTGCCTGAATTTTTCCGCGCGCAACCACATTAGAAGCGCTGGATGTTAAATCCAGCTCCTGAAACACTTTTTCCTCAGGTATTTCAATGACTAAAGCCTCCTGATTATCTTCTTCATTTTCCCTGGAAACATACAATTCATCTTCTTCAAATTCTACAGTGTCCATATCTGTAAGGTTGGAAATTTTGATTTCGTCTCCTGTTCCTGGTTTGATTTCTATGCTTCCCGCGTATGCCTCTACAATAAGGCACTCCACCTGGGAGGCTTCAAAAGACTTTGTTTCCGTATATGCCTCTTCATTCTCCCAGTGATCATCATCCCATTTTTCTTCCCATTTCTCTGAGTAGTGTTCTACACGATCCTCAAAGTGTTCCATGCGCTCATCAAAACGTTCCAGCCAATAGATTTTATTTGTGTAACTAACTCCGCTTTTCTCCATATTTTTAGCAAACTTTTGAAAAGAAGCGCCGGACACCATGCCTGCGCCGGTCAGAACCGCCCCTGCAACAGCCAGCACCAGGGCTGTAATCAAACAAATCTTTGTAAATTTCTTCATATACGGTCACCTCCTTCATTTCCTCTGTGAAAAATCCTCTGAATTGTATCAACACACCAGCGGAATACTACTGGAAATGCCTTAAATACCAGCCAGATAAAGCCCAGAATACATACTATTCCAATAGCCAGTACAATCAGGCTGATACCTGCCGCAGCCATCGCTGTTGCAGGATGGGAAAGCTGATACAGAAGCGTGTGAACAATTCCTGCAACGCCTCCTACAAGACAACCAATGCCTCCGAAAAACAAGCCCAGGACAATTCCTATAATTCCAAAAAACAGCCCTGCTAACAGACCGAAGGCTCCGCCTCCAATTCCCAGGAAGACCGGCAGTGCTACAATTCCTATCAGACCGATTACAATGATAAGCGGCCAGGATATTCCACTTTTGGGGTGTCTGTGCTCCCTTCCTGTATAGCGGTAATTGCTATAGGGACCCTGCTGGCTTCTTCCGGAATCCTCTGTATTTTCTGAGTTTCCTGTTCTCTCCTGTGCTTTTTCCGGCACATGATCTTCCCGAAAACGTTCATCCTGATAACCGGATTCTGTGTACTCCCCATGCTCTTCCCCTGTTTCTTCCCTGCTCTCTTCCAGGTCTGCCTTAATAATCGCGACAACCTTTCCCGGACTTCCAAGCTCCTGAATTACCTGGGCCTCGTTTTCTTCCCCTGCATCTTCAAAATAGCTTCTATAAAAATCCAGAGCTTCTTTCCTCTCCTGCCTGGAAATATCTGCCAGCAGCCGCTCCAGTTGCTCTAAAAACTCTGTTTTGTTCATTCCATTCTACCTCCCTCGAACAATTTGCTGATTTTTGTTGAATAGCTTCGCCATTCATCCCTGTACAAATTTAGCTGCACCATACCTTTTTCTGTTACTTTATAATATCTTCGGTTCCGTCCACCGTATTCCTTGTCATAGGTTTCCAGACATTCATCTTTTTGAAGCCTTCGCAGTACGGGATATAAGGTGGACTCAGAAACCTCTAAAGCCTGCCGGACATCCTGGGTGATTTTGTACCCATAGGTTCCTTCACTTTCTTTGGATACAACCGCCAGAACAATAGCGTCCAGCAACGCTGCTCCTGTATTAAAAACCATGCTGTCACCTCATTTCTTATTCATACAATATTGTTTTCTACGCAATACTATTTTATATTCAATACTATACAGCATATAATATCATATTGTCAACGATATTATACGAAAGAAATTCTAAAGATTTTTGAAAGAAACGTGTGCGGGAAGTCACTTGAATACTTCTTTCCATAGAAATGGGCAAGATTGAAGAAATTTACAATCTTTTGCCCCACACTGTGGGCAAAAAATCATTCATTGATACTTGAGTTGCCCAAAAAAGCCTCAAATTCCCCAAAATAGTGGGCAATATAAAAGAAATACTCCAGTTTTTACTACGTACTGTGGGCAAAAAAAGAAAAAATTACAAGCTTTTGCCCAATCTGTCCAGTCCCATCAAATAAAAAAGAGAACCATCACATAAAAAGTGCAACAGTTCTCTTTCTCTAACTTCTATTTTCTACTATTTGGAAACAAGGAGGCCACAACTTCCTCCACTGTCTCTATTTTTTCCGCTTTCCATCCACAGGCGCCACAAAACAGCAAGCCATGTTCCACATCTCCTCTGGCAGCAGCTATGAGGCTGTCTGTGATACAGTATGGAATCTCTCCAGGATGGCAGCCCTCCAGACAGCGGTGACATGGACTGTGAGGAATCTGTTCCCCCTTCATGACCCGCTTCATAAAAGGATTCAAAATAGCTCTTCCGGGCATGCCCACAGGACTTTTCACAATACTGATATCCTCTTTCTTTGCCTGAAGGAAGGCTTCTTTATATCGGATATCAGCATCACACTCCTCTGTAGGAATAAATCTGGTTGCCACCTGTACTGCGTCTGCGCCCAGCTTTTCCATTTCCTCTACCCCGTCAGCATCCCAGATACCTCCTGCCGCCACAAGAGGAATCTGGCAGTGATATTTTTCTTCATAGGCTTTCACCACCTTGCGGATGCTCTGGAATTCGTCCTTGTAAGTACCTGGCTTCCACGCCTCCAGCTCTTCTTTGGTAAATCCCAGATGCCCTCCTGCCAGAGGTCCTTCCACTACCACCAAATCCGCAGTTCTGTGATACTTCCTGTCCCAGTATTTCAGCACCACCTGGGCAGAGCGCGCAGTAGAAACAATGGGCGCAATTTTTGTATGACTTCCTTCCACATACTCCGGCAGCTTTGCCGGAATACCGGCGCCTGAAAAAATAATGTCTGCCCCTGCTTTTACTGCTGCCCTGACATGTGCTTCCTGTTCCCGAAGAGCTGTCATAACATTATAACCAATAATGCCATCAGGTGAAATTTCTCTGGCCTTCTGCATTTCTTTTTCTATTGCCCGCAGGTTTGCCTGTTCTGTATTTGTATGAAAATCCGGTTCCCTGTAGCCAATCTGAGCAGTGGAAATCACTCCGACTCCCCCTGCCTTTGCCACACTTCCGGCAAGTCCTCCAAGACTGATACCAACTCCCATACCGCCCTGAATCAGAGGTACCAAGGTAGTTTTATTTCCTATTTTTAAGTTTTTCATAGTTACTTCTTTCTGCAGATTTTCCTGTTCTGCTTACATTTTTCTGAAACGCTCATAACGGTTATGTGTCAGTTCTTCCGTCGCAACGCCTCCCCACTGCCTAAGCCAGTGACAAATTTCCAAAGACAGCGTTCTGATGACCGGCTCCATGGTTTCCACCGTATAAGCCTCCGGTTCCGGAATGACTTTTTCGATGATTCCAAGCTTCTGCAAATCCCCTGCAGTAAGCTTCATCACTTCCGCAGCTTCCTTTGCTTTGGAACTGTCCTTCCATAAAATACTGGCAAAACCTTCCGGGGAAAGCACACTGTAAATGGCATTTTCCATCATCCACACCTCATTAGCCACTGCCATGGCAAGGGCGCCGCCGCTTCCACCTTCCCCGATTACCAGAGAAAGTATTGGAACCTTCAAATCTGACATTTCAAACAGACAGCTGGCAATGGCTTCTCCCTGCCCCCGTTCCTCTGCTTCCAAACCGCAAAATGCCCCGGGGGTGTCCACGAAACACAAAACAGGACGGCCAAATTTTTCTGCCTGTTTCATCAGCCGCAAAGCCTTCCGGTAACCTTCCGGGGAAGGCATGCCAAAGTTTCGCTCTACATTTTCCTTCGTGCTTTTACCTTTTGCCTGAGCCAGCACTGTCACCTTCTGCCCCTGAAAAGAAGCAATGCCACCCATAATCGCCGGGTCATCTCCAAAATACCGATCCCCATGAAATTCCAGAAAATCCGGAAACAACTGCTCAATATAATCCTGTCCCACAGGACGCTCCTTCTGTCTGGAAATCTGCACCCGCTCCCAGGCAGTTTTTTCTGGCAGGTCCAACTTGTGCAACACTTTCCCTGACGGTTCCTGCTTCTGCTTCACATCTCCTGACGCCTCAAACGGCTGCCCCTCGCTCCCGGACACATTCTCCTGCCCGGTTTCCTGCACTTCGTGCAGTCTTAAAATCTCACATAACACCTGACGCATTTCATGGCGTTCCACAATTCGATCCAGAAAACCATGCTCCAGCAAAAATTCTGCTCTCTGGAAACCTTTTGGCAGCTTTTCTCCTATGGTCTGCTCAATGACTCTTGGCCCTGCAAATCCAATGAGCGCCTGAGGCTCTGCCAGAATAATGTCTCCAAGCATAGCAAAGCTGGCTGTCACGCCCCCTGTGGTTGGGTCTGTAAGAACAGACACATAGAGAAGTCCAGCCTCACTGTGACGTTTCAGAGCTGCCGCTGTTTTCGCCATCTGCATAAGGGAAACCATGCCCTCCTGCATTCTGGCTCCTCCGGAGCAGGCAAAAATAATCACCGGGAGCTTTTCTTTTGTAGCGCGCTCCACAGCCCGGGTAATCTTTTCCCCTACAATCTGGCCCATGCTTGCCATGAGAAATCTCCCGTCACACACTGCAAGCACTGTTTCATGACCGCCAATCTTTGCCTTTCCTGTAATAACCGCCTCGTCAAGCCCTGTTTTTTCCTGGATGCTCTTTACCTTTCCTTCGTATCCTTTAAACTGCAGAGGGTTTACAAATTCCATTTTCCCATCCCATTCTTCAAAGGTATTCTCATCCACAATCATACGGATGCGTTCTCTTGCATGAACCCGGAAATATCCATGGCATTTTGGACAGATATATCCTGCTCTTTTTACGTCTTCTGTGAAAATAGCGGCATGACATTTGTTGCACTTTTTCAAAAGCCCCTGTGGGACTTCCGGCCTGTTTTCTCTGGTGGAATCTCCTGTTTTTCTGATTTTTTTAAACATATTCTGCAGTTTCATGTCCTGTTCCTCTTACTGACTTTCCATTTGATTAATAAATTCAATATCTATGGTGCCCTCTACAAAATCCGGGTGATGCAAAATCTCATACTGATAGTCCACATTGGTCTGAATTCCTTCAATAATCACTTCCCCAAGAGCGCTTCGCATTTTCAAAATGGCTTCCCGACGGTTCTCTCCATGTACAATGAGCTTTGCCAGCATGGAATCATAATAAGGTGGAATCTCATAACCACTGTAAATAGCAGTGTCTACCCGAACCCCTTTTCCGCCCGGCAAATACAAATCGGTAATGGTTCCCGGCGATGGGCGGAAGTTGTGTTTCGGGTCCTCTGCATTGATTCTGCACTCTATGGCATGACCTTTTAAAACAATATCCTCCTGGGATACCTGTAACTTTTCTCCTGATGCAATGCGAATCTGTTCCTTTACCAAATCAAGACCAGTCACCCACTCAGTCACAGGATGTTCCACCTGTATTCTGGTATTCATTTCCATGAAATAAAACGCCCCATTTGGCTCTAACAGAAATTCAATGGTTCCCGCATTGGTATAGCCTGCGGCTTTTGCTGCCTTTACAGCGGCCTCTCCCATTTTCTGGCGAAGTTCTTTGCTTAAAGCCGGAGACGGTGATTCTTCTATAAGCTTCTGATGATTTCTCTGAATGGAGCAGTCCCGCTCTCCCAGATGCACCACATTTCCGTAATGGTCTGCTAAAATCTGAAATTCAATATGTCTCGGGCGTTCTACAAAATGCTCCACATACATGGCGTCATCCCCAAAGGCATTTCTGGCCTCTGTCTGCGCCATGTGAAAACTGTTCTCAAATTCTTCCGGAGAGCATGCAGTACGCATTCCTTTTCCACCGCCTCCAAGAGCAGCCTTAATCATCACCGGATAGCCCGCTTCCTGGGCATGCTGCAGTCCTTCCTCCACAGTGTACACACTGGCGCTGTTTCCGGGAATTACCGGAACTCCCGCCTCTTCCATGGTTTTCTTGGCAATGGATTTATTCCCCAGGCGTTCAATCACCTCCGGAGAAGGCCCAATAAAGGTTAAGCCGCAGGTTTTACAAAGCTGTGCAAACTTACTGTTCTCCGATAAAAATCCAAAGCCGGGATGGACAGCATCTGCCCCGGTCACCACCGCTGCGCTTAAAATCCTCTCCATGCTCAGGTAACTTTCAGCGGAGGCTGCCGGACCGATGCATATTGCTTCATCTGCAAGCTGTGTATGTAATGCCTCTTTATCTGCCTCTGAATAAACAGCTACGGTCTCAATGCCCATTTCCCTGCACGCCCGGATAATCCGCACTGCAATCTCCCCCCGGTTGGCAATTAATATTTTTTCAATCATTTCCCTTATCCTCTATTCATCTCCTACCATAAAGGTAAGTTCTGCACTGGCTACTACCTTTCCATCTACAGAAGCAACCGCTTCCCCTACTCCCAGAGGGCCTTTTCTCTTAATAATTCTGGTCTCTAATTTCAGCTTGTCCCCAGGCACTACCATGCCTTTAAAGCGACATTTCTGAATACCTCCGAAAAAGGCGATTTTCCCTTTATTTTCAGGAATACTTAAAATCGCCACTGCCCCTGCCTGGGCAAGAGCTTCAATAATCAAGACCCCTGGCATAACCGGCTTCTGGGGAAAATGTCCTTTGAAGAAGTCCTCCCGGTAGGTCACACATTTATAACCCACTGCGTACTCTCCCGGCTCGTAGTCTTCAATGGCGTCCAGAAGTAAAAAAGGATGGCGGTGAGGAATAATCTCCTGAATTTCCTTTATATTTAATGCTTTCATATGCTGCTCTCCTCTATTTCACCAGGAAAAGAGGCTGTCCGTATTCCACCGGCTCCCCGTTTTCCACCAGAATTTTCTCAATCACACCATGAACTTCACTTTCAATTTCATTCATAAGCTTCATGGCTTCCACAATTCCAAGCACCGTACCTTCCTGTACCTGGTCTCCCACCTGCACAAAGGGTTCTCCGTTTTCCGAAGGCGCTGCGTAAAAAGTTCCTACCAGCGGAGAAGTAATATAGCTTCCTTCTTTGTCCGATTCTGTGGCTGCCTCCTTTACCGCCAGCTCCTTTGGCACTGCGGCAAAAGGCGCTGTCTCTGTTTCTGTCTTGACTTTATTTTTCTCTTTTTTCAGGGAAAGCTTTACGCCTCCCTCTTCATAATTTAACTCTCCTACAGAGGAGGCGGATACAGCCTGAATCAATTCTACGATTTGTTCCACATTCATATTTTCATTCTACCCTTCATATTTCTTTAACAAAAGTGACGCATTATGTCCCCCAAAGCCCAGGGAATTGGTAATCGCATATTGGATTTCCTTTTCCACAGGAGAACCAATGGCATAGTTCAAATCACACTCCCCGTCTGTCTGTGTGGTTCCCATGGTCTGGTGAATAAAGCCTTCCTGAATACTCTTCACACATACCACGCATTCCACTCCCCCTGCTGCTCCAAGGAGATGTCCTATCATGGATTTTGTGGAGTTTACCACCACCTTATCCGCTGCCTCTCCCAGTGCATAGCGAATGGCTCTTGTCTCATACAAATCATTGTGATGGGTGCTGGTTCCATGAGCATTAATATAATCAATCTTCTCCGGAGAAACTCCTGCCTCCTCCATGGCCAGCTTCATAGCCATGCCTGCGCCTTCCCCGTTTTCTGCCGGAGAAGTAATATGGTACGCATCTGCGGTGGCGCCATACCCCACGATTTCCGCATATATCTTCGCTCCTCTTTTTTGAGCATGCTCAAGCTCTTCCAGCATCACAACACCAGCCCCTTCTCCCAGAACAAATCCGTCCCTGTCCTTGTCAAAAGGAATGGACGCTCTCTTAGGGTCCTTTGATGTGGAAAGTGCGGTAAGAGCGGTAAACCCTGCCACTCCGGTAGGACAAATGCTACTCTCCGTTCCTCCTGCCACGCAGATGTCTAAATCTCCATAAGCAATGGCACGAAAGGCATCACCAATACAGTGAGTACCGGACGCACAGGCAGTTACCACGTTGGTGCATTTTCCCTGAAATCCCAGTTGAATGGAAACATTACCTGCCGCCATATTGGAAATCATCAAAGGCACCATAAGAGGATTCACTCTGGAAGGCCCTTTGGTTAAAATCTTCTCATAATTGCTCTCTACGGTCTGAAGGCTTCCAATCCCGGAGCCAATAATCACTCCTGCCCGGTAAGGATTTTCTTCCTCCATGTTCAGTCCTGCATCTTCAAAGGCTTCTTTTGCTGCTGCAACTGCATACTGGGAAAAGGTTTCCATACGCTTTGCCGCCTTAAAATCCATGCGCTCCTTTGGGGAAAATCCTTTTACTTCTGCTGCCAGTTTTACCTTATAGTCAGAAGTATCAAACCTGGTAATAGGCCCGATTCCCACTTCACCCCTGCGGATACCCTGCCAAAATTCTTCTACTGTATTTCCAATGGGAGTCACAGCTCCCAGTCCTGTAACCACTACTCTTTTTTTCATGTATGCTCCCTTTCTCTACATAGCCATGCCGCCGTCTACACAAAGCACCTGTCCGGTAATATACCCGGCTCCTTCTGATGCCAGAAAAGCCACTGCCTCTGCCACATCTTTTGGATTTCCAAACTTTTTCAGAGGAATCTGTGTCTGCACCTGTTTCTGTACCTCCTCTGAAAGTACCTCTGTCATATCTGTGGTAATAAATCCCGGCGCCACTGCATTCACTGTAATTCCTCTGGAGGCCAGTTCTCTGGCTGCTGATTTGGTAAGCCCAATGACCCCTGCCTTGGCTGCGCAGTAGTTTGCCTGCCCTGCATTTCCCATCACTCCTGATACAGAGGAAATGTTAATAATCCGTCCGCCTCTTTGCTTTAACATCTGTCTGGAAGCAAACCGAATTCCATGAAACGGACCCTTTAAATTGGTCTGCAGCACTGCATCGTAATCTTCCTCAGACATTTTCATCACCAGACCGTCTCTGGTAATTCCTGCATTATTCACCAGAATATCAAGCCTTCCGTAAGTCTTAATAACCTCCTGGAAAAACGTCTCACAGGCAGTATAATCCGACACATCACAGGCATAGATTTCTGCCTGTCCCTGCTGCTCTTCAATTTCCTGCTTTACCTTTTCTGCCTGTTCTCTATTTCCACGATAATTGATAATCACAAAAATATCATCCGCTGCCAGCCTTTTTGCAATGGCTCTTCCGATTCCTCTGGAAGCGCCTGTTACCACTGCCACTTTCTTCTCTAACATAATGCATTCCCTGCCTTTTCTGCTTCTTCCCAGGTTCCCACCTGATAACAGGTTACCTCCCTGTTAATTTTCTTCAAAAATCCGGTTAAGGTACGTCCGGGGCCAATTTCCACAAAGGTGTCCACACCGTTTTCAATCATATTCTCTACACTCTGCTGCCAGTAAACAGAAGCTGCAATCTGCTGCACCAGCAAATCTTTGGTCTGTCTGATATCTGTCACATAATTTCCTGTTACATTGGTAACATAAGGAAGCTGTAATTCTGAAAATGTGATTTCGTCTAAAACTTCTCTCAGGGAATTTCCCGCTTCCTTTAACATAGGAGAATGGAAGGGACCGCTGACCTTTAATGGCAATACCCGTCTGGCTCCTGCCTCTTTTAAAGCCGCTGCTGCCTGCTCCACCTGTTCCTTCCAGCCGGTAATCACAATCTGTCCCGGGCAGTTGTAATTGGCAACGCTGACACCTTCGATTTCTGCGATTCCCGCATCCACCTCTTCTGCCTTCATACCAAGCACAGCCGCCATAGCGCCTTTTCCCCCCGGAACTGCATGTTCCATAAGGATTCCTCTTTTTCTCACAGCCCAGATAGCATCCTGAATTTTCATGCCTCCTGCGGAAGCAATGGCGCAGTATTCCCCAAGGCTTAACCCTGCTGTCACCTCTGGCTTTAAGCCCTGTTCTCTTAATACCTGCTCCATTGCCATGCAAACAGTTACCATAGCTGCCTGGGTGTATTCCGTCTGATGAAGCTTCTCATTTTCTTCAAAACAAAGTTTTTTCATATCCAGCTTCAGGTTTTCCGATGCTTCGTCCATAATATCCCTGGCTGTCTGGCTGTGTTCGTAAAAATCCTTTCCCATTCCGGCAATCTGGGCGCCCTGTCCCGGAAACATAAATGCAAGCTTACTCATGATTTCCCATTCCTTTCATCACTGCCTCTGCCTGTGCAATGAGCTTTTCTATAATTTCTTTGCAGGGGAGGATATCGTGAATCATGGCCGCAGACTGTCCTGCCATAACGCTTCCGTTTACCACATCCCCTTCTACCACTGCTTTTCTAAGACTTCCCATGGTCAAAAGCTCCAGTTCCTCAAAAGGAACGCCAGCCTGTTCTTTTTCCAGATAGGTCTTTGTCATCTGGTTTCTCAGGGCTCTCACCGGATGCCCTGTGCTTCGTCCTGTAACCCTGGAATCAATGTCCTTTGCCTTTACAATATAATTCTTATAATTTTCATGAACCTGCGCTTCCTGTGAGGCCACAAAACGTGTTCCAATCTGCACGCCTTTTGCTCCCAGCATAAAAGCCGCTGCCATGCCTCTTCCATCTGCAATGCCTCCCGCTGCAATAACAGGAATGCTCACTGCATCTGCAATCTGTGGCACCAGCACCATGGTGGTATTCTCTCCAATATGTCCTCCTGCCTCGGTTCCCTCTGCAACCAGGGCATCCGCGCCACAACGTTCCATACGTTTTGCAAGAGCTACGGAAGCCACCACTGGAATCACCTTGATTCCGGCTTCTTTCCACATCTTCATATATTTCTCAGGAGAACCGGCTCCTGTGGTGACTACCGGCACTTTTTCCTCTGCCACAACCCTTGCCACGTCCTCTGCATAAGGGCTCATAAGCATAATGTTTACCCCAAAAGGTTTGTCTGTCTTTTCTTTCACCAGACGAATCTGCTCTCTCACCCAGTCAGCCGGCGCGCTGGCTGCTCCAATAATTCCAAGACCTCCGGCTTCGGAAACTGCTGCTGCCAGGCAATACTCTGCCACCCATGCCGCCCTGTATTACCGGCGCTTCAATGTTTAAAAGTTCTGTAATTGCTGTCTTCATTCCTTTATCCTCTCAATTCTCCTGATTCATCCTTTTCATTACCATTCCAACAAGCTTCCCGCCCAGGAAAGTCCTGCCCCAAACCCAGCCAGTATGAGCTTATCTCCTCTCTTTAGCAGCCCTTTCCTGTTCCATTCATCCAGAAGAATGGGAATACTGGCTGCGGAGGTATTCCCGTATTCCTGAAGATTCATGGGAAATCTGGAAATCTCTGCTCCAATCCGTTTGGCTGCCGCCTCAATAATTCTCTTATTTGCCTGATGCAAAAAGAAATAATCAATCTCCTCCTGCTTCATACCTGCCTTCTCCAGAAGCTCCTCCACGATTTCCTGAACACTTCGCACCGCAAACTTGAATACCCTCTGACCATCCATATGAAGGAAGGTTTCCTCCATGCGCTTTGGCTCTTCCCAGTCTTTTCTGTGGCGGCTTCGTCCTGTAAGTACGTCTCCTCCTGCTCCATGGGAGTGGGCTGCATGGAAGGAAAGCCCTCCCTCTTCTGCTCTTAGTACCACAGCTCCTGCACCGTCTCCAAATAAGATACAGGTTCCCCGGTCTGTCCAGTCAACGACATGAGACATGCTGTCCGCCCCTATAACCAAAATGGTTTTATAAAGCCCTGCCTGAATATAAGCCTGGGCTGTCTGATAAGCAAACAGAAAACCGCTGCAGGCTGCATTTAAATCAAACCCTGGGCTGTTTGCTGCCTCTATTTCTTTTTGTACTTCACAGGCCACACAGGGAAATATGGTATCCGGCGTGGAGGTTGCCACTAAAATCAAATCTACATCCTCCCCCGAAATCCCTGCCTGCAAAAGCGCCTCCCTGGCTGCCATGGCCGCCATGTGGGAAGTCGTCTCCGCCTCTGCCACATGACGTCTGGCAATGCCTGTGCGTTCCCGAATCCAGGCATCATTGGTATCCACCACCTTCGCCAGCTCCTGATTTTCTACTGTTCTGGCCGGCACATAAGCGCCGGTTCCCAAAATTCTTCCAGTCATCCTTTATCTCCGCATAATTCTTTTAATATAAAATATTTTGAAATTAGATTATTTTGATTTTCAAAGTATATCACAAAAAAAATATTTGTCAAGAGGTGGATTTGTCTATTGCCAATATCTTTTTTGCAAACCTTTTGCAGATTTTTGGCAATTTCCAGGTCTTTATCCACTGCTACGGGCAAAATCCCGGACCTTCTTGTTTTCTTGCCCCAGTGTTGGGCAAAAAAACAGGCTTCGCGCCTCTAGTGCCCCGATTTCTTCTATATTTCATCAAATCTCTGGGTATTTACATTCAGACTTCACAAGTTTTGCCCCTTGTCTGGGTAAAATTGTGAAAATAGTCTTATTTTTGCCCCTCTCTTTCTATTAATCACTTTTCTTATATTGTCTAAATACATTCCTAAGTTTCCGCAGTTTCATTCACACTCCTCTTATAGGAAATTTTAGGATAAATAGAAGAACCTGACTATTTCCAAACAACTTCTCTTAAGTTTATGATGTTGCACATATCAGGTAGTTTATTTTATTGCTGAAACAAAAAACATCTGGAAAACCCTATAAATCAAGGATTTCCAATTATATAGCAACTATCCATAGTTTCCAAGCAAACATCATACAATTGTCACGAATATTTCTCATTAATCACACTATCTACATGATGCTAGCACTATGTAATTGTGTCTAACAAGTAAATATATAACCTCTCCTGTTGCATATCAGAAGCCGCTTTTAAACAATTTTATATAAAGCACTTAAAAATCATTCAAAAAAACTCTCATATATGTCACGTGGAACATATGGATATAAGTCTGCTATTTCTAGCTGGCATTCCATCACATTTAGCTTAACTTTTTCCTTTTCAATAAAGCCTTGCTTATCTAAAAGTTCCATTAACTTATTACCGTTTATTAGTTCCACTCCTACCTCTTCTGCATAAGAAATAGCTGCAGCGGAAAAATCACTTGTTGTTATAAAAAGCATTTTATCTGCTAATACAATATTATTTGCCCCTACAAGTTTCTGAATACTTGGACGTCCAACTCTATGTTCTATTGAATAACACTTACATTCAACAATCGTTTTTTCTGCCCCTTTGTTAAGTAATATATCATAACCTCCGTCATTTGTTGGAGGAGTTAGTTTGGCTACATATCCCAAACTTTCAAATAATTCCAAGCATAATCTTTCAAAATTAATTGGTTTCTCTGAATAGTAATCAATAATCTTTTGAATATCACTATTATGTGCAAATACCTCTTTCTTTTTCAAAAGGTTGGCACGTTTTCTTTTTTCCTCTTTACATAAATCTATTTTAGTTCCCTGTAAACGTAGTCTTTTGACTACTCCAACTAAATCGTATGGTCTTTTTGAAAAAATCAAATAATTATCAACATATAATTTACTTTTTTCCCATATAATAGAGTTTTTCTTTACTCTCCTATCTGCTGTACCGTCCTTTTTACTTACAGACCAATACGGATACTTTAAATAATAATAGTTCTTCCTTTTATCATTTGATTTCTTTCTTACCTTTATACTTTTCGGCAATTTTTCTATTCCATATAATTTTGAAAAATTTCTCTTTATTACAGATTCAAATATCCTTTTAACAATATATATACTTCCTGCTATTCCCAGTACAAGAATAAATATTGATATAACATTTCGTTCCATTTTTGTCTTATTAGCCTTTCATTAGTATCTTTTATATGAATTGTACCCTATTTAGCTTTAATCTGCTATCATATATTTTCCTAAGTTTCCGCAATTTCATTCACACTCCTCTTATTTGTTTGATGTGCCTTATTATTATAAACAACTTTCAAAAAAAGCTAAAAATATAATGAATCTTCTTCCTTTTTGATGTAAAATTAAGCTGCTGACCCAAACCTTACTAAACTAAAAAGAAAGTGTATTTCTTGTATTGTACATCAAATACTTACCAAATGAAACGCGGAATTTAAAATTTTTATTAAGAAACTATGCAGGTCATTATTTTAATTTTACATTTAATAGCTGCCTGCATTTGTAAGTGAAAATGAAGGTACTAAAAAGTAAATCAATGAAGATGAAAAAGAAAATTATCAAAAACTTTATATGCAATAAATTATTCTCAGGCGCATTGCTTATGTTACTGCTCCAGACAGGAATTATTATTTTTCTCCCCAAGCTGATTCAGACTTTCTTAGACGCAATTCTGGAAAACAGAGTGGAATTTCAGATTTTGGGGATTTATCTTTTCCTGTCCTGTGTACTGTATGCGGTAGAACTGCTAAAAAAATATTTTTCTTCCAAATGTGCCTGGGCGACAGTGGGAACATTAAGAAAAAAGTTAGTTGAACGTATTTTAAAGTATCGGGATTCTTTTTTCAAAAATACCGATACGGGTGAATGGCTACTGATTTTTAATGATGATATGAAGACCATAGAAGCTTTTCTGGAAAATTCTATCATGCAGATTCTTTCCGGTATTCTTACGGTACTGGGAATTGTCATTGCCATGTTTTATGAAAATAAGTGGATATCTGTCTTTTTCTGTATATATGTCCTGGTATCAGTAAGTTATATCATACGGATGCAAAAGAAGAAACAGTCCTATCTGGCAAAAGAGCGGAACAAAAAATCCGAATATATCAGCGCTTGTTATGAATGGTATCAGGCAAGAAAAGATATTAAAAATTCAGGTAAGATTCCATCTGTTTTCAGAGAACTGAAGCGCAGAATGCAAGGCTATGGGGACAGCATAGTTGTAGCGCAAAAGGCACTGTATTCCATCTGGATAATGTCCTTATTTGTGGTATTTCTTGGAAATGCTATTGCGTTATTAGGAGGTGGAATCCTGGCCTTTCAAAACCTGATTTCCATAGGAACGGTGTATTTGTTTTATTCCTATGGGCAGCAATTAAAAGCTCCTATGGATGATTTGCAGACCTTAATGAGAAATTTATTGTCTTTGCAAACCAGTTTAGACAGAGTTGAAGGGATTATGAATTATGAGGAGGTACAGAATGGAATATCGTTTCCGAAAACAGTAGAAAATGCCATATTTTCTGTAAATATTCCCAGCCATTTTTACAACCAGAAGAAAATTCTGGAACAGATAAAACTTCAAATCCACCCCGGGGACAAAATTGCACTTATGGGAGAATCAGGCTGTGGAAAATCCACATTATGCAGGCTTTTAAGCAGACAGGAACCGGTACAGAACGGAAAAATCCAGTTTGGCGAAGTCAATATTCAGGAAATAAATCAAGAGGACTATGGACATAAAGTTCTGTATTTAAGTGGAAATCCGGAGCTTTTTCATGGAACTTTAAAGGAAAATTTAACCTTGTTTTATTCAGAGATTAGCAAAGAAGAAATCCTGAAGAAACTGGAAGAGCTGGGGATTAAAAATCATATCTTCCATGGTTTTGATTTTGAAGAATATATGGACTGCATACTACAGGAAAAGGAACTCTCTTATGACATTGCACAGATGATTAATCTGCTTCGGATTAGTTTTGTAAAACCAGTGTTGATTTTGTTTGATGAGGCCTTTACAAATGTGGAATTTGACCTGGAATTCGTAGAGATTCTGGAACATCTCATCAAAGATTCCATGGTGATTTTTGTCACACATGAAAAGAAGAAAACTGCTGTTTGTAACCGGTTAATAAAAATGGAAAGTGGTAAAATTATTTATGATGCATATCAGTAATTTCAAAAAGAAATCAAAAAAGATAGATAAAAAAATTGTAAAAATGAACCTGAAATTCCTGTTTCAAAATCCCAAAATCCTGTTAGGAAATTTTTTCATATGGTTGTTTATCAGCTTTGTCCCCTTACTGGCAAGCCTGATAATCCAGCAGATTTTTAACAGCCTGGAAACGGTAAATCTATCTATTTTTCTGGTCTGTTGCAGTATCTACATATTGCTGAACCTTTTGCATTTATGTGCAGTAAAATACGGAGGTGTGTTGGATACGAAGTTTCGTTTTTCCATTAAGAGAACATTTCAGGAAAATATAATGCTGCACACCCTGAAAGAAAATCGGAAAAGCTTCAGCGATTCCAGTGAATTTATGGAAGTGTTTCAGAATGACCCTGATATTCTGGAAAACCTGTGTTCAGCAGAACTGGATTTACTGAATCAGGTAATTTTTTCTGTTGCGGGTGTTTTGATTCTTGCCAGAATCAATTTTGCCCTTACTTTTTTTGTATTGATTCCTTATGCCATAGGAACCAGCCTTCTGAGAAAATTCGGAGACGTATTATCGGAAAACCAGAGCAAAAAGAGAACTGTAGAAACAGGATATACCAGTCTGGCAAAGGAACTTTTCGTAAACCGGACAGCCATTCAAAACTTTGATGTAAAGGGAAATCTGAGGCTTCAACTTCAAAACTGGAATGCAAAAACCAGTAGGGAAAATGTGAAAAGAACAATAAGCATGACTGCTCTTGAAAAGATGCCAGGAGTTCTGGAAAATGCGGGAACAGTTTTGATTTTATTGCTGGGCGCTATTGCTTATGAAAAGAAACACATGGGACTTGGGGATATTACATTGTTCTTAACTTATTTTTCCAGTGCAACCTTATCCGTAGCCATGTTTTCGGAAGTTTATACCTATGTTCAATACTGCAAAGAAATGCTGACACGTATCAGCAGACAGTTGGGAAATACTGAGGAAGACGTTGCAAAAACACTTATGAATACAGAAAACTATGAAAAAAACAGAAGTCCTTTTGGTTCAAAGAAAGAGGACGTATTCCAGATACAAAACCAGGATATAAAGCCCGGAGATGTGGTAAAAATCAGGAAAGATAAGGGGAAAGTTTCCATGGAAGAGGTTGTAAAAAAACTGGATTTGGAGAGCTATTTGTACGGAATTGTATACCAGCAGACTGCTTTTCTTAACGACACACTTTCTCACAATGTGTCCCTGTATGAAGAAGAAACAGCGGTAGAAGAATACTTAGCCCTTGCTGAAATTTCCATGGACAGACTTCGTAATTGGGATGAGAAAACCAGAATTGGGGTAAATGGAGAAAAACTGTCAGTGGGACAGCAACAACGTCTGGCGATTGCAAGAGCGCTGGCTTCTAAATCAAAAGTCCTGGTGTTTGATGAAATTTTCAGGAACCTGGATGCAGAGACTACCAGTCATATTATTTCTAATCTAGTGGGGAAAGGATATATTCTGCTTTATTTTGAAGAGAATGAAGCGCTGGATAAATTTCAGACAAAAGAAATTTTTTTCAACACTTTGTCCGGCTCATCCGTCTTATAAATGTAAGAAAAATTTTTATAAGAAATGAGAGGGGAAATTCAATGAAAAAGTTTTTCGGAGATTTCTGCTTTCTCGCCCCAGCCCTGGGTAAGAAAGCAGACTTTCCGGCTCCATTGCCCCTATTTTTGCCCCCAAGCCTCACCTTTACATCACTACTTCCACAGCTTTCCCCATCTGCAAAGAGTAAATATAAGTTTCCTTCACCTTTTTCCCTGTAACTCTCTCAAGAGCTTCTTTGTAATATCGCAACTGCACCTGATACTTTTCTACCAATGTCTCTATCTTGTTGTTCCAGACTTTATCAGTCTTGTAATCCACCAGAACCAGTTCTCCCTCTTCCTCAAAATAAGCATCCATGATTCCCTGAATGAGAATTTCTTCTCTGGAATCGTATTCTTCCTTTATCTGGTTTGCCGGAACACTGATTACAAAAGGCTGCTCCCTGTGCAGGTCTCCTCTCCTGTTTGCAGACTGCATCCGCTGTCCCAGAGGACTTTGCACAAATTGATAAATCTCCCCATCCTTTACTGCCTTTCTCATGGCAGGCGTCAGTTTTCTGTCAGCTACCATGGCTTCTAACTGCGCCTTCACCTGATTCAAAGTATCTGCGCAGGTATAATCCAGACACTCCAAAATCCGGTGATAGACCGTTCCCCGTTTGGCGCCTTCCACTTCCGCCGCTTCTTCACGCATAAAAGCCGGAACATAACGTTCTTCCATGCTGCTTTCCCTTGCATTGACTTCAGGGGCTTCCTTTGCACCCTGCGCTCCCATGTTTGAGTACAAAAACGCGCTGTCTTCCTCTTCCATCTGTTGCATCCGCTTCACCTCTGAAACCGTAAGCTTTGCCGGAATCTGTCCAAGGGCTTCATAGGGATATTCATAAGAAAAACTTTCCTGCAGGCTGTCCCGCAGCTCTTTGTCATATACCTGGCTGCAATCCCACATAAGAAGCTCTCCTTTTTTCAGCATCTTTTCTGTACGAAGCTGAGTTTCTTCCACTACCAGCTCCAGAGGAGATATTCTCCGGATAAAGAATTCTCCCGGACCGTCATACCATGGATTCAGGGCATATGCCTGCTGTCCAAAGGCTTCATACAAAGGTTTCATGGCCTTGTGTCTGGCAAGGGCTGCCAGAATCCAGTCCAGATAGCTTTTTCCCTTCATGCGGATTCCATAAGAAAGCCGCTGGCTTTCCTGGTGTTTCACCTTCTCAAAACCGGTAAGCTTTTCCTCCAGTTTTGAAAGGGTTCCCGTAAGAATCAGCTTCTCTTTTGCTCTGGTGAGCGCCACATAAAGAATTCGCAGCTCTTCCCCAAGGCTCTCAAGGGTAATCTCCTGCTGCACTGTCTTCTGCAAAATCGTCCTGGTACGGATGCGGAATTTTTCATCCACGCAGGGCGCTCCAATTCCCAAATCAGGATGCAGCACAATACTTTCCCTTGCATCCTGCAGATTCATTTGTTTTCCAAGGCCCGCCACGAACACAATGGGAAATTCCAGTCCCTTGCTGCCATGAATACTCATAATCCGCACAGTGTCTTCTTTTTCAGAGAGAATGTTTGCCTCTCCAAAGTCCACCTGATATTTTTTCAGGTTCTCAATATAACGAATGAAGTTAAACAAGCCCCTGTAGCTGGTGCTTTCATAGGCTCTGGCCTTCTCTACCAGCATGAGAAGATTTGCTTTTTTCTGCTCTCCTGACACAAAGGCCTGCTGATACAGCAAAAATCCTGTCTCGTCAAAGAAATCCCACAACAATTCATGCATGGGTGTATACGATACTTTACTGCGAAGCTTGCGATACACTCCCAGAAATCTCCTTACTTTTTCCCCAAGAGGATTCTCCAGTTTTTCTGCCAGCAGTACTGCTTCAAAAAGGCTGGCTTTTTCTTCCTTCTGACCCAGCACCTTAATCTCTGCCAGCTCCTGAAACTGAAAACCATCCGGCAAGCCCCGCATAGCTCCTGCCAGTGGAATATCCTGCAAAGGGTTGTCCAAAATCTGAAGATAATCCAGAACTGTCGTCACCTCTGTGGCAGAGAAATATCCTGTCTTTGTGGTAACGCTGGCCGGAATCCCAGAAGCGTTCAGCACCTTTTTAAAGGTCTCCGCCCATCCTGACATGGTGCGCAGCAAAATGGTAATATCGGAATACCGGACTTTTCGGTACTGCTCTGTTTCCTTATCCAAAACCTCCTGGTGCTCCATAAGCTCCCGGATACGAAGGGCTGTCATTTTTGCTTCCAGTTCTCTGGCGGTCTGTCCGTCCTCCTGGTCCTTCCACACCGGGTCATCCTCTTCCAGCAAAAGGACTTCCGCTGCCGGTTCTGTGATTTCTTTTGGTGGAAATTCCCGCTGTGGGTACAATGCCGCATCCTGGTCATATTCCACGCCGCCTAAATCTTCCCCCATAATCTGGTAGAACAAATAGTTGACGCTTTCCAGCACTTCCTTCCTGCTTCTAAAATTCCGGTGCAGGTCAATACGTAGCTTCTCCCCTCCCTGTTCCAAAGGATAAGTGCGGAACTTTTCCATGAACAAATCCGGTCTTGCCAGACGGAAACGGTAGATACTCTGCTTCACATCCCCTACCATGAAAATATTATAAATTCCATCCTCAATTCCAGATACAGCGGATAAAAGCTTTTCCTGTACCAGATTGCTGTCCTGATACTCATCAATCATAATTTCCGCAAACTGCTCTGCCAGCTCTTTTGCCGCATTGGTGCGCTTATCCCCCTCTTCTGTATGCTCCACCAGAATTTCCAGAGCATAATGCTCCAAATCTGCAAAATCCAGAATATTTTTCTCCTTCTTTTTCTCCTGATAAAGCTCCATAAACCGCAGAGTTAAATCCACCAGAACGCCTACCGGCTCTCCTGCCAGTCTTAAATGCTCTGCCATTTCCTCCATGGTTTCCCCAAAATACCGTTCCTGAAGCTCTTTGATAAAATCCTTTGCCTGGCTTCTGAGATTCTTGGCAAGCTCCTGTCTTTCTGGGGAAACCTGTTCTTTTTCTGCCTTCTTTCCGGCTGGAAGACGCTTAAACTCTATACTTTCCAGCAAATCCTTCCACTCCCGGAAGCTCTCTGCCTTTTGCGCCTTCTCCACAGCGGCCTTCTCCGTTTCCAAAAGCTCCAGATAAAAGCCCGGTCCATCCGGCTCTCTACAGATTTCTACCGCCTGCCCCAGAAGCTCTGCTGCCTCTTTTGTCTCTTTTGCAAGTTCTGCCTTTACACAGGCCATCCAGGGCTCCCTCTCCAGTTCCTCCACATCCTGTATCTCATAGGCTTTTTTACAGGATTCCAGCCATTCTTTGGGATAAGGATAGCTCATGGAGAAACCATAGAGCTTTTGTATGAGCTCCGGGATTTTTTCGTCTGTTTTTCCTCCTGAAAATCCATCCACAAAGGCAGCAAAAGCATGGTTCTCTTCCTTCGCATAGGCTTCTTCCATAACTTTGTCCGCCACATCCGCCTGCAAAAGCCGCATTTCTCCCTCATCCCCCATACGAAAAGAAGGGTCCAGGTCAATGAGGTGAAAATAATTCTTCACCACATAAGAACAAAAACTGTCAATGGTGGTAATCTGCGCGTGATGCACCAGCACACTCTGCCGCTGTAAATGCTCATTATCCCTGTCTGTTTCCAGCTTTTTCTCAATAGCAGACCGGATTCTCTCTTTCATTTCGCCTGCCGCCGCTCTGGTAAAGGTTACAATCAAAAGCCGGTCAATATCCACCGGATGGTGTTCGTCTGTAATCAACTGCAAAATCCGCTCCACCAGAACCGCTGTTTTCCCGCTTCCTGCTGCCGCGCTCACCAGAATATTGCAGTTTCTGGTATCAATGACCTTCCTCTGTTCCCGGGTCCACGAAACGCCCATGCTCTGCACCTCCCTTCAAATCTTCCTGCATTTTTTCCCAGACTTCCCTGGGTGTATATCCATGAAGCCTCCGGTAAGAATATCCCGGAATCTTCTCATCAAAACCACAGACGCTGGCATAAGGACAATAAGCGCAGGCATTTTCCTTTTGCTTTTCAAAAGGATTTACCCTTGCATTTCCGTTTAAAATGGCCTGTCCGATTTCCTTCGCCTTATAGTTTACATAATCTCTCATGGTTGCAAACTGGTCCTCATAAGCCACCTTGGAATTGCTGCTAAAGGTGCCCTTTGCTGTATATTTCACTGGGATTGCCACAGATTCCACAGATTTCCCGGCAGCCAGATTTCTGTCCAGCTTTTCCAGAATTTCCGGCTCTGCCCCTGCAATTCCATCCATTTTCAGCTTCTTTAAGATTTCTCCTTCGGGATGCTCCTCATCCTTTAAATCTTCCCGGTTGAGCATAGGGTCTTTTATCTGGTAATAAAAAATCCCTGCCGGCTTCACCTTTTTCCCGGGAAACCGCCTCTGCTCCAATTCAATGGCAGCATTCAGATACAGAGCCAACTGTAGCTGCAAACCATAATACAATTTTACAAAATCAAGCTCCGTTGCCCCGGATTTGTAATCAATGACCTTGACATACAATTCCTCCTCTTTTCCCTGACACACATCAATCCGGTCAATGCGCCCCCTAAGATGCAAATGTTCTCCCGCGCCAAGGGGAATGTTGAGACTTTCTATCCCATCCTGAGGACCAAACGCCCACTCTGTGAGCGCCGGATAAAACTCTCCCTGGCGAAGCTGACACTGAAGCGCCCACACACTGCGCTTTACCATACGCTTTGCCCTGTTTACCGTATAGGCATTTCTGGCACTGCTTAACAAAATAGTTTCACCGGAACGTTCCACCACTTCATCCACACAGGCTTCTGCCAGAGAGTCCCTCTCTTCATCCGAAAGTCCAGTCCATTGCCAGCCCTGTTCCCGGACTTTTTTGGCAAACAAATCCAGGCTGTCATGAAGCAAAGTTCCCAAATCAGCCATGCTGAACTCATACCGCGCACGCTCCCGAAGCCGCAGACCATACAGCAAAAAATGAGAGCAGGCGCATTTTGCAAATTGTTCCAGTCTGGTGGCGCTGTTCTCAAGCTCCACTCCATACAGAGCATGAGCCACCCCTTTGCTGATACCATCCTGGGGATTTACATAATACGCACCGTCAATGAGCCCCTGAACCAGAGGCCAAAATTTCTCCTGACTTTGAAACCAGGACAACAGCTCCTCAAATAGCGGAGATTCCTTCTGCGCACTGCGAAGCTGCTCAGACAATTTGTCAAGCGCGCTGTAAGGACTTTCCAGAAACAACGGAATTTCTCTATGTTCCCTCACCCCCGGGAATAAACGCTCCACCTGAGAAATCAAAAAAGAAGGGGACATGGCCTGTCCGCTGCCATCCATGCGGCTGTAAGAAAGGAACACCTTCTCTGATGGTTTCGTCAGGTTCAGATACAGATAAAATTTCTGTGTATACAAAGCCTCTTTGGCGGTAGGCGCCAGAGAGAGTCCCAAATCCTCCAAAGGTCTCTTCAATTCCTCCCTGTTTAAATCAGAAAGCAGCTTACCTGCCTGTTGCTCCTTTGGAATTTTTCCCTCATTGACTCCCACAAAAAACAGCACCTTAATTTCCTTTAATCTGGTACGCTCCATATCACCTACCAGCACCTGGTCAGAGGTTGGCGGGATGATTCCCACCTTTGCCTCTGTAAGCCCTGCATCCAGAATTTCCTTAAATTCTCTTGGCCGCACCTGCTGCCTGCCCAGGATTTCCACCAGCTTATCCAGCAAATCCATAACAATCCGGTAAATCTGGCTGTATTCCTTTACCATGGCCTGATTCTGTTCTTCCCTAAACTGCTCTTCATAGGCTTTTAACTGTTCTTCTATATGATTTTCGCAAATATATTCATACAGCGCCCTGGCATAATCCTGCACCTTAGCCTCCGGCGCCTTCATTTTCTCATAAAAAGGCTTCCACATATCCACAAGCCTGGTCCTTGTTTCATTAAGTAATACACATTCCTCCGGAACCTGTCCCCTGTAGGTGCGTACCCACTGAGTCTGCCATTTTCCCAGTCCCTGAATCCCCATGGCAATCACATAATTTTCCAGTCTGTCCATTTCCTCTGTGGAAATATCTGTCATACCGCAGCGCAATAACCGGAATACACTCTCATAACTAAAATTTTCCACCACCATATCCACTGCCGCCCGTATATACTCTACAAAGGGATTCATGAAAATGGAATGCTTCTGGTCGATAAAACAGGGAATCTCATACTTGCCAAAAGCTCTGGAGGCTGCCGGAGCATAGGTCTCCATATCCCCTGAAATCACCGCAAAATCCCCATACCGGTATCCCTGTTCCCGCACCATACGGCGGATGACTGCGGCGGTTTCCTCCATTTCAGCTCCGGGGTTTGCAGACTCCCGGATATGAATGGCATCCTGTTCTTTTTCATAGCTTCCCTGCTTTGCACCGGAAAGCTTCCCATAACGAAACAGCTTCTCCTCCAGAAACCTCATAGGCTCCTGATGCACAAAGCGTCCCTTATAATCCTGCTTTTTTTCTGGAATCCAACATTCTGACCAGGGAATCTTCTTTTCCTTTGCAAGTTTACATAACCTTGAAACCGTCTGTCTGCTCAGATAAAAAAGCTGGTGGGGGCTTCCTTGCTTATAAGGGTCTTCACCCAGTCCCATGGTAACGGTCACATAAACTTCCCTGCTTAAAACCAGCAGCTTTTCCAAAAGCTGCATCTGAATAGGTGTAAATCCTGTATACCCGTCAAGAACCAGCACACTGTCCCTGATTTTCCCTGATTTCTCCGCAACCCGTCCCAGGACATCCAGAACCTCCTCCTGGGTATAGAAATTTTCTCCCAGATACTCAAAAAATCCCTGGTAAAGAACAGAAATATCCTTCAGTTTATAATACAGCTCCGGTTTCTGCTCAATCTCTTTTAGCACCTCCTCTAAATCCTGGGAGGTAATCTCATACTGGCGCAGCTCCGAAACCATGGATTTCAACTGAGATACATAGCCCTGTTTTTCCATTTTTGCCCCCAGAATCTTCAGTTCCTTTTTCTTTTCCTGGGCAACTCTTCTAAGAACCATGCTCTTGCCGGTTTCTTCCAAAAGCTCTCCTCTGATATCCCCGGTTTCCTCTAAAACGCGAAACGCCAGACGTTCAAAGCTTAAAACATCAATGTTCATGATTCCCTTTCTGGGATGCATGGACACCAAATCCTTCTGGGTCTGCATGGTAAACTGCTCCGGTACCAGGATCAGATATTGCCTGTCCGGATGCTCCATGGATTCCTGGATGATTTTATGATAAATATAGTACGATTTTCCTGCCCCGGAAGGGCCAAAGATAAACTGTAATGCCATATCTGCTCCTATCAGTCAAAGAATTTTTCAATCACTTCTGCAATTCCGTCATGGTCATTATCCTGTTCTGTAATATAGTCTGCCACCTCTCTTACCGCTTCCTGGGCATTTGCCATGGCAACTCCAAGACCGGCAAACTGAATCATGGAAAGGTCATTAAACCCATCCCCACAGCAAACCATTTCCTCTCTTTTGATTCCCAGGATTTCCAGTAAATGCCTCAGGCAATATGCCTTATCCACATTTTTCGGCGTTACCTCCAGAAAATAAGGCTCTGAGCGGAACACCTGGGCTTCATGAAAATATTTTTGGGCAAACACTGGTTCCAGGGCTTCCAGATCTTCCGGTTTTCCTGTAAGCAGACACTTATTTACCGGAAAATCCACATAAGTTCCAAAGTCTTCCCGGTAAATAATAGGAATGCTGTTGATTTTCCCTTCTATTTCCATATAGGAATCCGGGGTGGTACCGGAAATAATTTCATCTCCTCTGTAAGTAATGATGCCGATTCCATACTCCTTTGCATCCTTCCAAAGCTTTGCCGGAAGTCTTGGTGGAAGAGTCTTCTCATATACACATTCCCTTGTTTTATAATTTAAAATCCTTGCCCCATTAAAAGGCAGGATATAGCTGCCAAATTTCTGAAACTCCAATTCTTCTGCTACTTTATAAACGCCCTTGGGCGGTCTTCCTGATGCAATGGCAACCGGAATCCCCCGCTCCTGCAGGCGTACAATCCCTTCCTTTGTTTTTGGGGTTACTTCCTTTTGGGAATTGGTTACGGTTCCGTCAATATCCAACACTAATAACTTATATTTCATCTGTTGCTCCTCTCTCAAAAATCACTAAAATGATTATATCCTTCCCCATAGATTTAATCAACCAAAACAAAAGAAAAGCCATAGCACAAGATAGCGATCTCGTGCTACAGCTTTTCCTTTTCATTATACTGTATCTTATCGGTTTGTTAGATTATTTGTCAAAGTTGTAAATGCTGTGATAGTATTTGTCCTCTTTGTCATTCAGACCAAATGGGGCGATTTTGGAAAGTCCCATACAATAGTCATGAAATTTTTCTTTAAAGCTTTTCTTTCCTTCTGTTCTGTTTGTTTTTGCTGCCATGTGTATTGCCTCTTTTCCTTTTTTTCTTTTCAACATTTTAGGTTTTCTCTTTACGGTTTGTTATCATAGCACTTTCTTTTTCCAGAAACAATACCCTTTTCCCTACTTCTCCCTTTTGACTTTTTCCACTTCACTGTGCTAATATGCTCAAAATTATTTTTTCATGTTCCGGCCTGTTTTTTCTTCTGTTTTTATGCAATTTTCTCAATTCTTCTCTTTTGTTTTATTAGAATAAAGAGTAGTTTGAAATGCCTTTTTGTTGTTGTATAAAAACATCAGAACAGCCATGAGGCAGATAATTCCATATCCAATCCAGCTAAACACATCCGGTACCTGTCCAAAGACAAAAAATCCCAGCGCTGTGGAAAATATAATCTTGGAATAATCATATACCGAAATCTCTTTTGCCGGAGCGTAACAATAGGCAGCGGTAATGGAAAACTGTCCTCCTGCTGCCGCAAGCCCTGCCAGAAGCAAAATCACAATCTGTCCCCCTGTCATGGGATGATAATCAAAAATCAGCCAGGGCAGTGTTACAACACAGGAAAACATAGAGAAAAAGAACACAATAAACGGGCCTTTCACTCCCTGGCTTCCCAGCTTACGTACCATAGTGTAGGCAGCCCCTGCCCCGATTCCTCCCAGCAGTCCGATAAGAGACGGAAGCAAATCCATATTTGCAACGGTAGGCTTAATGACAAAAAGGCTTCCCACAAAAGCTCCCAGAACCATGGTGATTTGAGGAACACTTACCTTTTCCCGCAAAATCAAGACGCTAAATACCACTGCGAAAAAAGGCGACATCTTATTTAGCATAGAGGCATCTGCCAGCGCCAGATGGTCCACTGCATAAAAATTACACAAAATCCCAAGGGTTCCAAATACGGAACGCAAAATGAGATATCCCCAGCTCTCCTTCCCTATGGAAACAGACTTTTTCTCTTTTATGAGAATCCCACAGGCAAAAACAGCCGCTACAAAATTCCGAAAAAAACTCTTTTGAATCGAAGGCAGTTCCCCTGCCATACGCACAAACATGTCCATCAGCGCAAAGCAAAAGGCTGACAGAATAATATAGAAGATTCCCTTATATTGATTTTTTAATTTCATAATCTCTACCTTTCAGTTATATTTTTCCACTTTTCCTAATATGTTATAAAAAGGAATGCAGGAGGTGCGGCCATGAGCTCAAAAACAAAAATCGTTGTACTACATATGAAAGAAATTATTTATACAGGAATTTTTCTGGTACTGGCCATTGTACTGGCAGTTCTGCTTTTTATCATGTTTGGAAAAGAGAAACAGGCAGATCCCACAAGTGCAGATGTGATTTACCACGCCGGGGTGTATACCAGTCCCATCACTTTAAATGACAACACCTTTGATGTGGAAGTCACAGTGGATGAGAGCCACATCAATTCTATTTCCCTTGTGAATCTCAGTGAAACTGCCACTGCTATGTATCCTCTTATGGAGCCAGCCCTGGATGCGCTCTCCAGCCAGATTTACGCAGCCCAGTCTACGGAAAACATCACCTATGAAGAAGAAAACAAATACACCTCTCTCATGCTCTTAGACGCCATTGACAAAGCCCTGGAGAAAGCCAGAGCAGAGTAAGGACTGTTATGTCCCATCCATATGCCCCAGCATGGTTTCTATAAATTGATTCATCTGGGGCGTTACATATTTATTCCGGTGATATACCAACTGGCTCCACATAAGAATCTCTTCACACTCTGTATCTAATACCGCCAGCTTCCCTTCTCTGATATAGTCTCCCACCACATATTCCGGCAAAAAAGAAATCCCTTTATTTTCCAGTAAAAACCTGGTAATCACATCTGTATTTCCCACTTCCCACACAGGATGCAGCTCATAGCCCCTGGCTGCCAGGGACTGCTCCAGGGCATAGCGGTAACTGATTCCCTTTTCTGTCAAATAAAGAGGCTCCTGCAAAAGCCGCTCAATGGAAATCTCCTTTTCTCCGGCCAGATGGGAATCCGCAGATGCCACAAAGAAGATTTTCTCCGGCCTCTCCCACACCTTGACCCATTCTGGAAAATTCCGCTTCTGATCCAGAAAGTACAGAAGATCAATATCATTTTGCCGTAGCATATGAAACAAATCCTGCACCTGCGCTGTATGGGTGCTGATTTCCACATGAGGACACTGCCTGTTAAAATCCATGATAATGGGCGGCAACACACTGATAATATAAGACTCACAGGTTCCAATCCGCAGTTTTCCTACGATTTCCTCCGGTTCCTGAATAATGCTTTCTGCCTTTCTCACAGAATTCAAAATCTCCAGGGCATAGGGAAGGAGACGCTCCCCTGCCTGGGTAAGTTTCACCTGTTTCCCAATACGTTCAAATAACTGTCTGTGAAGCTCTGTTTCTAGCTGCTTTATCTGCATGGTTACCGCAGACTGGGAATACCCAAGCTGTTCTGCAGTCTTAGAAAAGCTCTGAACTTCTGCAATCCGTACAAAAGTAATTAAATTCCGAATCTCCATACCTGCTGTTCCTTCAAAATTTTTGAATATATTTATAAATTTGATGAATTTTACAAATAACAGATTTCATGGTAGCATGAGTAAGAACGAAAGTCAAGGAGGCTATTTATGGATACAAAAACCAAAGAACAAAACCAGCAAATCGGAGCTTTAATGAATGCCTTTGTCCAACACACTGTTGATTTTTATAATGAACTGGATTCTTACCCTGTCTGTCCCCACACACCACAGGAAATTCTGGAGCACCTCCAGACCCAGGAAATTCCTTCTAAGGGACGTAACATAACCGATGTATATGAAGAAATGCTGAAAGAGGTTTATTCTCATACAATCCTGGCGCAGCATCCCAGAAGCTTTTCCTGTATTCCTTCCACCGCTTCCATGCTGTCCTGGATGGGGGATGTGATGAGCAATGCTTACAATCTCCACGCCAGTTGTCAGGTGAATGGTCCTGCGCCCTATCTGGTAGAGAAGAAATTAATCCGGTGGATGTGCGATTTAGCCGGCTATCCCAAAGAAGCAGGGGGACTCTTCGTCTCCGGCGGCTCTATTGCCAATTTAACAGCCCTTACTGCCGCAAGAGATGCCAGACTTACTTATGAGGAGCGAAGCAAAGCTGTAGTCTATGTTTCTGATCAGACCCACTCCTCTGTAGCCAAAGGCCTGCTCATCATTGGCTTTTGCAAAGAGCAAATCCACATTCTTCCATCAGACTCTGATTTCCGTATAGATATGGATGCCCTGAAAACCGCTGTGGAGCAAGACTTAAAACAAGACAAAAAGCCTTTTGCAGTCATTGCTTCTGCCGGTACCACAAACACCGGAAGCGTAGACCCCTTAAAAGAAATCTCAGAGCTTTGCCAAAAATATAACATGTGGATGCATGTAGACGGAGCCTTCGGAGCTTCTGCCCTGCTCTCAAAGAAATGTAAAAAAGACCTGGAAGGAATCGAAAATTCTGACAGCCTTAGCTGGGATGCTCACAAATGGCTTTTGCAGACTTATGGATGCAGCATGGTATTGGTTCGTAATCAAAACACCTTAATTAACAGCTTCTCCGCACATCCTGAATACTTAAAGGATGCGGAATCCTCTGAGGGCAGCATTGAATTCTGGGATTTAGGCCCAGAGCTTACCCGCCCTGCAAGAAGCCTGAAGCTGTGGCTTACCCTGCAGACTATTGGCACAGAAAAATTAGAAGCAATCATAGACCATGGCTGCGCTATGGCTGAACTTGCCGAAAAACTGGTTTCAGAAAAACAGGACTGGGAAATCATCTCCCACGCCCACTTCGGTGTTGTAAACTTCCGCTGCGTACCGGACTCCAATATGCCGGAATCCCAATTAGCAATTCTTAATCAGGAAATTGCCAAAACCCTTACAGACAGCGGCTTTGCCCAGATTTACACCACAGAATTAAAAGGCAAAAAGGTACTGCGTATGTGTACCATTAATCCAGAAACTACAGAAAAAGACATCCGGGATACCATAGAACGGTTGGAGGAAATCAAAGAAACAAGACTTGCACATTAGAATTATGGAAAAGGACTGCTGCACTGGGGGGGTACTTCATGCGGCAGTCCTTTTAAATCAATTTTCTAAGATTTTCAGCTAAAATCTATTCCTTTCATACTCTGTAAAATTTTCCGTTTGTTTTTTTCATGTAAGTAAGTCTCGTTTAAGGTTGCTTTTTTATATTGCAAATAGGTTCCTTCTGTTTTTTCAATCAACAGCTTTGTAAAGTATCTTTCCCAACTGAAATATTCCTTACTGTCAATATAGGCTTCTGGATTCTGCAAAATTTCCTGTATTTCTTTTCCCTCCAGAATTCCTGCATTTAAAATAATCCATTCAAAGGATTCCGGTAAATATAATTTTATATTGGAATTCTTTTGTATCTTTTGATACAATCCGTTCATTTCAGGACCAATGGCTGCTCCATCTGCAATCACGCATAATTCTTCTGACTCTGTATCCTTTAATTTTTTCAGAAGATTTGACTTTCCTTCTGCACTTTGGCATTGCCTTCCTGTTTCATCACTGACCGCCTTAAAAAACTCATATCCCGAATTAGAATCTTCCAGAATAATCTTTTGGGGCTTTACCGGAAGCTGTTGTACTCTGGAATAAATCTGATACGTCTCCTGATATACCTTTCTGGTATTTTGATACTTTCCAGAAGAACGTAATCCGTATATCTCTTCCACGCTATAAGGTAAATTATAAAGATTTTCTCTGGTAATCAACACAAAATAGTTGTCTGATCCTTTCACTGTCGCTGCAAATTCCTCTGTATTGATAAAAGAATTCTCTTCATCAATAAACAAAATATTCCCCTGTAAGCCTTTCAGAATAATTTTCCAGTCTCTTCCTTCCAAAACCCTGCATGGCACATCGCATACCACATCAATTCCACTGGATTCCCCAAGATTAAAATACTGACGCAGCATATCAATAAGCGTTGTCTTTCCTGTTGCACTGTCCCCTTGAATAATGGTAATATTTCTTTTCACTTCTATTTCATAATGCAGCCTGTTATTTTGAACAAGAATTCTATATTTCCCTTTCATATCCCCATCCCCTATACATATTCTGCAGCAATATCCACAAACGTGTTCATATCCCGTACTATTACCCCATTGTTTAAAATTTCAGCCTGAAATTCCTCTTCTGGAAACTCCATAATATGTCTGAGGTTAATGGTTAAATCCTTTTCCCTGCTGATTTTCAGAATCCACTTTGCACAATTATCCCCACACACAGACGCGTTAAACACTTTTCCCGTAGCATCAAATGCCATGAGCATCAAGGTCTTCACGCCTCCTGACAGCTCTTTGGTAGAAATAGGTCCCAGAATCGGGCTCTGAATCAAATGGGGACCCTCTACTACAGATTTGTCAATGTCTTTTATCATTTCGACGGATAAAGGTTTTGTTATCCATTCATCTTCGTAGCGGTTATCAAAATAAGTTGGCGGATGATAAATTGCTCCTTCCATCTCGCCCAAATAAATTTTAAGCATAAAATGCCCTCCTGCTTTTTTCCACATCCTCTATTCTTCCCCCGGATACCGCATCTCCCACTGCTTCCGCACAGCATCCATCTGTCTCATAATCTCCAGGGTTTCCTTATGCGGCATTTCAGGACATTCCAGCAGCCCATCCTCTATGGCAGCTTTACATGCCAGCACCTCATATTCATACCCTGTAATCTGTTTGGGTTGTTTATATACAGCTTTTACTTCTCTGTTTTCGTCATACACAGTAATAGACTCAAAATTATTAATATTCTCTACAATGACATATCCCTTCGTGCCATAAATAATACCTTTTCTATCAGAAAGCACCCGCAGGGAGCTGTTCAGCACTGCCATTTCCCCTCCAGGATAGGTGAGAGTAATGCTGTTCTGCGCATCTACCCCCGTATCTGTCATCACTGCTGTAGAAGTAATCTTCTCAATCTCATCCCCGAAAACCAGTGACGCAAAATT
>CATWQE010000026.1 GCA_958352855.1 uncultured Bacillota bacterium
GCAAACTGGCGTAACAAAAGTTTAACATGAAGCAATAAGTAAGCAGTAAGGAGAAACAGTATGAAAAAAACAGCATTGGTAATCATGGCAGCGGGTCTTGGAAGCCGCTTTGGAGAAGGAATTAAACAGTTGGCAAAGGTAGGTCCTGAGGGTGAAATCATTATGGACTATTCCATCCATGATGCCCTGGAAGCCGGATTTAATAAAGTGATCTTTATTATCCGAAAAGATATTGAAGCAGAATTTAAAGAAATTATTGGAAACAGAATTGAAAAAATTACAGAAGTTGCTTATGTGTACCAGGATTTAAAGGACCTTCCGGAAGGTTTTACCTGTCCCGCAGACAGAACAAAACCATGGGGAACAGGTCATGCGGTTCTGGCAGCTAAAAAAGCCATTACAGAACCTTTTGTAGTTATTAATGCAGACGATTACTATGGAAAAGAAGCTTTTGTGAAAATCCATGACTATCTGGTGGAAGAAAAAACAGAAAGTGAAAACATGGATATCTGCATGGCTGGTTTTATTCTGGAAAATACACTCAGCGATAATGGAGGCGTTACCAGAGGTGTTTGTACTTTAAATGAAAATAAGAAACTGGTTGGTATTGAAGAAACCTACAACATTCAGAAAACACCGGAAGGTCCGGCAGCAGTGGATGAAGAAACCAAAGAGAAGAAAGCTCTGGATTCCCAGACACTGGTTTCTATGAATATGTGGGGACTGACACCGGCATTTCTGGAAGTGCTGGAACAGGGCTTTAAAGAATTCCTGGCAGATGTAAAACCAGGAGATATTAAGAAGGAATATTTGCTTCCGGCAGTGGTGGATCAGTTGATTAAAGAAAACAAAGCAGAAGTATCTGTATTAAAGACACATGACACCTGGTTCGGCGTGACTTATCAGGAAGATAAGGAAACAGTTATGGAAGCTTTTAAGGAGCTGGTAAAAAAAGGAGTATATAAGGCGCCGCTGTTTTCATAAATTAGTGACAAATTTCTCAAAATGTGTTATTGTGTTAAAGGAACTGATAAGACAAAAAAAGAGAATGATTGTGCAAAAAGGAGCTAATTATGGGTAAATATTTTGGAACAGATGGTTTTCGCGGGGAAGCAAATGTAGATTTAACGGTAGAACATGCTTTTAAAGTAGGACGTTTTTTGGGCTGGTATTTTGGAAAAGAACACAAAGCCAGAATCGTCATTGGAAAAGATACCAGAAGAAGCAGCTATATGTTTGAATATTCACTGGTGGCAGGTCTTACTGCATCAGGAGCGGACGTTTATCTGCTTCACGTAACCACAACACCAAGTGTATCCTATGTGGTGCGTACAGAAGATTTTGACTGTGGTATTATGATTTCTGCAAGTCATAATCCTTTTTACGACAATGGAATTAAAATCATTAACGGAAGCGGACAGAAGATGGAAGCTGCTGTAGAAGAGCAGATTGAGGCATATATTGATGGCGAAACAGAGGAATTACCTCTGGCAAAAAAAGAAAATATCGGACGTACCGTAGACTTTTCAGCAGGAAGAAACCGTTATATTGGTTATCTGATTTCCATACCTACCAGAGCATTTAAAAACGTAAGAGTGGGATTAGACTGTTCGAACGGAAGCGCTTCTGCCATTGCAAAAAGTGTGTTTGATGCCCTGGGCGCTAAAACTTATGTGATTCATAATGAGCCAAACGGTGTGAATATTAATACAAATTGTGGTTCTACTCACATTGAAGAGCTGAAACGATTTGTCAAGGAAAATCATCTGGACGTTGGATTTGCCTATGATGGAGATGCAGACCGTTGTATTGCTGTAGATGATCAGGGAGAAGAGGTAAACGGCGATCTGATTATGTATGTATGTGGTAAATACATGAAGGAATGCGGAAAGCTGAATAATAATACCATTGTAACTACCGTAATGTCTAACCTGGGATTATATAAGGCATGCGACAGAGAAGGAATTTCCTATGAGAAAACAGCAGTAGGAGATAAATATGTGTGTGAAAACATGATGGCTAATGGTCACTCCATTGGTGGAGAGCAGTCTGGTCACATTATTTTTGCAAAACATGCCACTACAGGAGACGGTATTCTTACTTCTCTGAAGCTTATGGAAGTGATTATTGAGAAGAAAATGCCTCTTAGTACACTGACAAAAGAAGTGAAAATTTATCCTCAGGTTCTGAAAAATGTGAGAGTTCTGGATAAAAAGGCTGCCAGAGAGAATGAGAAAGTAGTAGAGGCTGTGAAACAGGTGGAGGAAGCTCTTGGAAATGAGGGAAGAATCCTGGTTCGGGAAAGCGGAACAGAACCACTGATCCGCGTTATGGTAGAGGCTGCTACCGATGAAATCTGTGAGCGCTATGTAAATCAGGTTCTTGAGGTGATAGAAGCAGAACATCTCATGGCATAAATATTGTAACAGAGAGAAGAGGGAAAACAGGTGAAGAAAACTGTATATGTAGTTATTGCCGCAGCTCTTTGCCTGCTGGCCGGCTGTAAAGAGAAAGAACTTACAGAATATGAAAAAGGTATGGAAAAGCTGGAACAGCAAAAGTATGAAAAGGCTGTAGGATACTTTGAAAATGCCATTGAAAAAGGGAATAGTCCGGAGCTGGCCTGGCGGGGAATCGGCATTGCCAGAACAGAGCAGGGTGCTTATGAGAAGGCAGAGGAAGCCTTTACAACAGCTCTTAAGGTGAGTGAAAAGAAGCAAAAAGCCCTGAAAAGAGACTTATCGCTTTATCTGGCAGATGTACAGTACCGTCAGGAGGATTACAGCAGTTGTATTGAAACCTGTGATAAGCTTCTGGAAACAGGGAAAACAGAGGATGCTTATTTCCTGAGAGGAAGCGCCTATCTTCAGAGAAGCGAATATAAAAAAGCAGAGAAGGATTTTCAAAAAGTACTTTCAAACTCCAAAGATTACCAGGATTATCTGGATATTTATATGGTATACCAGGCGTGTGATTTGAATGCAGATGGAGCAGAATATCTGGAAGATGGTTTAAAGATAAAAGGCAGTTCCCCTGACGATTTTTATCAGAGGGGACGGATGTATTATTATCTCTCTGAATATAAAAATGCAGAGAAAGAGATGAAAAAAGCCAGAGAAAAAGGCTATGACCAGGCAACAGTATATCTGGGAAAGATTTATGCGGAAAACCAGGAAGTTGATAAGGCTATGACCATGTATGAAGAGTGCCTGGAAATAGAAGGACTGAAGGCGGAAGGCTACAACGGACTGGCCGTCTGTGCTGCCTCAGAAGGAGACTATGAAAAGGCGCTTTCCTACATAGAGAAAGGGCTGAAGCAGGATGACTGGGAAATGAACCAGGCGCTCTTGTTTAACCAGATTGTGTTTTATGAAAAATCCATGGACTTTGCATCTGCAAAAGAAAAAGTCACAGCCTATCTGGAGATGTATCCAGGGGATAAGGCTGCTGTAAGGGAAGGGTATTTTCTGGAAACCAGGTAAAGGTTTATTGGAAATTAAAAAAGCTGTTATATTATGACAAACCATAATATGGCAGTTTTTTTATTTCATAAAAATATCGAAATGACATTCAAAATAGATTATAATATAAATATTATTTATGTATTGAAAAATAAAATCAAGTGGAAAGCAGGTGGGAATGTGATTCAAAAAGTGTTTTTTGGAGAAGGAAAAAATATTGAATTTAAAAGAGAGATTCCAAGAAATCATGAAAAATTTTTAAAAGATATTATTGCTTTTTCAAACAGTACAGGTGGCAAAATTATATTGGGAATTGAGGATGAAACAGGAATAGTTTGTGGAATTGGGGAACAAAGTCCCTTTAAGTTGTCAGATTCTATTTCTAATATGATTTCGGATGCATGTACACCGCAGATAGAACCAGATATTTCCATTCAGACAGTAGAAGAAAAAACAGTACTTGTGATAGAAGTGATGCCAGGGAAATTTAGACCATATTATATTGCAAATAAAGGAAAAGCGACTACTTCGTTTATTCGGATTAATGGGACGAGCAGACCTGCTGACACAAGAAAACTAAAAGAGTTAGAAATGGAAGGACAGAATATTTCCTATGATTCGCTACAGGAAATAGGGGAAAAATTTGATGAAGAAAAAGTATGTAATCTTTGTAAGACAATGAAAAAGATTGCTGTTTTATCTTGCAAAACTGAAGAGGAAAAGGACGCAATAAAGGATATGACAGTAGAGAAGCTGGTGGACTTTGGGATACTTTGCAGAATAGGAAAAAATTTATATCCAACACATGCTTTTGAGCTGATGACAGATAATCAAAGTAAATCAGCCAAAATTCAGTGTGCATTGTTTAAAGGCTCAATTAGAGATATTTTTATTGACCAGAAAGAATTTGATGGACCGATTTACAGGCAGGTGGAAGATGCGTATCAATTTGTGTTAAGACACATTAATATGGGGGCAGAAATCGGAGGAATATACAGGACCAATGCTTATGAATTGCCCATATCTGCTATTCGTGAGATGATTGCAAATGCTGTTGTGCATAGAAGCTATTTAGATAATTCTTGTATACAAGTGTGTATTTTTGATGACAGAATTGAAGTATTATCGCCCGGAATGCTTTATGGAGGATTAGACATTGAAACTGCCAAACAGGGAAAATCTACGTGCAGAAATGAAGCCATAGCAGAGGCATTTCATTATATGCATATAGTGGAAGCGTGGGGAACAGGAATTCCCAGGATTATCAATAGATGTAAAGAATATGGCTTAAGAGAGCCTGTTTTTGAAGAGTTTGGAGATGGTTTTAAGGTTACCATATTCCGAAAAGTAAGCAATGACTTTAAAAATATAGGCAATGATGCAGAAAAAGTAAGCAATGCTTTTGAAGCGTATTTGCCCTTGTTTCAAAAAGCAGAAATAACAGAAAAATTTATGAAAAATATAAGGCTTATATTTGCGGAAAGCGGTACAGAAAAAGTTTTTGGACAAACAAATGTGATGGAATGGTTATCGTGTTCCAAATCAAAAGCAACGAATGTAATGAATGCAATGAAGGCTGCCAGGGTAATTGAAAAAGTTACCGGTTTGGGGGCTGGAAAATATAAGTTCATAAAATTATAGAGCAAATAAAAAAACCAGAAATCGGATACTAAGATAGCATCCGATTTCTGGCTTTTTTGTGTTTTACTGCGCCAGTGGTGTTTCAGAACCATATACCTGGACTTCGTAGATACGTGCTGCGCTATCAGAGCCCTGGGTAGGCTTTACAACAGACAGTTTCACATATCTTGCGTTTACAGGTGCAAAGGTATCTAAGGTTGTTCCCGCTGTATTTTTGGTTACAGTTACAACAGGTGTGTATTCTACACCGTCTGTACTTACAGAGATGGTGTAGGCTTTTGTATTCATATCAGCGCCTTCACCTCCGGCTTCTGCATGAGAGATGCCAACCTGGCTTACCGTTGTTTCTGCTCCTAAGTCAATGGTGAGTTCGTGAGGCGCAGTACCGGTAGCGCACCATTTCTTTTTCACATCCCCATCCACAGCAAAAGGAGGAGCTTCGTTTTCATTTACATAGGCAGTAGCTTCTGTGGATTTTCCCTGAGAAAGAAGGGAAAGTTCAGCATCTTTTGCCAGGTCATCTGTAACAAGAATGCATCCTGTGTAGGTTTTTTCATCTTTTCCGGATTTATTTTTTGCCGTTACGGTTACATCATATACACCGGCTTTATCGTAAGTAACGGTAACAGATTCGCCATCTGCAGATTCCTGACTGGAGCCTGGAAGTGTCCAGGAAACCTCTTCAGTGTTCTGAGAGCAACTGCTTTCAAAGGTTACGCTGCTTCCGGTGCCGATTAAAGTCTGAGAGGCTTTTAATCCGGCTTTTGGCAGGCTGTTATCCGGCCATTCTGCTTTTACAGATGCTTCTTTGCCAGCTTTTAATGTGTTTGTTACAGGAACTACTGCAAAGGTGGACTGGTTGGTTTCATCTGTTCTTGGGAGGGTGTTGATATAGAAACATTCTGTATTGGAAACACCCAGAAGAGAACGGGATTTGTCCTCATTAATACGGTAAATTTCATAGCAGGAAGCCTTTTCGTCACTTTCCCAGGACAGGCGGAAGCCTGCATACATACCGTCTTCGTCAAATTCTGCATCATCCACAGAAACATTAGAAACGGTTGCAGTCTTTTCTTCTTCACCAGTCATGGAAATATTTCCAAAGAAGAACTGATAATGGCTGTCCTCTTCTTTGGCTGTCATTTCGTAAGAAATACGACGGATATTTTTACCTTCCAGTTTGGAAAGGTCATAAGTTACAGTTGTCCAGTCTGTACCTACTTTTTTGTCACCTTTCAGGGTTTCTGTGGAACCATCATCCAGTGTAAGAACAGCATGTAAGGATGTTTCTGTGGTTGCCTTGGCAGTTGTGGTGAAAGTGGTAGATTTTTCTACAGGCAGGTCTGCGCTGTACAGGTGAATCACAGAGGAATCCTCTTTTCCCATATTGCCAAGAAGCTTCAGAGAGCTTCCTCCATACCATGCATTTCCTACATCAAAGTAAGCGGTTAAGTTGTTGTCTCCTTCGTGCTCCATCATCCAGCGGTAAGTAGGGAGAATGTCGCCAATGCTTCGGTTGTTCCAGTCTAAGGTAGAAATCTGCTCTCCGTTTTTAAAGAAACTATAGCCGCTTCCTGTATTAAAATTGGTTACAAAAGGAAGAGAAGTAATAGCAGATTTTTCAACCGCATAGGTAGACACACCATGCCACTGGGTGTCAGAAGCATATTCAATTTCTGCAGATGGGTCCTGTTTGCTGTTGACCCAGAGGTTGTTTTCTTTTTTATGGAAGTCATCTAAGTTTTGAGCAGAAGTATAAGCCCAGTTTGGACAATACAGACCCAGGGAAGTATGGGTGCTGTTGTCACCGGATTCAAATAAATCCCAGCGGATTGGGGTCATATAACCGTCTGCCTGGATATCCACACCGGCAAATACCTGATAAGGGTCAAGTCCCAGTTCTTCTGCTTTTTCAGCGGATGACTTGATAAGTTCTTCAGATGCCAGTTCATCCTCTGTCCACCAGAAATTCAGGAACATTTCATCTGCTACTGCATTGCCTTCTTCATCCACCAGGAACATGGAGTTTTTATCAGTTAATGCATTCTGCCAGTCCATTTTACCTTCGGAAGTCATGGAATCATAGTAAATGACACGAAGTTCTGGCGCCTGGGATTTCATATATTTGATAAATTCCTGCATTTTCTGCGCATGTTCAGGAGAAAGAGGCTCTTCCTCGGCTCCTTCGGTTTCCTGGTTAATGAACCATCCGTCAAAACCATAGGTCTGGGCTACTTCAATAAGTTTATCAGCCAGAGGGAAGGTGCCGTCAGATTCCTGCTTCAGGAAGGTGTTCAGCCATTCCATTTTTCCACCTGCAACATCCTGTGGGAAAAATACTGTGCCAATCACAGGAACACCATTTTTATGTCCTAAATTGGTAACGTCCGGACTTGGGGGAACAATGAGACCTTCTCCTGAAGAACCGCCCCAGTATACCAGTTCGTCCACGTACTGCCAGTAAGTAAAGATATTACAGTCTACCTTATTCAGACCATGGGGCGCATTGCCGCTGGTACTGGAATTCATAATGGAAATTGCCATGACCTCAGTATCTTTATTCTGAGTGCTGTTTACAGGTGTGAGGTTTTCTTTATCCACTCTCTGAGCCAGGGGAACGGTACTGATATTATAAGCCAGGTCCGGGTCTTCTTCTGGATTCCACTCTAAGAGCTGTTCCGGGAACCAGTAGGAGGATTCTGGCTGATTGTTCATTACCATTTCCTTAGCTTCATTTTCTTCTGTAACCTGATATTTGATGCTGGACTTGCCAGCTTTTGTGTCTGAGGAAGCAGAGCCTCCCTGACAGGCAGTAAGACCCGCGGTCATCAAAAGCGACATGCCAATGGCAGCAGGTTTATATAAAGATTGCTTTCTTTTCATGTTGCCTCTCCTTTTCTTTCTTTTGTTACTCCGGAGTTTTGAATGCCTTTACTATACTATAAAACTTGACAGGAAAATAGTGGAAAGATACTAGATTTTCTGTAGGAATTCTACAAAGAAGAAGGGGTATTTTGAAATTCTGTGAGAATGGGGCTTGCCTTGCCATGGAGATGGAAGTATCATAAAGAAAGAATAAGAAGAGGAGAACAATATGGAGTTATACGAATTTAAAGAAGAGCAGGAACGGGTGATTCTGGTTGGGGTTCAGACCAGAGATGGGGATGATACGCTGGATTCTCTGGAGGAGTTAAAAGATCTGGTGAAAACAGCAGGAGCAGAAGCTGTTGGAATGGTCGTACAGAGCAGGGAGAGCATTCATCCCGGCTACTATGTGGGAACCGGAAAACTGGAAGAAATCCGTATGATGGCAAGGGCTTATGATGCTACGGGAATTGTCTGTGATGATGAATTATCACCCTCACAGATGAATAATCTGGAGAGAGAGCTGGAACTGAAAATCATGGACAGAACCATGGTGATTCTGGATATTTTTGCAGCCAGAGCCCGCACCAGTGAAGGAAAGATTCAGGTAGAGCTGGCGCAGCTTCGATATCGTTCCTCACGTTTAACCGGTCTTGGAACGTCCATGTCCCGTCTTGGAGGTGGAATCGGAACCAGAGGGCCTGGTGAAAAGAAACTGGAAATGGACCGCCGCTTAATTAAGGTGAGGATTTCCCAGTTAAAAAAAGAGCTGGAACAGGTAAAACGTCACAGAGAACTTCTTCGTGAGGGCAGAAGCAGGGAAAATATTATGACAGCAGCCATTGTAGGCTACACCAATGCAGGAAAATCCACCTTGCTTAATACTTTGACAGATGCACAGGTTTTGGAAGAGGACAAGCTTTTTGCAACCCTGGATCCCACTACCAGAATTTTAGAGCTTCCGGGTAAGCAGAGGCTTTATCTTACGGATACCGTAGGCTTTATCCGAAAACTGCCACACCATTTGATTGAGGCGTTTAAAAGTACACTGGAAGAGGCAAAATATGCGGATTTTATCATTCACGTGGTAGATGCTTCCAATCCACAGCGGGATGAGCAGATGTATGTAGTATACGAAACTTTGAAAGAGCTGGAAGTAGGGGATAAGAAGATTGTTACCTTGTTTAATAAACAGGATAAAGTTCTGGAGCCGGAGATATTTAGGGATTTCAAGGCAGACTATGTGCTGAAAACAGCAGTAAAAACAGGAGAAGGACTGGAAGAGCTGAAAGAGATTCTGGAGAAGGTTATTACAGAAGACCAGATTTACCTGGAGCGTACTCTTGGATATCACGAGACAGGACAGATTCAGATGATTCGCAAATATGGACAGTTGTTATCAGAGGAATATACTGCAGAAGGTATTGAAATCAAGGCAAAAGTGCCAGGGAATATTTATGGAAAAATTGGCGGGAAGTAAAAAATAAGAAGCTCCCATGGAAAATCAGGTATTTAAACACTGATTTCCTGTGGGGCTTCTTTTTTAGCGTTTAGTTCTGTTTTTTCTCTGCCTCAGCCAGCATCATTGCACGAACCTTTAATGGAAGTCCGAACAGGGTAATAAATCCGTCTGCATCGTGGTGGTCATACAAATCACCAGTTGTAAAAGATGCCAGGGATTCGTTGTACAGGCTGTATGGAGAAGTGGTTCCTGCTTTAATAATGTTTCCTTTGTAAAGCTTGAATTTTACTTCACCAGTTACATACTTCTGAGTAGATTCCACAAATGCCTGAAGGGCTTCACGAAGAGGTGTAAACCATTTTCCTTCGTATACCACCTGAGCGAACTGGCTTCCCAGTTTTTTCTTCATTTCCATGGTGTCGCGGTCTAATACCAGCTCTTCTAACTGTGCGTGGGCCTCCATAAGAATGGTTCCACCTGGTGTTTCGTATACACCACGAGATTTCATACCAACTACGCGGTTTTCTACAATATCAATAATACCGATTCCGTTTTCACCACCCAGACGATTCAGTTCTGTAATAATTTCAGAAACCTTCATTTCTTTTCCGTTTAAGGTTTTTGGCACACCTGCTTCAAAGGTGATGCTGACTTCGGTTTCAGCATCCGGAGCCTTCTGAGGTGGTACGCTTAAAACTAATACGTGGTCATAATTTGGAGCCTCTGCAGGGTTTTCCAGTTCCAGACCTTCGTGGCTGATGTGCCAGAGGTTCCGGTCGCGGCTGTAGCTGTGGCTTGCATCAAATGGAAGATGGATGCCATGGGATTCACAGAAGGCAATTTCATCCTCACGAGACTGCATGGTCCAGATATCAGTCATACGCCATGGAGCAATAATTTTAATGTCAGGAGCCAGAGCTTTGATTCCCAGCTCAAAACGAATCTGGTCATTGCCTTTTCCGGTAGCGCCATGGCAGATAGCAACTGCATTTTCTTTTCTTGCGATTTCTACCAGACGTTTTGCAATGACAGGACGTGCCATAGAAGTACCAAGAAGATACTTATTCTCATAGACAGCGCCAGCCTGTACACATGGAACAATGTATTCGTCACAAAATTCATCTACCACATCTTCAATGTATAATTTAGCAGCGCCGGACAATGCGGCACGTTCAGCCAGTCCGTCTAACTCTGCGCCCTGTCCGCAGTTAATACAGCAGCAGATAACATCATAATTGAAATTTTCCTTTAACCATGGAATTAAAGCTGTGGTATCAAGACCACCGGAATATGCTAAAACAACTTTTTCTTTCATCCTTAAAATCCTCCTGAAATTTTCTGTATCATTCAGCCGGTGAGGCTGTTCTTTTCACTAAAGGTACTATACAACAATTATCATAATTATGCAATAGGGAAAATGAAATAATTTCAAAAAAATTTGAGGAATGTCGTATCAGAACACAGTTTAATAAGGAAATAACAGAATTAAGAAAGAAAATTAAAAGGAAAAAAATAGAAAAAGGTGCTTGCATAATCTGGAATTGAGATGTATAATTATTCAAAAATTAATAATGAATATGCATGAACAGGGTATGGGAGATAGTTCTTGCGCAGGAGAAAAAAGTGGAGTATGATGTGCAATAGAAGGAACCCTATATCGGAAATAAAATGAGAAAGATTCAGGAGGAAAGATATGATAAAAGCAGGCATTATTGGCGCAACCGGCTATGCGGGAGGAGAGCTGGTCCGCCTGTTACAGGGACATAAAAATGTAGAGATTAAGTGGTATGGCTCCAGAAGCTATATTGATAAGAAGTATTATGAAGTTTATCAGAATATGTTTGAAATCGTAGAGGATACCTGTCTGGATGATAATATGGAAGCTCTGGCAGAGCAGGTGGATGTGATTTTTACAGCAACTCCCCAGGGACTTTGCGCTTCCATGGTAAATGAAGAAATTTTATCCAAGGTTAAGATTATTGACCTGAGCGCAGACTTCCGCATTAAGGACGTATCCGTATATGAAGAATGGTATAAGCTTCATCATCCGTCTCCTCAATTTATTGAAGAAGCAGTCTATGGCCTTTGTGAGATTAACAGAGAAAAAGTGAAACAGGCACGCCTGGTGGCAAATCCGGGATGCTATACAACCTGTAGTATTCTCACCTGTTATCCGCTGGTGAAAGAAGGACTTATTGACCCCAATACATTAATTATTGATGCAAAATCAGGGACTTCCGGCGCAGGAAGAGGGGCAAAGCTGGATAATTTGTTCTGCGAAGTAAATGAAAATATGAAAGCCTACGGTGTGGCAACGCACAGACATACACCAGAGATTGAAGAGCAGCTTGGCTATGCGGCAGGACAGGAAATACGGTTAAATTTCACACCACATCTGGTACCTATGAACAGGGGAATTCTGGCGACTGCCTATGCAAATCTGACAAAAGAAGTGACCTATGAAGAGGTAAAAGCAGTCTACGATAACTATTATAAACAGGAGAAATTTGTCCGGGTTCTGGACAAAGATGTTTATCCTCAGACCAAATGGGTAGAAGGCAGCAATTATGTGGATGTGAACTTTAAAATTGACCCGAGAACCAACCGGATTATTATGATGGGAGCTATTGATAATCTGGTAAAAGGAGCAGCAGGACAGGCAGTTCAGAATATGAATCTTATGTTCGGGGAAGAGGAAGCAGAAGGGTTAAATTTAGTCCCTATGTTCCCGTAAAACAGAGAATAACAGAGTTGAAACAGAGAAAGAGGGAAGAAAAATGAAGTGTATCGATGGAGGAGTAACCTCTGCAAAAGGTTTTCAGGCAGCAGGAATTGCAGCGGGAATCAAGAAGGGAAATACCAAGGATATGGCTATGATTTACAGTGAAAAGCCATGTACCACAGCAGGAACCTTTACCACAAATCTGGTGAAAGCAGCGCCTGTAAAATGGGACCAGGAAGTAGTGTACGAAGCGCCTTACACTCAGGCTGTTGTGTGCAACAGCGGCATTGCAAATGCATGTACAGGAGCAGAGGGATATGGTTATTGTGAAGCTACTGCAAAGGCAGCCGCAGAGGTGCTGGATATACCAAAAGAAGCTGTTCTGGTAGCATCCACAGGCGTGATTGGACAGCAGCTTCCTATGGAGAAGCTGGAGACGGGAGTGAAGAAATTAGCTCCGGTTTTATCAGGGGCAAGACAGGCAGGAATCCTGGCAGCAGAGTCGATTATGACCACTGATACTGTGAGAAAAGAAGCGGCTGTGGAGATAGAATTGTCAGGAAAGACAGTGACTATTGGCGGTATGTGCAAAGGCTCCGGTATGATTCATCCCAATATGTGTACCATGCTGGGATTTGTTACAACCGACGCGGCTATTGAGAAAAAGCTTCTTCAGGAGGCACTAAGTGAAGTAGTGGCAGATACCTATAACATGATTTCTGTAGACGGTGATACTTCCACCAATGATACTGTTCTGGTTTTGGCAAATGGTATGGCAAAGAATCCGGTTATCACAGAGAAAAATGAAGATTATGAGACCTTTAAAGCCGCTTTAAAGTATGTAAATACCAGTCTTGCGAAACAGATTGCAGCAGATGGGGAAGGAGCTTCTGCGCTCTTTGAAGTGAAGATTATTGGCGCAGAAACAAAGGAGCAGGCTGTGACTTTAAGTAAGTCTGTGATTACTTCAAATCTGACCAAAGCAGCGATTTTCGGACATGATGCGAACTGGGGAAGAATCCTCTGCGCCATGGGATATTCCGGGGCGCAGTTTGATCCGGATAAGGTGGATTTGGCTTTTGAAAGTGCAGCAGGCCATATTCAGATTATTGAAAATGGTGTCGCTGTAAATTACAGTGAAGAAGAAGCAACCAGAATTCTTTCGGAAAATTATGTGACCGCCATTGCAGATTTGAAAATGGGAGAAGAAACAGCAACAGCCTGGGGCTGTGATTTGACTTATGATTATGTGAAGATTAATGCAGATTATCGTTCTTAAGGGCAGGGGAAAGGAGACAGAAACATGGTGAATCAGAAATATCTGGAAAAAGCAGAGGTACTTATTGAGGCATTGCCTTATATTCAGCGCTTTAACCGCAAAATTATTGTGGTCAAATATGGTGGAAGCGCCATGGTGGACGAGCAGTTAAAGAAAAGTGTGATTCAGGACGTTGTACTGTTAAAATTAGTTGGTTTTAAGCCTATTATTGTACATGGCGGTGGAAAAGAAATCAGCCGCTGGGTTGGAAAAGTGGGAAAAGAACCTCAATTTATCAATGGGCTTCGTGTCACAGACGAGGAAACCATGGAGATTGCTGAAATGGTTCTGGGAAAGGTAAATAAGGAACTGGTAAGCATGGTGGAATCCCTGGGTGTGAAGGCTGTTGGTATCAGCGGAAAGGATGGGGGACTTTTAACTGTAGAAAAGAAGTATTCCAATGGACAGGACATTGGATATGTGGGAAATGTCACCGGAGTGAACGCAAAAATTCTTTTTGACCTTCTGGACAAGGATTTTCTGCCTATTGTCTGCCCTATTGGAATGGACGAAAATTTCCTCACTTATAATATCAATGCAGACGACGCTGCCTGTGCCATTGCAAAAGAAATGAAGGCAGAAAAGCTGGCATTTTTAACAGACATTGAAGGGGTTTATAAGGATCCCAAAGATCCGGAAAGTCTGATTTCCAAACTCTTTGTAAAAGAGGCAAAAGAGCTGATTGACAATGGCAATGTAGGAGGCGGTATGATACCGAAACTGCAGAATTGTATTGATGCCATTGAACAGGGCGTTTCCAGAGTGCATATTCTGGACGGTAGAATTAAGCACTGTCTGCTTCTGGAAATCTTTACCAATAAAGGCATTGGAACCGCTATTTTAAGAAAGGAAGGAATACAGCATTATGACGTGCAGTAAGGAATATATAGAACGGGCAGAGAACGCTGTTTTGCATACATACAATCGTTTTCCAGTGGTATTTGACCATGGAGAAAGCGTTTATCTGTATGATTTAGAAGGAAAAAAGTATCTGGATTTTGGAGCGGGAATTGCTGTTTTTTCCCTTGGATATGGAAACCAGGAGTACAATGAGGCGCTGAAAAACCAGATTGATAAGCTGCTTCATACCTCAAATTTATATTACAATGTACCAATGACAGAGGCGGCAGAGAAGCTTTTAAAAGCGTCAGGACTTAGCAGGGTTTTCTTTACCAACAGTGGAACAGAAGCCATTGAAGGAGCCATAAAAGCTGCCAGAAAATACGCATGGCTGAAGGATAACAGCACAGACCATGAGATTATTGCCATGAAACATTCCTTCCATGGAAGAAGTATGGGAGCCCTATCTGTAACAGGAAACAGCCATTATCAGGAGCCCTTTAAACCTCTGATTGGGGGAATTAAGTTTGCAGATTTTAATGATTTAGACAGTGTAAAAGCACAGATTACAGAGAAAACCTGCGCTATTATTCTAGAAACCGTACAGGGGGAAGGCGGTATTTATCCGGCGGAAAAAACCTTTCTGGAAGGCATTAGAAAGCTGTGTGATGAACAGGATATTCTGCTGATTCTGGATGAAATACAGTGCGGTATGGGACGGACAGGAACCATGTTTGCCTACGAAGATTATGGTGTAAAACCAGATATTATGACCAGCGCCAAGGCTCTTGGATGCGGTGTTCCGGTAGGGGCTTTTGTGCTAAATGAAAAGGTGGCAGAAAGCAGTCTGAAACCAGGGGATCATGGCACTACTTACGGAGGAAATCCTTTTGCCTGTGCGGCAGTAAGTAAGGTGTTTGATTTGTTTGAAGAGCAGCACATCTTAGAGCATGTACAGGAGATTACCCCGTATTTTGAGGAAAAGCTGGATGGTCTGGTGGAAAAGTATGACTTTTTTATACAAAGACGTGGAAAAGGTCTGATGCAGGGGCTTGTAGTAGAAGGAAGACCGGTAGGAGAAATCGTTGCCAAAGCTCTGGAAAATGGTTTGGTGGTAATTTCAGCGGGAAGTGATGTTCTGCGCTTTGTGCCTCCCCTTATTATTACAAAAGAGCAGATTGATGAAATGGTGAAAAAACTGGAAAAAACTATTGACGGACAGTAAGCGTCTGGTTATAATGAAAAGCAACATAAACAGAGAAAATTCGCAGAAGGGAATAAGTAATCACTGACGGAATTTACAGAGAAGCAGCGGCTGGTGAGAGGTGCTAAGGAAATCAGAAGACGAAATCATCCTGGAGAAGCAAGCTGAAAAAAGTAAGCAAGCCGGAGTTGAGCCACGATATCGGTGATACGCATTGACAGATGCGGTTAGAGTGCCGGACTATACCTGGATATAGCCGGAAGTAAGGTGGTACCGCGACAAAAGTCGTCCTTTTTAGGACGGCTTTTTTTAATATAATTTAAGAAGGAGGAACCTAAAATGAAGTTAGGAAAGAAACAAATGTTGCTGGTAAGTTTTATGCTGTTTTCACTTTTTTTCGGAGCAGGGAATTTAATTTTCCCTCCGTTTCTGGGGCAGAATGCAGGAGAAACAACGCCTCTGGCCATTGGGGCATTTTTAATTACAGCAGTTCTTCTGCCGGTGCTTGGCGTTATTGTTGTGGCAAGATTTCAGGGGCTTGACTGTCTGGCCGGAAAGGTGGGGCCCAGGTTTGCCATTATTTTTACTGTGTTGATTTATTTGTCCATTGGACCGGGGCTTGGTATTCCCCGGGCTGCTTCAGTACCTTTTGAAATGGCAGTAGCGCCGTATCTTCCCCAAAACGTACCTTTAAACTGGTGTATGGCTGCATATTCTCTGGTGTTTTTTGTACTGGCAGCCTGGCTGGCTTTGACACCGACAAAATTAGTGGAAAGGATTGGAAAGGTGCTGACTCCGTCACTGCTTCTCCTTTTAGTCTTTTTGTTTGTGAGCTTTTTAGCCGGAGGAAAAACAGAGGTGGCAGGAGCGCAGGCAGCATATCAGGCAAATCCTGCGGTGAAGGGATTTTTGGAAGGCTACCAGACTATGGATACCATTGCAGCGCTGAATTTTGGACTGGTGATTTCTGTTACCATTCAAAATATGGGGATTGAAAAGAAAAAACAGGTTATGCATTATACAGTGAAAGCCGGTTTGTTTGCCGGAAGTATTTTATCCATTGTTTATTTCATGCTGGCTTATATGGGAATGAAAAGTTCAGGAGTATATCCGATTCAGGAAAACGGAGCGTGGACACTGCGCTGTATTGTATCTCAGTTATTTGGAGGACCGGGAGCAGTTTTGCTGGCGGCAATTTTTACCCTGGCTTGTTTAACAACCTGTGTGGGACTGATTACTTCTATTTCCCAGTTTTTTGCGAAACTTCTTCCTAAATTGAAATATGAGCAATGGGTTTGTGTGATTACCGGATTTTCCTTCCTGATTTGCAATCAGGGATTGAATACGATTTTAGGTTTGTCCGTACCTGTTTTAAATGCCATTTATCCAATGTCCATAGTGCTGATTCTATTAGGCTTATGCGATTCCTGGATGAAAAATAACCGCTATCTTTATCCGGTGACCATTACAGGGGTTGGCTGCATCAGTGTGATTTATGTTTTGAATCAGGCAAAAGTACCTTTGGGCATTTTGGGAGAAATGTGTCATAAGCTTCCATTTTATTCCCTGGGACTTGGCTGGGTTGTAGTAGGACTTGCAGCCGCGCTGCTTAGTATTGGCCTGGGATTTTTGACAAATCTCTTAAGTGACAGGTATAATTTTGCTCTCCTTGGTAAACACTGAATTTGAAAACAAATTCATATTGGAGGAATGAAGCATGTGGGGGATTTTAATTGCACTGCTTTCAGGCGCTTTGATGAGTGTGCAGGGGGTTTTTAACACAGAGCTTACGAAGCAGAGCAGCTTGTGGGTTTCCACAGGCTGGGTGCAGTTTTCTGCCTTGCTGGTTTGTATTGCCGCATGGTTTTTTACAGGACGTCAAAGCATTGGAACACTGGCAAGGGTAGAACACAAATATATTCTTTTGGGAGGCGTAATCGGAGCCTTTATTACCATTACAGTGATTCAGAGCATGTCTGCTCTTGGACCGGCCAAAGCGGCTATGCTTATTGTGGTAGCCCAGCTTGCTGTGGCGTATCTCATAGAGCTTATGGGATTGTTTGGAGTAGACAAGGTGGAATTTCAGTGGAGAAAGCTAATAGGCATGGCAATGGCTATTGGTGGAATTATTTTATTCAAATGGGAAAAATAGACAAAAACAGCCGGGGAAAAGCGGCTGTTTTTTGGTTTGCCAGAAAAAGAGGAATGTGATAATATAATGGTAACAGTTCAAGTAGCAAGTCGGCGTTTCTGCCGCAATTTCCAATATGAATACAATAGAAGAAGGAAAGAAAAGGGAAATGTGTATAACTTCTGAATTAGATATTGTAATAAGAACATAAATTCGTTACAATAGAAGCAGTTGTATACAGATGCTTCTCTTTTACAACAAATGGGGAGGAAAAGCAATGTGTAGAACAAAGAAAAAAAGAATATTGTGGTTTTTTCTGGTTTTCAGTTTATGTCTGTGCTCCTGTAAAAAACAGGGGACAGAGATTATTCTGGATGATGTGGGACAGGAGAATCAGGAGAACCTGCCAAAAGAAGAAGTACAGGAAGAGCCCAAGGAAGCGGCTGAGCAGGAGATTTTGACTGAACCAACCAGCATCTGGGTGGATGTAAGCGGCGCGGTTGCAAAACCGGGAGTCTATGAACTGCCGGAAAATGCCAGGGTGTTTGAAGCTATCGAGGCAGCCGGAGGTTTTCTGGAACAGGCGGATGAGCAGTGGCTGAACCAGGCCACCACATTGACTGACGGTGAAAAAATCCAGGTTTATACTAAGGAAGAGACAGAAGCTTTCAAAGCACAGGGCATGACCTCAGAAGAAGGGGCTGCCCGGCAGGAGTCAGCAGCGCCAAAAGGGGAGAGTGCAGGTAAGGTGAATCTGAACACAGCTACCTTAGAGGGGCTTCAGGAGATTCCGGGAATTGGCGAAGTACGCGCCCAGGCTATTTTGGAGTACCGTCAACAGGCAGGAGGATTTAAAAGTGTGGAGGAAATCCAGGAGGTACCTGGCATTAAGGGGAAAACATATGAAAAAATTGCAGATTACATATGCGTAGATTAAAATAAGGAGAAAATCAATGAGTAGACGAGTTCTGGTAGTGGATGATGAAAAATTAATTGTAAAAGGAATCCGGTTTAGTCTGGAGCAGGAAGGCATGGAGGTAGACTGTGCCTATGATGGAGAGGAGGCTTTGGAAAAGGCAAAAACAAAGGAATATGATATGATACTGCTGGATATTATGCTGCCAAAGCTGACGGGGCTGGAAGTGTGCCAGCAGATTCGGGAGTTTTCTTCTGTACCGATTATTATGCTCACAGCCAAAGGAGAAGACATGGATAAGATTCTTGGGCTGGAGTATGGCGCAGACGATTATATTACCAAGCCTTTTAATATTTTGGAGGTCAAGGCCAGAATTAAGGCGATTATGCGAAGAGCCAGAAAAGAAGAGAAAAAGGAAGCTTCAGATAAAACACTGGTAATCGGTGAATTAAAATTAGACTGTGAGGGCAGAAGAGTCTTTATTGGAGGAAGAGAGATTAATCTGACTGCAAAGGAATTTGACGTTTTAGAGCTTTTGGCTAAAAATCCAAATAAAGTATACAGCCGCGAAAATCTTCTGAACCTGGTATGGGGATATGAATATCCGGGTGATGTGCGTACTGTTGATGTCCATATCCGCCGGCTGAGAGAAAAAATTGAAACCGTTCCAAGCGATCCGAAATATGTTCATACAAAATGGGGCATTGGATATTATTTTCAGGGATAAGAAACAATGAAAGAGAAGATGAAACAATCCTTTTTTAAAAGCCTCAGATTCCGGATTATGGTGCTTCTGGTGATTATCGGAATTGTTCCCTGCCTGATTATAGAGAAAGTGATTGTCAACAGTTATGAAAACAGGGCAGTGGAATGGAAGAAAATGAATGTGAAGAACCAATGCGATATTTTGGGGAATCAGTTGATGAAAGAGGGATATCTGGAGTATCAGCAGTCTGAAGTCATCAATGGAGAATTATCTATTCTGTCTACGGTATATAATGGACGGATTCTGATTATTAACAGAAGCGGACGCATTATTAAAGATACCTATGATATTGATGAAGGGAAATATATGCTGTCCGAAGAAGTGATTCAGTGCTTTGAAGGTGTGGATACCAGCTATTATGATGAACGCAATGATTACATTGAGCAGACCGTATCACTAAAAGACGGTAAGAGCAAACAGATTGATGGCGTAATGCTGGTAAGTATCTCCACAGGAGAAATCAGAGACAGCATTGAGATTCTGGAACACAGGGGAAATCTGCTGATGCTGGCAATTATTATTCTGGTGCTGGTTCTGGGATATTTGTTATCCAGGAGCCTTGTAAAACCTTTTACCAGAGTCAGCAAGGCCATAGAAGAGCTGACAGATGGATATCTGGACGAGGAGATTTCTGTTCCGGATTATTCAGAAACTCAGATGCTTAGTAGTGTGTTCAATAAGATGTTGAAAAGAATGAAGGTTCTGGATGATTCCAGACAGGAATTTGTGGCCAATGTGTCTCATGAGCTGAAAACACCTATGACTTCTATTAAGGTGCTGGCAGATTCCCTGGTGGGACAGGAAGATGTGCCGGTGGAGCTTTATAAGGAATTTATGCAGGATATTGCAGTGGAAATCGACAGAGAGAATAAGATTATTACAGACTTGCTTGCCCTGGTAAAAATGGATAAGAAGGCATCTGATTTGAATATTGAAAAGGTCAATATTAATGAACTCATGGAGAGCATTCTGAAACGTTTAAAACCCATTGCAGACAAGAAAAAAGTGGAGCTGGTGCTGGAAACCTATCGTCCTATTGTGGCAGAGGTAGATGAGGTGAAGTTAAGTCTGGCATTGTCCAATCTGGTAGAAAACGGAATTAAATATAATGTAGAGGATGGCTGGGTACACGTAACGCTTAATGCAGATCACAAATATTTTTATGTTACAGTAGCAGATTCAGGAGTGGGCATTCCAAAGGATTCCATAGATAAGATTTTTGAGCGTTTTTACAGAGTGGATAAATCCCATTCCAGGGAAATCGGAGGAACAGGTCTTGGACTTGCAATTACCAGAAATGCCATAGCCATGCACAGAGGCGCAGTGAAGGTAAAGAGCGAGGAGCAAAAGGGAACTACCTTTTCTGTGCGTATTCCTCTGAATTATATTGCGTAAGGGGTACTGATGAAATGAAGAAATGGAAACAAGCAGCAGCAATCCTGCTGACAGCCTGTATACTTCCCTGGACTCTTGGATGCAATAAAAAAGAAGAGTCTGAGGCGGCTGCAGCAGAATATTATATGTACTATCTGTCACCCAAGGAAACAACCCTGGAAACTACAGAGTATGTTCCAAAGAAACGTACTTCCGATGCTATGGTAAAAGAAATTGCCGGAAAAATAGGGGAAGGTCTGCCGGAGGAAGGCTATTTAAGTCTTCTTCCCAAGAATGTTCTGGTCCAGGATGTTACTTATGAAGGGCAGACTGTTACGGTGAATTTTAACAGCGAGTATAAAAAGATGAAGAATACAAGAGAAATTCTGGCAAGGGCAGGGATTGTGAAGGCCTTTACACAGATTCCCGGTGTCAGCTATGTGGAATTTCTGGATGAAGGTGAACCTATGGCCGATGCTTCCGGAATGCCGCTGGGAAAAATGGATAAGAACACCTTTGTAGAAAACGAAGGGGAGAACATTAATTCCTATATGAATACCAGCTTAAATCTGTATTTTGCGGATCAGGAAGGGGATAGTCTGAAAAAAGAGACCATATCTGTGTATTACAGCAGCAATGTTCCCCTGGAACGAGAAGTAGTGGAAAGGCTGTTAAAAGGACCAAAATCAGAAGAATTGAAACCTACCCTGTCTCCCAATACGAAAATTCTGGGAGTCTCCATTGTTGAAGGGATTTGTTATGTGAATCTGGATAAAAGCTTTCTGTCCGATACCATGGATGTGCAGGAGGAGCTTCCGATTTATTCGATTGTGAATTCTCTTACAGATGCCTGCAATGTGCGCGGAGTACAGATTTCAGTGGAAGGTGAAACAAAAATGATTTTCAGGGAAAGTATGAAGCTGGATCAGATTTACCATGCGGATTATCGTCTCATGGAGGATAAGAAAGAGGAGCAGGAATGAGAAAAAGGCCCTTATGTATGGCAGCCCTGATATGGGCGGTGATTTTGTGGCTTTTGGGAAAGGCGGGAATACCTGTGCTGGGGTATGACCCGCCCGCGCTTCCCATAGATGCAGAAAATAAGTCTGTCCAGGTGGCAGGCACTCTTTATCACTTGGATACCTATGAGTATCAATCTATATTTTATCTAAAAGAAGCAGTTCTAATCAGTCAGACAAACACATCAGGAAACAATCATACGTCGCAAGACACAATTCAGAAGGAATACCCACTAGATGGAATCAAAGTAACGGTGAAACAGGAAAAAATGCCAGCAACCCTTAGGGAAGGAATGAGGGTACTGGTATCTGGTACACTGGAAGAAATACCGCTGCCAGGAAATCCGGGACAATTTCATGAAAGAGCTTATTATTATGCCAGGAAGATTAAATGGTATCAGGAGGCAAAACGGGTTCAGGTGCTGGAGGAAAATTATGATTACCTGTTGCGCTTTCAGGAACAGGTAAAAAACAGGATGAAAAAAGGGCTCTTTAGAAGCTTCTCAAAAGAAAAGGCGGGGATTTTGGAAGCAATGCTGCTGGGAGAAAAAGGGAACATGGAGAAGGAAGACACGCTGTTATTCCAGATTCTTGGCTGCTCCCATATTTTGGCCATTTCTGGTTTGCATTTATCTATTTTAGGAGGTGGTCTGCTGAAGCTTCTCTGCATATGCTCTGTGCCAAGGAGAGCCGCTATTGTCATTTCTGCAGGAATCATGTTTTTCTATGGAGGGCTGACCGGAAGCGGGGCCTCTGTTATGCGTGCTGCCATTATGTTTGCAGTATCCTCAGGAGCGTTTCTGGCAAAGAGAACCTATGACTTTTTATCTGCCATTTCCCTGGCAGGGATTCTTTTGCTCTGTGAAAGTCCTTATTATCTTTATGACAGCAGTTTTTTGCTTTCTTTTGGAGCAGTCCTTGGTCTGGCGATGGTATATCCCATTCTGTTTCAAAAAAAGAAACAAAAGAAGGGAAAATGTGTGGCAGTGCTGGCAGAGGGAGTGCGTTCCAGTATTTCAGTATGGTTTCTGCTGCTGCCTCTTGTGCTGTACTTTTTCTATGAACTGCCAATCTGGGGAAGTATTGTCAGTATCTTTTTCATGCCTTTGTCCGAACTTCTGCTCTTATCCGGTCTGGCAGGGGGAGTGTTTGGGTGTTTGCCAGTGACTTTGCCGGGACAGTTGGCAGGACTTGTGGCAAGTGAGATTCTTGAAGTGTTTCTGATTATGGGAAGAATATTGAAAATGCTGCCGGGCTCCCTGTGGATTGCCGGACAACCGGAACTGTGGTGTTGTGTGCTATATTATGGGACTGCGTCTCTGGTACTTTTTAGAAAGAGTATTTCCACTACAGGAAAGATAGGAAAAGGACTGAAAATTCTGTATGGAATTGCAATTTTGCTGCTTCTTACGCCCCTTCCAAAAGGTTCTATGGAGATTACCTTTCTGGATGTGGGACAGGGAGACTGCGCCTGTATACAAACAGCCTCAGGAAGCTGTTACCTCATAGATGGTGGCAGTACCACAGTGTCAAAGGTGGGGAAATACAGGATTTTGCCTTTTTTGAAAGCATCCGGTATAAGACAGATTCAGGGGATTTTTGTCTCTCATATGGACCAGGATCATGTCAATGGAATTCAGGAGCTTTTGGAAATGGTGAAAACAAAAGAAACACAGCTAAAGGTGGAACGGCTGTTTTTGTCCCGGTGCGCCGGTACAACAGAAGAGCTTGAAAAACTGGAGAACCTGGGAAAGCAGGCGGGATGCCAGGTGGTTTATATTCAAAAGGGAAGCAAAATCAGGGACAGGGATTTGCTGATTGAGTGTGTGGGACCAGGGGAGATTTATGAGGACAGCAATGAGGGTTCCCAGGTTCTGCACCTTTCCCAGGGGGATTTTGACGTTTTATTCACAGGAGATGTGGAGGGGAAAGGAGAAGAACAGGTTTTAGAACTGCTTCAAGACTGTTCCGTTACATGGGAAGTTTTAAAAGTATCTCATCATGGCTCTAAAAACTCCAGCAAAGAGGCGTTTTTAGATTGCGTGAAGCCCAAACAGGCGGTAATCTCCTGTGGAAAGGGTAATTCCTATGGGCATCCACACCAGGAAGTGATGGAAAGGCTGGAAACCAGAACCCAAAGAATCTTCATAACCTGGAAAGAAGGGGCAGTGGGGATGTATGTGAGAAATCCCTTCTTTTCACAGGGCAAAAATCGTGATAAAATGAGCAGGAATCAAGAGAAAACTCCAGGGGGATTGGAATGAAAAGTTTACAGGAAGATATTAAAAATCAGGATTTTAAGAAGGTCTATCTCCTGTGCGGAGAGGAAGATTACTTAAAGAAGCAATATAAAGAAAAATTAAAAAATGCATTGGTGCCGGATGGGGATACCATGAATTTTTCTATTTTTGAAGGAAAGAAAACAGAACCAAGAGCTGTTATTGACCTGGGTGAAACCATGCCCTTTTTTGCAGAGAGAAGAGTGATATTTCTGGAGGATACCGGATTTTTTAAAAACCAGTGTCAGGATTTGCCGGAATATCTGGGAGAATTGCCGGAGTATTTATGTATGGTGTTTGTGGAAAGTGAAGTGGACAAGCGAAGCCGCATGTACAAGGCAGTGAAGAAATATGGAAGGATTGTAGAATTTGGGAAGCAGGACAGTAATACTATTATGCGGTGGGTTCTTGGAATTCTGAATCGTGAGGGGCGCAAAATTACCAGAAGTGATATGGAACTGTTTCTTACGAAAACAGGAACAGACATGGGAAATATTGAGAGAGAACTGGAAAAATTGCTGTGTTATACCATGGGGAGAGAGATCATTACAAAAGAAGATATAGAAGCGGTATGTACCACGCAGATATCCAATCATATTTTTGATATGATTCGGGCAATGACAGAGAAAAATCAGAACAAAGCTCTGGAGCTGTATTATGATTTGCTGGCTTTGAAAGAACCGCCTATGAGAATTTTGTTTTTGATTGCCCGGCAGTTTAATTTGATTATGCAGGTGAAGGAGCTGGCAGCAGAGGGGCATGACCAGAGCAGCATTGGGAAGAAAACAGGACTGCAGCCTTTTGTGGTGAGAAACTATATGACCTATGCCAGAAAATATACCACAGAAGCCTTAAGAGAAGCTGTGGAGGAGTGTGTGAGCACAGAAGCAAAAGTAAAAACCGGAATTATGACAGATACCATGAGTGTAGAACTTCTTCTGGTAAAATTCAGCAGATAAAAAACCAGCCGGACTGATGACGGACAGTCCGGCTGGTTTTTTATAAAAATAAGTCTATAAATTATGCAAGTGTGTTTACTGCTTTAGATAAGCGGGAAACTTTTCTTGCAGCAGTATTTTTGTGATAAACACCTTTTGTAGCTGCTTTATCAATAGTAGAGATTGCATTCTGTAATGCTGCAACTGCTGCTTCTTTGTCTTTTGCTGCAACTGCTGCTTCTACTTTTCTGATAGAAGTTTTTACTCCTGATTTGATAGATTTGTTTCTCTCAGCTTTTTTCTGATTTACTAATACTCTTTTTTTTGCAGATTTAATGTTAGCCAAAGCGTACACCTCCAAATATAATCTTTTCCAGTTTTGTGATTTATCGTTTATCTTCATCGGAGAAGGACACGGTGTTCTCCGACATTACATGCTTTTTTATTCTAGTTGATTTAAAGGTAAATGTCAATACATAAAATCCCTGAAACTGCAAAAAATAGAAGAAACAAGCATGAAGGAAAGGGAAAAAAGGGCAATGGGAAGAATTCGTACAGATTTAGCTTTGGAGACAAAAGAAAAGTTTGAAGAGGATCAGGTGGAAATCAGGGGCGTGGTAATTGAAGAAAATTATAATGAAGAAAAAGATATCAGGACCACAGTGGTGAAAATTGAAACCGAAAATGGGGCGAAAACCATGGGAAGGCCACAGGGGATTTACATTACCATGGAAGCGCCGAATCTGTCTGTTCCTGATGAAGACTATCACAGGGAAATTTCCAGGGAGCTTGCCAGACATATGAAAAAGCTGCTGCCAGAGAAAGAGGAGCTGAAAGCGCTGGTTGTGGGACTTGGAAACAGGGAGATTACCCCTGATTCCCTGGGGCCGGATGTGATTTCAAACCTGCATATTACCAGACATATGATTCAGGAATATGGAATCATGGGAATGGGAGAATCCTGTATACATTCTGTCAGCGGGCTGGTCCCGGGAGTGATGGCTCAGACCGGAATGGAAACCATGGAAATTATCAGAGGCGTTGTGGAAGAGACAAAACCAGATGTGGTGATTGCCATTGATGCGCTGGCAGCCAGAAGCGTGAAAAGACTGAATCGTACCATTCAGCTTACAGATACAGGGATTCAGCCCGGTTCCGGGGTGGGAAATCACAGAAATGGACTAAGTGAAACCACTCTTGGAGTGAAGGTAATAGGAATCGGAGTCCCCACAGTAGTAGATGCGGCGACGATTGTTCAGGATGCCATGTCTCATTTGCTGGATGCTCTGGAGGAACAGGAGAAAAAGGAATTTCTGGAAGAGATGATTACCCCGTCTCTGCACAGTATGTTCATGACCCCAAAGGATGTGGATGAAACCATAAAAAGACTTTCCTATACCATATCGGAGGGACTGAATCTTACATTTGCAAAAGCAGAGGCATAATTGAAAAGGATTGTCTCATATATAGATATGAGGTGATTGATTGAAGAAAAAAGATGCAGAACGAATGGTTTCTATTGTGCTGTGGATTCTTATGGTGATTCTGGGCGCAGATATTGTGATAAAAGGATTAAAGCTGGATGAGGAAACCTGGGGGCAGATGATGCGTAAAGTGCAGCAGCAGGCCATGGAAACCTATCTTCCGGGAGTGGTGGAGGAGCATGGTGGGGAAACCGCAGTTACGTGGCTGTTAAGACAAATCGGAGCGCAGATACCTGTCCTTATGCCTGCCAAAACAGAAGAACAGGGAAGCTTTTTGGAAGATTCCAAAATCAGCAGGAAAATCGCAGAGGAAAATTCAGAATTTCTGGAGGCAAAGCTTCTGGAAGAAAATCAGGAAGCAGGGCCTCCGGAGTCAGGCTATGAGAACACAGGCGGTGTGGATGCCCAGAGCAGTGGGGAGAATACAGAAGAAACCGCCGCCGGGACACTGGAAAAAGCTCCGGTTACGGATATTCCTTTAGAAAAGTTTCAGGACTTTGATTTTGTGATGAGCAGTTTTTATACAGTGGATAAAACCACCAGTATTACCAGTGAACAGTTAAATGCGCCGGAGCTGGTGCAGATGGATTTGAGAATGCAGACAGGGAAGGAGCAGCCCCAGATTCTTATTTACCATAGCCATTCTCAGGAGGAGTTTATTGATTCCGTTCCGGGAGATCCCTCTACAACGATTGTAGGAGTGGGAGAATATTTGACTACACTTTTGAGGGATACATATGGCTATAATGTCATTCATGTTACAGATACCTTTGATATTGTAGACGGGAAACTGGACAGGAACCAGGCGTATACCTTTGCCCAGGAGCGAATCAGCCAGATTCTGGAGGAAAATCCCAGCGTGGAGGTGGTAATTGATCTGCACAGAGATGGTGTGCCGGAAGGTAAGCGGCTGGTAACCAATATGAATGGAAAAGAAACTGCCAAAATCATGTTTTTTAACGGACTAAGCAGAACCAATAAGAATGGAGAAATCAGCTATCTTCCCAATCCCTATATTAAAGAAAACCTGGCTTTTTCCCTGCAAATGATGCTGGAGTCTAAGAAATATTATCCGGATTTGGCCAGAACCATTTATCTTCGCGGATACCGGTACAACCTGCATTTAAGACCAAAAACACTGCTGGTGGAATGCGGGGCTCAGACCAATACTGTACAGGAGGAAATGAACGCCATGGAACCTCTGGCAGATATTTTAAATAAGGTTTTGACAGGAACGTAAAAAAAGAGACAATGGACATTGAAAAAAATAAGAAACAATGTTATATTTAAAGTTACGTGCATTTAAAATGTCTGTAAAAAATAAGAAATAATTTCATAAGAGAAAAGAAGAAAAAACGGAGGAAAAAAGTATGCAGGCAATGATTTTGGCAGCCGGTATGGGAAAGCGGTTAAAAGAACTGACAAGTAATGCCACAAAATGTATGGTGGAGGTAAATGGCGTAACCATGATTGAGCGTATGCTCTCTCAGCTTGATAAAAAAAATCTGGAACGGATTGTAGTGGTAGTTGGTTATGAAGGCCAAAAACTAATGGATTATATTGAAACTTTAGAAATTCATACACCTATTGTCTATGTAAATAATGAAATTTATTATAAAACAAATAATATTTATTCTCTGTTTCTGGCAAGAAATTATCTGACAGAAGACGATACCATTTTGCTGGAATCTGATTTGATTTTTGAGGATGCAGTGCTGCAAAGACTTCTGGATAATCCTTATCCAAGTTTGGCGTTGGTTGCGAAATTTGAAAGCTGGATGGACGGAACCGTAGTTACGTTAGACGAAGAAAATAATATTAAGAACTTTTTAGGGAAAAAAGATTTTGAGTTCCAGGAAATACCAAAATATTATAAAACTGTGAACATTTACAAATTCAGCAAGGATTTTTCTACAAGCCATTATGTTCCATTTCTGGAGGCGTATAGCAAAGCACTGGGAAATAATGAATATTATGAACAGGTTTTAAAAGTGATTACCCTTTTAGATAAGCCTGAAATCAAAGCCGAACCACTGGGACAGGAAGCGTGGTATGAAATTGACGATGTGCAGGATTTGAATATTGCTGAGTCTATTTTTGCGGAAAAAGAAGAAAAACTGGATAAATTCAGCAAACGCTGGGGCGGATATTGGAGATACCCACAGCTTTTGGATTTTTGTTATCTGGTAAATCCTTTTTATCCAAACCAGAAACTCATAGATGAAATGAAGGCAAACTTTGAAAGACTTCTGTGTGAGTATCCTTCCGGCATGGAAGTGAACAGTCTGCTGGCTGCAAAATACTATGGACTTCATAAGGCGCAGGTTTGTGTTGGGAATGGTGCGGCAGAACTGATTAAGGAACTGATGGAATCAGGCCAGGGAAAGACAGGTATGATTTATCCTACTTTTGAAGAATATCCAAACAGAAAAGAACAAGACGAAATTGTACCGTTTTTTGCCTCTGGACCGGCATTTCGTTATACAGCAGAAGAACTTATGTCATTTTATGAAGAAAAAGACATTGAAAGCCTTGTTTTAATTAATCCGGATAATCCATCTGGGAATTATATTGAAAAACAGGATGTGCTGAAAATAGCAGACTGGGCGCAAAAGAAAGGGATTTTGTTTATTGTGGATGAATCTTTTGTGGATTTTGCAGATACCAATGAGCCGGCGTCCTTATTAGATGAAGAGATTATAAAAAATTATCCGGAAATGGTTGTGGTAAAAAGTATTTCAAAATCCTTTGGAGTACCGGGACTGCGTCTGGGAATTTTGGCGTCTGGAGATGAAGAGTTGATTACTTTCTTGAAAAAGCGCATGTCAATTTGGAATATTAACTCTTTTGGAGAGTTCTATATGCAGATTTTTGAAAAATATAAATCAAACTATGAAGATGCTCTGGAAAAATTTAAAGAGGTTCGCAGAGAATATGTGAAGGCATTATCGGCCTGCCCGTTTCTGGAGGTGTTACCTTCCCAGGCCAATTATGTGATGTGTCGTCTGATTGGAAATAAGACAAGCAGGGAATTGGCAGAAGTTCTTTTAAACAAGTACAATATTTTGATTAAGGATTTGTCCAAAAAGAAGGGATTTGAAGGAGAATCCTATATTCGTCTGGCTGTGAAACGTCCGGAAGAGAATCAGAAGCTCATTGACGCCATGAGAGCAGAATTTGGAGTGTGAAGAACATGAGAGTTTGTGTGATTGGCGGAGGAAATATTGGAAGCGTTTTGGCAGGAGATATGGCTTTTCGCGGTTATCAGGTAGATTTGCTTACCGGAAAGCCGGAAAGCTGGAGCCATGAAATAGAAATACATGATTTGGAGCAACAAGAAGTGAGCTCTGGCAGACTTCATAGGATTACAGATTCCATGGAAATCCTTTCCCAGGCAGATGTGATTTTTTCTACCTTACCCTCTAATGTATTCTGTGAAAAAATCAAGGATATGACGCCTTTTTTGAAGAAAGGTACTTATCTTGGAATTATTCCGGGAAGCGGCGGATGTGAGTTCTGCTGCCGGGAAATTATTGAAAAAGGCTGTGTTTTATTTGGATTTCAGCGGGTACACAGCATTGCCAGAATCAGAGAATATGGGAAAGCTGTGAATGTAACCAGCAGAAAGAAAGAAGTTCAGATAGGAGCCATTCCAAAAAACAAAACAAAGGAAATCTGCAAAATAGTGGAAGAACTTCTGGGTATACCGGCAAGGGAAGTCAGTAATTATCTGAATGTTACGCTGACACCATCAAATCCTATCTTGCATACAACCAGGCTGTATACAATGTTCCGCGATTATGAAGAACCTATGGTATATGATAAAAACATCCAGTTTTATGCTCAGTGGACCGAAGAATCCTCAGAAATGCTTCTGGCTTGTGACCAGGAACTTCAGAATATTTGTAAAAAATTTCCAGACCTGGATTTGCAGCAGGTAGTTTCGTTGAAAAAGCATTATGAGGTACAGGATAAAAAACAAATGACTGAAAAAATCAGCCATATTCCCGCTTTTCAGAACATCTGGTCGCCAATGAAGAAAAAGGGAACCGGATATGTGCCGGATAAAAGTTCCCGGTATTTTCAGGAGGATTTTCCATATGGACTGTGCATTATCAAAGCGTTTGCAGTGATTGCCCAGGAAGAAACGCCAAATATAGACTGTGTACTAAAGTGGTATGAAAAATTCTCCGGCGAAGAATATTTTCAGCAGGAAGCATTTACCGGAACAAGTTTGAAAAAACTAAATCTGCCACAGAATTACGGTCTGCTTACAGTAGAGCAGGTACAGGAGTTTTACGGACAGACTGAGAAAGAGATAGATACATGAGATTAACGGAGTTTAAAGGAAAGAGTAATAATTTACAACTGCTGAAGTTTTTGGCTGCTGTGTTTGTAGTTGCAAGTCATTCTTTTGCACTATCCTTAGGAACGTCAGAAAATGAATGGTTTATGAAGCTTACAGATGGAGCTATGTCTTTGGGAGGCGCTGCGGTGTCTGTCTTTTTTTGTGCCGGAGGATATTTCATAGCCAAAAGTATGAATCGTGTACAAAATGGAGTTACATATTTTAAAATACGGATACTTCGTATTTTTCCATGCCTTATGGTGGTGGTGTTCCTGTCAGCTTTTTTATTAGGGCCTTTGGTAACAGAGTATAGCCTGGCAGAGTATTTTAAAGACACTCAGGTATACCGTTATTTGCTTAATGGTGTTCTGCTTTTACAACATAATCTTCCAGGCGTGTTTCAGGAGAACCCTTATTTGTCTACAGTAAATGGAGTTTTATGGACATTACCTATAGAATTTCTTTGCTACATAGCATGTTTTGTTATGTGGAAATTAAAATTTCTGGAGCAGAAAAAGTGTGTATTTAGTATACCCCTGGTGATTCTTGGAACTGTGGGAATATATTTGGTTGCAGGAAAAGCAGGAATATCCGGGCTGACACCTACTATTAGACCTATGCTTTTATTTTATATGGGTATTTTATTTTTTGTATACAGAGACAAGGTTGTTTTTAAGAAATCGGTATTTTGGTGGCATACGGCTGCATTAGTCCTGTCAGTTCCCCTGCATCTGGTGAATGCAGCCATGGTGCTGTGTTTTCCATATATTTTGTTTTATTTGTGCTTTGCTGTAAAACAGGTATCTGAAAAGACGGGAAATGCAGGAAATATTTCTTATGGAATTTATTTATGTGCGTATCCTATACAACAGGTGATTGTATGGATGCATGGAGAAACAATGTCACCTTACTGGAATATGGTACTGGCTATTCCTGCTGCTATTGCAGGAGGATACCTTTTGTACCGGTATATTGAAAAGCCTCTTATGAATTTCAAGGGAAGAAGGCTTGCCTAGAAGTTCAGATAGGCTTATAATGAGAAAATGGAAGGAAACAAGAGAGAAAATGGGAAGAGAATATGATGCGTATACGTTGAAGGCAGTTCAGGAGATTGAACTGGAAATGTTAGAGTGCTTTTTAGAGATTTGTGAAAAACACGATTTAACGTATTTTGCTTTTGCAGGTACTGGTATTGGAACTTTGCGGCATGGAGGATTTATTCCATGGGACGATGATATTGATATCAATATGCCAAGAAAAGATTTTGAGAAATTTGTAGAAATTGCCAATCGAGATTATGGTGACCATTACTATTTCTTAAATGCCACAACAGATGAGCATTATCCCCTTATGACTACCAGATGGTGTAAAAAAGGAACGGTTTTCTGGGAAGAACCATTGAAAAATGTTCCCTGTAAGTTTGGGATTTTTCTGGATTTGTACCCCATGGATGAAGTCAGTGATGACCCGAAAAAGCTGCGGCGTCAGGCAATGTCTGCCTGGTTTTGGAGTAAAATCATGATTTTACGTGAAGTTCCCTATCCGGTGTTACCATTTCAGGGAATAACAAAAAAGGTGATTCATGGTATCTGCGCCTGTGTTCATGTGCTTTTAAAGACCTTTCATGTTTCTCATAACTGGCTGTATGGCAGATGTATGGCTGCCTGCACAAAATATAATGGAACTGGAACGGATACACTTGGTTATTTGTGCAGTTCCAAACCCTACGAAGATGTGCTGAAAAAAAGCCAGGTGTATCCTTTGAAAAAGCTGAAGTTTGAACATTTGGAATTGAATTTTCCAAATAAAATCGAAGAAATGCTTACAGCAACATACGGAGATTATATGAAACTGCCACCGGTAGAGAAGAGAAAGAATCATTTTCCGTATCGTTTGGAACTAGGTGATTACACGCCAAAGAGAAAGGCTGAAAACAAATAAGAATGGATAAAAATATGCAAAGTCAAGTAAAGAAAGATTATTTCTGGAATACCATGGGAAGCGGGATTACTGCTGTATTTTCGGTTGTTGTCTTATGGGCAGTGACCAGGATTATGGGGCCTTATGTGGGAGGCGTATTTGCTTTTGGATATGCAGTGTCCCAGCAGCTTCAGACAGTGGGAGCCTATGAAATCCGTACCTATCAGGCAACAGATGTCCGCGAAGTTTTTAAATTTGAGACTTATCTGGCAGCGAGAATCATTACCTGTCTGGCAATGATCTTATGCGCTGTGGCATATGGGTTCTATCATGAGGGCTTTACAGAAGAGGCAATCGTGCTGATTCTCATCTGCATGTTAAAAGTATTTGATGCATTTGAGGATGTATTTCATGGGATGTTTCAGCAGCATAAGAAGCTTTATATAGCAGGAAAAGCGCTTTTTTACAGAATGCTGATTACTATGCTTGGCTTTGTTTTATTTCTTTATATTACCAGAAGCCTTTTAATATCCTGTATCCTTACGATTATTATCTCTGCGGTTGCGGTTTTTTATTTGAATGTTCCGGAAGCAAAAAAAATAGTTTCTATCCGTATCAGATTCCAGTGGAATCAGATTAAGGGGCTTCTAATATCCTGCTTTCCATTATTTGTGGGAGCATTTGTACTTCAATATCTCTGCAATCTCCCAAAATACGGTATGGATCAGTATATGTCTAAGGAATATCAGACCTATTACTCTATTCTGTTTATGCCGGCATTTGTGATTAATTTATTCAGTGGGTTTGCATTTAAACCGTTGCTGACTTCTCTGGCAGAAAATTGGGTGGGAAATCAGAAAAGCAAATTTATGGGGACGATTGTAAAAGGACTTCTGATTGTAGGTGGACTTACTGTTATTGTAATAGGCGGTGGTTATCTTCTGGGAATTCCGGTATTATCCTGGATATATGGTGTAGAACTGGCGCCTTATAAGACGGAATTTATCCTGCTTCTTTTGGGCGGAGGCTTTAGTGCGGCAGGTGTTATTTTGTATTATGGGCTGATGGTTATGCGCTGCCAGAAGCTGATTTTGTACGGATATATTCTTACCTTATTGATTTCTCTGCCATTTTCAGGTATGATGACTCAACGGTGGGGAATGCTTGGAGCATCCCTGTTGTATGTGGGACTGATGCTTTTAAGATGTATCATTCTGGTATTCTCCATCTGGTGGGGAATGAGAAGCAGCAGAAAAAAAGAAAAAGGAGATTTGTCTCATGAAGTATTCTGAGAACAACCATACATTTGTAGTATGTGCATATAAGGAAAGTCCGTACCTGGCAGAATGTATTGAATCGTTGCTCCAACAGACAAAAAAGAGCAGGATTTTGATTTCTACGTCAACGCCAAATGATTCTATACAGGAAATTGCAAAGAGATATGAGCTTCCAGTGGTTGTGAACACAGGGAAAGCCAGTATAGCAGATGACTGGAACTATGGATGTAGCAAAGTAGAAACAGAATTGTTTACTATTGCTCATCAGGATGATATTTATGAAAAAAATTATCTGGAGGAGATTCTCAAACATTTGAATAGAGCTGAGAATCCGCTGATTGCGTTTACCGATTACGGAGAATTGCGCAATGGGCAGATATGCCTGGAAAATACTATTTTAAAGATAAAACGTTTGATGTTAAAGCCTCTTACCATTGAGAAATTCTGGAAAAGCAGGTGGGTACGCAGAAGAGTATTATCTTTTGGAGATCCTATCTGTTGTCCATCTGTAACTTTTGTAAAGGAAGCCCTTCCGGATAAAATTTTTACCTTTGGTTATCGCAGTGATGTGGACTGGCAGG
>CATWQE010000027.1 GCA_958352855.1 uncultured Bacillota bacterium
TTATAATGAGTGCGGCAGATTTTTCCAACATTACGTCCGGTAAGCTCCGGCTGCTTGGAGCCACATCCGCCCCCGCAGTTGCCTCCGCAGCTATGTCCGTCTTCATGATTGCCACAGCTATGACCTTCTTCATGATGATGGTCACAGTTTACTCCAGTGGATACCAATTCCCCTTTCAGGTAGGCTTCTACTGCCTGGTCTGTATCACCTTTTGCTCCTGAGCACACTTCAATGCCAGCTTCTGCAAGAGCAGCCTGGGCGCCTCCTCCAAGGCCTCCGCAAATCAACACCTTTACCGAACGCTCTGCTAAAAGTCCTGCCAGGGCTCCATGTCCTGTTCCATTGGAGCTCATTACTTCGCTGGAAACCACTTTGTTATCTTCCACTTCATATAATTTAAAATACTCTGTTTTTCCAAAATGCTGAAATACATTTCCATTGTCATAAGTCACTGCTATTTTCATCTGTTTATCCTCTTTTTTCTTTTTTATTTTTTATCTTCCACTGACGTGTACTATATTCATTTTATCACATCGCTTGTTTTTTGTGTAAACTTTTTATCCCAATAATTCTTTTATCATTTCTTTGTCAAATACCACCTGTTCCACATGCTCTGCTTCAATCTGATACAGGGCATTTGCCGCAATATGCTCTGCTGCCTGCTCCAGATCTCGGATTCCTGAGGTATCCTGATATTTTTCTATCACTGCATCTAACGCTTCCGGTGTCACTACGCATTCAGATTCCTTCATTCCCATACGTTTTAATACTTTTGGAAGAGAGAATCTGGAAAAAATGATTTTCTTTTCTTCTGGTGTATAGTCTGGAATATCAATCACAGCAAATCTGGACATCAAAGGCGCGCTAATCTGCTCTTTATCATTGGCTGTGGCAATGGGATAAACACCTACAGTTGGAATCATACATTCCATGTAGTTGTCTGTAAAGCCCAAATTGTCCAAAAGGGTCAGCAGCACATCTGCAGGATTTCCGTTTCCCTTGCCGGAGGCTGCTTTGTCCAATTCATTGATAATAAATACCAGACTGGAAGCCCCTGCCATGGAAAAAGCCTCCATAATAATGCCCGGTTTTGCATTGGCATACACCCTGGAGCTTCCGGTAAGCTGTTCCGGGTCATTGATGGAACTCATATCCAACGTTGTCCATGGCAGTTTCAAAATCCGCGCCACTGCATAGGCAATCTGTGATTTTCCCGTTCCTGCAGGTCCCACCAGCAAAAGTCCATAGGCTGGCAGAGTATGGGTACGGTTAATCTGAATAATGGTCTCAATAATTCTCTGCTTTACCCGTTCCATGCCATACAGCTCCTCATCCAGAATCCTTCTGGCTTCTTTCGGGTCAATGGAACCAAAATAATTGTTTTTCCACTGAATATTCATCATAATAGAAAGAGCTCTCTGGGCGTGGCGGCGTTCCTCCTGGGAAACCTCATTAGAGCGGGCAACTGCCAGATTTCTTCTTGCCCAGAGCCGGATATTTTCTGGCAAAGTGCGTCCAGCGCAAGTCATAAAATCGGTAATACTCTGCAAACTGGTAAGCTTCATCTCATCCCCCAGTTCTGCCTCGTCCTCTTCTCCCACCTCTTCTACAGGCGCATTGCTGGCTAAAAGCCGCTCAATCATAAATTGCAGAAATCCGTCTTCTGCCGAAAGCTTTGTTCCTCCTCCAAAGGCGATTTCTCTGATTTTATACACTGCATAACCTTTTTCCTGATTTTCACCGGACAGACGCACATTGATATGGTGCTCTCCCAGCCATCGGATAAGGCTTACAAATCTGGAATCCATCTGAAGAATATCTCCTGTTGGATTTCCTTCCTCTTCCTGAAATTCAAAGGAAGTCCTTTGGTTAGGATTGGTAAAAAAACCACAGGAATGATGCGGCCATTTCTGCTTCTGATTATCCAAAATCAGGATGGGCATTTCCGGTGTAGCTTCCGGCTCATTAGACTGGAAGGTTGTGTAAGTACATTCTGCCTCTTTTTCCGTATTAGAGACATTACTAAAATCAAATACTGGCATATTCAAAACTCCTTTTCTTTTTTATCTTTTTGTTTTTTTATTCAATTCTTCATGCATCATGGTCATAAGAACCAGTAAAATCAGCAGATACACCGGCAGCAGCGCCACGCTGATATGATTGGCTATGATACCAAACAAAGGCGGCATGACACAGGTTCCCACATAGGCCATAGCCATCTGCACTCCAATAATGGCCTGGGATTTATCTGCTCCAAAGTGGGCCGGAGTAGAATGGATGACACAAGGGTAAACCGGCGCGCATCCCAGACCAATAAGAATCAGACCTGCCACAGAAAGATTTGCCCCCATGGGGATAAGCATCACCACAATTCCAAGGGCAATGGTTCCAAGCCCCAGGCGTATCATCTGAGTATCATTGAATTTCATAGTCATAAAACCACTGGCTGCCCTTCCAAGGGTAATACCAATGTAGAACATACTGGCAAAACCAGCCGCTGTTTCCGCTGCCATGCCCTTGTACAAAACCAGATAACTGCTGGCCCACAAACCGGCTGTCTGCTCCACTGCGCAGTAGCAGAAGAAACAAATCAACACTTCTTTTGCTCCTGGAATACGGATAATTTCCGGCAGAGAAAGAATTTTGTCTGCTTCCTCTCCGTTTTCCTGTTCTCCTCCTGTCTTTCTCCCCTTCCACATGGGAAGGCTGAACAACAGAATTACAGTAAGCACCACCTGCAGTATACCAATCCAGCGGTATCCCGCATTCCAGGTTTTTCCTCCTGTTAATGCAAATCCCATAATATAAGGTCCCAGAGAAGCTCCAACACCCCACATGCAATGCAGCCAGCTCATATGACGGCTTTCATAATGCAGTGCCACATAATTATTCAAAGACGCATCCACACTTCCTGCGCCCAGTCCGTAGGGAATAGCCCACAGGCAGAGCATCCAGAAGGAATGACTAAAGGAAAATCCAAAAAGAGCTGCTGCGGTCATGGCAACGCTGATAGCAGTTACCTTACCGGTTCCCAGCTTTCTGGTAAGCCGGTCACTTTGTAAACTGGAAACAACAGTTCCAAGAGCGATAATCATAGAAATGATTCCAGCATAGGAAACCGGAACGGAAAATTCTCCATACATGGTAGGCCAGGCAGCTCCAAGAAGAGCATCCGGCAATCCCAGGCTGATAAAAGAAAGATAAATAATTCCAAGCAATAACGATATCATGTTGTCCTCCTCAAGTTCTTTGTTGTCAAAAGGATTATACAACAATTTCTTCCAATCTTCCACCTCAACCTGTCTGTCAGCCATAAAAAAATTGACATTCAAAAAAACCTGTGCTATCCTAGTGCCAGTTAAATAACATAGGCTGTGACAAGAAATAGTAAGTATCCCGGAAATCACAGAGAGAAGGCGGCTGGTGAAAGCCTTCATGGAAGAGATACCCAACCCGTCTTTGAGCCTGTATAAGAGTGCGGATGAATTCCGAATTTAGGTGGTACCGCGGACTTGTAGCTTGTTCGCCCTAAGCTGATTGTTTTGGCTTGGGGCGTTTTTTATTTACATTTAAGGAGGTAAAACATATGAAACTGGAAAAACTGGCAGGAGATCGTTTTAAAGAAAAACCATCGGATTGTGTGGTAGACAGCCATGCCCTTATGATTCGGGGCGGCTATATGAAATATGTGGCAAATGGTATTTATTCTTCTTATACTCCTCTTCGCAGAATCACGCATAAAATTGAGGAAATCATCCGACAGGAAATGGAAGCCATAGACGGACAGGAAGTGCAGTTTCCGGTAGTTCTCCCAGGCTCTTTGTGGGAAGAATCCGGACGATACGAAAGTGTGGGAAAAGAACTCATGCGTTTCCGGGACCGCAACAACAGCCCTCTGGTCCTTGGCATGACCCACGAAGAGGCTGCGGTTCATCTGGTGCGGGAATACGCCCAGAGCCATACCAAATATCCGTTTATGATTTATCAGATTCAGACGAAATTCAGGGATGAAGCCCGTCCAAGAGCCGGACTGATTCGTGTCCGGGAATTTACCATGAAGGATGCTTATTCCTTCCATACCAGCCAGGAAGATCTAGAAACTTATTATCAACGCTGTCTTGAGGCTTACCACCGGATTTATAAAAGGGTAGGACTGCCGGAAGTCATTGCTGTTGCTTCTGATTCCGGTATGATGGGCGGCAGTGTTTCCCATGAATTTATGCTCCTCACTCCCATTGGAGAAGATTCCATTGCCATCTGTCCGGATTGTGGGTATTGCGCTAATATGGAAGCAGCAGAAAACCTTCTTCCAAAGAAATCTGTTAAAACCTCCGAACCATTAACCCTGGTGCATACCCCTGATATTCACACTATTGAGGAGGTCTGTGAATTTCTCCACAGCCCAAAAGAACAGTCCTGTAAAGCTGTGGTTTATCAGAAAAACGCAGATGACAGCTACGTTGTTTTATTCATTCGTGGGGATTTAGAAGTAAATGAAACCAAACTTACCAATTATCTGAAAGAAGAAATCCATCCTGCAGTCATCACCCGGGAAAGCGGCCTTCATGCCGGTTATATTGGGCCTTATGATTTACAGATAAATGGCAAGGCAGTGATTCTCTATGACCGCTCCTTAGAAGGCGCAAATAATCTTTCCTGTGGTGCAAATCAGGAGGAATATCATTATACGGGATTGGATATGGAACGGGAATTTCCAGATGCAGAATATCATGATTTTGCCAAAATTCAGGAAGGCGGGATTTGTCCTCACTGCGGTAAACCATCCATTACCATTTCTCGTGGAATTGAGGTTGGAAATATTTTCCAGCTTGGAACTAAATATACCAGTTCCATGAATATGACTTATATTGATGAAAATGGCAGAACACAGTACCCTGTCATGGGATGTTACGGAATCGGCGTCGGCCGTCTGGCAGCCGCGGTGTGCGAAGCACATCATGATGAATATGGTCCTGTCTGGCCTATGTCTATTGCTCCCTGGCAGATTCATTTGTGTGCAGTCCGCTCAGATGATGCACAGGTAAAGGCCTTTGCTGACCAGCTCTACGAAGAACTCATGAGAAAAGGCGTGGAAGTCCTCTACGATGACCGAAGTGTGCGGGCTGGCGTGATGTTCTCAGACGCTGATTTGCTGGGCGTGCCTTTAAGAGTTGTAGTAAGCCCAAGAAACCTGAAACAAAGCCAGTTAGAAGTAGTTTCCAGGGACAAAACTTTCTCAGAAAACATCCCTTCAGAATCTGCAGCAGAACGCTTGATGGAAATTTTAAAAGAACGAAGCTAAAAAATAATACCTGGATTTTGACACATTTCAGCTCAAAGTAAACTTATACTGAGCCGGAATGTGTCAAAATTTTACTTTTCTAAACTAGAAGAAAAATGGGAAAAGATACAGCATAAGAGCAAGTACTACTGCTGCCCCTACAATTACTGACCAAATTTTGAATTCTTTATCCATCTTCTTTTTTTCTACTGAAGAAGGAACCTCTTCTTTTAATATCAAAATTTCTTCTCTCTCGTCTGGTTCTCCATATTTTTTTCTACAAATGGCATATACCACCAATCCCAACACGCACCAGATAACACCAGTAATCAATGCTTCCTTCTCAAGCTGGGTCATCATGATAATATAAATCACAACGCTTACAGGAGCACCTATCATAATACCTGGCGCCTTATAAGGGCGCTTTAAATCCGGACATTTCTTTCGCAGTCCAAAAGATGCTGCAATCCCAATTACATAATAAAATAAATCTGCGAATAAACTAACAGATGCAATATAAATCATAGAATTCGATGCAATCAGTACTGCTGATAAAATACCAAGAGTTAAAATTGCTACATAAGGTGTCTGATATTTCTTGTGAATTTTTGCAAATACTTTTGGCATAGCACCATCTCTTGCCATAGTAAATAAATATCTGGGAGGAACAGCAATACTGGCATTTAAGGTAGAAAAATCCCCGCCAAAAGCAATACCAGCAGCTAAAAGAATTAATGGAAATCCTAAAATTCCTGCTTTTGTCATAGCCTCTGCAAAAGGTGCTGAAGCTGTAGCTAAGGATGCAATCTCTTCTGTGGGAACAATTCCCACTAAAAACCATTGAAATGCCGCATTCACAGCAAACACAATAAATGGTGCCAGAAATAAAGCCCGGGGAATATTTATCTGAGGATACTTAATCTCTTCACCCATGGCACAGCAAGTCTCAAATCCTGCAAAGCACCACCAAATCATGCTGACTGCTGCCACAAATCCCAGCGGTGTGGTATTTTTCATAAATTCAGGAAGCTGGACAAAATTCGGCATTTGTACATTAGGAATCATAGTAAGGAACCAGATAATTGCCACTCCCCAGAAAAAAAACATGAACCCATTCTGCAAACGCCCAGTCATCTCCACTCCTCTTACATTGGTGATGATAAAAACAATCACTGCAATGGTTGCAATTACCGTATCACTCACCGGTAAATTAATTCCAAGGGCAGAAAAAAAGGTTTTAAAATAAAAACTAAATGCCAGCGCTTCTCCACTGGTAACTGCCACAAGAGAAATAATGAAATTCCATCCTGCAAGCATTCCCATAGGTCTTCCGATCCCAAGAGATGCATACTTATAAGTTCCTCCTGCATAGGGCAATGCTGCACCCATTTCTGCATACAATAATGCAGGATAAATACTAATCAACATAGCTACCAGTGTAGCCAGAATAACTGCCGGTCCCATGGTTCCCACCACATTAGCTCCTGTAGTAAATAACCCTACTCCTACTACGGTTCCTACTGTTATGGTAACCGCCTCTTTCATCCCAAAGGTTCTTTTTAAAGTATTTCCACTCATCTTTTCTCATCCTCTCTTTTTCTATTTTCAGATATTTTAATTTCTTGAGTATACACCATGTCAACTCAGTTTTTTCCTTTAAACGAAAAAAAGCCGGAGTATACTCCAGCTTTTTACCTCACCTTTTACACCACTTCCACCCCATACGTCTCCATCCAGTAATTCACCTGAAGCATATACGCCAGCATCTGGGGGCCTGCCATAAGCTGGCCGTACCAGGGCTTCCCGTAGTCCTTGGGACTATCCAGAAAACGTTTTACTTTCTCCTGATCCAGGAACTGCTTCACTGGCGCATCTTGGGTTGCCAGAACCTCTTTCAGCGCCTCTCCCAACATACTCTCATACTGGGGATGATAGGTTTTGGGATAAGGGCTTTTTTTCCTCCACAGTACCTCTTCTGGCACTTTTCCCTCTCCTGCATGACGCAGCAGTCCTTTCACTCCGCCTCTGCATTTCATGGCCCAGGGTACGTTCCAGATATATTCGATGATTCTGTAATCTGCAAAAGGCACTCTGGCATCCAGCCCAACGCTTGAGCTGGTGCGGTCCATACGGTCCATAAGTGTTACCATAAACCATCTCAGGTTCAAATATGCGATTTCTCTTCTTCTTTTCTCTACTCCTGTCTCCCCTTCCAAAACAGGAGTTTCCAAAACCGTCCTGTCATAAGCAGCTCTGGCATATTCTTCCATAGGCAGTCCCTGAATCACATCTTCGGATAACAAGGTCTGGCGCACCTTCATATCAGAGGACCAGGGAAATGCCTGGGTGTTCAGGGCTTCTTCCTTGTGAAACCAGGGATAGCCGCCGAAAATTTCATCTGCGCATTCTCCCGTAAGGGCTATCTTATTATGCTCTGCTACTTTTCTGCAAAAATACAGCATGGAGGATTCCACATCTGCCATACAGGGCAGGTCTCTGGCATCTACTGCCTCATATAAATTTTCTAACAGGTTTGTATTGTCACATTCCAGGAACACATGGTTGGTCTGGAATTTCTGTACCATTTTTTCCACCCAGGGTCTATCCTGACTGGGCTGAAACGCATTGGACTGGAAGTATTTCTGATTTCCTTCAAAATCAAAAGAAAAAGTATCCAGAACCTTCCCCTGTTTTTCCAGTTCCCTGGCACAAATGGCAGTCACCAGGCTGCTGTCTACCCCGCCGGACAAAAACGTACACACCGGATTCTCTCCACACATTTGCCTTTTTACTGCGTCTTCCAAAAGCCAGGCTGTTTTCTCCACCGTATCGTTATAAGAATCCTCGTGAACATGGCTTTCCAGCTTCCAGTAGGTGTGTTCCTTTAAAACACCGCCGCAAAAGGTCATATAATGACCTGGAAGCACTTCCATAATGTCTTTGAAAACGCCTTTTCCGCAAGTTTTTGCAGGACCCAGGGCAAAGATTTCACAAAGCCCCTGCTCATCCAGCTTAGGTCTGATTCCTGGATATTGAAACAAACCTTTGATTTCCGAAGCATACACCAGGGTGTCTCCTTTTCGTGTGTAAAAGAGCGGTTTTGTTCCCACTCTGTCCCGAAACAAAAACAGAGTTTCCTTCCTGGCATCCCACAGAGCTGCTGCAAAGCTTCCATTAAGTCGGGTAACAAAATTTTCTCCAAAATGCAGATACGCCTGAATCATAACCTCCCAGTCCCTGGTGGTTTTAAAAACAGCTCCCAAAGCTTTCAGCTCTTTGCGAAGCTCTGGTGCATTGTAAAGACTTCCATCCATAGCCAGAATACAAGAACAGGTGTCTTCATATCCTGTCATGGCACAGTGTTTTTTCAGGCAGATTTTTGTCTTTCCTGGTTCTCTTCTTTTTTGTGCCTGATTCATGGATTCCAGTACAGCGCGCCACTTTTTCTCTTCCTGGTCATAGACAGCCTTATGGCTGCAAAATCCTGCAATCGCGTTCATAACATTCTCCTTTTTACTGAATAACCGGCTGATATTGTTTTCCCTCCAGCGCTGCTTTGGCTGCGGGAATCAGAAGCTTTGTATGAGCAATCATGGAATTGGGTTTCTTTTTTGCATTGTCCTGTCCAAAGGGAACAAAATAGACATGCTTTGCATTTAACAAAAGTCCGATATTTTTCATATTCATGCCCAGGGCATCATTGGTGGAAATAGACAGCAGCAGGGGCTTTTCATTTCTAAGGTGGGCCTTGGCTGCCATAAGCACCGGAGTGTCTGTAATACCGTTTGCCAGCTTTGCAATGGTATTTCCGGTGCAGGGTAGAATCACCAGCAAATCCAGAAGGCTTTCCGGTCCAATGGGCTCTGCCTGGGCTATGGTTTGCATAGGTGGATTTCCGGTAATACGTTCTGCTTCTTTTACAAAGTCTGCCGCTTTTCCAAAGCGGCTGTCAATGGACTGTGACGCATCTGAAAAAATCGTCTGGACCAGGGCGCCCTCCTGAACCAGGTTTTCCAATTCCGTAAATACGCGTTTATAGGTACAAAAGGAGCCTGTGAAAGCCACTCCGATTTTCTTTCCTTTGAGTTCCATATACTCTCCCTCCAAATTTCCCTTTTACTTCTATTTTTTACAGAGTTCTCTCTATTTTTTCTGCCAGAATCTCAGCAGAAGATGCAGGCGCATATTTCCCCGGAAGTCCAGGGAGCAAAGCTGCCGAAAGCCCCAGCTCTTTGCACGCCTCATAATCCACGCCTCCCGGCTGGGAAGCCATATCCAGAATCAGGGCATCCTTTCTCACATAGCCAAGCAGGGCTTTTGGCAAAACCATGGCCGGAATGGTATTGAAAATAAAATCTGCTTCCTGCAAAGCCATGGCAAGCTCTCCTGGTTTTATTACCTGGTCTGCCCGGATACCTGCCCTGGCAGCTTCTTTTTCCTGTTTTTCATACACCAGCACTTTACAGGAAATCCCTTTTAAATAAGACGCCAGTGTGCTGCCGCATCTTCCATAGCCAAGAACCAGACAGGTACTTCCAAAAAGATTTCTGGGACTTCTGATAATAGCTTCTGCCAGAATCCCTTCTGCGGCTGCAAGGGTATTTTTCATTGCAACGCTCTCGTCCTTTAAATAATCCACACATTGGATTCCTTTTTTCTCTGCCTGTGTGCAAAATTTCTCAGGAATCCCTCCTGAGAAAAACCGGGTCTCCGGTTTTAATGTTTTAAGAAGTTTTTCTTCCGATATAAGCAACAGCCCTTTGGAAAAAGGAACCGGGGCTGCCACTGCCTCTGCGTTTTCCAACGCTGCTTTCAATGAAGCTGCCTCCCTGATTTTGGGATGCTTACAGTTCTCACACAAACCATAAACAACCACTTCAAAGCCTTTTTCCGCCAAATATTCTGCCAGGTATACCTGACGCATATCACCGCCAAAAACTGCAAATCTATTTAAACTTGTTTTCAACAAAATCTCAAATGCCTTTTCTTTTACCATATGCAAAAAGAAAAAAAGGGAGACTGCCAGCAGTCTCCCAAAAGAGCTTTCTCAGGAAAGTCTTCCCTTAAAATCTTCATATGCAAATCTTTTTACCAGGCTCATAACGCCCTTTTTATCTCTCCACACCAAATCCGGCAAAGGCATGCCGTTAAAGGTATTGGTTTTCACCATGGTGTAAAGCGCCATATCCTCCAGTACCACCTGGTCTCCCTCTTTTAAGGGCTTATCAAAGGAATAATCTCCAATCACATCCCCTGCCAGACAGGTGGGTCCTGCAAGGCGCACCGTATAAGGCTTCTCCCCTGGCATGGCGCTGTCTTTTACAGGGGGACGATAAGGCATTTCCAGAACATCCGGCATATGACAGGCTGCAGAGGTATCCAGGATGGCAATATCCATTTTGTTTTTCATGGTTTCCAGAACTGTGGAAACCAGAAATCCTGCATTTAACACCACTGCCTCTCCCGGTTCCAGATAAACTTCAATCTCATATTTCCTGCGAAGCCTTTGTATCATGGCAATCAATCCCGAAACGTCATAATCCTCTCTGGTAATATGATGTCCCCCTCCCAGATTCAACCACTTCATTCCATACAGATACCTGCCAAATTTTTCTTCCACTGCCTGCAAGGTAATTTCCAGGGCATCTGCCCCCTGCTCACACAAGGTATGGAAATGAAGTCCATCCAGCATGGGAACCAACTCTTCTTCAAAATTCCCAAGAGTTGTTCCAAGCCTTGAGCCCGGGGAACAGGGGTCATAGATGGCATGTCCCTCCTGGGTGGAACACTCTGGATTAATCCGAAGCCCTACCTCTTTTCCTGCGGCTTTTGCCCGCTTTGCAAATTTTCGCACCTGCTTAGGTGAATTGAAAACCATGTGGTCTGCATATTGCAAAAGCCTCCGAAATTCCTCCTCTGTATAAGCAGGAGAAAACACATGGGTTTCCTTGCCAAATTCCTCATAGCCCAGTCTTGCCTCATACAAGCCGCTGGCTGTGGTTCCGGCCAGATATTCCCGCAAAAGCGGGTACGCAGAAAACATGGAAAAAGCCTTCTGCGCCAGCAAAATCTTACATCCCGCCTGTTCTGACACCTGTTTTAAAATTTCCAGATTATGCAGCAACCGGTTTTCATCCACCAGAAAATACGGTGTAGAAAATCCGGCTTTTTTCTCCCCTGCCATTAGTCCACCAGCACCGGTGTATGAGACTCTCTCCATGGAAGTCCCCAGGTATTTAAGGCATCCATAAATGGATCCGGATCAAACTCTTCAATATTATGTACCCCTGGTTTGTTCCATTTTCCGGTCATGACCATCATGGCGCCAATCATGGCAGGCACTCCGGTGGTATAGGCTACTGCCTGAGAGCCAACTTCCTTGTAACAGGATTCATGGTCGCAGATATTGTAGAGATAATAAGTCTTTTCTTTGCCATCCTTTTTGCCCTGGAAAATACAGCCAATGTTGGTTTTTCCCTTGGTGCGCGGTCCCAGGGATGCAGGATCCGGAAGCACTGCCTTTAAAAACTGCAGAGGAACAATTTCTTTTCCTTCAAACAGAATCGGCTCAATGGAAGTCATACCCACATTTTCCAGACATTTCAAATGAGTCAGGTAGCTCTGTCCAAAAGTCATGAAGAAACGGATTCTCTTAATTCCCGGCATATTCAGGGCAAGACTTTCGATTTCTTCATGGTGAAGGAGATACATGTCTTTTTCTCCCACTTCCTCAAAATTGTAAACTCTCTTAATTTCCATTGGTTCTGTTTCCACCCAATGTCCGTCTTCCCAGTAAGAACCTTTTGCAGATACTTCGCGGATATTGATTTCCGGATTAAAGTTTGTGGCAAAAGGATAACCATGGTCTCCTCCATTGCAGTCCAGAATATCAATGTAATTAATTTCATCAAACTCATGTTTCAGAGCATAAGCGCTGAATACTCCGGTAACACCTGGGTCAAAGCCGCTTCCCAGAAGCGCTGTGATTCCCGCTTTTTCAAATTTTTCTCTGTAAGCCCACTGCCAGCTATATTCAAACTTTGCAGTATCTTCCGGCTCATAATTGGCAGTGTCAATATAATGGGTTTTCGTAGCCAGACAGGCATCCATAATGGTAAGATCCTGATAAGGCAGCGCCAGATTCAGTACCACATCTGGTTTTTCCTTTTCAATTAAAGCAATTAACTCCTCCACCTTATCCGCATCTACCTGCGCGGTTGTGATTTTTGTTTTGGTAGTGCCCTGAAGCTTTTCCTTTAATGCATCACATTTTGATACAGTGCGGCTGGCAATGCAGATTTCCTCAAACACCTCACTGTTCTGGCAACATTTGTGAATGGCTACAGAAGCCACTCCTCCACATCCGATAATTAACGCTTTTCCCATTTTTACATTCCTCCTGTTTTTCTCTTTTCTTTATCCAAAGCCAGCAGCATTTCTCTTACGATTTTGCAGGCCACCGCGGTAGAAGCTCCGCTGGCGTCATAATGGGGACTTAATTCATTGACATCACAGCCCACGATTCTGGCTTTTTCACATACCAGGGTGGCTGCCTGCCGCAACTGGTCAAAACTTACCCCGCCTGGCTCCGGCGTTCCAGTTCCCGGAAATACGGAAGGGTCCAGCACATCTAAATCCAGGGTAAAATACACTGGTTTTCCCTGTAATTCTTCCAAAACTTCCCGAAGTCCCTGAAAATCAAATTTCCGGGTACACACATGCTCCCTGCCCCAGCGAAATTCCTCCCGGTCTCCGGAACGGATGCCAAACTGGAAAATCCGGTTATCTCCCACCAGCTCCCAGCACCGCTTTATCACACAGGCATGGGACAGCTTCTCCCCCAGATAATCCTCTCTTAAATCTCCATGCGCATCAAAATGAATGATGTGCAAGTCCTCATACTTCTTTGCCACTGCCTGCACAGCGCCCAGGGTTACCAGATGTTCTCCCCCCAGCATAAAGGGCAGCTTTCCATCCTTTAAAATTCCCTCTGTGCGGCGTTTAATATCCGAAAGCACCTTCCTGGTATTTCCGAAGCACAGCTCCAAATCCCCGGAATCCATGACCTTGCTGTCTATCAAATCCTTGTCCTGATAAGGGCTGTAGCTCTCCAGTCCAAAAGATTCATGACGGATAGCGCTGCTGCCAAACCGGGTTCCCGGACGGAAAGAAGTAGTGGAATCAAAAGGCGCTCCAAACAGCACAATCTCTGCTTCCTTATACGTTTTATTACATTCTAAAAAGGTCTCAACATTCTTTTTCAACATGCTTCAATAACTCCTCCACATAGGCTGGTATGTAAAAAGCTCCTTTATGCAAGGTGGTAGTATAATAACGGGTTTTCAGCCCCCTTGCCTTCCATTCCTGCTCCCTTAAATCCCGCAAAGGATGGTACTTCTTAGAGGCAAAGCCAAAGAGCCAGTGTCCCGAAGGATAGGTAGGGATATGGGCCTGATACACCTTACTGATTGGGAACGATTCCGTAATATTTCTGTGGGCCTTCTGGCAGGCTCTTGCATCTTCTTCATAAAAAGGACTTTCATGCTGATTCACCATAATTCCGTCCTCTTTCAGGGCTTTATAACAGTTCCCATAAAATTCTCTGGTAAACAGTCCCTCTCCCGGTCCAAAGGGGTCTGTAGAATCCACAATAATCAAATCATACTCATTTTTGCACCGCCGGATATATTTCAGCCCGTCCTCATAATGAATGTGTACCCTTTCATCCTCCAGGCAACAGGCTGTCTTTGGCAGATACTCTTTGCACACCTGCACCACCATTTCATCAATTTCCACTAAATCCATGTGTCTGATTTCCGGATAATCGGCCAGTTCCCGGATAACCCCTCCGTCTCCGGCTCCGATAATCAGCACCTTCTCCACCTTTGGATGAACTGCCATGGGAATGTGAACCATCATCTCATGGTAAATAAATTCATCTTTTTCCGTAAGCATCATGTATCCGTCCAGGGTGAGAAATCTGCCAAACTCCGGAGACTCAAACACATCAATACGCTGAAACTCCGACTGTCCGCTGTAAAGCTGCCGCTCCACCCGGATGGACAATTTCACATTTTTTGTCTGTTTTTCAGAAAACCAAAGTTCCATCATGCTCTCCTTTCAGCACATTTAATCTGGTAATTTCCGAATCCTCTGGTCCGGTAATGGTACACCCTTTTTCCAGGGCATACTGTATATGCTCCACAATCTCTTTTGTAATGCGCTCTCCCGGCGCCAGAATGGGAATGCCGGGGGGATAACACATAACAAATTCGCTGCAGATTCGCCCCACTGTCTCCTCAAGAGGCAGAGATTCCTTCTGGGCATAAAACGCATCCTGTGGAGAAACCGCCACCTGTGGCGTCACATATTCCTGGGTCATTAAATCTACTTTTTCCCTGCCAAATCTCCTGGAAATCTCAGACAGGGAAGAAACCAGCCGCTCAATATCCCGTATTCTGTCTCCAATGGACAAATACGCCAGAATATTTCCGAAATCTCCAAACTCAATCTGAATATCATATTCATCCCGCAAAAGGTCATAAACCTCTATGCCGGCCAGCCCCACATCCAGAGTATGCACTGATAACTTGGTTACATCAAAATCATAGACGCTGTCCCCATTAATAATTTCCCTGGAAAATGCGCAAAATCCAGGTATTTCATTAATCTCATTTCTGGCATATTCTGCCATTTCCATAACCTTTTCAAAGGTTTCCCTGCCCCTTAATGCCAGATTTCTTCTGGAAATATCCAGACTGGACATGAGAAGATAGGAGCCGCTGGTCGTCTGGGTCAGGTTAATAATCTGGCGCACATGCCCCTGGGACATTCCCGGCCCAATCAAAAGCAGAGAGCTTTGTGTGAGGCTTCCTCCAGATTTATGCATGGACACTGCCGCCATATCTGCCCCTGCCTCCATGGCTGAAACGGGAAGCTTATCTGAAAAATAAAAATGGGTTCCATGAGCCTCATCTGCCAGACAGTACATGCCATGGTCATGAGCCAGTTTTACAATAGCTTTCAAGTCTGAACAAATACCATAATAAGTAGGATTATTCACCAAAACAGCCTTGGCATCTGGATGCTCTTCCATAGCCTTTTTCACATCCTCCACCCGCATTCCAAGAGGAATGCCAAGACGTTCATTACACTGGGGATTCACATAAACCGGAACAGCCCCGCATAACACCATGGCTCCAATCACGCTGCGGTGCACATTTCTTGGCAAAATAATCTTTTCCCCGCGTTTGGCTACTGATAAAATCATGCTCTGTACCGAAGAGGTAGTGCCTCCCACCATTAAAAAGGCATGGGCTGCATGAAAGGCCTCTGCTGCCAACTGCTCTGCCTGGGCTATCACAGAAACCGGATGACAGAGATTATCCAGAGGCTTCATAGAATTTACGTCCATATTCATGCACCGTTCTCCCAAAAGCCTAGTAAGCTCCGGATTTCCTCTGCCCCGTTTGTGTCCCGGCACATCAAAAGGAACCACTCTCATTTTCCGCAGTTCTTCCAGCGCCTCATAAATCGGCGCCTGCTGCTGGGATAACTTCTCCATGTTCTTATCCCTCCTTCTCTTTAATACATATTTTTTCCACAGAAAATCTCCTGCATTTCCCGCCTGAGATTTTCTGTAATCTCCATTCTTGTTTCAGGGGACAGCTCCTGAAGCTCTGTATGAAACAGATAATTCTCCAGCGCAATCTCCCTTCTCATCATCTTGGTGTGAAATAAATTCACTTCTTTCACATTCACATCCACAGCCTCATATTCTCCCAGGGTAGCAGGGGCAATATAGTCCTGAATCGAATTGATGTTGTGATCCATAAACAGCTTCGCCCCGTTTACAGCCCTGGTAAAGCCCCGCACCCTGTAATCCATGGTAATAATATCTGAATCAAAAGAAGAAATCAGATAATCCAGGGTGGAAAGGGGGGTGATTTTCCCGCAGGTTGCCACATCAATATCCACCCGGAAGGTTGCCAGAGACGTCTCCGGATGGTATTCCGGATAGGTATGTACTGTTATGTGGCTTTTATCCAGATGTGCTGTCTGAACACTTCCCACCGGCATCACAGGCTCTTCTGCAATCAGCAGTGTCACAGAAGCCCCCTGAGGGTCATAATCCTGTTTGGAAAGATTCAGAATCCTGGCTCCAATCATCTTTGCCAGATTGGTCAGTATTACAGTAAGCCTTCCGGCATTGTACTCTTCATCAATATAGGCAATGTATTCTTTCTGCTCCCTGGCTGTCTTTGCATAACATACATCATAAATGTTAAAGCTTAACGCCTTGGTCAGATTATTAAACCCATATAATTTCAATTTTTCTCCCATATCCCTATCTTCCTTTTTTATGGAAAATAAAAAAACACAAGCAACGCGTTTCCACATCACTCATGTTTTGATTCGTCCGCCATATTTCATTTTTTGTCTATGCCTGCCAGCTATCCTGTCTCCCGAAAAAGAAAACAGGCATACAAAAATGGAATTTGAAAGTTCAGAGTCTATATAGCAAATATCTTACTTTTACTACTCTTATTGACCGTTTCACAAGTTGATGTGCTTCTCACACAAAATATAAAGTTTGCAACTTATAAAATTTGAGCTTCTAACTCAATCAATAAGGCAACCGCAGTTGCCAGTCGGCAGTTGACCCGGCTGTCCGTATGGCCTTAATCCTTTCGGATGGTCAAAGAAAGATTTGCATGGAACTTTGAATGAACTTTATATCCCATAGCGTATTTAATATAAAGGATTTGTCATAATTTGTCAATAATTTCTGAAAAATTTAGATAACAACAATAATTCCACCGTCATTGGCATACATGCTGCTGACTCCCGCAGTGTCCAAAACCACCACATCTTTAACAGAAATCCTCTTTAAAATTGCTTCTTTTACAATCTCTGCTCTTTCTGGACAGTTACAGTGACTGATTGCCAGTACCTTATTTTCACTGTCCTTTGCGCCTTCTGCAACATAATCCACCATTTTCATCAGAGCCTTATTAATGCCTCTGGCCTGGTCTAACTGAACAATCGTTCCTTCCGGTGTGGAACCCATAACCGGTTTGATTTTCAGCGCAGACGCCACAAATGCCTTCAGATTACTCAGTCTTCCGTTCTTTCTAAGGGTCTCCAGATTTTCCAGAACAAAATAAGTATTCTGAGATTCAATATAGGCTTCTACCGTCTCCACCACCTGTTCAAACTCCATACCCTGGCTCTCACATTCCTCAATCTTCAGGGCAATGAGAGTCTCCCCAACAGATGCAGAACGGGAATCAAACACATGAATCTTATGTCCCGGTTTCTCATCCAGCAAAAGATTTTTTCCCAGCACTGCGCTGTTGTAAGAACCGCTTAAATTCGCAGAAAGCGTCACTGCATACACATGGTCTGCTCCACAGTCATAAGCCTGCATATAACGTTCCGGTGAAGGGCAGGAAGATTTGGGGCAATTAGGGCTGTCTGCTATCTTCTGTAAAAATTCTGCCTGGTTAAAGGTTTCATCATCTACAATATCTTCATCTTCTACAGTTAAAGTAAGAGGAATACTTTCGATTCTCTCATCCTCTTTCCATCTTTCTAATAATTCTCCACAACTATCTATTACAATTTTATAACTCATTTTTCACAACCTCTTTATGTAGTTTTTAATACTATGTTTTATAATAACACAAAACAAAGGGTTTGAAAAGGTTTTTCCAGGAAAAGTCTAGGATTTTTTTTGCTTTTCGTTTATACTGTTCTTATCTTTAAAATTGAGGAGTATCTCACCATGATTGCATTGCAAATATTAGATATTAAAGACTTTATGTCAAAACTTTTGATTGGCGCTGCTTTTGACCCCTTCTGGCTGTCCGAAGCATCTGTTACAACCTCTATCACCTACAATCTTACCGGCTCTTTGCAGCCTGATTTTTTTGATACAGAAGAAAAAGAAGCCCTGGCTTTAGAGGGAAGAACCTATGCCCTCTGGAAAGATGTAAAACCCTTCTGCTTTTCCATTATGAAAGGGAAGAAAACACCTCTTCACTTTAAGATTGTATTCCTTCTCTCCAGAAAAAATGTGGAAAAACTTTTGCGGGATCATCCTCTTGGACTTACCACCGAAGATATTTTCGGGCTTTTCGTAAATTTTCAATACGATGGCACCCATCTCACCTGCACCACAGGGACCTCCCTGAAAACCTTTACCCTGGACAAAACCCTGGATCATGTGTGGGATGACTTAATCCAAAAATTCTTCAAACAACAGAAAATTCCCTATCAAAATTTATAATTTCGAAAATGTGAGGTATACATATGATACAAGATTTAGAAAACCATGTTTTTCACAATGAATATCAACCAGTCCCCCCAACAGAAAAGGACTATATTTTGCATTATCAGAGCCACGAAGTTCTGGCAAATACAGCGAAAGGGACACTCTCCTTCCCCACCTTTGGGGATGCTGCAAAAGCGCAGCCTGAGATTTACAAAAACTATATTTATCTGTTTTCCATGGATGAAGCCCGTTATTATCTGGCTCCTGATTTCCAGCCTACCTGGACGCCAGAGTTTTCTTTTGCTGATATCTCTGTCTTTCGCAGCTTTGAGCCAAAGGAACAGGCCTTTGCCCTGATTACAGGCTTTCATTTGTTCACCTGGTATGAAAAGCACCGTTTTTGCGGCGCCTGCGGCCATGAAAATGTCCATGACCAGAAGGAACGGATGCTCCTGTGTCCTGTATGCGGAAATACCCAGTATCCCAGAATTTCTCCGGCAGTGATTGTAGGCGTGCGAAACGGTGAAAAACTGCTGCTCTCCAAATACGCTGGCAGAAACCACACCCGGTATGCCCTCATTGCCGGATTTGCAGAAATCGGGGAAACACTGGAAGAAACAGTAAAGCGGGAAGTCATGGAGGAAGTAGGTCTCAGGGTGAAAAATATCCGCTATTATAAAAGCCAGCCCTGGGCCCTCTCCGGCAGTCTTCTGTCTGGATTTTACTGTGATTTAGATGGTGACGCCCAGATTACCCTGGATGAAACAGAACTGGCTGTAGCAGAATGGTTTGAACGAAAAGACATTCCTTATGAGGATTATGACGTAAGCCTCACTCGGGAAATGATGCTGCAATTTAAAAAAGGTCTGGATGCTTAACATGTTTATTTTGTCAAAGGAGAATATGTCATGGAATATATCAATTATTATGAATCACCCCTTGGAAAGCTTCTTTTATCCGCAGATGACATTGGGCTGACCGGAGTCTGGTTTGAAGAACAGAAATACTTTGCCCAGGGTCTGAAGGAGCCTTATGAGGAAAAAGAGCTTCCTGTTTTTGAAGCTACCAAACGCTGGCTTACCATTTACTTTTCTGGAAAAGAGCCAGATTTCACTGTTCCTTTTCACTTTATAGGAACTGATTTTCAGAAAGCTGTGTGGGAAATTCTGCGCTCTATTCCCTATGGAAAAACCATGACTTATGGGGAAATTGCAAGACAGATTGCTCTGCAAAAAGAGATTTCACACATGTCTGCCCAGGCTGTGGGCGGGGCTGTAGGGCATAATAAGATTTCCATTCTGGTTCCCTGCCACCGGGTGGTGGGAACCAATGGAAATCTCACAGGGTATGCGGGAGGAATGGATAAAAAAGTGAAGCTGTTGACCCTGGAAGGGGTGGATATGGAAAACTTTTTTACCAATACACCACATAAGACGCCAGCGGCTCATCCCCACGCTCAATAACCCAGGCTGCCAGCTTTTTGGCAGTCTCATCCAACATGGCAAAATCCAGATTTTCCGGAACGTCATGAACAGAGTTTAGCACTGCAAAAACTTCCTGTTTATTCAGACAGGCGTCCTGGAAAAGAACCACGCTGCTCATATTTTCTTCACGAAATGCTGCTTCGTCTCCACCCACATCCATGTCTGCATATTGGATTCCAAGACCACCGGCAAGGCTTTTTCGCAGCCCCGCTTCTGAATCTCCACCGTAAACAGTCAATGGCTGATCTTTCCAGCCAAGGCATTTTAAGTTTATCATACGAATCTGTTCATACCGCGTTTCCATATACTCAGACAACGCCTCAGAACCTTTTTCCCTGTTATCCTCTGTATTAAAGGCAGCGAAAATAACGTCACAGGGCAGTTCATCGGACGCTGCCAGCCATCTGGCAGTCTGCAGAAGCGTTGCCACCCCGGATGCATTGTTGTAAGCGCCGGGCATCAGAAGCGGACCGCACTGGCCTGCCCCGTCAAAGTTTGCTCCCAAGACAACCGCCTTGGCAGGGTCTTTTCCCGTAAGATAACCAACCACATTATCCGCAGTTCCCTGTTCATCTATCCCATCCGGTAACTGCAAATGAATCTGATACCCTTCCTGTTTTAACTGTTCATAAACAGTGTCTGTAACCGTAATACGGCTGGGCGTCCCCAGGGCATTGGTATACAGGATCCCCTCTGACACTTCTCCTGTTGTCAGGCAGAGCTTTTTGTTCCCATCCTGGGGTTCTGCTTTGGCATCCCAGATGGCTTTTCCTTCCTCATAGAGCCCATGGTCTGTGGTAAGAGAAAGGGTTTTATCCACCTGCTCCGGTGATGCGCTGAACGCCCAGTCTTTCCCCAGTTTCAGTTCTGTTTCTGTACCATCCGGAGCAATGAGAAATGCTTTCCCGGGAAGGATGGAGGTAACTGCAGTCTCATAGCTCTGCTTCCAGTCTCCAAGCCCAGGAAGCTGCTGTAATCCTGTCACCTGAAACTGTTTTGCCAGCCAGTCTGCGGCTGCCCTGTTTCCATCACTGCCACCTGAGCGCCCCTGATATTTGGCGTCTGTCAACTCCCGGACATAAGCTTCTGTTGTTCCCTCCACCGTCCCGTTTACCTCATACTGTACCGGTTCCACACCAGTTGCCCAGAACAGTTCCCTTTCCTTTTTTACGTTTTTATAGGTCTTGGGATTTGACTTTTTTTCTCCCTCTTGGGCAGCTTTTTTTGAAGTCCCTGGTTCTTCCTCATGCGCCGCTTCTTTCTTGGACGTATTTTCCTGCTTCTGGCAGGAGGCCACAGTCAGCACAGACAAAGCCAGAGACAGCCCGACCCAAAAACACCATCTTTTTCTCATAGACACCTCCTACTCCAGCAATGCCCCATCCCTCAGACGGAGCACTTCATCCGCCTTGTCTGCAATATCCAGGTCATGGGTCACCACAATCACACAGTACTGTTCCTCATGGGCCAGACGCTGAAGCAGGGAAAAGATCATCTCACTGTTCTCAGAATCCAGGTTCCCGGTGGGTTCGTCTGCCAGAAGAATGCGGGCATCAGAAACCAGGGCTCTGGCGATTGCCACCCTCTGCTGCTCCCCGCCGGAAAGCATGGCAGGAAGCCGCTTATAATAAGAGCTGTCCAGTCCCACCTCTTCTAACTTCTCATGGACAAGCTTCTCTGCCTCTCCTTGTTTTACGCCCCTTAAAAGCATGGGATAGGTAACATTTTCTTCCACTGTCAAAAGAGGAAACAAGTTATAGCTTTGACAAATAAGGGAAACTGCTTTTAAACGGTAATGGTCCCTGTTGCAGTCTGCTGTACTTTTGCCCTCATAGAGAATTTGCCCCTCTGTTGGCAGGTCCAGACCAGCCAGCAGGGACAAAAACGTGGTTTTACCACAGCCGCTTTTCCCCACAATGGCATAAAATTTCCCGCTCTGAAAATCAAAGTCAATGCCTTTTACTGCATGTACTTTCTGATATTTGCTTTGATATGTATAGTGTACCTTTTGTGCCTGTAAAATTCCCATAAGCCTACTCCTTATCACGTAGAATATCCATCACATCCACCCGGACGGTGAGCGCCGCCGCCGCTGCTGCACCCAGTGTATAGCACAACAGAATCACAGCGCATATGGCAGGCTGAAAGCTCTCCGCTTTCACAAAGCCCCCTGCTGCCGCCCCCAGTATCACACCGCCAAGACAGAACACAAACTGCTCCAGTATTGCTTTTAAGGTAATCTGCATCCTGCTTTCCCCCAGCATCCTCATCACCCCATACTCCGGTTTCCGCCCCCGTATCTGCAGAAAACTGACGAAGAAACCAATGGCTGTAATCATTAAGAAGAAAAACAGGTACGAACCTTCCAACTGGGCAAGATTACTTTCAATAGGCCCAACTGCTTCCTTCAAAATCCGGTCATCCATGTGAATCTGGAACAGCTTGCTGCTCTCACTGCTGAGAAGCCCCTGCTCTATCATCCCTGCCTTTATCTTCTCCAACTGCTGATTATCCTCAAGGGTAAAATAGATTTCATCCACGCAAAATCCCCATTCATAATAGGCTCCGTTCTGTTTGTGTACCGTATTGGCAGTTTCCGTAAGCTCTTTCATGGTTTTCAGTGGCATTCCACCGGAGACCCCTGTAATCTTACCCTGGTATGTGCCCACCACTGTCAGATGAAAGATACCTTCTACTTTATTATCCCCTACCCAGACACTTGCCAGGAAAGGAACCGTATCCCCAAGGACATACCCCAAATCTTCCGAAAGAATGCAGATGCGTTCCTCTCCTTCCAGGCAGCTTTCATCATACCCCTCCAGCCACTGGATATCATCCCTGATACGCACCAGCTCATCCTCTGCCTGAAAAGTATTGTATGCTTTCATAGAGCCTTCCACCCCACCGCTGTCCCTGGTCTCAAACTGAGAAAGCAAGGACTGAAAAAGGATATTTTCTCTCTGTCTGGACGGATTTACTCCGGTCTTTTCTTCCAGAATCTCTTTTGGAAAAGTACGGACATTAAAATTACTTATGCTATAAAGCTGGCTGAAATAGCCGCTTTCCTCCATTTCCTCCCACAGACTGCCTGGAATCAGCGGAACAGCCTCCTGCTTATTACTAATAATACTGCCTGCCACTGTAATACCATCATAGGTTTCCTTCAATCTTTTACGGGTATTATCAATGAGACTTGGGTAGAAAAGCATGAATATAGTCATTATCATGGTAGAAATTACCACCAGAATACAGGCTGCCTTCCGTCTCATTGCTATACGCCAGATATAAGAAAAAGTCTTCAATGCCATTCCCCCTAACCTTTCCCTTTTGGAAGCAGTTCCCTTGGCTCTTTGTGAATATCCATTGCTGCAAATCCCAGCAGAAACATTGGATAAAGTAACGCAGCGCCACAGGCTCCCAGAGTTGCCAACGAGTCTGCCTGAATCCTGATATTCTCCTCCTGCTCTGTGAGTCCAGAAACATCATACGCCCCGCTCAGATCCGTCTCAAGCTCTTCCATATTTTTTTCCATGATTCTCGTTCCTGCCAGATATGTCACACCCCATCCAAGGATTCCCCCTGCTGCTGCTCCAAGAACCGTCAAAATCAACGCACAGCGCAGCACCGCCAAAACAGCCTGCCTTTTCGTTCCCCCAAGCAGGCGGAAAATACCTACGGTCTGTCTCTGGTTCTGCCAGAAGAAATACGCCACCAGAATACAGACAATCAAAAGAAGCACCGAAGAAAGAAGAAGCAGCAGCTTTGCAGTACTGTTCATGGAACGAAGCCCTGACTCCACCGCACTGTAGCCCTGGTCATAAAAGGTAAACTTCGGCTCATAACGCCCTTCTTTCCTTTCCGTCAGTCCTTTCGCTTCCATATATGCCAAAAATTCCTCCACTTTTCCATTTTTCAGCTTTACGCTGAAGGTAGCGCCATGAATCAGAAGCTCTTCCGGTTCTCTTTCCTTGGAAATGGATTTGGTTGGAATGTAAATGTTATAGGGCAGTATTTCTAAGGTATTTGGCGCAAGCTCCGTATTTCCAACCGTAGGATACCTGGAATAAATACCTACGATTTCATACTCCCCTTCCTCTACAAAAGGCGTTTCTTCTGCATCATAAATAGGCTGGTCGCCAAGCACCCCTGCTCTATCCTCCGGGATATATTCACTTTCAAACAGCTTCATATCCAGCTTGTCCCCGATCTTCCATTTTTGATTTTTTACCATATCTTCACTAATCAGACATACTTTCGCACCTTTTTCGTACTCTTCCGGGGTAATTAGCCTACCCTCCGTCAGAGCAGCGCTGCCAAGATGAAAAGCAGGAACTGAGGTGACATCATTGGTTGCAACTACATTGTGGGTGTACTGCTGTATGCTGATATCCTGCCAGATGTCCTCAAAATAGGCTTTTAGCTCCTGACTCTTCTCCACGTCTTCCATCCGCTGAATGGGAAAAGGAGAAGCACTTTCCTCATACGCCCTTTCTTCCCTGGAACCGTCATAGGTCAGACGGATCGAGGTATAATCCTGAACCGGTTTAGCAAAAGCAAACTGATCGTAATGCAAGCCCTTGTCTCTGTATTCCCCGATTCCGGCTTTCCCTCTCCTACCCCAGGATATATGAGAGCCAAGAATCGCAATATACTCTACATCCGGGTAGAGAATCAGTTTGTCTGTATCATCCGTCTGATTCAGTTCTTTGATATCTTCCTCATGTTCAGCCCACGCCTCCTTGTCAAATCCAAAATGGTTATAGGCCAGATAATCCGGATAGGAGGAAAAGCCGGCAGCATTCTCCAGAATTTCCAGATAGAGGGGGCGCCATCCCCAGGTGTAGGATTCATCCGGGTTATACTCCAGTTCAACCGGTTCCGACCCCTGAATCTTAAACCGGATGACATTGTTGCTTCGTGTGAACCAGATATCCGTTTTTTTACCTGATCGCATATTTTGTTCATAGCCACACCACATAGCCGGATGTCCTTCTATGTAAGCCCCATAATGGCTGCGCAGATCATAGCTTTCCACTGCTTCGCTGTCAAGAATGTCACGAACATCATAGCCTTTCACCCCCACAGCCCGATAACCAATGTGTTCCTCACTGTTTGGTTCGACCAGTTCTCCGTATTTGTCCACCTCTCCATAAATTTCTGTAACCGCCAGGGTAGAAAAAGTCTCCTCCGAAACTTTCAGGTTATGGATGCTGTTCTGATACAGATTTACACTTGTGACAAAAAAGGCAGTTACAGCAAACAGCAGTAACAGATACAGAATTGTTTTTTTGCTACGCTTCATTTGCTTAAAAAAAATTTTGTGATGCATAGCGTCCCCCCTTTCTGTTTAAAAAATTATTTATGGACCTCTACACATGATTTCCAGTCTCAAAGCACCATTTTGCAATCCGTTCAACCAGTTCAGCATTAATCTTGTCATAAGGAATACGAATCGTCCCTTTATTGGTCTTGTATATCCCAAGCTCTTCTGCAAACTGAACAACCGCTTCTGATCCAGGATATAATCCGATATGATTTTTGAAAGCAGCAAACTGAATAATATTATGTTTTTTCCAATATGTTGGCATACTCCAGGAAATCCGTTCCTCTGCTTCCGGTAAAGATTTCTGAAGAATGTTTCGCATATAGTATAAAGCCTCCTGTTTATCCTCTTCTTGACGCAAAATATATTCCTCTATATTCTTTGGCTTCTCTCCACAGTAGTGACTCTGTTCTTTTTTCTTAAATTCTCTTCCACATTTCGGACATTTCCACATCATTTTTTTCTCATTCATAATAACGAATCTCCTTTATTTTTTCCTCTTATATTCACTATTATTGTTATATGCATTATAACATTCTTATGAGTTTTTTGTCACTCTTTTTCTGATATATATGATAAATTTACAGAATATTATTCTTCTAAACTGGCTCCATCTTTTTTAAATTTCTTTCATTCCAGACATAGTAGGTAGAATTTCACCTCCCTCTTATACCACTGATTTCTTCCAAGTTCCACGCAAAAAAGGAGACCCGCAAGCAATATCAGCCTGTGCGTCTCCTTTTCTTACTTTCACATCTTCTATTGTTTCTTCATACTGTCTATTTCGCCAGCATCAGCATAATTTCATTGCTTCTTGCAACGAATTTTGTCATTTCCTCTGGTGTCAACTGTCTGTGGCTGATAAGCGCCAGGTCATAGAGCTGTTCACAGAGTACCTTGGTATTTTCTCCATCTTTGTTTTCCAGCACATACTGAACCAGTTTGTTGTTGGCATTCAGTACCAGTGTCTCCTGTCCGCCAAACATGGATGAGTCCATACCGTACATGTTGTACATTTTCATCATTTCCTGCATACGACGGTTTTCCTCGGAAATGGTCATCATAGAAGAAACATTCTCGTTTTTCAGACTTTCTACTTTTACAGTCAGATTGTCTTTATTCAGAGCTTTCTTAAATACTTCAGAAAGTGTTTTTGTCTCTTCTTCCAGATTTTTGCCATCTTCTTTGACTGCTTCGTTTACATCTGCATCAATGCGGAGGAATTTCACATTTTCTTTCATCTGTTCTACATGTGAGATAAATGCAGAATCAATGTTATGTTTCAGAATCACAGCATCCTGTCCCTGTTCTTTAAACATATTAATATACTGGCTCTGCTGTACTTCGTCTGTGACGTAATATACAGGTGTTTTTTCCGGTTCTTTCTTGGCTTCTTCTTTTGCTTCCTCCAGAACCTCTTCTTTATTTTCCTCAGTTACTACTTCCTGGTCTTCCGGTGTTTCCTTTTCGTTTTCTTTGATACAGTCCTCTAGGGTCAGGTATTTTCCATCAATGTTCTTGTACAGGATGTAATCCATCATTCTCTCAGAGAATTTGCTGTCTTTGATGCATCCGAATTTAATAAACGGGCTGATATCATCCCAGTATTTTTCATAATTTTCTCTGTCTGTCTTGCACATGCCGGAAAGCTTGTCTGCTACCTTTTTGCTGATATAATCAGAGATTTTCTTCACAAACCCATCATTCTGCAAAGCGCTTCTGGATACGTTCAGAGGCAGATCCGGACAGTCAATGACACCTTTTAACAGCATCAAAAATTCAGGAATCACTTCTTTGATATTATCTGCGATAAATACCTGGTTGTTGTATAATTTAATGGTTCCCTCAATGGATTCATATTCCATATTGATTTTCGGGAAGTATAAAATCCCCTTTAAGTTAAATGGATAGTCCATATTCAGGTGAATCCAGAACAATGGCTCCTTGTAATCCATAAATACTTTGCGGTAGAATGCTTTGTATTCTTCCTCTGTACACTCATTTGGATGTTTCATCCACAGAGGATTGGTATCGCTTAAAGAGACCGGACGTTTATGGATTTTCACCATTTCTTTTGCAGGAGAAACTTCTACAACCTCTTTTTCACCGTTTTCATTTTCTTTTTCCTCTGTTTTGGCATCTTCGTGAATATGCTCTACTACTACATCGTCTTCTTTTAATTCAGATTCCTCAATAGTCTCATATTCCTGAGGTGCGTTTGCCTTAGACAAGAAGATTTCTACCGGCATGAAAGAGCAGTATTTCTCAATGATTTCTCTTGCACGATATTCATTGGCAAATTCTACGCTCTCTTCATTTAAAAACAGGGTAATCTCTGTACCTACTTCTGTTCTGTTTCCGTCTCCGATTTCATATTCTGTGCCGCCGTCGCTGGACCAGTGAACCGGTGTTGCGCCTTCTTTATAGGAAAGGGTATCAATCTGAACCTCATCTGCTACCATAAAGGCAGAGTAGAATCCAAGACCGAAATGTCCGATAATCTGGTCTTCATTTGTTTTATCTTTGTATTTTTCCAGGAACTGGGTAGCGCCGGAAAATGCAATCTGAGTAATATATTCTTCTACTTCGTCTGCAGTCATACCAAGACCGGTATCAATGAATTTCAAAGTCTTTTCTTCCGGGTTTACAATGACCTGAATTTTATTTTTATGATTTTCCGGGAAAGAATATTCTCCCATGACTTCCAGTTTTTTCAGTTTGGTAATGGCATCACAACCATTAGAAATCAGTTCACGAAAGAAAATATCGTGATCGGAATACATCCATTTTTTAATAATTGGAAGAATATTGTCACTGTTAATTGATAAAGTACCACGCTTGCTGGCCATGATAAATACATCTCCTTTTTCTATTTCTAGGTTTTTATTTTTCTCATCTGAAACTTATATTAATACCCTGAAACAGAAAAGTCAAGATAAAATTAGCACTCATACAAGATGAGTGCTAACAAACTTTTATAAACTTTCTAAAGTTTTTATAAACTCTTACTTTTTCTCAATTTTCTGAGCCACAATAAAAATGTTTGGTGGATTTCTGTGAAGATTTACGATCTCAATCACTAAAAATCCCTTTCTCTGAATTTTTCGCATCAATCCTACCGGTGTATCAAAAGAAACATAGGGCATGAGATGCAGCTTGGATTTCCAGAACTTTCTCACAGCATCCTTTGACAGATTTCTTCCCAGACAATCCGTTGCTGAAAGAAAAACGCCGCCTGGTTTTAAGACGTCATAAATTTTCTCCAGCACTTTTTCCTGATTTTTCATATACAAAAGCACATTATAGGCAGCTACCACATCATAGCTCTCAGGTTCTATATCCAGCTCCAGCAAATCTTTCTGGCGAAAGGTAATATTTTCCCTGCCTTTCTCCTTTGCCTTTTCTGCTGCCTTTAGCATCATCTCTTCTGAAATATCAATGGCAGTAATTTTCTTCACATATTCAGACAAGGGAATGGTAGCGTTTCCCGTACCACATCCAATCTCCAGCATGGTATCCTCTGGTTTCAAAAAAGGAATCGAACGCTTAACGGTTTTCTTATAGGCATTTTCATACACAGAAAGCACCTGTTCATCAAATACTTTTGAACGTTTGTCCCAGAAACGGGAGCTTTTGTTTTCTTCTTTTTCCATCTTTATCCCTCCACAATGAGATATTGTCCTCCCGGCAAAGCAAACACTTCGCTGGCATCCTCCAGCTCTTCCAGGGACATGCCGTCCACATCCATTCCGTTTTCTTCAAAATAATCTCTTACTTCTTCCAGGGAATCTACCACTGCTGCCATACAGTCCTCCAGAAAAGCCTCTGCTTCCTCTTCGGTCTCTGCCACCGGCTCTGCAAATAGCTGTCCCTGATTTTTTAAAAAGGTTAAAATACATTCTTCACTATACTCATACATAGCTTCTCTTCCTCCTTGTTTTCTTGTTGTATGCTTATGCAGCGCTTCCTGCTGTCATGCCTGTTATCTGCCCCTTCTGGCAATATCCAGAATTTCCTGTGGCTTGTCAACAATCACATCTGCCTTATGTTCCTCCAGCTCTGTCCGCGGACGAAAGCCCCAGGTAACGCCAATGGTCAGCATTCCGGCTGCCTTTCCGGTGTCCATATCCGTATTGGTATCTCCGCAGTACAGACATTCCTCCGGTTTTACTCCAAATTCTCCGGCAATGGCCAAAGCCCCAAGAGGTGACGGTTTTCTGGGAATTTCTGCTGTCTGTCCCTGAACTTTGTGAAACATTTGCTCTCCGAAAATTTTATGTACCACTTCTATAGCAGCTTCGTGTGGTTTGTTGGAAAATACCGCAATTTTAAGTCCCTGCTGCTTTAATCCCTCCAGCAATGCTATAATGCCCTCAAAAGGCTTTACATGGTAAAAGGGATTCTCTCCAAACCATTTACGGTACAGCACACGCACTGCCTCATAGTCTGCCCTATCTCCTCCTGGCACAGCAGCCAGCATTCTGCGTACCAGTTCATCCGCCCCGTCTCCTGCATAGAAATTATAATCTTTTACCGGAATGGGTGGCAGCCCAAACTCTTTTAAGGTTTTATTTCCCACATAGGCGATAGATTCCACCGTATCTGCAATGGTTCCATCTAAATCAAAAATACATGCTTTATACATTTTTCACCACTTTCCGGGGTTTATTCCCATCTCTTTTAATTCCTGATACAAACGCGCTACCGGAAGTCCTACCACGTTGTTATAATCTCCATGGATTTCCTTCACAAAAATTCCGGCTTTTCCCTGTATGCCATAAGCCCCGGCCTTATCCATCGGCTCTTTGGTATCCACATAGCGCTGAATCTCCTCCTCAGACATGGGATAAAACACTACCTCTGTCATTACATGAAAGGTTTTCTGCCGCTCCTTCCCTTCTTCTCTGTCTAAAATGGTAACTCCGGTATATACCTCATGACTGCCTCCCTGAATACTTCTCAGCATCTGTCTGGCTGCTTCCCTGTCTTTTGGCTTTCCAAGGATTTGCCCCTTTGCAGCCACCACTGTATCTGCTCCGATTACCAGGGACTCTCCCCCTGTTTTCAGAAACACCTCCCGGGCCTTTTGCTCAGACAATTCCTCTACCACCTCTGCCGGGTCAGATACGGTAATCTCTTCTTCCCCTTGACCTGGACACACCGTAAAGGGAATCCCTGCCATTTCTAATAACTCCCGTCTTCTGGGAGATGCGCTTGCAAGTATAATGTTCTTCATGTTCTGCTGCTCTCCTTTTCTGTATTTAGTATAGCCTCACTTTATTTTCTATGCAACTATAAGTTTTTATAAAATTTTCTCAAAACCCCTTCCCTTCTCCTCCTAAAAAGGATTATAATGGAGAATATATGAATCATTATCCACTATGGAAAAAACTTATTTCGGAAAGGAATTAAAATTATGGGAAGTTTCAGTAAAAAACTTTTAGGCGTCAGCGCTCTTGGAGCTGCTGCCGGCGCAGCAATTTACTATTTCAAGAAAAAGAAGGAAGAAAATCCTGATTTACAGGAAGAATTTGCAGATTTTCAGGATAATTTAAAGGAAACCGCAGCCTCTGCCGTCCATGTTGCTTCCAGGCTCAAAGAAGTGGTAGAACAGTCTGTAGATGAGGCTGTAAGCAAGGTAAAAGAGCATACCGATGATTTTGTAGATGACGATATTTTTGAAGAAGAAGATTTAGCCGAAACAGTCAGTGATGCTGCCAGGGAGGCTGCCGATGCAGTAGAAGACACAGTAAAAGAAACCGCAGAAAAAGCAGAAGAAGCTGCCGAAGCGCTGTTTGAAGAAGAGGAAGAAACACAGGAAGCTACAGAAAACGAAGATACTGAAAAAACAGAATAACCAAAAAAAGGGACGAGGATACGTTATGGATAACCAATTATTTGAACAGGCAAAATCTGACGATATTTTATCAAAGGAACTGATTTCTTTTCTGCTGGAAACCATGGAATACAACAGCTTGAGCTTTATCAATGACGCCATTGAAATTTTAAAGGTATTGAAAATCCGTATTGAACGTGGTGACAAAATTACGGATGAAGTCTCCAGACAGGTATATGAAAAAAAGAATTTTGAAGCCTTTGTAAAGAAACACTTTTCTGAATATATCTATCACCAGGTATTTTCTTCCTCCGGCAAAAAAGAAAAGTCCTATTTCAGCCTGGAGCCCTGTGAAGGGGGCTATGAATTGATTCTTTCAGACAAGAGCAAAAAAGTTTACAAATGGATTTCCAGTCTCAATGAGAAATTTTCTCTTGTCTACATGATTGCCACACACGTTGTATACGTAAAGAATGTCCGCACCAAAACCTATTCTCCTTTCATTTCTGCAAATGGAAAATACTGCAGATACGATGAAAGCATCGGTAAAATCATGGAAATCTGAGATAGCTCTATAACAGCCAAATAAAATAATAGATGGGAGAAACCTTACACCATAGACAGACCATGTAAGGTTTCTCCCATATCTATTTCGTGCCGCAGCACTCTTTTTTACTCTTCGTAGCTTAATCCAAAGTTTAATTCATAATAATTTCCTGCCATATCCCGGTAAGCATAGGCTTTTCCATTTTTATCCTTCATGCCCTCTGGCATATAGCTATCTTTATCATATCCCGGCACATCATTCGGGCTTACACATACCCCGTTCTCATTGACTGCCAGTACAGCATCATTCTTTGGCAATGTAACAGGCAGCTTACCTACCGGTGCAAAATTGCCGAAAATCACATCCAGGGTTGCTCTTGGATAGGTATCAAATCCTGCCAGAAGTGCATCTGACAGAGTTTCAATATTTCCTACTTCCCAGGCCAGGGTAAAGTTAATATTTGCAATAACTTTTCCTCCTCTTTGGTGAACTGCTTTGGCAATCTCTTTTAATCTTTCCAGACCATGCAGGGTAGTCTCTTTATGTGTCTCTTGCTCCGGTTTTCCTTCTTTATCTACATTGCAGACTTCTTTTTCCTCACAGATATCTAATTCCAGATATCCTGGTGTGGCGTTGAAATATTCTCCGCTTGACGGTGATACCATAAAAATAGCAAAGTCCGCTTCTCCTGGATTCTCAGTCAAGGTTACATTCCCAAGCATTTCTCTCAGTGCTTTTGTAGCCTGCTCCGCTTTTTTAGCATCTTTCTGGAATGCCTCTGCATACACTTTTTTTCCTGCCAGCTTTTCTTTGGTTAATGGAAGTGTGTTGTCATTTTTCAGTAAAACAACACTCTGACGATGGACTTTTTCAGCCTCTTCCCAGTCTTCTCTTGCAGTTGTTACCTCTCTTGCCTTTTTTGCATCCCGGTAAGGATTTTCAAACATTCCAAGCTGAAACAGCTCTGTCAAGGTTCTTGTCACAGCCCGATCTAAGGCTTCATCCGTAAGCACCAACTGTTCCCTGGTAAATCCTTCTGGAACCGGATGGGTATCATAGTAATCATTCTTTCCTCTTCGATAAGCCTCCATTCCCGCTTCATTATCAAACAAACCGCTGATAATATCCACGCCGGCATGATTCACAGCAAAGCCAATGCGCTCTGGAATATCCAGCATTTCTACGCCCCAGCACATATTATGAGCAATTCCTGTATCTGAATTAATATATCCCTCAAATCCAATCTGCTCTCTTAACATCTTCTGAATAAACGGACGGTTATAAGCAAACCCATAGGGTTCAAATTCCATGGTATTTCCAAGGCAATCCTTTTGCCCCTTGCTTTTTTGAGCAGATGGCTTGGAATAGTAAGGCATAATGGAAGAAGTATGGTTCTTCACTGCAACCTGAAAGGCCGGAATATGATATTTCTGCAAAGAATCTTCTGTGGCATAAACATTCCACTGTCCTGCAGCATAATGAGGATCAAACCCGTTTTCTCTGGCTCCGCCGCCTGGAAAATGTTTGGTTGTCATAGCTACACCATCTTCTGTAACTCCTTCTTTGCTTCCCTGGATTCCCGGAATCAGGTGTTCCATAATCTCACATACCAGCTCCGGATCTTCCCCAAAAGTACCATAAGAGCGCTGCCATCTTGGGTCTGTCATAATATCCGCCATATACATATAGCCTTTTCTCAGTCCGCAGGCATTCCACTCTCTTTTCACACAGTCTGCAAAACGGTCTATAATTTCGATTCCTGCGCCTTTGACCGCTGCTGCAATCCCCAAAGTGCCCGGCCATGTGGCAAATACTCCTGCCGCATCATTCATGCCAAATACCACTTCTCCGTTCTCATTTCTGGAATTGGACGCCACACTTACGGGAATAAAATGCTGGCACTCTTCTGCCACTGCATGAAGCTGATTCATCCAGTCCGTCATATCCTCTGCTGTTGCATTTGCCCGCAAAATCAGATGCCGGGAGAACCACTCTTTTAACAAGGTTGAAGTTCCCGGTAAATGCTGTTCTCCAAAAATGGTTTTTCCTGTAAATTCTCCTTCATCCAAAGTGCCGCTTTCATCCAGAATCAGCTCCTGAGTTTCCATACTGGACCCTGGAATCGGATATTTACCCATTCTCCAGTCAGAAATAAAGAGCTGCGCAATCTTTTCTTCAACTGTCAGCTCTTTTACATAGGCCAAAGCTCTGGTTTTCGCAGGCAGTCTCCAGTCATCAAAAGGCTTCATCTGGCCGCTTCCGTCTAAATCTTTGAAATAAAGGCCATCCTGTTCTATGACTTTTCTGCTTACGCTTGCAATAACCGGACCTTCCGGATTCTCATAATACTTAATACGTTCTGCTGCTTTTCCTGCCATGTTCCTACCTCCTGTACACGCATTTTATAGCTTTATTATATACAAAAATGCTTTGAAAATATAGGAACGATTTTTATACTTTTTTGCAAAATTTTCAGCACGATTCCAGTTGTCCCAGTTCTTCTAAAATCTGTCTTTTATATTCCAGAAATTCCGGCGTCAGGTTGAAATCCTCACG
>CATWQE010000028.1 GCA_958352855.1 uncultured Bacillota bacterium
TTCCTCATATTTATTGATTACCACGCCACATGGTTTTCCAAGAAGCTCTGCTAATTCATGAACCATCGTAAAATTATGAAAACCAAAGGCTGTAGGCTCTGCCACCAGAATACAATAATCCACATCTGTAATGCTTTCCATTACGGAACAGGCGCTTCCTGGTGGACAATCTACAATCACCGTTTTCTCTTTATTTCCAGCCTCTTCTAATACCCGGCGAATGACCGGAACCCCAGAAGCTTCCCCTAAATTCAAGGTTCCGGTAACCACCTGCACCTGATTGTAAAATCCTATTTCCACCTTGCCTACGGAGCGTTTCTTCTCTATTACAGCCTGATTTTGACAAACGAGAGCGCATCCTCCGCAAGCATGACAGGCTTCCTGAAATACTTTGGGCATTCCTTTTATGAAGAGCAGGGCATGAAATCTGCAAAAATCAACACACGCTCTGCATCCCGTACACTTCTCCTTCACAAAGTCTGGTATTACTGTATAAACCTGTTTGCTTTGCATAATCTGGGGTTTTAAAAACAGTTTTCCATTTGGCTCTTCCACATCGCAGTCCATATATACTGCATGTTCTGCTGTCACTGCCAGATTAACAGCAGTTAATGTTTTCCCTGCTCCGCCTTTTCCGCTTAGTACTGCAATTTTCATTATATTCCCTTATAGCCTCCATGAAAATGCTCCAGTATGGCAAGGTTTCCTTCTTTCCATGCTGTAAGATTCTGCCGCACATTCGCGCCTTCTGCCTTATAAATCTGAACTCCTCCTGCCTGAAGCACTTCTGCTGAATTTTTCCCACATCTGGCTGTAATCAGCACATCAGCTTCACAGTCTAAAACAAATTGGGCTGCCTGTAACCCCGCTCCGCCCTGAGCCTGTGCAGCCGGATTCTCTTCTATTTTTTCCTCTCCGGTTTCAGTATCATACACCCAGAAATATGGCGTTCTGCCAAATACAGGACACAAAACATCTTTTTCTTCATCTAAAGGCATTACAATCCTCATGTTCTCTCATCTCTCCTGTTCCTTCTCCTGCGGATGACCTGACAGACGTAATTTCTTACATCCACAGCATCTGCAATGTTGTTTTCCCCCGTCACACACCTGATAGTTTCCTCCTTCAATGCGAATGGGAAGTCCGTCTACAATGGCTGTGGCAAGTTTCTTCCTGGCACATGTATAAATCTGCTGAACTGTTGTTCGCGCAACCTGCATGGATGCGCTGCACTCTTCCTGAGAAAACCCTTCCCGGTCAATCAAACGGATTGTCTCATATTCGTCTACAGTAAGAATCACTGCTTTGGTATTTTCCCCTACATTTCCCGGTGCAAACCCCTGTGTTGTGGGAAGATTACATACTTTTCTACATTTGGTTGGCCTTGGCATACCTTCACCTCCGTTTCTGACATATGCCATTTAACTGCATTATAGCACTTTTCTGGTATATGTCAATAACCATCCTAAAAAAGTACCTCCATTGGCATTTATCATACATAACGCCAATGGAGGTACTTTCGTTTTTTATAATAAATCAATTCCTGCTTCTTTGCAGGCTTCCAGGGTTTCTTCATCCCAGATTGACGCCTGCACCTCTCCTACATGGGCTTTTCCAAGAAGCAGCATACAAATCCTGGACTGTCCAATACCGCCGCCAATAGTAAGGGGCAGCTTTCCTTCCAGAAGCATCTTATGGAAAGGCAGGTTTCTGCGGTCATCACAGCCAGACTTGGTAAGCTGTTCATCCAGAGACTTTTCATCCACGCGGATTCCCATAGAAGAAATCTCAACCGCACATTCCAGAGGTTCATGCCAGAACAAAATGTCACAATTTAGCTTCCAGTCATCATAGTCCGGCGCACGTCCGTCGTGTTTCTGTCCGGAAGCCAAAACATCTCCAATCTGCATAATGCAGACGGTTTTGTGTTCTTTTGTATAAATATTTTCCCGCTCCTTTGGGGTAAGCCCGGGGTAAAGGTTCTCTAATTCCTGAGAAGTAATAAACGCTACCTCCCGACAAAGCTCTGTGTCTAACTGCTCATACTCATATTTCAATTCATCCAGAGCATTGCAGATAGCTCCTACAATACGGTTTACCACAGATTTCAGATACTCCAGATTTCTCTCTTCTCTGGTAATAATCTTTTCCCAGTCCCACTGATCCACATAAACAGAATGGAGATTATCCAGTTCTTCATCTCTGCGGATAGCATTCATATCCGTAAGAAGTCCCTTTCCCACAAAGAAATCATACCTGTGTAAAGCCATACGCTTCCACTTTGCCAGAGAGTGTACCACCTGACCATTGGTTCCAGCGTCTGGAATATCAAATGTAACAGCTCTCTCCACCCCGTTCAAGTCATCATTTAAACCAGAGGCAGGGTCTACAAATAAAGGCGCTGTCACACGCTTCAATTTTAATGCCATACACAGCTTTTTCTCCATGAGATGCTTAATCGTACCAATTGCCTCCTGTGTTTCATAACGATTGAGGCAGGAATGATACTCCTTTGGTATCGTTACCTTTCCCATTGCTTCTCCTCCTTCAGAACTTTAATTACTTAAAATCTTGTGTTCTATTGTATTACAAAACCTCTGGTCTGTAAACCTGAAATTAAACAGGATTTATCCTACCTTAATAACGCCCTTCACAATATCTGCCTTGTTTTCCACACAGGCGTCTAATGCGTGCTGGATATCATCCAGTTCAAAATAATCTGTTACAATATCCTTAATGGCAATTTTTCCTGCTGCTACTGCTTCAATAGCCATAGGATAAATATTTCTGTAACGGAATACGGTCTTAAAGGTTAATTCCTTATCCAGTGCCATTCCTATTGGAAGTGTCATTTCACCGGAAGCGCTGTAGCCTACAAACACAATGGTAGCGCCTTTTTTAGCAGCTTTAATCTGCTGAGAAGCTGTAATCTGGGAGCCGGCAGTTTCAATCCCCAGGTCAAAGCCTTTTCCTTCTGTAAGCTCTAAAATTCTTGCAACGGTATCCTCTTCTTTTCCGTTGATAACCGCATCTGCACCTAATTCCAATGCTTTCTGGAGACGTTTTTCCATAACATCTACCACAATCACTTTAGAAACACCCATAGCTTTTAAGGAAAGCAGGGAAACCAGTCCAATACATCCGGCTCCTGTTACCACTGCTGTCTGTCCCAGATGTGCGCCGCCCTGATTTGCTGCATGCATACCGACAGCAAGAGGCTCAATCAGCGCGCCTTCCATGGTGCTTACATTCTCAGGCAGTTTAAAGCAAAGTCCTGCTTCATGTGCCACATATTCCTGGAATACGCCATCTACCGGCGGTGTAGCAAAGAAAATTACATCCTTACACAGATTATATTTCCCCTGTTTACAGAATTCACAGGTGCCGCAGGTTTTGCCCGGTTCCATGGCTACTCTGTCTCCCACCTTTAAATTCTTTACATTAGCTCCTACTTCCACTACCGTACCGCCTGCTTCATGACCCAGTACAAAGGGATATTCCACCACAAAGTCTCCGATTCTGCCAGATTCAAAATAATGCAGGTCTGAGCCGCAGATTCCCACATATTCTACCTTTACCAGTACCTCATTTTCCTTTGGCACCGGAACAGGTCGTTCCTGAATCTCCACTTTTTTCAGTTCTGTCATAACAGCGGTTTTCATCATTTTCTCCATTTTCTTGTCCTCACTTTCTGTTTCCTGTTTTCAGGTATTTATTCCTTCTTAAACCCGGTATCAGGTCCAAGATAAGATGCTTCTATGGATTTTCCTTCCGGATAAATCACCAGACGTTCCAATACCGGTCCGGCTTCTCTTGGGTAAAGGGTAATTCTGTTTTCTCCCTTTTTCAGTGTAATTTTCTTTGTACTTACATGTTCCTGTATGAGCATGGCGTGTTCCCAGGCAGCGCAGGCGTTGTCTCCTCCTCTATAGGTGGAATCCGTAAGAATCAGCTCTGTAACCTCTTCCTCATTACAGGAAAATCCCACAGTCAGCCTTCCCCCATACACCAGGGGATTTGCCGGAGAGGTATGCAGCTCCAATTCATAGCAGCCCTCCTCCTCTGCCCACAGAGCATAGGTAAGAGCCGGAGCTTCTCCTGTCTGTTCCTTTGTAAAAGAAGCAGTGACAGGAAATACCTTCATGCCGGTTTCATACTTTCCATAATCATCCAGTCTCTCGTAGGATGCTTTCTGTCCTTCCCAGTTTCCATCTTGTTTCTCTATGTAATCCACAGCCGGAATCACATACCTTCCTTTTTGTGGCAGGAAACATCCAGACGGAACCATGGAAAAATCTCTTTGTTTTGCTTTTACCTGTACGGGAACGGATTCCTCCCCTGCCTGGATATGGAAGCAAAATTCCTGTTCTCCCTCTGGCAGCAATTCTCTGTTCACCGTAAGGGTGAGCCTTTCCTGAAGTCTTGTTTCGCCCCTGGTGGCGGAATATGTCAGCCATGGGCAGCTTTCATCTATGCACCATTTTACCACGCCCTGTCCGCCATTGGCAATCTCCAGTGTAATCTTTTTTCTCTCTGAAGTGCTAAAATCATCCACCAAAACAGGAATCGGAAAATATTGATTGGTATAATGGGCTTCCCCGTCTGCTCTGGATACCACCAGTCTCGGCTGCCTTGGAAGCCTTACCACATAATTTAACGGATAGCGCCAGTCTTCGCTGTTCCAGTTAGTAAATCCAATGTGGCAGGCAGCTTCCATACCAGCCCATTTTCCTTCTTTAAATGCTCTCATTTCTTCTCCCAGGGCTTTATCTCTTGCAATGCACGCCTCCATTCTATCTCCCATTTCATTTGCCACTGCTTTTCCCTGCAATGCAAAATGATGGTTCATTCCCCCATATAAATGCATTTTCAACAGATTTGCTGAGGCTGCCGCTGAATAATAAATCATACTGAAATAGGCATCTTCCCCTTTTTTCTCCCTTAGCAGGCCAAGCATGGACTCATTCTCCTGCTCCAGTTTTTCACAGCGCAGAAGCATTCTTCTTCCTTCTTCAAAATGAGCCGGGTGATAGACCTTATCATTGCAGGATTCCGGTCTGCGCAAATGATTAAGACGGATATATTCCTCCAAAATCCAGGCGATTTTCTCCTGCTCTCTGCCTGTTGTATATGTGCCAAACTGGTTTTTTGTCCACTGTCCTGCATAGACGGCAACTGCTTCTTTTCTTCCCCAGGTTTCAAAATCATACGCCATATCCATGAAGAAATTCAGCGGATATTCCTGGAACTTCACATCTCCGGCATTCACCATCCACACATCCCGGATACCATACTCATAAGCCATGGACATCTGTTCCCAGATTTTTGTCACAGGGGTGGATGCAACCCACTCATAGGAACAGGGTCCTCCATGGTAATCCAGATGGAAATACATACCAAATCCGCCTTTGCGGCTGCGCTCTTCTTTTCCCGGAAGCGCCCGCATATTTCCAAAGTTATCCTCACAGAGCATTAAGGTTACTCCGTCTAATTCCTGGAAATCACGAAGCCCTGCTGTTTTGCTGTCACCGAAATAATAGTCCTCTACTTCTTTATACACTGCAAATAGCAGAGGATACTTCTGTCCGTCCTGCTCCAGATTTTCCCGAATCAATCGTCTCTGCTGAGTAATAATTTCTTTTAATACCCGAACATTTTCTTCAATCTGAGCTTCCTCTCCCAGCATTTTACTGTCACGCTCCCCACGCATGCCAATGGTTGGAAATACCTGATGTCCCCGGCAGCGTTTCAAACCATCCTCCCAGTATTTCAACAGCCCTTCCTTATTTGTGAGATAGCTCCAGTCCTCCCCATAGGGACTGTCTTTTCCCTTCACCAAATCCCATTCCTCACTGGAGCGCATACAGGGCTCATGGTGCGACATGCCAATGTATATTCCATATTCATCCGCCAGTTTCATGGATTCCATTCCAGGACCATCCAGCAAAAAGGAGGAGGTCCACATGGCAGGCCACAGATAATTTCCTTTCATTCTCAGCAAATATTCAAAAACATGGTCATACATCTGTGCGGTAAAACCTTTAAAATGGGAGAACGTCCAGTTTCCAAAGCAAGGCCACTCATCATTAATAAAGAAGCCTCTGTATTTTACAGATGGCTCTTTAGAAATGCCATTTTCCACGAAAATACAGTCTTCCTCCTGACATTCTTCCTCTGGTTCCCTGTTTTTTAAAATTCGTCTTTCGTACACCGGATGCCCTGCATCTCCCCAGAATGTACATGGGGTAACTCCCAGAAGCTCTGACAAATGAAAAAGTCCGTAAATCGTGCCAAGTTTGTCACTTCCATAAATCACAAGCCCCTTCTCCACACCAGGGCAGGGCTGCTCTACCAGATAAAAACCATAAGCCTCCCACTTTCCCTGCAGGTTTTGAAGCTCTGGAATTCTCTCCTGTAAAAGCTCTGGCATCTTTCCCTTTCCCGCAGTGACAGCAATCACTGCCTGTTCCAGATTCCTTCCTGAAAGTGCCAGAGAAGGATGCAGTCCTGTGGTTTTTTCCACATCCTTTGCTACCTTTTGTGCGATTTTTCTCACTCCATCTCCCTCTTCCTCTGGAATGAGAAAGGTAAGCTGCTGTTTTTTTGAAAGCCTGATTTCTGCCATATGATTTTCCTTCCTTTCCTAAAAAATTTAAGGGGCTGTCATTGACAGCCCCTCTCCTGTTCAGTCAGTATTCTTAATATCCAAGTTTATCTTTTGTTTTTTCAAAGATTTCATTTGTCATATCTGTGTAATCCTGGCTGCCTTTTCCTTCACAATCTTTTACATATGCATCCCAGTCAGCATCTAAATCTCTCTTACCGGAAATAAATTCCAGAGCTGCTGTATTCACATAATCCATCAGGGAAACCTTAATCAGGTTCAGTTCCTCTTTCTCCATTTCATCCGCTAATACCGGTGGCATCAAGGTTGCTGTCTCTTTGTTTGCATCGATTCTTTCATTCCATTCTTTCTCACCTTCTGAGAACTTGGAATACTGAAGCTGTTTGCTTCCACCATATGCAAAGACACCGCCGCCGAAGCCATAGTCAACATTTAACTGTTTTTCAGCTCCCGGGTTCATGCCATTGAAGTAGATATCCTCGTTAAGTACCGGGTTTCCTTCTGCATCTTTGGTGTAAGTTTCACCTTCTACACCCCACAGACATAAGGTCTGTCCTTCATCAGAATACCATAACCAGTCAATGAAACGAAGCATTTTAATAAATCCATCTTCACCCAGTTCGTCTAATGCGTTCTTTGTAATAACAATTCCGTTTTCCAGACGTCCTGCATAACTGGAGAGTTTCATCTGTCCTTCCGGACCCCCTGGTGTTGTCATGAAATACAATTCAGCGCCATCTACCTGCATTCTGTTGGCAGCCTGAATATCTGCTACCTGCTGGTAGTTTACAGTCAGCACATAAGATTCACCTCTGTAGAATTTTGCCTGTGCCTGAGCGCTGTCCTGTGTAAAGGTTTCAGGATCCAGAATACCGTCTTCATACATTCTGTTCCACATTCTTAAATATTCTCTGTACTCTTCTGTGGTATCTGCGAAGTAGAATTCTTCTTTTTCTTCGTCAAATTTCATACCGTCTTTTAATCCCCAGTCGCCACCGTCTGCGGAGTTACCGCCTGTTACGCCATATACGCTTGCAGAAAGGTTCATGGCACATCCTAACTGATACTGATCAGACCATACATATTCAGCGCCTGTGTAATCTTTTACTTTTTTCAGGGCTTCGTAGAAGTCATCCCAGGTCCAGCTTGTCTCATTGGACATATCTACGCCAGCCGCTTCAAAAACATCCTTACGAATGAGGAAGGAATAGCCTCCTGCTGTGGTTTCCCACATACCTGGCAGACGGTAATACTTACCATCAGATGCCAAGGTACTCTTCAAATCTTCCTCCATACCCCAGTCTTCTACACATTTCATATAGTTAGGCATATATTGTACCCAGTCACTGATAGGAACAATCTGTCCACTGTCTTCAAAGGGTCTGGAATCATATACCTTTGGCACAATGTACGGAGCGCTTCCACTGTTTACAGATGCTGTAATCTTATCATTGTAGTCTGTTCTTGCAACAGTTGTCAGATCAAAGGTTACATTTGTTTTCTCTTCAATGGCGCTCCACAGTCTCCAGTCTTCCTGATAAGGATAGTTCTCATGGTCTGAGAACATCATGGTGTAAGTTACCGGTTCATCTGAGTGGAAAGTCTTTCCAGCGCCGTATTCATAATCAATGTCTTTGTCCACTTCTTCTACTGATTTTGTTGGCTTTGCTTCTTCGGATCCTTTTCCTCCGCAAGCTGCCAGAGATGTTCCAGCCATAGCCAGAACCAGAGTCAATGCAATCGCTCTTTTCTTCATTTCGTTTCCTCCCTAAAAAAATTTATTATCTGGCACTGCCCCATCTGGTAGCGCCCAAGATACATCATCCTTTTACTGCACCGATGGTCATACCCTGTACAAAATATCTCTGAACAAATGGATATACGCATACGATTGGCAGTGTTGTAAGAACCATGGTTGCGGATTTCAGCGTTGCCTGCACACTGCTGGCTTCTGCCGAAGTACCGATTTCTGTATTGTTTGCGCCCTCTACCAACTGTCTTACCCACAGGGCGATAGGCCATTTATCCTTTGTTTCCAGGTACATCATAGGTCCGAACCATTCATTCCACATACCTACCAGATAGAACAGACACATGGTAGCAATGATTGGTTTGGACAGCGGAATAATAATTTTCAAAAAGATTCCGTAAGTACCCATACCGTCAATAGATGCTGCTTCTTCCAGCTCTTCCGGAAGTCCTGCAAAGAAGGATTTCATAACCAGCAGGTTAAAGGTGCTGATTGCCCCCGGAAGCACAATGGCAAGCATGCTGTCCTGGAATCCCAGCCACTGGGTAATCAGGATGTAGTTTGGAATCAGACCACCTGTAAAGTACATGGTAAATACTACAAAAGGTGTTAAAAATTTGTTCAGTCTCAGTCTTGGCTTTGACAGCGGATATGCCAGAAGCGCTGTACTGATAACCGAAATCACAGTACCGATTACAGAATACAAAATGGTATTTCCGTAATAACGGAAGAAGGAATCATCCCTCAAAATATATTTATAGGTATCCAAGGTAAAATCAATGGGGAAAAAGGTAACTTTTCCCGCGCTTACTGCTGCTTCACTACTAAAGGACTGGGCAACAAGGTAAACAAATGGATATAAGGTAATAAAAATGATTATAATCATAAAAATTGTGTTGAACACCTGGAAAATCCGGTATCCTTTTGATGGTTTTATATTCATTCTGCTCTCTCCCTCCTACCACAGTGATGTTTCTGTAAATTTCTTTGACAAGAAGTTAGCTGTTGAAACAAGAATCAGGCCAATCACACCTTCAAACAATCCTACAGCGGCTGCATAGCTGAAGCTTCCGTTTGTGATACCCATACGGTATACCAGGGTACCGATAATATCTGCCTTGCTCCTTGTCATTGGATTGTATAACAGTAAGATTTTCTGCATGTTTCCTGAGGTTACAATACCACCGATATCCATAATCAGCAGTGTCATAATGGTCGGTAAAATACCAGGGATGGTAACATAAAGGGCCTGTTTAAACTTGCCTGCGCCATCCATTTCTGCCGCTTCATACAGCTCTGTATTGATTCCTGTCATGGCGGTAAGGTAAAGAATAGTACCCCATCCTAATGCCTGCCATACACCTGACAGAATGTAAATAGCATCAAACCATCCCGGCTCTGCCATAAACGCAATCTTTTCTCCCCCAAGGGCTGCAATCAACTGGTTGATTGGTCCGTTGGAAGCCAGTAATTCTTTGACCATACCACATAATACAACCAAAGAAATAAAGTGCGGCAGATAGGAAATAGTCTGTACTGTTTTTTTCCAGTGTTTTCTTCTGATTTCATTGAGCAATAAAGCAAAAATCAGAGTCGCCGGAAAACGTACCAGTAAATATCCGATACTCAGACGCAATGTGTTCCAAAATGCCTGCCAAAATTCCGGGTCACTTAAAAATTGTTCAAAATACCGGAAGCCTACCCAGTAGTCACCGAAGATATTCGGGCCTCCGCGGTAACGCCGAAAGGCAATCAGGTTGCCGAACACCGGGATGTATTTGAAGATTATGTAATACAGGATGGGTAACAGCATGAAGGAGTAGAGCTTCCATTCCTTTTTTACATGATGCAACAAAGAATCCTTTTTGTTCTTGACTTTCATTGGTTTTGCTTCTTTTGTTTTTGTCATGTCTTCACCACTTTCTCTTTCATATTTTCCTTTTTTCCAGTTTTAGTAAATCTTCCGGTTCTGTTCATCCGGAATCATGCTCTTCCTGTAAAAATAGGAATTAATCTGGTCGCGCCATTCTTTTGAATGTTCCTTTTGATGTTCCAGACGCTTCTGTACTCTTTGGAATACCTTACAAGGTACCTTTCCCTCCAGGGAATCCCACAGAGCTGCCATCTCTTCCACATCCTCTGCTCCCTCAAAATGTGTATCGTAGATATGCTGAATCAGCGTCTTTCCGGTTTTTAATTCATAGGTATACGGTATGTAATGGAAGAATAATAATAATTCCTCCGGACAGGTTTCTATGTTGTCATACATAGAGGCATTTGGCTCCCAGTACTGCTGCGCATATCCGGTTCCTGTGTGTCCTCTCTCCACACCCATGCCCAGATGGTCTGCCCTGTGGTAAGTACCCCACCGGTCATATTCATAACCATCTACATTTGGTCCGTAATGATAGCTTGGATTTACCATCCAGCCAATTCCCAAAGGAGAAGTATATTTTTCATAAGCCGGCCAGGACATCATAAGGATTTTTTCTACCTTTTCCAGTATTTCTTCATCCTGTCCGAAAGTACAGCGAATCCATTCCTGTGCAATCTCTTCTGCGCTAAGAGACGTATCAAAACTCAATCGTCCAAAGCCGTAGAAATTCGCTGCTGCCAGGTCATGTCCTGTCCAGTTTTCATCATTTCCTGTGTTGGCAACTGCTGCCATACCACAGTTGTGATTTCCCATGGTTCTTCCTGTCACAATATCTTCCACAGTATCCAGGTTTTCACTGCAATGTGTGTGGAAACCTAAAATTTCTTTAAACATGGGAATCAGATAACACACATGTCTCTGCTGTCCTGTATATTCCTGTGCAATCTGAACCTCCAGCATTTCATTGGTATGCTCCATGCCTCCAAACAGCGGAGAAACAGGCTCCCGTACCTGGAAATCCATAGGTCCGTTCTTCACCTGTAAAATAACGTTGTCCAAAAACTGTCCGTCTAAAGGTTTGAAATTATCATATCCGGATCTTGCTCTGTCTGTTTTCCGGTCTCTCCAGTCCTGTTGACAGTTATATACAAAACAGCGCCAGATAATCAATCCGTTATAAGGTTTCACAGCCTCTGCCAGCATATTGGCTCCGTCTGCATGGGTTCTCCCATAAGTAAAAGGTCCCGGTCTTCCCTCAGAGTCCGCTTTTACCAGGAAGCCTCCCAGATTCGGAAGTCTGGTATAAAGTTCTTCCATTTTTTCCTTCCACCAGGTTTTCACCTCTTCGTTGCAGGGGTCTGCATTGTCCAGTCCTCCAAGTTCCATAGGCGCTGCAAAATTCAGACTCAGAAACAGACGTATTCCATAGGAGGCGAAGATATCGCTCATTTCCTTTAATTCCTTCTGAAACACCTTATCAATGAGCCAGGTGGCGCGTTCTTTTACGTTCACATTGTTGATAACCACTCCATTAATGCCCACAGACGCTGCCAGCCTTGCATAAGCTCTGGTTCTGTCATTTACCAGCACTTCATTTTTCTGGAAGAAAAAAGACTCTCCTGAATATCCACGTTCAATGGAACCATCCATATTATCCCAGTGATTCAACATTCGCAAAGGAGAATCCGGTGTTTTCTTCACAGGTAATACTATCTCCTTGCTGCTGCACTGAAGCATTCTGGCTAAATGAAACACACCATATAGGATTCCGGCTTCGCCGCCGGATAGTATAAGAAGCTGTCCGTCTTTCTGGCAAATTTCATAGCCTTCTTTTCCCACTTCCCGATTCTCCTCCAGAAGCAGTAAAACTCCGGCTTCTTCCTGACAACTGCTTTCTGTCATGGAGCAGTCCAGGATTTCCAATGCTGCTGTCTGCAATTCCTGTACTGCATTTTTTGCTATAGCCCCCTGGAAATTGCTGTAAATTGAATTTTTCTTCCAAAGCAGTCCTAATTGTGGATTTCGCCTGTAAGACAGCCATGCCTTTTCAAATTCCATAAGTTCTTCCCTCTTTTCTTGTGCATATTTTTCTCTTTTCTCAGAAATCGCTTTATGTCCTTGTGCATATTTCTTCTTTGTAGTATCTATTATAGGTGGATTTTTTCTGGCTTGCCTATCTATTATTGCCGGGAATTATGCAAATATTGCGTAATGTTTTTTGCGCCTGTGGATTTCTTTGTATACTCTGCACCAAAAAGGGAGCGATTACATGAAAGTTGCTTCGGAAATATGAATAGCATTTTCATGTAATCGCTCCCTATATTTTATTTTGCTGTTGAAATAGTTCTTATTGCATGTCAGGAAAACTGGAACCAGTGAAAGTCAAAGTTACTTCCCGGCAGGAAAATAAAGTTCACGTCTTTGATTCCGCATATGTTATCCAGCGTAAATTCCTGTATTTCTTCTCCCCGGACAAATTCCAGCATATGGCGTTCTTCCACTTCCTGCTCCTTGCCTTCCTGGGTGAATTGCAGGATAATGGTATTTTTCTCAAGCGGTGTGCTGCCGCAGATACGAAGCTTTCTGCATCCTTCTTCTCCAAAATCCATTCCGGTGAATTTCAAAGTCACATTATTTCCAATTTCCCGAATGCTGTCCCCATCCCTTTGGAAACTGTCTCCATAGAGGTAATCGCATTCTCCTGCCGGAATCTGCTGCCATGCCCGGTTATACTGTTTGAAGGAAAAGCCTTTTAAGTGAACCTTATCCCAGAGTACAAAGCACAGACTGCTGATTCCCCTGATTCTTTTGTTCAGCTTATACACAACTGTCTGGTATACATTCCACTTCTTAGGCATCTGATATACGAATTTTCCAAGAGACACACCGCCTTCATCCGGCATTCCCTCATAGATTTCCAATTCATATGGGTCATCTGTAAGAGCAAAAACCGGAAGAATAATCTCATCTGAACCATAGGCGCCGAAATCAATATCCCGAAATCCCACCTGGGTTTCCCCGTCTCTTGCGGTTGCTACGCCATGTTCATTTCCATTTCCTACTTCTCCCTTGCTGTAATCATACAGTCCTGCGCTGACAAACTCATAGGGATTGGTAAAGGCTGTTCCAAGACCGGTAATCATAAACTCCAACTGAGAAATAATCCTTATCTTCTCTGTTCCACATTTGGACATGCAGCGCAAACGGAACTGTCCGTCGCTTTTTGCTGTTACCTTTACCTTTTGTCCTTCAGGTTCAATTTCAGCAATCTTCAGTGGTATTCCAGCATCGTCTACAACGCTCCAGAAAACCTCCTGATCCCAGGCTGTATCAGGACAAAGCCTTGCCCTTACCTCTGTTTCCAGATTTCCTTCGTGCAAATGCAGACCATTGCTGCTGGTCATACAGATTTTCCGAACCGGAATCTCCTGCAAAAGCGAATTTTCTTTCTCTTCTCCTGCAAGGTAAGCGATTGGGCTGATTCCCTCCCGGACTTTGGCCGGTTCTACGGGAATCTCCAGACATACTGTCTCCAGTCCCGGAGAGCTTACCGTAATTCTTAAATTTCCTGGTTCTGTCCCTGCTTTCAGCACTGCCAGCAGCTTTCCGCTAAACAGTCGTCTGCAGGAAGCTTTATATTCTTCTGTATCCGTACTGTCTCCGTTATCCGTTCCCACCAGCGCGCCTGCTCCTTCTGTGCGAATCAGCACCCGGTTATTGGCATTTTCCACAGGATGGCCCTGTTCATCTTCCATGGAAATCTCCAGAAACAGTAAATCTTCCCCATTTGCCCGCAGACTTTGTTTTTGATGTTTCAGAAGAATACGTTTTGCCTCTCCAAAAGAATAACGCACCTCCTCTGCCACAATTCTGCCATTCTCATCACAGGCAACTGCTCTGATTTCCCCTTCTTTATAAGGAAGCTGCCAGTGTCCGGTAAGCTCACTTCCATGTTCATGGTCAATGGTAAAGGTTCCCTGGCTCTTCCCATTGAAGAACACTTCCACTGCCGGCGCATTGGAGCAAACGCGCAAATCAATAAACTGCCCTTCATTAAAATCCCAATAAGGGAAAATATGTACCATGGGATTCTTTTTATAATCTGTCCAGGCTGCCTGATATATATAGTAGGAATCCTTGGGAAAGCCTGCTGTGTCAATCTGTCCGAAGTACGAATTTCTGGTATGATAAGGCGTTGGCTCTCCAATGTAATCAAAGCCTGTCCAGATAAACTGCCCGCAGGAATATGGATGATCCCGCTCTGCCAGAATACAGGCCTCTGTGGATTTTGCGCCCCAGCTTGTAGTGGAATTTCCAAGAGAAGAACACTGTTCATCCTCATCTGCCAGCACAGACTGCTGATAAGGAAAATGATAAATTCCGCGGCTCTGAACAATGGAACCTGTCTCACTGCCGTAAATCATCCAGTCCGGATGCTTTTTATGGTGTTCTTCATAATAATTTTCTCCGTAATTATAGCCAATGAGTTTTATGATGTCCGCACATTTCTGCGTATTTTCCCATGGCATGTAGTTAGAGCCCAGGGTAACTGCAGCATTTTTCAAAGGGTCATGTCTCTGTACTTCTGTCATGAGTTTTTCTATCCATTCTTTCCCCTTTTCGCTGCTTACATGGGTATCATAAATCTCATTTCCAATACTCCACATAATCAGGCTTGGATGATTTCTGTCCCTTCGCACCCAGCTTTCTACATCTTTTTGATACCACTGTGGGAAAAATCTTGCATAATCATAGGGATTCTTCGGTGATTCCCAGCAGTCAAAGGACTCAGATACCACCAGGATTCCCATCTCATCTGTAAGCTCCATAAGATCCTGGGCAGGCATGTTATGGGAGGTTCGGATTGCATTCACTCCCATGGTTTTCAAAATTTCCAGCTTCCGTCTCATGGCCTGACTGTGATAAGCAGCCCCCAGACATCCCAAATCATGATGCTCGCACACACCGTTTAATTTTAATTTTCTTCCATTTAGGGAAAATCCTGTTTCCGGTGAAAAACCAAGGGTTCGAAATCCCACTGTCTGAATCTCTCTTTGCAAAATTTCTGTTCCCTTCTTCAAGGTTACTGCCAGTTCATAGCAATACGGATGTTCCACGTCCCAGATTTTGGGATTCCTGATACTGCTTTGGAACTGTTCTCCTGTTTCATCCTGCTTCCTGATTCCTTCCAGAACCTTCCAGTCTTCACTTCCCTTTTCCCGCAAAGCATACTCCAAAGAGAGCCCTTCTCCTATGGTTTCTGCATGAATAGAAATGCTCCACTCCTCTTCTTGCTCCTTTTTTGCAGAAAAGTAGCATCCGTCTGCCACAAGATGCTCTGCCGGCGTCCTGCGAATCCAGACATCCCGGTAAATCCCGGCGCCTGAATACCATCTGCTGTTTGGCGCCTGAAAATCCACAGAAACCAGAATTTCATTTTCCCCGTCTGCAAGAGCTTCTGTAATCTCTGTTTCAAAGGCAGAATAGCCATACTTCCACTCCCGTACCATTTGACCGTTTACATAAATCTTACTGTCCATGTAAATACCGTCAAATCTTAAAAATACCAGCTCCTGCTCCTCTCTGCTCCAGACAAACCGTTTCCGATACCATCCTGTACTGTCTTCGTAAAGATTACCCGCCTGATAAATCAGCCAGTCATGAGGCAGCCCCACCGGCTGGAAATCCCTCTGTTTTTCCATGATTTCTTCATAAGTAGTATGTAAGGGCTGTTTTGTAAATTCCCACCCGTCATTAAATAATTTTTTCATGCCTGTTCCTTTCTGTTTCTTCTGAAACTTCTACTTCAAAAGGTTCTGCTAAAAGTCCTGCCTGATTACACAAAAGCTGTCTTCCGGGAGTACAGCTCCAGGCATACCGTACACGTCTGATACCTTTTCTTTCCCCACAATCCAGAAATACCTTATTTCTCTCAATCTTTGCCGCCGTCTTCTCAAAACCCCCATCTTCTGTCTCTACCTCAAAGCCTGCAGGTATTTCTCCTTCTAAGACCTTCAAATCCCCCTGATCTCCTGTTGTAAATTCCAATACCAGGCAACCTCTTTCTTTTTCCCAACATACCTCTTTCACTTTTGGTCCCTGGTACACAACATTTTCTGCGTATACCAGGTGTTCCAGGGCAAGTCCGGCTCTTCTGGCAGCTTCTTTTTTGTTCAATGGATGTAAATCATAGTCTTCTCCAATATCCAGATTTACCGTCACCGCCACATCCGGCAAGCCTGCTGCTCTGCTCTGAGCCCTCCTGATAAGCGGCCAGGCGTCCCCCGGCGCAATATCAATGCCACAGTTTGGAAGCTGGACAACAACAAAAGGAAGCCGCTCCTGATTCCAATGGGCTCTCCAGTCTAAAATCAGGGATTTTAGAAGGCGTTCATACTGCTCTGGCTGTCTGTCATTGGATTCTCCCTGATACCAGACCACCCCTTTCACAGAATAAGGGATGCAGGGTGCCACCATGCCCTGGAACAGACACGCCGGCTTACGATTTAGAAACTCCTGCACCGGAGCCGGTTCTGCTGTAGCTTTGATTTCATACTGCCACTGCCCTTCCAGCAGGATTTTTTCCCCATGTTCCAGCACCAGGTCATGGTCTTTTTCTGGTGTTACTCTCCCATCCCCCTCCTGGCAAACCAGGCGGATGGCAATGTGATTTTCCCCTGTTTTCAGCACACCTTTTGGCACCTGATAGCGTCTTGGGGGATAGCGGTAGGCAGTTTCTCCCACCAGCACTCCATTGATAAATACCCGGTCACTGTCTGCCAGTGTGCCAAGGCGCAAAAGTCCGTTTTCTTCCTCAGCGCCTTTTGGAGCCTCAAAGGTTTTAAAAAGCCACAAAACTCCGCAAAAGTCCGAAAGTCCCTGCTCTTTTAGCCAGCCTGGAAGCTTCATCCTCCCCTGCCGTCCCACTGACGCAGCACTTTCCTGTTTCTCCAGCCTTTTATGCCAGTCCTGAATCTTTTTTTCATAGTTCTCTACAATCTGCGCGCGCAGCTCTGCATCCTCATACTTCCTGGCAGTTTCCAGAAGATCCGGATAAGCTTTTAACCCCTGCTGGCTCATCCATGCCTCTGCCGGAGTTCCCCCAAGGCTTAAATTCAAGATTCCAATGGGTACTTTTCTCTTTCCATATAGGTATTTCCCAAGAAAATAGGACATAGCAGAGGCCTCTTCCAGGTATTCCCTCCCGCAGGTATGCCAGGCTGCCTCTCTATGCTCCTGTAAGGTCTTCTGAAATTCCGGACTCTCTATAACCTTATAGATATGAACACCTTCACATCCACCCTGCTCAAATTCCTCTGGATAGCGCACTGCTACTCTTCTCATGGGAAGTTCCATATTGGACTGCCCTGCACATACAAATACATCGCCTACAAACACCTGGGAAATCACCGCCTCCTGGTTCTCCCCCTCTGCCTTTAAGTCCCAGGGTCCCCCGGGAAGCAGCCTTGGAAGCTTCAGGTCAAAACGACCTTCCCTGTTTATCTCTGTGCAAATCTGCTTCCCCTGGATGCTGATTGTCACCTTCATTCCCGGTTCTCCAAATCCCCAGATTCTGGTTCCTTCCCCCTGCTGCAGCACACAGCCATTTTGGAACAATTTTGGCAATTCAAGGCTCTTCTTATCCCTCATACCCTCACCTGCTTTCCCATTTTTTTATAAGAAGTCCATGATAGCATCATACCTTTTCCCCCTTGCTTTCACCTCTTAAATCTTGCCCTTTTCCTTGCATTTGTTGCGGTATTCTACATTTCGGACACAAAAAAAGAACCAGAGCTGTCTGTCGCCAGACCAAACTCTGATTCTGAACTTTACGTTTCGTTTTTACCCCCCCCCCGTATTTTTAGGGCAAACATAAAGCTTATTTCTGTATTCACTAGGCGAACATCCCTTAATGGATTTAAAAGTTCTGTTAAATGCACTAATGGAAGAAAATCCAGAATTCATAGCAATATCCGTAATGCTCAGCACCGTAGTATACAAAAGCTCCTCTGCTTTGGTAATCCGCTTTTCATTCAGGTATTCATAAAAAGTCATGTCCATACATTGCTTGAAAATTCTGGTAAAATGGAATTTAGAAAAGCCGCTGATTGAAGCAACCTGCTCCAGGGTAATATTTTCCTGATAATGGTGGTTAATATAACTGCAGGCATTTAATACGGTCTCCATATATTCCTTTTGCTTCACCGTAGTGTTTCCTTCCTGTTCCCTGGTTCTGTTATACATTCCCTCTGTGGCTCTCCGTCCAAGAGCTGCAAAGATGCTGATTAAATCCGCATAAATCACCGCTTCACAAAAAGGCTGTTTTTCCTTATATTCTTCAATAATACGGTCCATCCGCTTCTTTACATAGGGGTAAAGTCCGCTGTCCTCATGGTCCTTTTTCAGACAGGTTACGGGAGGAAGCAGAGTCAGCAGAGTTTCCATCTCCTTTAAGGAATGAAGCAGTGAAATATTAAACTGTAAAATCACCCTCTCACCTGTAGGCGGCGCTTCCAGGGAATGGAGCACGCTGGTATTTAAAATAATAATATCTCCCTCTCCCAGATCATACACATCATTTCCCGCAAGAACCCTGTACCCCTCCCGAATGGGCATAATCATTTCAATGCCCGCATGCCAGTGTTCTGGATAGTCCTCATACTCTACATTGTGATACAGCCTGAGTCCCAGGGAATTTCCATAGTTAATGGTTTCATGTATTCCATCTAATATCTCAATCATAGCAATTCCTTATTTTTTCGTTGCTTTTTCAATCTCCTGTGCAATTTTCTTTTTAATCCCATTCATACGCTGGTAGGTCTCCCCAAGGCTCTCCTGGGTTTTGTTGATAATATTCACATACTCTGTGATTTTAAACTGGGCTTCTGAAACAGCCTCCCGTACTGCCTCATAGTCTTCCTTACAGCCAGCCCGGTTCTCTGCATCCTTCCAGTTTTCCCGGATTACCTGGTTTTCTGCCCGAAGCCGCAGGATTTCTTTTGCCAGTTTTTCCTTAATAGACTGTTTTTCCAGGGCTTCTTTATCACGCTGGGTCTGTGCTTTCTGGTACTGAATTTTAACCTCTCCCAGTTCTTTTGTAGTCGCATCCAGAGTTTCTTTTAAGCCTGCATTTTCCCCTTCCAGCTTTTCAATTCTTGCGCTCTGCTCCTCTGCCAGTCTGGACGCATTGCTCTCTGACTGCTGCAGTAAAGTCTCCAGCTCCTGTACCTTTACTCTCAGCCTGCCAATTTCATCTTCATAGGTTTTCTTCATGTGGAACATTTCATCATTTAAGTTCTCCACATATTCCATTACTTCATCTTTCCGGTATCCTCCCACTGAGGTACGGAATGTCAGTTCATTCTCCATGTTTTGTCTCCCCTTTAGTCAAATACTTAAAATGTCTCCCCCTGTGTTCCATAGGATGGTCCCATATTATGGCTGCGCATCCAGTTCTCCCGAAGAACTGCATACAGTTCTGCGTTGGTTGCATGTACATATGGTACTGTCCAGAAAATTCCGGCAAGCCCACAGGTAAATGAAGCGACCAGCCACCATCCGAAAAAGGATATATCCAAAATCCATGCTTCCAGTTTCTGTCCCATCATCATTTCCCTGGATATGGCAAAGGCTTCTCCTGCCGGGATATCCGGCTGATCTGCCACAATGTAAGGCACCATACGGTATTCATACGTCTTTATAATACCCGGAATAATGAGAAGAAGGGTCCAGAGAAATATCTTCACATCTCTCAGAAACATAATCCACACTGCATTGGCATAGTGCCCCCTTTGAAATCCATGAAAAACTCTGGATACCGGCGCCTGGTATTCTCTGTTTTCCACAAAAAAGCGGCAACAGCCTACAGTCAGTACATTTCCAATCAAAATGGAAATCAGCAGTGTAATCCATTTTACACTGACAGTGACCCCATCTGGAACATACAGGTTCAATTCCTCCAATCTGCCGGTACTGCTAATATCCAGTCCCAGAATCAGACTTAACAAAAATGCAACCAGCACACAGGCTCCAAAATTTCTTCTCATGGATTCTTTGGCGAAATTTTTCAGATCCATCCTGTTCCAAACCATGCAATTCCCTCCCTTATTTTTTTCTATTTCCATCTTATCACGCATTGAAGAAATCTTCCAGAAAAAAATCCATTCCAGAAAAAAATATTTTTTTCAAAAAAAGTGTTGACATTTTCAATTTTATATCATATAATCTTTTTTGTTGTGAGGCACAACAGTAAATAACATGTGCGTTTAGCTCAGCTGGATAGAGCGTTTGGCTACGGACCAAAAGGTCGGGGGTTCGAATCCTCTAACGCACGTATCTGAAGCGGAAATTCTGATTGCGGAATTTCCGCTTTTTCGTTTATCTGTCTCAAAACCACAAAAAGAAAGGAAAATTACTATGACAGCATCATCCTCCGAATTAAAACAATTATTAGATTCTATAAACCGCAAAGGCTATCCTGCTTACAAGAGCTTAAAGGGCTTCTATGACTTTGATTCCTATGTGCTCTCCATTGACCATGTGCAGGGCGACCCCTTTGCATCTCCCTCCCATATCAGCGTCCATGTTCCTTTAAAGCAGGCTGGCTTTCCTGATTTTTGCCTGGTATCTTCTGTTACCCACATTGCCCTGGAGGATTTTCTTCTGAGAAGCTTTGAAAGTCAGATACGCGCTTACAGCTTCCGCGCCAAAGGCTCCGGAAAAAGCGGCCTGATTTCCACCACCTCCTGTACCCAGGAGGTTTTAGAGCGCAGCGCCTGTGAGATTTCCAAAAAAGAAATCACCATGGGCTTCGCTGTGGGCTTCCCGGCCAATGGCCGAACCATTAATTCCCGGGAACTGGAAAAAATTTTCTTTGAATTTCTTCCCCTTTGTGTAAAAAAATCTCTGTACTACCGAAACCTGGATCAGAAAGCCCTGGAAGCAGCTATTTTTCTGGCTGAGGACCAGGATTATATCCGCAAACAGCTTGCCAGAGAAAACCTGGTGGCATTTGTGGCAGACCACTCCATTCTCCCAAGACAAAGCGGCGTGTCCCAGAAGCCTATGAAAAACAGCGTTCCTTTTCTCTCTCCTGCCTCTCTTCGTGTAGAGATGCAGCTTCCTCACAAGGGAAAAATCACCGGAATGGGAATTCCTGTCGGCATTACCCTTATTGCAGGTGGCGGATACCATGGGAAATCTACCCTGTTAAATGCTCTGGAAGCCGGAGTGTATAACCACATTGCAGGAGATGGACGTGAATACGTGATTACCGACTCCACTGGCTTAAAGCTTCGTTCTGAGGATGGCAGGTTTATTAAAGATGTGGATATTTCCATGTTTATTAATGACCTTCCTAATAAAAAGGACACTCACTGCTTCTCCACCCTGGATGCCAGCGGCAGCACCTCTCAGGCAGCGGGAATTGCGGAAGGAATCGAGGCAGGAACCCATCTTCTTTTATTAGATGAAGATACCTCTGCCACCAACTTTATGGTTCGTGATACCTTTATGCAGCAGGTCATCAGCAGAGAAAAAGAACCCATTACCCCATTTCTGGAGCGTGCCGGAGATTTATTTGAAAAAGCAGGAATCTCTACGATTTTAGTTGCCGGAAGCTCCGGGGCATTCTTTCACATTGCCGATACAGTGATTCAAATGGACAGCTATAAGGCTCTGGATATTACTGCAAAAGTAAAAGCCCTGTGCAAAGACTTTCCTCTCCCGGCTTTTAGCGCTTCTGCCTTTCAGTTGCCCTCCATGCGCCGGGTTATGACTGCGCCGACTGTGAAAAAAGACGCTTACAAAGAACTGAAATTAAAAACTCACAGCAGGGATTCTTTTTCTCTTGGGAAAGAGACCGTAGACCTTCGTTACCTGGAGCAGATTACAGACCAGGAGCAGACTGCAGCTCTGGGGCAATTACTGAAATATGCCAGAGAGCACCTCATTGATAACAAAAAGACTGTCACAGAGCTTGTAGAATTTCTGGATAAAAAAATAGAAACAGAGGGGCTTGGCAGTATCTGTGGTTCCTCTTACACTCCCTGGGGACTGGCGCGGCCAAGGAAACAGGAAATCTACTCCTGCTTTAACCGTTACAGAAGATAAGGGAGGTGTCCTATGGACTACAAAATAGCCATTTGTGATGATTCTGCACCAGACAGGGAATATCTCTCAAATCTGGTAAAACACTGGGCAAAAAATTGCTGCCATCAGGTGCAGATTTCCCTGTTTACTTCTGCAGAACATTTTCTGTTTTCCTATGAAGAGGAAAAAGATTTTGACATTTTACTTCTGGATATTGAAATGGGAGACATGGATGGAGTAACCATGGCCAAGAAACTCCGCCAGGAAAACCATGCCATTCAGATTATTTTTATTACCGGGTACTCAGATTATATTGCCGAAGGCTATGAGGTGGCTGCCCTTCATTATCTGATGAAGCCTGTGCGGGAAGAAAAACTATGGGAAGTACTCTCCCGGGCTGGAGAAAAGCTGGCGAAAAATGAAAAAATGCTGTACCTGGAAATCTCCGGGGAGATGGTGTGCATCCCCATTTACCAGATTCGCTATGCCCTGGTTTCCGGAAATTATGTAACCCTTTATGCATCTAAGGATTATACTGTAAAAATGACCCTGGGACATCTGGAAAAAGAACTGGATGAACGTTTCTACCGCCTGGGACGTTCTGCTCTGGTAAACCTTACGAAAATCCGCCGGGTGACCAAAACCCAGGTCATGCTGGAGGATGGCACGCTTCTGCCTCTTCCCAGAGGCGCTTATGAGGGTGTGAATCAGGCAATTATACATATGAGGTGACATGTATGGGACTTTTTTCCAAACTTTTTTCTAAGAAAATCGAAAAACAACTGTCTTCTTATCAGCAGGAGCTGATGGAAACCCATTACCGGGAAGTAGACAACATGTACCGGCAAATCCGGGGATGGCGTCATGATTACCGTAACCACATCCAGACCATGAAAGCCTACGCTGCGTCCGGAGACTGGGATGCCATCTGCCATTATCTGGATTTGCTGGATGAGGATCTGACTACTGTAGATACCGTAATAAAAACCGGAAACGCTATGACGGATGCCATTTTAAATTCCAAGATTTCCCTTGCAAAATCCAAGGGGATTACCGTTCATGCAGACGCTCATATTCCGGTAAAGCTCACCTCCTCAGAAATAGATCTGTGCTGTATTCTTGGTAACTTGTTTGACAATGCCATTGAAGCCAGCCTGGCTCTGCCTGAAGAAAAGCGTCTTATCCGCATTTATATGGATATGAAAAACACCCAGCTTTATATCTCCTTTACCAACTTTACTGCAGGGAAAAAGCTAACCAAAGCCGGAAATATTTTTAAAACCACCAAGGGAGAAGGCCATGGCTTCGGTCTGGTGCGCATAGATGCCATTGTAGAACGCCTGGACGGATATATTAACAGGGCCAGCGAAGACGGAGCATTTACCACCGAAATCCTCCTGCCCCAGTTGTAATCTTCCATTCGTCACCAAAAATCTGCTGTTCGTCCCCAGAATCTTTTGGGGGCGAATTTTTATGATAGGATAACCTGCGAGGTGAAATGAATATGAAAATGAAAAAACATGAACAAGAAAAAAAGTACTCCATCCTCTCCAATGTGGGCTGGATGGTAAATCTGTCCTGGCACACATCAAAAGCTGCGTTTCTTCTGTGCCTGGCAGCATCCTCTCTTGAGGTTTTACTGCAGCTTACCAACCTTTATATTGCGCCCCAGATTCTGCGCCAGGTAGAACAGCATGTACCACTGTCCCATTTGCTGCTTACCATTGGCGGCTTTACTGCAGCTCTGTTCCTGCTTATGGGATTAAAGGAATATGTGAAAACCAATGTCCGATTTCCAAGAATCACTGTGCGGACACATATTATAAGCAAAATCGAAGAAAAGAACAACACAACTTCCTATCCCAATATATTAAAGTGGGATTTTATCAAATTGCGGGAAAAATCCAAGTATACCGTTCAAACCAATTCCTCTTCTGCGGAACATATCTGGGAGACTTTAACTTTATTTTTACAGAGTGCCGGAGGATTCGTGGTATTTCTTACCATTCTTTCCCCTCTGGATTTCCGGATTCTGCTGCTTGTGGTGCTCACCTGTTTCCTGGGCTTTCTGGTTTCCCGGTATGCCAACAACTGGCGGTATGAACACCGGGAGGAAGAAGAACAGCTTTATGCCAAAAAAATTTATATCCGTCAGAAAGCGGAATCCATCACCCTTGCCAAGGATATCCGTATCTTTGGTCTGCAAAACTGGATGGATGAAATCAATACTGCTATTCAGAATACCTACCTGGATTTCCGGCTTCGCTGTGAAAAAGTGCTGCTTTTGGGAGATATCACCGACGTAATTTTAACCATTGCCCGCAATGGAATTGCTTACGCCTATCTCCTGCATCTTACCTTGACGAAAGGACTTGGTGTATCACAGTTTTTGTTGTATTTTACTGCTTTTTCTACTTTTACCACCTGGGTTACCGGTATTTTACAGCAGCTCACAATCCTGCATAAAGAAAGCCTGGATTTGTGTTCTGTACGTGCTTTTCTGGATTATCCGGAGCCCTTCTGCTTTAAAGGCGGCAAGCCCATTCCCGCTGCCTCTGCCTATGAATTAAAGCTTGAGAAGGTTTCTTACCGCTATCCGGAAGCTGAGCAAGATACCATACACCAGATGAATCTGACTATCCATCCCGGAGAAAAACTGGCTGTGGTAGGTCTAAATGGCGCCGGAAAAACCACTCTGGTAAAGCTTCTCTGCGGACTTCTGGACCCCACCAAAGGGCAGGTGCTGTTAAACGGACAGGATATCCGCACCTTTAACCGCAGGGAATACTACAGTCTCTTTAGCGCTGTTTTCCAGAATTATTCTCTTCTGGACGTTTCTCTGGGAGAAAATGTATCTCAGACTCCAGAAAACGGGGATGAGCAGAAAATCTGGGAATGTCTGGAAAAGGCAGGTCTGACTCAAGCTGTAGAAAAACTGCCGGATAAACTAAGCACTCACATTGGACGTGAGGTTTACCTGGATGGCATCCTTTTATCAGGAGGACAGACGCAGCGGCTGATGCTTGCCAGAGCCCTCTATAAAGATGGTTCCATTCTGTTTCTGGATGAGCCCACTGCTGCCTTAGACCCTCTGGCAGAGCATGATATTTATATGAAATACAGTGAAATGACAAAAGGCAAGACCTCCCTCTTTATTTCCCACCGTCTGGCATCCACCAGATTTTGCGACCGGATTCTTTATCTGGAACATGGAACCATTTTAGAAGAGGGAACACATGAAGAATTATTAAATCTTGGCGGCGCCTATGCAGAGCTTTTCGAAGTACAGAGCCGCTATTATCAGGAAGGGAGAAAGTTCTGATGAAACATCAAAAAGATACATTAAAAGCTGCGCTGACACTCCAGCATCAGGGAACCACTTTGCTTCACAGGATTAATCCAAAATTTTTCCCTGTTACTACATTCTTTGCCCTTGTATCCGCGGTAACTCCTTATGTCACCGTATATTTTTCCGCAAAGCTTCTTCAGGAGCTTTCCCGGGGCCGCCGCCCAGACGTCCTTCTTGGATGGGCAATGGCCGCTGTACTTTGTACAGGTATTTTCACCCTCTTAAAAGTATTCCTGAATCAAAGGTATGAAACCTATTATGAGGATCTTTACGGACGCAAGGAGGTTCTCTTTTCCCACAAAATGTTTCATCTGGACTATGCAGACATTGATAACCAGGAAGTCCAGGGGCTGCGCTCTAAAATCCGCCAGAACGAAAACTGGTCCAGTTGGGGACTTATGCGGACTCCGGAACATTATCAACAGGGACTTACCAGTCTTTTCGGTATATTAAGCGGTATTACTCTTACGGTTTCCCTGTTTACCTCCCCTGTGCCGGAAACCAGCGGATGGCTCACGCTTTTGAATCACCCTGTTTTTATCCTTGTACTGGTTTCCTGTATTATTCTGGTAAGCCTTCTGGCCGGACATCTTGCTGGAAAAGCGGTTGCCATATGGAGTAACATGGCTGAAAACGCCACTTTTTCCAACCGGCTTTTTGCCTACTTTGGAGATTTTGGAGAAAAAGAAAATCGCAGTGAGGATGTCCGCCTTTACAATCAGCAGAACCTTGTACACCACTATTCCAAGTCCCTTTCTGCCTCATGCTTTGGTGGTAGTGCTTCTATGGCAAAGCATACTCTTGCTTCCATGGGACTATACTCTGCTGTGGGAACTGCCCTCACTGCCCTGCTGACCGGGTGTATTTATGTGTTTACCTGCTTAAAGGCCTGGGGTGGCGCTTTTGACGTTGGAAGTATTACCCAGTATGTGGGAGCTGTTACCGCCCTTGCCGCGAATATATTTTCCCTGGTGCAGCTCATTGGACAGCTAAAAGCCAATGCTCCGTATCTGGAGCAGACCTTTACCTTCCTGGATTTGCCCAACTCCATGTACCAGGGCAGTCTTACTACAGAAAAGCGTTCTGACCGAAAATATGAAGTGGAATTTCAGGATGTATCCTTCCGATATCCAGGGGCTTCCAACTGGTCTCTTCGCCATGTATCTCTGAAGTTTACCATTGGCAGCCGTCTGGCCATTGTGGGAGAAAACGGAAGCGGAAAAACCACATTTATTAAATTATTGTGCCGCCTCTATGACCCCCAGGAAGGTCACATTCTCTTAAACGGAATTGACATCCGCAAATACAAGTATGACGATTACATGGATATTTTCTCTGTGGTGTTCCAGGATTTCCAGCTTCTCTCCCAGCCTCTTGGGGCTAACGTAGCCGGAACCGGAACTTATGACAAAAAGCGGGTGGAAAAAGCCCTCCTGGACGCTGGTTTTAAAGAACGCCTTGCCTCCATGCCAAAAGGACTTGATACCCCTTTGTATAAAGATTTTGCCGAAAACGGGGTGGAGGTTTCCGGCGGGGAAGCCCAGAAAATTGCCATTGCCAGAGCCCTTTATAAGGATGCCCCATTCATCATCCTAGATGAACCAACGGCTGCTCTTGACCCTGTTGCCGAAGCGGAAATTTACGCCCGTTTCAACGAAATCTCCGGAGACCGCACAGCCATTTACATTAGTCACCGCCTGTCCTCCTGCAAATTCTGCGATGAAATCGTGGTGTTCCATGATGGACAGATTCTGGAAAAAGGCACCCATGAAGAACTCCTGGCATTAGAACATGGCAAATATGCACAGTTGTGGAATGCGCAGGCGCAGTATTATACTGAAAATTAAGTCTTCTCACTCAAAAAGAAGCCTTGAGAACCTCCTCTTTCATCACATAAGGTTCTCACAGCTTCTTTTTAATTTCCCTATACACTTCCCGAAATCTTTTCACACTTTGAAAATCTGCCTGCCCTCCGTATCTGGCATCCAGATAAATCTGACGCAGCTCCTGACACTGAGTATAAATTTGAGGATTCTTCTTTTGGCTTTCCTGCAAGTCCTGGCTGGTAGTACTGATTTCAATGGAATTTCCCTGTTCCTGACACAGTTTCATGTAATTTCCGTACTCCCTGCGAATCTGCCGCACCCAAAAACTGTCTTTACCTCCAGGAAAAGCTGCTGCTTTTTCAGTTTCTCCTCTGAAAACAGAAACCACTTCCTGATATCCCCTTTCCTCTGTTCTTCGCTTCCCAAGCCAGATAAAAAAGTAAATGGTACCAGCCACACAAAGCAGCACCAGCAAAACCTGGAAAAGCAGTACCAGCCAGGAGGTATTCCCACCAGAACTTACCGCCTCTCTTTTCAGCATCTCCTCCCCGGTCTCAAAAACCATAAATAGTTCCTCTGTCACCTGGCCTTCTATGTGAAACAGGGAAAGAATCCACTGAATTCCCACCAGAAGATTCCCCACCAGGAATCCCAGAATGTTCGTCACCAACAACAGAACCGGCAAAATCCAAGATTCATATATCCACTGGACACCTCTCAGGCATCCCCGTATCACCACAGGTCTGCTAAGAAGAAACAGAGTCAAAAAGAAGCCTCCTATGAAAAGAAGATTTTGTTTTTGAAATTCCCTACTTAAATACACCTTTGGATCATGACGCAAGGTACGAAGAAGCAAAACCAACCCTCCGGCAGTGAGAATGGCAAAAGGCAGTGAAATGGTAAGCAGACCTTCCGTCTGTCCTAAAAGTGCCAAAGCTGCTGAAAAAATCAAAACTGCCTTCCAAAACACCTGGAATAAATCTGCCTCTCTGCTCCAGAAAAAAGGATATTCCTTTTTCACTATCATTCTTCCTGTATACACAGTTGCCGGTAATAAAATTACAAGCTCTGTCAACCGCCCCCAGGCAGTCACAAACGCTGTCAGCAACAGAACTAAGAGAAGCCTGGACTGTTGCTTTTTCTCCTGGAACCGAAAGGAGCTGCCATAAATCACACTAAGCCACAACACCCCCAGGACACTTCTAACCAGCACTTCTTCTCCTGTGACAGAACTGCCAAAATATCTGGCAAATCCATAAACAATACTTCCTGCAAACGTAGCATAAAAAGATAAGTCTGTAAACATTCTAAGGCCTTGCATCCAGATCACAGTCCTCACCTCCATCTATCTCACAGCCATATAAAAGAAGCAGATTTTCTCCTATCTCCTGCTGTAAATGCCTAAATTCCCGACACTGTTCAAAATCTTCCCGAAAAGGCGTAATCAGAACCACACCTTTTGATAATTCCCCTTTGGCAAGCTCCAGCAGTTTTTCTCTGGAAAAAGCGGCCTCATACAATCCCCTTCCCAGACATTCCAAAATTTTTAAAAAATGTCTGTGTCCAAGTCCCTCTCTCACCATGTGGAAATCCCCTGCTGCTCCTGCCTGTTTTCCATTGGTACAAAACACATATTTTATTCCTTTGTTCTCTAACTCCTCACAAACACTTCTGGCAAGGCAATAGCAAACTTCCAGAACTTTTTCCTTTTGCCGGTAATCTGTCCCACTATAATCCGTCTCTATATTAAGCAATACCGTAAGCACCGGTTCAACCGTATGGTCATATTCTTTCACCATGAGGATTCTGCTGTGCGCGCTTTGTTTCCAGTCAATCTGCTTCATAGGCTCCCGTCCGGTATATTCCCTGTATCCTGCTGTCATGAGTGGGTCTTCATACAGATACCGCCGGACAGAAATATCCCCCAGAAAGCTTCCCATCAGCTCTTGGATTTTTTGCTCTGGCAATGATTTTGGCGCAGCAATCACTTCCCGAAAAATTGCCACTTCTCTTCTTGTCTCACACAGTCCCAAAAAATCCCCGCCAAAAAGATTGGGATGAGAGAGCACATAACGCCCCCTCCCTGAAATCTTTACCGGAATTTTCAGTTCCACCTGCTGTCCTGGCCGCATCCAGACAGACGTTTCCACAGAGCCTCCGCCTTGTCCACTCTCTTTTGCAAACCGCAGGGCACTTTCCATCACCTGAATATCCCCGTCAAAATACATCTTCACTTTCACATAAGGAATGGGCCATTTACAGCGGTTCTCTATTTCAATGAGAATAAAAAACACCTCTCCGGCATCTACAATATTCTCTTCTGGTCTGTAGGTACTTTGAACTCCCTGCAGTCCATGAACAATCATCCACTTTTGAAGAGCAAATCCCACCAGAACCAGAAGCAACACAAAAAACAAAATCATAGCTTCTCCAGCGGCACTGGCACCTGCTGCAAAATACGCTGCAGGAATCTGGCAGTTGATGCGGTGTTCTGTCTGCCCTGGGAAAGCCGATGAGTTAAAACATAAGGCGCCATGGATTTTACATCTTCCGGGATCACATAATCTCTTCCTGAAAATGCCGCGGTTGCCTGGGCTGCCTTATAAAGCGCCTGTGCTCCTCTGGTAGAAACCCCACAGACAAAATTGCTCTCATTCCTGGTGGCTTCAATGATATTCATAAGATACCCCAGCACCTCTTTGGACATTTTCACCTCCTGATAATGAATCCGCACATAGGCTGTTTCTTCTTCTGTGACTGCCTGTTCAAGGGAATCCAGAATAGACACAGCAGACGGTCTGGCTAATACCTGCATTTCCTGTTCTCTGGTCATATATCCCAGAGAAAGTTCCATGAAAAACCGGTCAATCTGCGCATCTGGCAAAGGAAACGTACCATAGGATTCCAAAGGATTCTGAGTGGCCATAACAAAAAATAGCTCTTCCAGTCTCTTCGTCACTCCATCTACAGTAATCTGACGCTCCTCCATAGCTTCCAGAAGGCTGGACTGAGTTCTTGGCGTGGCCCGGTTAATTTCGTCCGCCAAAATCATATTAGAAAATAACGGTCCAGGCCGAAATTCAAACTCCCCTGTTTTCTGATTATAGAAATTAATTCCCGTCAGATCCGAAGGAACCAAATCCGGCGTAAACTGAATTCTTTTAAAATCGCTGCCAATTGTTTTAGCAAATGCGCGAAGCAGCATAGTTTTCCCTGTACCGGGAATATCCTCCAAAAGCACATGACCCGAACAAACAAAACAGGTCAGCACAAGAGAAATCACATTCTCCTTACCCACAATAACTTTGGAACAATTCTCAACCACCTTTTTATGGTAGTCCTGAAAGTATGAAAGCTTCATAAATTTCCCCCTCTCCTTTCAATCTATATATTGTTACTTATTCTACTCTACAAAATTCTTTTTGTCTAATCGAAATTACGATTTTATAGGACTCCTCTGCCTTCTTATTTTCATTAACTTTGATATCTGCCTGAATTGGCTTGATTTTCAGTCTGTTCCCGAAAAGTGTGTTTCTTACACCTTCCGGGAATGTTTAGATTTATTACATTAGACACATGTTTTTCATTACTTTGTTACAGGTTCTGATTCGAAAATCCACTCCCGAACCATCTCCACATCCACTTCCAAGACTTCTGCAATAGCTTCATCAGCATAGCCTTTCTTATGCATATTCAAAGCAGTATTCTGGGCTTTTGCCTGTTCCCCTTCCAGTTTACCTTCTAATCGGCCTTCCTGTCTTCCGGCTTCCCTTTCATCCCGCATCATTTCCTCAAAAATCATAA
>CATWQE010000029.1 GCA_958352855.1 uncultured Bacillota bacterium
TCATTTCATCTGTGCGGTAATATTCTCCATTTTCATCTACTTCATAGTCTACGCCTTCCACACCCCAGTTACGTAAATCATGAACTTCCTGTCCCAGCAAATCATTGATAAACTGAAGTGCACCTTCCACGTCATCACAACTTACAGTAATTCCTAAACCATTGCTGACATTAAAAACAGCTCCTGAATTATGCCACTGATTCTGGATTCCTTCTTCAATGGTAATAGGCAATGGAACATAATCACATCCCTGTTCATGTAAGCCCTGTTGTTTCAGAGAATCATTTACGGAATAAGCAAAATTCCACCACTGGTCAATCATTCCCAGTACACGTCCTGTAGATAATTTTGCAATATATTCATCATAGGTCTGAGTAAAAGATTCAGGGTCTACAATGCCTTTTTTATACTCTTCATTTAATTTCTGGAAATATTTCACTGCGGTTTCCGATGTATTATAATCCATAACCTGAAGTTTCTCTGTGTCTACCATAACGCTTCCGTCATTGGGATAACCATCCAGGAACATTGGGGCATTTTCCAGACAGAAATATCTCCAGTCATCGCAAAGGATAGTATATGGAATATTTTCTGTTCCATCTTCCATGGTGGGATTTGCTTCCTGATAAGCCTCAAGCAAATCAAAATACTGATCCATGGTTTTTACTTCCGGATATCCTGCCCATTCCAGTACACGCGTCTGAATCCAGAAAGCTTCATCATTATGAACTGTAACTTTTTCCTCTCCATGAACACTTCCAAACTGTGGAATCCAATAAATATGTCCATCCTCTCTACGTAACTTATCCCATTGTTCTTCGGTTAAGTATTCCTTAATATTTGGATAATCATCTATATAATCATCCAGTGGAATTAATGCGCCTGCCTCATACAACTGTGCCGTTCCATCACTTCCATCAATAAAATCAGGATATTCTCCACCAGCAATCATAGTTCCAATGGCTTCCTCTGCTGTCTGTCCGGTAAGCCAGGTTTCCTTACATTTCGCTCCGGTGATTTCTGCAATTTTTTCCTGAATCTCATTATCATCATTGATTTCCGTTCCAGGTACAGCAAAAAATGCTGTAAATTCCTTTACGCCTCCTTCCTCTTTTTCCTTATCCTTTTTCTCTCCCCCACATCCGGCGAGAAGGGATGCTGTTACTGCAGTTGTAAGCCCAAGAGCTAACATCTGTTTTCTTTTCATGTTACCGTTCCTCCTGTATTTTTGATATCTTTATTTTACCAGTTTTACCTGCTCTTTCAACCTGACAAAGAATAGAAAAAGACAGGACAAATTTCAGTCTTTTTCTATCTCGAAAAATTTGTCCTGTCTTTCGCTCTCTTTTTCATCTGCAATTTACTTTTTTCCTGTAATTGGTAGGGGTACATCCTTTCACCGCTATAAATTTATTAATGAAATAATCCAGGTCTTTATAACCAACCTTATCTGCAATCTGATAAATTTTATCATCTGTATGCAGAAGATATTCTGCTGCTTTTTCAATTCTGTAGTTGTTTAAATATTCTTTAAAGGATATCCCATACTGTTTTCGGAACATCTGTCCTAAATATGCGCTATTTACAAAATACTTTTTGCTGAATTCTTTTAAGGTAATGTTTTCCTGATAATGCTCCCGTATTTCTTTTTCCACACATCCTAAAACTCCATGGGATGTATTTTTCCTGAGTTCTCCTAAGTATTCTCCATACTCCTGCATAAAACGGCAGAAATTCTCCTGTCCGCCCCTTAAAGCGCTGTTTTCGAAAACATTACTCCGTATATACTGGATAATCTCATCCTGATTCAGACTTTTATCCTGTCCAAGCCCTAAATGCGCCAGATTCACAAGCAAGTAATTCATATTCATCTGAGTCATTTCCAAATCTACATTCTGCTGGTTTAGCTCCTGGTATACAATTCTCCCCTTTTCCAAAATCTTTCCTGCATTATTTTCATCCACTGCTCTTAACAACTCTTCAATACTATTTTTATTGATAATTTTTCCACTTGTTTCTGTTTTTTCTTCTGAATAGTATAAAATACTTTTATCCACCTGAAAAACGTGAAAGCTTCTTGCCAGAATCGCAGTACGGAAGGATTCTGAAATATCCTGAAGCGAACTGACTGCATCCCCTACATAGCTTCTCACCTTCACAGGCAGGTCTTCAGCAATAGCTTCCAGAAAAGCTTTCAAATAAGCCTCCTCTTCCATCCCCTTTTCTGTTGCAATTCCTACATCATACAAAAATCCAATATCCAGCCATTCCTTACGTCCCACAATATCCATAAACACCAGATTCTCTTTTTCTGACCCCAGGTATTTCCTGCAGTTCTGAAAAACTACTTTTTGGTAATTCCTCATTTCCTGAGCGTCCAGCGCTTCTCCTCTTTCTTCTAACTCCATGTGAATATAGCGGATTCTATGAGAAAAGGAAACCTTTTTCTGAATATAGTCCAGAGCCTCCCCATCTGCGCGGCCCAGCAGCAAAGCCTGCATATACCTGACAAAATAGGCTCTTCCCATTTTCTCTTGTTCCGTTTCCTGCTTTTTCTGCTTCTTATACAAAGCACTTACTTTTTCTAAAAGCGCAAAGAGCTGCTGCCTCTGAATAGGCTTTAAAATGTAATCCGTACATTTATATTTAATTGCCTGCTGTGCGTAGGAAAAGTCTCCATATCCGCTTAAAATCACAAAAAATGCATCTGAAAGCTCTTCTTCCCTGATTTTTTTCAAAAGCGTGATTCCATCCATTACCGGCATCTTAATATCTGATAAAATTAAATCCACAGGCGTATCCTGTAAAAACTCCACTGCTTCCTGACCATTATAGGCAGTGCCTGCAATTTCATAACCACAGCTTTCCCAGTCTATGAGCATAGAAAGCCCCTGTGCAATATATTGTTCATCCTCGACTAATAAAACTTTTAGCATTTCTTTTCTGTCTCCTACTATTTTAAAGCATGAACCGGGATTGAAATGGTTACCATTGTTCCCACATGTTCTTCACTTTCCAGTAGAAATTTTACCCTTTCCTCTGTATACATTTTTAATCTGAGACAGGCATTTACCATACCTACGCTTCCCTTTTGCTTTAACATTTCAATACTTGCATGTTCCATTTTCTCTCTGAGAATAGAAAGATATGCTTCCGCCATCCCGCTTCCTGTATCTTCTATTTCCATGTATAACTCATCTTGTTTCTGATATACCCTTACAAAAATCCAGCATTGTGCCGCCTTGTCCTCTATGCCATGCACACAGGCGTTTTCTACAAAAGTTACTAAAGAGAGTTTTGGAATTTTATAAGCTTCGCATCCTTCTTCAATCTCAATGGTATAGGACAGGCGATTTCCAAACCTGTATTTCTGCAATTTCAGATAAGCTTCCACAAACTTCTGCTCCTCCGAAATAGGTAGTAAATCAGTTCCCCATTCCACATACTGGCGTTCCATAATGGAGAGCTGTTCTATCATCTCCGCTGTCTCATACTCCTTCTTTAAAACACTTCTCATTCTTATATTTTCCAGAACATTAAACAAAAAGTGAGGATTAATCTGCCCATGCAAAGCCAGAAGCTCTGCTTTTTGTCTTGCAATGTTAATCTCCTGCTGTTTCAGGCGGCTTTTATATACAGTTTCGATCAAATGGTTGTTTTCCTCCACCATATTGTTATAATTTCTCATAAGCACCGCGATTTCATCTGTCCCCTGAATTCCCTGGATTTCCTCCAGTTTTCCCTTATCTCTGTAATTAATAGTTCTGTTCAAAATCTCCAGTCTTTCAGTAAAGGTTCTCCGAAGAGCCTGCATAAACACACATGGTATCAAAACATTAAATAAAATCAGCAGGAGGACTGCCGGCCAATGCTGCAAAATCCCCCGAAGAAAATTATCCTGTTGTGGAATTGCATAAACATCCAAATCTTGTCCAAACAAATGAAAGGATTCCACATATTCTCCTTTTTTTCTTCTGACCTCTGTAATTTTTTCAAAGTCCTGCTGCGGATTCAGCTTGCGGCTATTGGAAAAAATAATCTTCTCTCCCTGGCATACATAGACCTCGTCTTCGTAATTGGCCATAATCAGGTTTTGATTTATCCCGGCATAGTCCAGATCAATTTTTAATAATTTCTGGTAGGGGTCTCTTTTATAACGATCCAGTTTTCGCACAAAAGATGCTTTTCTTGGCAGCTTCAGGTTGGTTGTCCCAGAAGCCTCAAAGTAAAAATACATCTGCATTTCCTGTCCGGAAGCTAAAAATTCCTCATACCAGGCTTTTCCCTTAATCCTGTCTATCTTCCAGAATCTTCCGCCATTTACTACTGTAGGATTATCTGTATACATGGTAATAATCGCATTGCTGGTTCCCAGGGAGCTATCAAACAGTGAGTCCTTTAAAAGTTCCTGGTACTGATTATAATAATCCAAACCTGACGAAAATTCTTCATTTAGAAATTCATTAATATATTTATTAAAATAAATATTCTCTGACAAAGCTGCCGCTTCCTCTGCTGCGCTGTTTAACATATATTCTACAGACTTTACCATGTTTTTAAGTCTGGCTTCCCTGGCTTCTGCTTCATCATGAATAAACATTCCGCAAATCACCGTATCAGTAAGAACCAGCGGAAGCACTACACAATAAAAATAAAGTAGAAAAATCTTTCTCTTTATCTTTAAATTATTCAAATACACATCTAACTTTTCTCTTATCTTTTTCACATGCTACTTTCCCCTGTAAACCTCCAAAAGCTTTTTCAGCATCTGGATTTCTTCTTTTATCGCCTTTCCTTCATCGGTATCTCCCACCATTATCCTGTCTTTTTCTGTTTCAAACATGGTGGAGGTAGACTCAATATCCTTGTTCTCTTCTAACACTTTTTCCACACTTTCAAAGGGCTGATGCGCCTTAATCCGCATTCCATGAGAATTATAAATCAAGGTATATCCGGCAATTCCTGTGGTCTTGTGATAGGCCTGGCTGAATCCACCGTCAATGACAATCAGCTTGCCATTGGCGCGCACAGGCTCTTCTCCTTCCACCGTTTTCACCGGAGTATGCCCGTTAATAATATGGGATAAAGGAGAAAACAAGCCAAATTCCCGAAGAATCATGTTACAGGTCTTTTCTGTGTGATAAAACTTGTAATAAGGGTCTGTGGGCTCTTTCCACGCCGCCTTATCCTGGATAAAGGTCCGCTCAAAGGTTTTAATGTTCCTTCCGCAAAGCGGGGATTTCTTCCCTGTCCAGAGATACCACATAAAGTCCAGCCCATCCTGTCCTGCTTCCCCTTTTCGCACTTCCCTTACAACACGTTCTGCATAATCCAGGTATTCCTTGCCCATATAAATATTTCCGTCAATCTCAATCCCGTCAAAGTTTCCCTGCTCATCCAGAGGAATGCAGCCATGGTAAAGGAGATTTTCATTGTAACGCCTGTACATGCAGCCTTTTTCAAAAAGAAAATCCATATGTTTTTGCAGCCGATGGCTGTTTAAAAAGGAAAACTTCAAGTCCTGAATGACTCTTTGTTCTCCTTCGGTAAGCTCATAAGGATGTTCTCTGTCCACAGTAGGAAAATCCGTATCCTTCATGTCATAAGTAACCTGCTCTGAAACGATTGTTTTATTTTCATAATTAATCTTATCCAGAAGAAGCCTGTCCTCCATATTATACTCCGGATGACGCAATATAGTCTGTCCCTCCAGTTTAAACAAAATAATGGACAAGGCCTTCTGAGCGGCTTTCATAACATCCAGTTCAGGATAGGTCTGCTCTCCAAACAATACCAGGGAACGGAGACTGATACCATAGCCGCTTTCCAGAATCTGAATATTATTGTACTTCATATTATTTTTTACTACCGTCGCAATGCTGGCTTCATTTCCACAGGCAGCCCCCATCCAGAGGATGTCGTGATTCCCCCATTCAATGTCCAGAGAATGGTATTCCATTAACAAATCCATGATTTTGTCTGCATCTCCGCCCCGGTCAAAAATATCTCCAACAATATGCAGGTGGTCTACTGCCAGACGTTTAATCAGCTCTGCCAGAGCTACAATAAATTCTTCGGAATTTTCGATTCCAATAATGGTGTCCAGAATCTGTCTGTGATAACGAATCTGATTATCATCCTCATCCGGCATAAAATGCAGAAGTTCATCAATAATATCCCCAAATTCCTTTGGCAAAGCTCTTCTGACCTTTGACCTGGTGTATTTAGAGGAAACTGTCTTGGCAAGCTCCAGAAGATAATTCAGCATCAAACGATACCAGTCTTCTGAAAGTTCACTGAGATTTCGCTTGCGGTTCATCACTTCCCTTGGATAATAAATCAGAGTACAAATCTCCTGCTGCTCCCGCACACTTAAAGTTTCGGAAAACAACATCCGTACCTTTTCCCTGATAACACCGGAGCAGTTATTCATAATGTGTAAGAAGGCTTCATACTCCCCATGGATATCACTCATAAAGTGTTCTGTTCCTTTTGGGAGATTAATAATGGCAGTCAGATTAATAATTTCCCTGCACACTGCCTGTTTGGTGGGATATTTTTCTTTTAACAGCTTAATCCAGATATCTCTGTCCTTCATATATTTTTTATCCTCATTCTTTCCAAATCATTTCCCGGCTGATTTTCTCTATGGAAAAAGCTCCGCACATTTTCATGGTATCAATAAGCTCTGCACCCAGCTTTTCTGCCAGTGCTTCTACACCGTCCTCCCCGCCTCCATAAACAGCAGTGACAAATGGCCTGGCTGCCAGAACTGCATCTGCGCCCATGGCAAGGGCTTTGAACACATCAATGCCGGTGCGGATGCCTCCGTCTACTAAAATCTTCATATCACTTCCAACAGCTTCCACAATAGCTGGCAGCACTTCTGCTGTAGCCGGACACTGATCCAGAACTCTTCCCCCATGGTTAGATACCACAATTCCCTGTATCCCTGCTTCCAGAGCTTTTCTGGCTGCTTTTGGCGTCATAATTCCCTTCAGGATAAATGGTACTTCTGCCATTTTCACAATTTCCTTTAACTCTTCTACAGACTTGGAACCAGCAGGTGGATTTAAGTTCTGTAAAAACGGAAGTCCTGCTGCATCAATATCCATGGCAATAGCAAAAGCACCTGACTCTTTTGCCAGTTCCATTTTTTCTCTTATGGTATTCATATCCCAGGGCTTAATCGTGGGGATTCCCATACCACCACACCGTTTAATGGCTTTGGCTGCTTCTTCCATCACTTTTGGGTCTGTGCCATCTCCGGTAAAGGCAGCAATACCGCTGTGATTACAGCCAGCCACCAGGATTTCATTGTATTCTAAATCTGTATATTTATCTCCATAATGAAGTTTTACAGCGCCCACTGGTCCTGCAAACACTGGATACCTGAAGGCTTTTCCAAACAGCTCTATCTCTGTACTTACTGGCTTCTGTTCACATATGGTGTCCATGTTAATACAGATTTCCTGCCATTTTTCATAATTTCGTATGGCAACTGTCCCGGTTCCCTTGGCTCCCGGTCCCGGGATGGTATTTTTGCAGGCGCGGCCATTACATGTACCGCATGCTTTACAGTATGGTCCTATATTTTCCCTGGCATTTTTAATCACTTCCTGAAAATTCATGTGTTGTTCTCCTTCGTGCTTCGTTTATATTTCTCTATTATTTATTTGCTGCTTTCCAGCTCTTTTTTTATAAGTTTCAAATTTTCCATGGAAATCCCTGTAGCTTCTATAATTTTTTCGTCACTTCCCATATTTAACTGGAGCAATTTCTTTGCTATCTCTCTTTTCCCTTTCTCAATCCCCTTCTCTTCTACTAAATCTGATAAGTTACACATGATGTTCATCTCCTTTCCAAGTTCATTGGTCATTTTGATATGAAAATCATTTTCCAAAGCTTCTTTCTTTTCTTTATACGTTTTCTTCGTAGATAGCAATGTATTCATCATATTAATAAATACATCTTCAGAATCAACCTCTTCATTTAATGCTATGATTACCACAGAAATTTTATCATAAGAGTCCTGAATATCAGGCAACCCCGGAAGTAAATCTTCTTTTGTTGTATGGTACAAAGAAATAGCATTTCCTATATATTTGGGCGCATTCATACATAGCCAGATAGAATACACTTTTTTCATCTTGTCATAATCTGGTATACTAAATTCTCTTCCTATTTGTGCGGAAATCATTCTTGCACCATAATAAATTCCCCTGGTCACAATATAATAACCAGGATAAAAGGACTTCTGTGCTTCTACATTTACAATCATTTTTATTTGCTCTTTGCTTCCAGGTATGTAAACATAAAATCGAATATCATAGTACACAGCCCCTTCTTCAGCAACTTTATCTTCATTGGTCATCCCGGATATTTTTTCCCCGTTGCTTTCTCCAGGATATACGCGAACAGCAGAAATTTCTGGTTTTCCTTCAATATACGGAATAATTTCTTCCACTGTCATATCTGTAAATTCTTCTACAGTACGCTGCAAAATCCAAGCCAGAATTTCTTTCTGACTTAACACCTGTTTACACTGAGCATCATACTGTACTTTCTCTTTTGCATAAGATAAATCTCTTGAAAGTTCATTCATCATATGCACTAATCTCCTTTACAAATTCATTATAAAGAAACCAACTCCATATTTCAAGCAGCTCCCTAATGAAGTTTCCATACCATCATATCAACTATTTATTTTCACACTGAACTATTACTGACTTGCATTTGAACAGCTTTTCGATATGTCACAAGAATAAATTTAAGAATTTCCAGGCGTCCGGAAGTATATATCCTCCCGAAGCACCTGGCTTTTTTAGAATACACAGTTCACCCTATGCTCTCTTCCAGCCTGGATAAATCTCTGGAACCCATGGTAAGAAGAATACAAAGGCCAAAAAGTACAATATTAAAGAGGAACGGAAGCCCTGGATTCACCTCAAACATCCAGCCAATGAGGCTTCCAAAGGGAACGGAAATCCCAATCATTAACACATTGTATAATGCATAAATTCTGGAACGTTCCCTGGGGTCCACATAATGCGCCATAAGGGCGTCTTTTCGTGGAATGATGACCGCATAAGCCGCCGCTTCCAAAATGGTATAACCCATGACCAGAAGCAGATTTTTCTCCGGTGTAAGCAAAAGAAGTAGATGACTTGCTATGTACATGAGAAATCCTACCAAAAAAGAAACTTTCATTCTAAGCTTCTGAAACAGGTTCTGAAGCCCTATAACAAAGGCAAGCATCACCAGAGTCCTAAGAACCGGAAACACAGCCACCAGCTCATCCGACAAATGAAGCTTTTCCGTAACATACAGGGAAAAGAAATTTGTGGTGGCAATCTGAATAATATTGGTAAGAGCCATTAAATACACCACCAGCCGCATTTTTCCCGATTTTATCATGGTAAGAAAGACAGTTCCATAGCCTTTCATCATGGAAAAATAAGAGAGATTCTTTGTCTCCTCCATCCGCTTTTTCCCTACCCTGGTCTCACCGCCAAAATGATACAGCAGCAAAAACTTTGCCAGCATGGAAAGAGCTGCAATGAAATACAGCCAGCGCATCACCGGGACTACATCATATTTCCCTACCAGAATCACCGCCAGAGGTGAGAAAAATACAGACAGCATCCCGCACATCTGAATCAGAGTAAAGGCATTGGTAATGTGCTTTGGGGGACAGTCCTCAATAAAAAGGCAGTTCCAGGAGGTGTTGGTAATCTGAAAGGCAGCATTAACTGCTGCTGCCGCCAGAAACCACCAGAAGTTCTGGGAAAAAGCCCATATTAAACAAGGAGCTGTCCAGCCAAGGGTATCAAAAATAACCGTAGCCTTTCTGCGTCCCATTTTATCGGTAATTACACCGCCAATCAAAGCGAAGAACATCTGCAGAATAAATCCAACGGTAACCGTAGTCCCGATTTCCACGCTGCTAAGCCCCAGCTTCCTCATATAAAGGGTCTGAAAAGGCATAAACAGTGAATATGGAATAAACCACAGGGGTTCCGTACAGATCGACCATTTGGGATTCCCCTTTAATTCCCGAAAGGTCTGCGCCAATACATGGTTTCTTAGCTTTTGCATGGTGAAAAAATCTCCTTATTTCGATATACTTTTTACCACCTCAATGGCCTTCTGAAGCTGATTATCCTCCTCATGAGTAATGCTTGTTTTCTGCTCCAGCCCTTCGGTTAATTCCACCTCCACATCTGGCGTAATTCCAGTTCCATGGATGCAGCGGCCTTTTGGTGTATAATACTTGGCTGTTGTGGTTTTCACAGCGCTTCCGTCAGACAGAGGAATTACACTCTGAACAATCCCCTTTCCAAAGGTGGTAGTCCCTACAATGGTTCCAATCTCATAATCCTGAATTGCCCCTGCAAAAATCTCTGAGGCGCTGGCACTGTTTCCATTCACCAGAACAGCCAGAGGCATATCAAGCTGATGTTTACCATCACATTTTATTTCTTCCCGCTTTCCATCCTTATCCTCTGTATAAACAATCAGGCCCTCAGGCAGCATATCCTTTAGGATATCAGATACAGAAGTCAGAAGTCCTCCCGGATTTCCTCTCACGTCCACAATCAGACGCTCCATGCCTTCTTTTTTCAGATTTTTAAAGGCTTCCATATATTGTGGTTCTGTCTGTTCCGTAAATTCATAAAGAGCAATATAACCAATGTTGTCCTCCAGCATTTCAGATTCTACCACCGGAATATTCACTTCTTCCAAAGGAATATCAAACTCCAGATAATCCGCCTCTCCATCTCTTGCAATGGTAAGATGAGCTATTTCATCTTCAGAAGCTTTGATTTTATCCACTACTTCACTAAGTTCCATGCCTGCAATACTTTCATTGTTCACAGCCACCAGAATATCTTCCGGCAAAAGTCCTGCCTTTGCCCCCGGCGCTGTCTCATAACAGCGAACCACCTTTACGGTGCCGGATTCCATGTTCATCTGCATCACAACTCCGATTCCTTTATAAGAACCGGTAGTCTCAGTGTTCAGTTCTTCATATTCCTCACTGGTGTAATAGGCAGAATAGGGGTCTCCCAGACTTGCCATCAGCCCTTTATACATCATGGACTCCATATCCTCTTTATCCACGTCTCCTGTGTATTTCTTATCCACAATCCGCTCAATCAGCTTCGCTTTTTCCACAAAAGCATCTGTAACTGCTCCCTGATTGCGTTCCTTAGACTGAACCACATCATAAACCTTGATGCCGGCTGTTCCCACTAATACAGTGACCAGAATCCCTGCCAAAAATCCCTTAAAAAATTTCTTCCGCTCCATTTTCTCTGCTCCTGATTCTCCTGATTTTATATATGGAAAGGGACTGTCGCATTAAGCATCATGCAACAGTCCCTATCATAGTTTTACACTCTTAAGTGTTTTCTGATAGAGAAGATACTTCCGAAAAGTCCGATACCAACTCCCAGTCCAATTCCTACTGGAATCAGGAATTGGAATACAGTCCACACATCCAAAAATTGCAGGAAATTACCAATAATACTAAATTTGGAAATAATATAGCCAATGGCTTTATCATACATCACATAAAGCACACCCAGAGGAAGAGCCGCTCCAATAGCGCCTAACAAAATACCTTCCAGAACAAAGGGTGACCTTACGAAAAAGTCTGTAGCTCCAATCAGCTTCATAATACCGATTTCTTCCTGACGGATGGAAATACCCATGGTAATAGTATTGCTGATAAGGAAAAAGGCTACTGCAAGTAAAATCAGAATAATTGCTACCGAAACATAAGCAATGAGCTTATTAAAGGTAGATAAGGTATCTGCCGCCTGTTTCGAATGTTCTACTTTACGAACGCCATCCAGACCTTCAATATATTTTACCAGATCAGCCTGATCTTCTACATTTTTCAGATAAACATCATAACGGGCTGAATTTGCAAGAGGATTATCCTGGTCTTTAAATCCGTCTGCCATCTCCTCATCTCCGTCCAGATAAATTTCCTTATACTCATCCCATGCCTCATCTGCAGAAATGTATTCCATCTTAGATACTTCCGGACGCTTATCAATCTCAGAGCCGATTTGGTCTATCTGCTCCTGTTTGGTTCCTTCATCAAAATAAACAATTACTGCAACCCCTTCTTCTGCTGAATGAACAATATAGCGGAAGTTCATCAACAGAGAAAGAAACAGTCCGAATAAAAAGATACATGCAGACATGGTTGCAATGGATGCCAGGGAAAATCTCAGGTTACGCCAGATATTTTTAAATCCCTGTTTTAATATGTATGCAATGGTACTAATTCTCATTCAGATATTCACCTTCTTGTTCATCACTTACAATGACGCCTTTCTTCATTGTGACAACACGTTTTTTAAACGCGTTTACAATTTCTCTGTTGTGAGTAACTACAAGGACTGTGGTTCCTCTCTGGTTGATTTCCTCTAATAGCTTCATAATTTCAAAAGAATTCTTAGGGTCAAGATTACCCGTAGGCTCATCTGCCAGCAGAATGTTCGGTCTGTTTACCAGCGCTCTGGCAAGAGCCACCCTCTGCTGTTCACCACCGGAAAGCTGATCCGGTTTTGATTTATACTTTTCTGCCAGCCCAACCAGCGTAAGCACCTCAGGCACCCGTTTTTTAATAATACGGGTTGGGCGCTGAATCACTCTCTGGGCAAAAGCAACATTTTCATATACATTTCTGTCTCTCAGCAATCGGAAATCCTGGAACACAACACCCACTCCCCTACGGTATTTTGCTACTTTTCTCCGACGCAGTCTATTCAGTTCCTGGCCATTTACGGTAATCGTGCCGCTGGTAGGGTCCAATTCCTTTAACAGCAGCTTAATCAGGGTTGATTTCCCGGAACCGCTGTTTCCTACAATAAACACGAATTCACCCTTCTCTACGTGAAGATTCATATGATCAATGGCCGGCTGACCCTTGCTATATGATTTACTCACGTCTTTTAAATCAATCATAATAACCTCCTGTTTTCATAAAACAATCGTCAAGACTTTTTTAATAATCCAGTGTCTCCATGTACTTCATGTATTTTACTACCATCAGGGCAATCTTAAAGGTAATGGCATCTTCAAAGACACGCAGATCCAGCCCGGTGCTTTTCTGCAGCTTATCCAGTCTGTACACCAGGGTATTTCTGTGTATAAACAACTGTCTGGATGTTTCTGATACATTCAGGCTGTTTTCAAAGAACTTGTTAATGGTGGTAAGCGTCTCCTCGTCAAAGTCATCCGGAGAATGTGTGTCAAAGATTTCCCGGATAAACATTTTACAAAGTGGAATAGGAAGCTGGTAAATCAGACGTCCGATTCCCAGAGAGCTGTATGCAATCACATCTCTGTCTCCAAAGAAAATCTTACCTACATCCAATGCCATTTTTGCCTCTTTGTAAGAACGTGACACTTCTTTTAATTCTTTTACAATAGTACCGTATGCAATGTGGGTTTTTCCATCTCTTTCTACCCCAAGAGTAGACAAAATGGTATTCGCTGTTTTTTCCAACTGTACATAGGTATCTGTGGGCGCCAGCTCTTTTACAATAATAATGCTCTTTTCGTCAACCGCAGTGACAAAATCACCGGATTTGCCGCCAAGAAGATTTTTCACATTCTCTAAAGAGCCATAGTCCTTCTCCTGGTTTGTCTCCAGTATATAAACAACCCTTCTCACATCCACTTCAATATGAAGTTTTTTTGCCCTGTTATGGATATCCACTAACAACAAGTTATCCAGCAATAAGTTTTTGATAAAGTTATCCTTGTTAAAGCGTTCCTTATATGCAGTAAGAAGTCCCTGAATCTGGAATACCACCAGCTTGCCCAGGGTATACGCATCATCTGCTGTACTGTCCATAATCAGAACATATTCCAACTGATGATTATCATAAATTTTAAAATACTGGTTGCCCCTCACCACCTGGCTGTCTGCCTGGGAATTGGCGAAGGCTGCCGCTTCTTCCTGTCCGCATACATTATTGGCAAAGGTAGATGCCAGTAACTTTCCTTCCGTATCAGTAATGCAAAAATCTGTCCTTGAAATTCCTTTCAGCCCATCAAGGGTACTTTGGAGTATCTGGTTTGATATCATGGTGTCTCCTTCTTTCATTATATAGTTTTTTCTCTGTTATCTAGTTACAAAATCCCATAAAAACAAAAACCCTACTCTATATTTTAATACAAAATAGGAAAAAAGGAAAGAGCAAACGCAAAATATTACATCTTTTTTTCAAAAATGTAATACTTTATTCATATTTCCCTTTCTATCTGCTTCATGAGATACCTTCCCACCACAGGGGAAAAGCCTGAAATTCTCCTGATGTAAGCAAAATCCTTTCCAAAAATCTTTTTCTCTGCTGCCAGGTCTTTCTCCTCTCCGGCAAAGACGCCCAGTACGCACACACCCTGGCTTCTTAACCTTCGAACTTCAAATCCTGTGTCAGAGATTGCATAATTTCCTTCATAGGGCTTTGGATTTCTTGCATTCGGGCGGTTCAAAATCACATCATAGGGTCTCCCATCACTTAGGACAATGAGAATCTTATGCTCCTCTTCCCGCTCTAAAAGTCCTCCTCCTATAGCCTTAATTGCCAGCCCGTCCCGGTTGTTAGAGGAGGTGACATATTCAAAAATATTGCTGTTTTCCTTCCGCTTAGCTTCATAGTCCCGGAATTCATGCAAAATGGTATAATCCCAAAAGGTACAAAAGCTCATAACCCTGTGTGGAATTCCCACATTGCTTAATGCTTCACTTAAAATATACGCCTGGATTGCCACCTGTCCCTGTCTGCTGCGCTGGGAACCGCTGGCGTCCAGGAGAATATCCACCACAAACCGGCTGGAATCCTGATACAGCTCCCTGGTAAAAAAGCGGGCCTCACTGGTTCTTCCAATTCTCCACAGTCTGGATGGAACAATCTTCCCTCTGTCTGCCAGAACTTCCTCTGTCTCATCCCGCATAATCAAGGTTTTGCGAAGCATATCCGTAAGAATCCGTATATTATTTTTTACGGTTCTGTGGTTGTCATAGTATTCATACAGATTTTTATCTTTTTGCTTTCTGGCATACTCATACTGGTAATTACGAAGCACAGGGTCTTTTAAAATTCCTCTGGTGAAATACAGGCTGCAATCACTGTGGATTCCCCGGCACATGAGGTAATTCATCCGCTTCTCTTCTGCCTCTGTCAAAAATGTTTTCCCGTAATTTCGTTCCACATAGGAATACATTTTCTCCAGCGCCTTCTCATCTACCACTAAAACACGCTTATCCGAACTCTTTTTTTCCTGTTCTTCCCTGTCCTTCTCTTGTTTGCAGGCTTCCATGGTGTCCAGGTTGGTCATCTGCTCAGTCAGTTTGTCCAGATAAGTCTCAAAGCTGCTCTCCATGGCTTCTTCTTCTAAAAATTCCTTCCAGGAAAATTCTGCCAGGTCTTCCATGGTCACTGCCAGCACCTGCTCCAAGGTCCCATGCTGCCGCTCAAAATAGGGGTCTGCCACCTCATTATAAAGAATATCTGCTGTCCTTATAACTTCCATGGTATCTTCTGTGTGTTCCAAATTCCAGAGCAAATCCATCCATCGCTTCTGTCTTTTGGGGGCCGGACCCCTGCCATTTAAACGCTCCCGAAGCATAGCCAGCTTCAGTCTTCCTACTTCATTCTCCTGAAGCCTGTGAAATTCTTTTTCCAGAATATCCTCACAGGCTTTTCTTCGAATTTCTCCTACGCCTTCCCGTTCCTTTATCATTCTTGCTGAAACAGCAGATTCAATACAAAGCTGCCCAATGGACAAAAGAGGAGCTTCCATGGCATGACAGTACATTTTCTTTACCAGATACATGGAAAAGGCCTCCCGGTCAAAATAGCGGGCAAAAGCTCCCTGCTTCATCCCGTCATACAAGGCTCCGTACTTAGAACGAGCAAAGGCTGCCAAATCCGGCTTGAAATCCAGGGAATAATCGCCACTTACGGTCCACATGAGATTTTTTATTCTGTTTTCCAGCTCCAGTTCATATTCTTCCATACCGTCTCTAAGCCTCAAATACATCTGCGGCGGTCCAGCTTTGGGGAATCCTGGTCATAACCACATCCTGTACAATCTCTTTTTCAAAAACATCAAAGCTCTTATTCACCACGCCCATTTTCACAGCCAGAGCCGGTTGCAAGCCTCTGCGAATGGCTTTCATGGCGCCCAGAATTCCTCTTAAATCCACAGTCTTTGTGGTAATTTCTCCATTTTGCGCCTTGAGCTGCAAATCCAGAAACAATCCAATCCACTGTTTCAAAGCATTTTCCTTCATACCTGGAAATTTAGATTGGAAAATAAACTCCAGGGTTTCCTCATCCTGCTGCGGCATATCAATCACCAGAAATCTGGAAACCAGAGCTTCGTTTAATTCCTTAGTGCCTGCATATCCGTAATTCATGGTGCCAATAAATCTGGCCGCAGGGTGCATATCAATCTTGTCATATCCCGGCACATCAATACAGCGGCGGTAATCCAAAGATGCATGAAGAACAGAAACCGCATCATTTTTTGCCATATTAATTTCGTCTAAGATACCAAAGCCTCCGTACTGAGCGCAGCGGTAAATACTTCCTTTGCGAAGCTGCACCTCATTATCCAAAAAAGTATCTGTGCCGATTAAATCCCCGCTGTTGGTATTCACATGAAAAGACACATTGTACACAGGACGTCGAAAAATCCAGGCAAGATTTTCTGCCAGGACATTTTTTCCTGTTGCCTTTGCACCGATCAGCAGGAGATTTTCTCCTTCCAAAAGAGCGGCAATGGCCATTTCCAGCACTTCTTTTCCGTAAAAGAACATATCCGGCTCTGCCACCCTGGTTTCTTCCTCTTTCTCCACTGTATAAGACCTTCGGAACAATTCCACATCCTGAATCAGTCTTTCATCTACGTTTTGTTCCCTTAAAAAATCCAATGTATGCTCCATGTTTTTCTCCGTTTCTGTAACTTCTTATAAAAACAGCAGGGAGGCAGTCGCATCCAAGCAACAGCCTCCTCTTTTCTTATACTTCAAACAATAAATCTCCATAGGACGGCATTGGCCATATTTCTTTATCTACAATCATTTCTAACTGGTCTACCGGTTTTCTGAGAGCCTCCATAGCCGGAAGAACCTGTCGGCGGTAATAAAATGCCTTATCCTTGCCATCTGCCATGGCGTAGGCTGTTTCTGTAACCTCTCTCAGTGCATCTGCCGCCTCTTTTGTTTCCTTTAATAATGCAGAAGTCTCACGAAGTAATCCTGTCTGTACTTCCACCTCCAGGACTCCGGCTGCCACTACCGCATTAATAGAGTCCGCTAACTGTCTGCTGTAACGGATAACAGCAGGTATAATCTGTTTCCCTGCAATATCCAACATGGTTCTTGCTTCTATATTAATTGCTTTTGCATAAGCTTCATATTTAATTTCCTGTCTGGATTCCAGCTCTGCCCTGGTAAGAACCCCAAACTCCTCAAAAAGAGCCACCGTTTTCTCCATGGTAAGAGCATCCAGGCTCTCTACCATACAGGTCATGTTAGGTAATCCACGTCTTTCGGCTTCTTTCACCCATTCCTTGGAATAACCATTTCCATTAAAAACAATCCGCTGGTGTCTGGTGAAGTTCTTTTTCATTAAATCATGAACAGCAATGTCAAAATTTTCTGCCTGTTCCAGCACCTCGCAGGCTTCTTTAAAGGCCTGCGCCACAATGGTATTTAAAACCACATTGGCCGGAGCAATGGAATCTCTGGAGCCTACCATACGAAACTCAAACTTATTTCCTGTAAAGGCAAAAGGTGAAGTTCTGTTCCTGTCTGCTGTATCACGCATAAATTCAGGGATAGCCTTTACTCCTGTATCCAGCACTTCCCGCTCAATACTGTGGTCTGCGGTACCGGTGGTAATCAACTGGTTCATAACATCTGTAAGCTGCTCTCCTAAAAATACAGAGATGATTGCAGGCGGCGCCTCATTTGCGCCTAAACGGTGGTCATTTCCAACATCTGCCGCTGACTCCCGTAGCAGTTCCGCATGTTCATCCACTGCCTTCAAAATACAGCTTAAAATCAGAAGAAACTGAATATTGTCATGAGGTGTATTGCCAGGCTCCAAAAGATTCACGCCGGTGTCTGTGGTCAGGGACCAGTTATTATGCTTTCCTGAGCCATTTACTCCTGCAAAGGGCTTTTCATGAAGCAGACACTTCATGCCATGCTGGGAAGCCACACGCTTCAAGGTCTGCATTACAATCTGATTGTGGTCAACCTCCACATTTGCTTCCGCATAAATAGGCGCCAGCTCATGCTGTGCCGGAGCAGCTTCATTATGCTGGGTTTTAGAAGTAACACCAAGCTTCCACAGTTCTTCATTCACATGCTTCATATAGGCAGAAACTCTCTGACGGATGGTTCCAAGATAGTGGTCATCCAGCTCCTGTCCTTTTGGCGGCATAGCGCCAAAAAGTGTCCGTCCGGTAAATACCAGGTCTTTTCTCTGGCTGAATTTTTCCTCACTGACCAGAAAATATTCCTGTTCCGCTCCAACAGAAGGAATCACACGTTTTGCTGTGGTGTCTCCAAACAGACGAATCAGGCGGAGAGCCTGGGTATTAATGGCCTGCATGGAACGCAGAAGTGGTGTTTTCTGGTCCAGGGCCTCTCCTGTATAGGAACAAAAAGCAGTAGGAATACACAGGGTTGCCCCTGCTGCATCATGACGCACAAAAGCCGGAGAGGTGCAGTCCCAGGCAGTATACCCTCTTGCTTCAAAGGTAGCACGAAGTCCACCGGAGGGGAAGGAAGAGGCATCCGGTTCTCCTGTAATCAGTTCCTTTCCGGAAAAGCTCATCAAAACTTTTCCATTTGGAAGAGGAGCTGTGATAAAAGAATCGTGTTTCTCCGCAGTTACTCCTGTCAAAGGCTGAAACCAATGGGTATAATGGGTAGCGCCTTTTTCAATGGCCCATTCCTTCATCTCATGAGCAATGACATCTGCCATTTCCAAAGATAAATCTTTTCCCTCTAATATGGTTTGCTTTAAATCTTTGTAAACCTTCTTAGGAAGACGCTGCTGCATCACTGCATCATTAAATACATCCTCACCAAAAATTTCAGATACGTTAATATATTCACTCATACCTTTGTTCCTTTCTCCCAATGTACTATGCTATGGCTTTCAAACTGTTATAAAGATACCGCAAAAACCTCAGGATTGCAAGTTTTTTTTAGCTGAACCACAGTCCTGCTGCCAGTAAAACCAGACATGCGCCGCTAAGCCAGGATAAATCCTTTTTCACTGAAATGCCAAAAACATTTCCCAGCTTCCAGCCTGCCTCCATCATGAGAATTCCCCCTGCAAAAGAGCCTGCAACTAAAAACAGGCCCCCGGTCTGCACCAATCCTGTCCCCAGACCTACTGCAAGACTGTCCAGAGACAACGCTATTGCCAGCACAACGGCCTCTATTCCTCTAAGACGCTTTTTCTTCTCTTTTTCACCTGTCTCTCCTTTTGAGAAAAAACAGACAAAAATCCGGTAAAATCCCATGCCTGCCAAAATTCCTGTGCAAATCAGGGAAGTAATATTCTTTGATAAAAAACAAGAAAGGAAATTCCCTGTCAGAACTGCCATGCCTAAAAGACAGCTCATAATCAGGTTCATTCCCACTATCATTAGAAAAGATAGCTTTATCTTTTCCATTCCATATGCAAAGCTGACCACAAAAGAATCTGTGGTCAGCGCAAGAATCCATAAAATCCCATGAAACACTTTGCTCATATCCATGGCACACCTTCTAAAGTCTATTTCTATTTATTATATGACTTCACTGATGCCAGTGGTTCTTCTCTCTTATTCCGGCGCATGAATCAGCGGTACTTCATCATTTTTCGGAAGCATAATCTGCACCGCATGTTTCAGGTTTTTAATAGAAACTGTTTTATGTTCTCCGCCATATTCTCCGTCCAGAGTCCATGGCACTTCTTCTTCACACTGTACCGTAAGCCCAGTGGTTTTAAAGACTTCTATCATCTTGCTGTCACTGGCACCAAGCAAGGATGCAATAATTTCATTTAGCTCCAGGATATTCTTGGGACGGCGGATAAGCATCACTTCAAACACACCGTCATCCAGCATAACATCCGGTCCTGTAAGACGTTTAAAGCCTCCTACTGAAGTAGAATTGCTTACCATGCCAAAGATAAACTCTCCGTTAAATTCATGCTCGTCCCCTTTTACCCGAAGATGATAGGATTTAATATTAAAAAGTCGCTGTGTTCCTTCCAGAATATAAGCTGCATGCCCCAGGATGTTCTTTAAATCCTGATTTGTCTCATAAGAGACATCTGTAAACAAGCCAAATGCCGCAATATAGACAAAAATGTCGTCATTAAACTGTCCTGCATCAAAAGCATGAGGAATGCCCTCCACAATATCTGTGGCTGCCTGAAGCATGTTTCTGGAAATATGGAGACTGTTGGCAAAATCATTGGTACTCCCCGCCGGTATATAACCGATTGGGCTGTGATGTCCTGCTGTCAACATTCCGGTAACCACTTCGTCCAGGGTTCCGTCTCCTCCGCTGGCTACAATCAGGTCATAGTTTCCTCCTCTTTTTTTCGTCACTTTCAGGCCATCCATATATGCCTGGGTGGGATGAACCGTAACCTCATAGCCGCCTTTTATAAAAATATCCAGAATATCCACCAGCCGGTTTTTAATACTTCCTTTGCCAGACCTGGGATTAAAAATAAAAAGCATTTTTTTACTCATGGCTCTACCTCCCTTTTCTGTTGGAAACAAAGCACCCGGGAACAGGCCGAAGCCTTCCCGGGCGAATTTACATGTAACGTGACTCTTAGACTAACTCTAATACTACTTCCATTGCTGCGTCACCTTTACGTGGTCCGATTTTAATGATTCTTGTGTAACCACCGTTACGTCCTACGTATTTTGGTGCAATTTCTGTAAATAATTTATCTACTAAGTCAACTTCTTTTGTGTTTTTCTTCTTACCAGCGCCTGCTGCAGGAACTTCTGTTACAGGGTAAAGAACTTTCAGCATCTGTCTTCTGGCATGTAATCTGGAAGGAGCATCCTTCTTGATTTCTTTCTGTACTTCATCGTATACAGTAACTTTCTTTCCGTCTACAACTTCTTTTACTCTCTTGCCTTCAGCATCTTTGCGGGCAACTTTTGCTGTAACAGTAACGGTTTCAAAGTTATCTTTTTCGCGAACTGCCATTGCAATCAGACCTTCTGCAATTTTGCGAACTTCTTTTGCTTTGGTTTCAGTTGTAACGATTTTTCCATGATACAGTAAGTTTGTTACCTGGTTTCTCAGTAACGCTTTTCTCTGGTCAGATGTTCTGCCCAATTTTCTATATTTTGCCATTTTAGATTTCCTCCATTTGTGGAACAATGCGCCATGCTCTCTTCGGTCTTACTGACGCACTGCTTTTTGCCCATAAATTGTTTACTCTTCGCTTGGATTTAACTGCAAGCCTAATTCTTTTAATTTTGCCAGAACCTCTTCCAAGGATTTACGTCCTAAGTTACGGACTTTCATCATATCCTCAGAAGTACGGTTGCACAGCTCTTCTACGGTATTGATACCAGCACGTTTTAAGCAGTTGTAGGAACGAACAGAGAGCTCTAACTCATCAATATTCATTTCCAGAACTTTTTCTTTTTCATTGTTTTCTTTCTCAATCATGACTTCAGCAGTCTTAGCGCTTTCAGAAAGATCAATAAAGAGGCTTAAATGCTCGCTCAGTACCTTTGCAGCCAGGCTGACAGCCTCGTCTGCATCCAGTGTTCCGTTTGTATAAATATCCAGTGTCAGCTTATCATAGTCTGTAACCTGACCAACACGGGTATTTTCAACGGCCATATTTACACGCTCAATTGGTGTATAAATTGCATCCACAGCGATCATACCGATTGGCATATCGTCTGTTTTTCCTTTGTCAGCGCTTACATATCCGCGGCCTTTGGTAATGGTCAGTTCTGCATTGAACTTGCAGTCTGCACCGCCGTTTAAGGTGGCAATTACCTGATTTGGATTAAGAACTTCTAAATCCTGATCAACCTGGATGTCTGCACCTGTCACAACGCCTTCGCCTTCAAACTCGATATACGCAGTTTTCGGCTCATTGCTGTCGCTCATGTTCTTAATTGCCAGGTTTTTCAGATTCATAATGATTTCTGTCACATCTTCTTTTACACCTGGAATAGAACTGAATTCATGGAGAACACCGTCAATTTTCACCTGGCTTACTGCTGCTCCCGGAAGGGAAGAAAGCATAATTCTTCTCAGGGAGTTACCCAGCGTAATACCATAACCTCTTTCCAGTGGTTCTACCACAAATTTCCCATATCTCTTATCATCAGACATTTCTGTGATTTGAATTTTGGGTTTGTTAAAATCGAACATGCAAAGCCCTCCTTGCTACGTGCACCATTCACTTATACAACTTTATTATTTAGAATACAACTCGACGATTAACACTTCGTTTACTGGTACGTCGATTTCTTCTCTTGTAGGAAGTGCTTTTACTTCGCCTTTTAAAGCTTCCTGGTCGATATCCAGCCATGCTGGTACCAGACGTCCGCCGGTTACTTCCAGAATATCTTTATATCTCTGGGAACCTTTGCATTTTTCTTTGATTTCGATTACATCGCCAGCTTTTACTAAGTAGGATGGGATGTTTACCTGTTTTCCGTTAACCAGTACATGTTTGTGGTCAACAATCTGTCTAGCTTCTTTTCTTGTTCTAGCAAGACCCATACGGAAAATTACGTTGTCTAAACGTGTTTCCAGCATGATCATTAAGTTTTCACCAGTCTGTCCTGGTCTCTGATCTGCTTTTTTGTAGTAGTTACGGAAAGGTTTTTCCAGAACGCCGTAGATGAATTTAGCTTTCTGTTTTTCTCTTAACTGAAGTCCGTATTCGGACATTTTTCTGTTTGCTCTTTTTAACTGTCTGGTAGATTTTTTGTCGATTCCTAAGTATACAGGATCCAGACCAAGGGATCTACATCTTTTCAGAACTGGTACTCTATTTACTGCCATGATTATTTGACCTCCTAATTAGACTCTTCTACGTTTTGGTGGACGGCATCCATTGTGTGGAACTGGAGTTACATCTTTGATGCTTGTAACTTCAATACCGCATGCTGCCAGCGCACGGATTGCTGCTTCTCTTCCTGAACCAGGTCCTTTTACAAAAACGTCAACAGTCTTCAGACCATGAACGATAGCTGCCTTTGCAGCAGTTTCTGCAGCCATCTGCGCTGCATATGGAGTAGATTTCCTTGAACCTTTAAATCCCAGACCACCGGCACTTGCCCATGATAAAGCATTTCCTTCAGCATCTGTCAATGTAACGATTGTGTTATTGAAAGAAGACTGGATATGTGCCTGTCCGCGTTCAACGTTTTTCTTAACACGCTTTTTTGTCACTTTTTTTGTAACTTTAGCCATTTTTAAACTAACCTACTTTCTCTAATATTCAAAACTAATTGTAATTTTCAAATCTATTATGCTGCTTTATTATTTCTTCTTGTTAGCAACAGTTCTCTTAGGACCTTTTCTTGTTCTTGCGTTTGTTTTTGTCTTCTGTCCGCGAACAGGAAGTCCTTTACGATGACGGATTCCTCTGTAGCATCCGATTTCCTGAAGTCTCTTGATGTTCAGAGCGATTTCTCTTCTTAAATCACCTTCTACAGGAATCTGTAACTCTTCGATTGCGTCACGAATTTTTCCTACTTCTTCGTCAGTAACGTCTCTGACACGAGTGTCAGGATTTACGCCTGCCTTTTCAAGAATACGGTTTGAGCTTGCTCTACCAATTCCGTAGATGTAAGTCAATCCAATTTCAATACGTTTTTCACGTGGTAAGTCTACACCAGCTATACGAGCCATGTATTTGTTCCTCCATTTTTCTGTTAATATTGTTCCTAATTGAGACACATAAAACTGACGGGGTTCTATGCATCCAGCCGCAAAATAATTTTACGCAGCCTTTCCGGTATTTGGCGGATACCGGTATTAAGCAATATTCTCTCTGTTATCGAAAGCATGGGCTTTCAATACTCACAAGCTGTCCTCGGTAAACAGCTTCTCAATCTAATATCACTATATTTCATCAGCATGAACAACGCGCCCTGGCGGTTCATACTGCAGCCGCACTAAAATCACACAAATCAAACGTCATAATTTCTTTTTATCAAAAATAAAAATTAACCCTGGCGCTGTTTGTGTTTTGGGTTTTCACAGATAATTCTGATGCTTCCCTTTCTTTTAATAACCTTGCACTTTTCGCAAATTGGTTTTACAGATGATCTAACTTTCACTGTTCTTCCTCCTTTCTGAGCATAAAAGTACGCTTTATATAGTAGCACCTATTGGTCAAGAATGCAAGTGCTTTTTTCCAATTTTTGAGGATTTTTTGAAGTATTTTCATTTTCGAAGAATTTCCAGGCAATTTCTCATGCCAGGTACCTGTCGGGAGTCCAAAGTAGGTGGCTTTCATATATGTAAAGATTGCCACCTGCTTTTTCACAGGCAAAATAAGTGGGAATGGCAGTTTTGAGATTTATAGCCTACATTCTGAAGGGTATATGTAAGGCGGATTTCTATGTTTTGGATTTTCCACTTATTTTTTTCTAAGTTTTGTAGGTGGATATGTTGAGTTTTATAATTCCAGCCTATGTGGACTCTTTATTTCTAAGTGGAAATTCATGATTTTCTGATTTCGGCCTATTTCTCCTTCTTTTTTGTAGGTGGATGCTATAGTTCTATCGAATCCGCATGAGATTTCCCATATCCATCTCATAGACTTCATCGCACAAAACATCGATATCTTCTTTGTTATGACTTGCCATTAAAATAGTTTTTCCATCCTTTTTTAATTCTTCAAAAAAAGTACGCATTTCCTTTATCCCGTTTTTATCCAATCCGTTCATTGGTTCATCTAAGATTAAAATCGGCTGTTCTTCCATAATTGCCTGGGCAATGGCAAGTCTCTGCCGCATCCCAAGAGAATAGTTGCAGACTCTCTTTCCCGACTTAGGATCCAATCCTACTTTTTTCATAATATTATAGATATGTTCTTTATTTTTAGGATTCCGCAATCGATAGAGAAAATCCAGATTTTGATATCCTGTATAATTCCTCAAAAATGACGGTTCCTCTATAATAATTCCTGCTTCTGTCAGCATATCAATATCTTTTTTCATTTGCTTTCCCTGTATCCATATTTCTCCTTCATCAAGATAATATAACCCACAGATACACTTAAAAAGCACTGTTTTGCCGGAACCATTATATCCCACAATTCCATATATTTTACCCTTTTCACAACTTAATGAAACATTATTTAAAACCTTATGATTATGAAAACTTTTTGATGCATTCTTTACTCTGATAACTTCCATATCATCCTCCACTTTTGTTAATTTTCTTTCGTCAGCTCAAAATCTACCTTTGTTATCTTCCATATGATGGCTATAGACAATATTGCACATGCAAAAAGCAATACCGCTACAATTCCAGGTATGGAAGAAACATTTATCTCGGAAATACGCATCCAGGTAACAGGAGAACAATATACTAACCAGGTAACATCCTCTCCAATATTTTCTATAACAATAGGCAGGATTACAAACAGCATTGCAGTGACATTTGCCCACAATCTCGACACATAAAGGCTAACCATAAACATCCATAAGCCAATAAACGCAATCACCAAACTGCTAATAAAAACAGACAGTCCTACAGCCTGAACCGGCTCAAACATACTGATGATATCATAGGAAATCAGAAATGGAATTTGATATTCCCCTGCTGCATTTGTAATAGATAACGTATAAAGAACTTTTCCCCACCCTTCATTCAAAATAATATCCGGAAGAAGTAACGTGCCAGATACCACTTCTGCAAGCAATACAAAAACAAAAGAATTTAAAATAATAGAGCCTATTTGTCCTAAGGCCCATCTCACCCGCCCTGTCCGAATGACCTGATACAATGTCCATTCCTTCATGAACGGAACGTCCGAAAAAAAATATACCACTGCTGCCATAAACAAAATCACAAAATATACATCTGATATTAAAAAAGGGAAAATCCAGGGGCTAACCGGATAATCCACAAAAGCAGAAAAATTTTTAATTGGTGACAGAAAAATATGATATATCACACCCAAAAGAATCCATAGCGTAAATGTTTTCACTGAAAAAAATTTATCTGTAAATATTCTCCAGGATAGTTTTAATTGAGAACCAATCTTATTCATAACTCATTTTCCTTTTCAATTTCATATAGATAAGCCGTTCAAATATAACGAAAAAAATTGCACCAACCAAAACAGCATAGCCAAATGAACCTCCATCATGATTCCATATATTATAGGTTGCATTAAAAATATAAATGAGATTTATTTTTTCTACATTTCCAAACAAAGCCCGACTGTAATAAGAAATAAAATAGAAGCCGATAAATGGAACCGATAAAGTCAACAGTTTATTGTTCACAAACAGAGAAATAAATGCAGCAAGTAAAGCTAAAATTCCTGCTAAAATCCCATATTGAAATCCAAAAAATGCAAAATATAAAAAGTACCATTTTCTCTTTAAAATCCAACGGAATCCACCTAGGCTTAATGCACTCTGACAAATAGCCTCCTCTTCCTGGAACCATGGCAATTGTATATGCAAAAGGCTCACATACAGAAGCATTCCCAGCATCATGGTCAACGCACTTACCAACATAATCGTAAACACCTTTGAACAGGTATAGCTTCGTAAATTTCCTCTTTCAATCTGCAAATAGCCATATTTTTGTTCAAAATCTTCGCAAAAGCAACATACAAATGGAAATACGGAAAAAACCAGACTCAGCATGAATAACATACCATATACAATCAGCCATACTACATATACAACATTTGTATCACTGGCAATACCTTCCATGGAAGCTATGTACATAACTATACTTACACCGATTATTCCCACCAGAAACTTCCAGGAACAAATTGCCCTCCTCATATCTACTCTCAAATAATCCAGAAAGTTTAATTTTCTTTCCATATGACTTCCTCCCCAGTCTGGGCATTTACAATATCCTGCAGGATTTCACCTGTTGAATTTTCCTTTATAAAGAAAATCCAGACGGGTTGTACTTCATATTCTGATTCCGTAACTTTACTTTCCATATAATACAGGGACGCCGAAGTAACTTCATATGTTGAATTCCCCAGTAACATTCCATACTTCTTCTCAATCACCTTAGCTATTTCTGAAAAGTCTTTTAACGGATATGTTCCCTGAGTTTCTGTATAATCAAACATTTTTTCTATCTGTAAAAACTGAATACCATCTTTATTATATAAAACCTGAACAGGCGCATTTTCCTCAGATAATATGGGAATTGTATCATAAAACACATGATATGACGGTATACTTTCATATTCCTGATAAATCAGAAAAAAATAAGAATCATCCTCTTCTGTCCAGTTTTCTTTATAAAACTGACTTGCTTCATTCCCATCCATATCCATAGCAGCCTCTTCCTGCTTCATGGTTTCATAATCCAGTGCATAACAGGTATAGGTATCTTCTATCTTTATTCCCATAGTCTCCAATGTTGTTTTTATATTCTTAAAGGCATTTTCTTTTGTTTCAAATTTTAGATTATATTCCGTACTATATTTATCTGCATTGTAGTCTGAATATCCCTTTTGCAAACGAAAAGCATTACTCACATAGACATTAAATTTTGTTGAGTAGGATAGTGACTCCGGAGAAACCGATAAAACATTCTGGTTTGTGCCTTCATACCATTTTTGTGAACCATTTTCCCCGCTATTATTAATTTCAGCATCCTCCATCAGACACTGAAAAGCTTTTTCGCAATCAATTTTTTGTAAAGAAGCTGATACCTTTTTCATTCCGCTTTGCTTTACTGTTTCAGGAACAGAAATTGCAGTGTCAAATTTTATGTTGCCCGCTTCATGGCAATATTCTTCTGGAATTTCTATAGCAGACTGCGTTTCGCTTATCACTTCTTGACTCTGGTTTGCATTTATTCCATCACTTATTGTGGGGTGTTTTTCTTCATGTTTGCAGCCTGCACAAACCATCCCTAAGCATAACAGCAACACGGATACCCTTTTTGCTTTCATGTTTTTCTCCTCCATTTTTAAAATGACAGCCGTCAAAGATAATTTTCATTATCTCTATTTCCATTTCGATTTCAAGCCTTTTGGTATCAAATGACATTTAACAGACTTTTTTGGTCATTTCCATATGCAGCAGCTTCCCCCTGAAAGTTTGCCCCTGTGAAATAAAGTGATGGTTTTTGTTTTGCATTTTTGAAATATCGCTTCTGAAAAGAAGCTATAGAATAAAAGACGTTCAGACATAAGAGTATATAAATTTCTTAGTCTGAACGAATGATGTATAAAGATTTCTTACAGACATAGCCTGTGTATCACCCATACACAGACCATGCCTTGCTGTTTTTCATTTCAGTTCTTCCTTCTTCGCAGACTCTAAACGTCTGATTTTCTCCTGAAGCTCTGCAATTTGCTGCTTTGCCCTCTCCTCTGCTGCTTCTCTCTCCTTCTTTTCTCTCTCTGCCTTTTCCTCTGCTGCTTTTACCTCTGCCTCCAGTTCTTCAATCATATAGCTCACTGTGTTCCGGTCCATTTCCTCCAGCTCTTTTGAAAATAAACTCATAATGCCCTCCACATTTCTGCACATCTGGTACACTTCTTCATATATTTCACGGAACTCGGGATATTTTTCCATAAGCTCCATGATCCTTTCCGGCTCATCACTGCTAAGAAGCAGCAGCCAGGCCTCCAGCTTGTTCCCTATAGACCTATTTTCTATATTTTTCCGGAAAATGTCAAGAGCTACCAGCACGCTTTTCTGGAGTGTTTCCAGCTTTAGCCCAGTATCATAGGTGTGCTCCCCATAATGGAGATATTTGTCCGAAATCTCATGGAATTCCCTGGTGCTTTTCTCAAATAAAACGATGGTATATACCTTCTTCAAATCCCTGTAGTTAAACTTTTTGTTTTCTCTTCGTTTTCTGTCCTTCACCCTCTTGTATTGCCTCAGTAGCAAATCTGCGGAATAGCATGCGGTCCTCTGTCCTGGAAAGGCATAACCAATCTTCTGTATCTCCAGATTTGCAATCCTTCCATCCTCTGTCTCTATTACAATGTCTGTAATCAGCAGAGTATATTCATCTGCCAGACGGACAGAGTCATTTGGCAAAATCTGTTTGATGCGGATTTTTGTCTCCAGCAAAAGGCTTAACAGCTCTTCCAGCCTTTCTGCATGATATTCCGGGTTGAAGATTTCTTTAAAAAAGGAATCATACAGCATCTTCACACCTTTTACCCCGGTACAAAAGTCCAGAAACTCCTCTTGCTGTTCTTCACTCCAGCTCTCAAACAGATCTGTCAGCTTCTCCTTCTCCCCAATCAGATCTAGCACTTCTTCCCTTGTGCGGATGATGGGAAAATACGTTTTCAGTAAAGTGTCCATAAACGTCTACCTCCCTGTTTGTCTTATTTTGTTTTATATTTTTGAAATACCGCTTCAGAAAAGAAGCTTTAGAATAAAAGACGTTCAGACATAAGAGTATATAAATTTCTTAGTCTGAACGAATGATGTATAGAGATATAATATCATCTTTGTTTTACAGATACAAGTGTTATCTTTCTTGAGTTTCCGCAGTTTTATCCACAGAACCTATAATCATCTTTGCTGATGA
>CATWQE010000030.1 GCA_958352855.1 uncultured Bacillota bacterium
GCGCGCCAGATTGTGGCTCTGGAGGCCAAGGGTTCGAATCCCTTTATCCACCTTTAGCCGTAAGGCGGTCTTGGGCTATCGCCAAGCGGTAAGGCACAGGACTTTGACTCCTGCACTCGCTGGTTCGAATCCAGCTAGCCCAGTTTTAAACAACATGGAGCATTAGCTCAGTCGGTAGAGCACTTGACTTTTAATCAAGTTGTCCGGGGTTCGAATCCCCGATGCTTCACTTGAGTTCAAATCCAAAGAGGATTTGGACTTTTTTCTTTCAAAGTAGAAACAAATGCGGATGTGGCGGAATTGGCAGACGCGCCAGATTTAGGTTCTGGTGTCCACGACGTGCAGGTTCAAGTCCTGTCATCCGCAGTATTAAAAAAGGTGACACAGAAGCCATCAAAAATGTGGTTTCTGTGTCACCTTTTCATTATTCTTTATCCAGTATCTGCCGTCCCTCATGATTCATGTGATAATTATCTCTGTAGATTAATTCTGAAATGGGGACAAATTCATAACCTTTTTCCTTCAATTTAATAATAACCTGTTCCAGAGCATCCTTGGTATATTTTGCGCCATTGTGACAGAGAATAATACTTCCGTTTCCCAGATTTTTATGCTCAGTGACTCTTTTTACAATATCCTCTGCGCCGTAGTCCTTCCAGTCAAGGGAGTCCACGTTCCACTGAATGGGGTAGTAGTTATTCTTTTTGGCATTGGTAACAACCTGGTTGTCATAATCTCCGTAAGGAGGACGGAAAAGGAACATGTCATATCCGGTTAATTCTTTTACCTTATTATGTACAGTCATAAGCTCACTGGTTTTTTCTTCATCACTTAATTTGGTCATATATTTGTGATTCTGGCTGTGATTTCCAAGGTCATGGCCGGCTTCATAGATTTTCTTTACATCATCGGGGTAGCTTTCCACCCATCCTCCGGTCATGAAGAAGGTGGCTTTTATATTGTGTTTGGCAAGAATGTCAAGAATTATCTGTGTATCGTCATTGCCCCAGGCAGCGTCAAAACTGATGGATATCTGAGGTTTTTCGGTTTCTACACAATAAATAGGGAGTTCGCGTCCTCCCGGCGTGCTGCTTACCGTAATGATATCAGGAAGGTAAGCAGCAGCACAGAGAAACAGAAGTCCTGCAAAAGCCAGGGTGACAAGAGTGTGAAAGAATCTTTTCGACAAAATAGAATCTCCTATGGAAGAGGTTTGCTATTAGTTTATTCCCTCATTTCCATAAAAATGCTGGTGTTCTTCGTATAATTCCTGAAAGAGCTGGGCAAAGGTCCAGAAACAGTTCTGGGCAGTGAGCATAGCTTTTAAGGCAACGCGTGGAACCATTCCGCTTTTCATGGCGCCAAGAAGCATGTCCAGGGTTTCTTCCTTAAAATTACACATGACCATAAGTTCCTGTGGAATTTCAGGCAGAACCTCCATGGGTGATAACTTTCTGGATGGAAATCCTTTTACTCCGGCAAGGTAGCCTACTGTCTGAAGAAACTGAGGCGGTGTCACCGGTATCAGGGCAATGCCAAGAGGCAGCAGGGCTTTTTCTACCGCAGCTCTTTTCTCAGAATTTCCATGGTCATAGTAGAGAATGGTTGGTTTGTGGAGTGTCATGACAGGTCCCCCTTCATAAATATTTTGATACCTTCATCATATACTGCCTAAGCAAAAAATTCAACGGTTTTTCGGCGCTTCTCTTTAGTTGACAATAAGTTGAGAGATTAGTATACTAACAAGTATATAGATTGCGAGGGATGAATTTTGGATAAAATCAGTGTACATCTTATTGGCAGGCCGTATGTGGAAAAGAATGGTGAGAGAGTGAACTTTCCTTATAAAAAAGCGGAGGGTTTCTTCTATTACTTATGTGTGAAAAAAACGGCTACAAGAGAAGAAATTATATATGTTCTCTGGGGTGCTGACAATGAGAATGTAGGACGTAAGAACTTAAGAGAGGCTGTATATCAGATAAAAAAGCTTCTGGGAAAAGAGGTTTTGCTTACTGCAGGACATACCAGCATTTCCCTGAATCCTGAGGCTTCTGTAGAGGTGGACTGGGATTCTGTAGATAAAGAAAATATTCTGGACCAGGAGGAAGAAGGATTCCTGGCTCATTTTCATATAAAAAACAGCTATGAGTTTGAAGAGTGGATGGCATCCATGCAGGAACAGTATGACCAGTCCATTCTGGATGCTGCCTCTGAGCTTCTGTCTATGGCAAACTCTGTCAAGGATATGACACAGATTCAGAAATATAGTAATATCCTTTTGAAACATGACCCTTACAATGAAAAACTGTACCAGGAAATTATGGAGATTTATGCTTCCAGCGGAAATTATAATATGGCAATTAAGCTGTACTATGATTTGGAAAAGGTTCTGGATGAAGAGCTGGGAGTAGAGCCTTCGGGAGAAATTACAGAACTTTTCCACCGCATTTTTAATGTAAAAGGAAATGTGGCTGTGGAAAACATGAACTGGAATTTACCGTTTATGGGGAGAGCAGAGGAAATTTACCGAATCAGCCAGTGCCTTACAGGAACCGGAAGATGGGAACATCCACAGTGTGTTGCTATTGGAGGAGAAGAAGGAGTGGGAAAGTCAGCTCTTTTGGAAAAGGCAAGACAGATTGTTCGGGGAAATCAGATGATATCCTTTTTTGCCGCCTGCTATCGGGATGAGGCTGATTTTTTCCTGCGTCCCTGGAATGATATTTTCTGGGAAATCCGTCAATGCGCAGAAAATGGCGTTTTAAAAGAGGAGCTTGTACAAAGCGATGATGAAGAAATGAAGCTGGTGCTGAAGGGAACCATTTCTGACGGAGAAGAGAAAATGGGGCGGCTTACCTATCAGATTATGGAGCAGGCAGTTCTGAAGGTGTTCCGCAAAATTACAGAGCATCACAGAGTTGTGCTGTTTTTTGATGATATTCAGTGGATGGACCAGATGAGCTTTCAGCTTTTAAACAGAATTCTTCTGACTATTGGGACAGATAAGGTTCTGCTTATGTGTACTTACAGTCAGAGCAGTGATACAGAAATTATGGAGGCCCTGGAAAAGCTTACCAGAAAGGACTGTCTCCAGGTGATTAAGCTACAGTCCTTTAACAGGGATGAGACCAATGAAATCCTCCATAAATATCTTCCTCAGCTTGATAAGGAGGAGGAGAAAAAAGAAAATATTTACCAGATGACAGATGGAAATGCGTTTTTCCTTATGGAATTAATTAATCTTATCAGGGAAAAGGGCTATACGCTGGAAATTTCTCCCAAAACCACCAATCTGATTAAAGCAAGACTGGCAGGGCTTCCGGAGATTGAAAATGAAGTGCTGGATTGTCTTTCTCTGTTTCCGGAGAAAATCAGCATTGAAGAATTGGAACTGTTGCTTCCGTCACTTGACCGTCTGAGCCTTCTTCGTGTATTGGAAAAGCTTCAGGAGCGTCATTTAATTAAGGAGGTTCTGGTTGGATGGAATATTTATTATAAATTTGTACACAGAATTTTCAGGGAATACCTGTATGAGAGACAAAGTATTGGAAAGCGGCGCATGTATCATCAAATGCTGGCTTCCTATTATGAAGAACAGGTAGAAACCAAACGAAATTTCCAGTGTCTCCCAATGATTATTCACCACTATGAGAAATGCCATAATCAGGTGAAAACCTATGAATATAAAATTCAGTATTTGAAGGAATATTATACGATTATTAATGAAAACTTTCCTGTACTTCATTGGGAGATTGAATATGGTGATGCAGAGTTCGGCGTTACTCAGGGCGCGGCAGAAATGTTAGAACTGGCAGAAGAAGTAATCCGTCTTAGCGATGAGTCTCATCAGGCACAGGAAATGAAAATGGAAATGAATTATGTTAAGGGACGCTATAAAATTGCAGTAGGAGAATATGAGACGGGAGTTTCCTGTATCCAGAAAAGCATGGAGCTTGCAGAGGCTCTTGGAGAGAAAAAGATGCTTCTTAACAATCTGAAACAAATGATTTTTTACGGGATTCAGGTAGAAAACATGGAGCAGGTGCAAACTTATGTACATCAGGGACTTCAAATGCTGGATGCAGAAGAAAAAAGCAGTGAGGAAAAAGGTGTTTTTGTCCGTTTAAAAGGCTGGTATCTCCTTCACAAAGGACAGTATCAGGAAGCAGAGCAGGTTCTTTGGGAGGCAATGGAAATTTTCCGCACCTGTGTAAGCGACAGGGAGTATTTCAGCATGAGCATAGCTGCCTGCCAGGGATATCTGGGAGATTTAAGCAGGGCACAGGGAGATTTCAAAAAAGCCAGGGAATATTATCAGGCTGCCATAGAACTGGGAACAGGAAAGGTTGTCACCAACGGACTGGGACAATTTTATTCCAACATGGGACAGGTCCTGTATCTGGAAAAACAGTACGAGGAGGCAGACGAGTATCTGGAAAAAGCAGTTTCCTGTCTGAAAAGCCATGGATATTACTGGGGGCTTGAGCGGGCGCTTGCCTACAGGGCAATGCTGTTATGGGAAACAGGAAAACAGGAGGAGGCAAAACTCTGTTATGAAGAAAGCTGGAAGATTTCCCATAAGATTAAAAATCCTACCACAATCAGTATTCTGAAACAGGTGGAAAACTATATTAACCATTAGAAAAGAACTTTATACAGACCGGCTTGAGACAATGGCTTTAGGTTTGTATAAAGTTCTTTTTGATATCAATTTACTGTGCTAATATAGTAAAAGTGCATACTTTTTTATTTGTAAAAAGTGGAGAAAATGTAGAAAAATATCAAAAAGAGAAAGTGTCTAAAAAATATATTATGCAATATGACATTTATTGACGCTTTTTAGACACCTATATCTGTATACTTTCACATATAATAATCACAGGAAAAGAGGGTGCGCTATGAGCAAAATTACACTTACAGGAAAAGACCTGACATTGGAACAGATTGCAGCGATTTGCCGTAACCATGCGGAGGTGGAACTGGCAGAAGAAGCGAAACAGAATATTCTGGCATCCAGAAAAGTAGTAGATGATCTGGTTGCAGAAGAAAAGGTGGTATATGGAATTACCACTGGATTTGGTAAATTCAGTGATGTGGTAATTTCTCAGGACCAGTGCAAAGAACTTCAGAAAAACCTGATTATTACCCACGCAGTTGGCGCTGGAAATCCATTTCCAGAGGACGTTGCAAGAGGTATCATGCTTCTGAGAGTAAATAACCTGGTAAAAGGATTCTCAGGAATCAGATTAGAAACCGTAGAAACTATGGTAAACATGCTGAACAAAGGCGTTACAGCATTCATTCCGGAAAAAGGTTCTCTGGGAGCTTCCGGTGACCTGGCTCCATTGTCTCACATGGTTCTGCCTATGCTGGGACTTGGCATGGCTTACTATGAAGGTGAACTGCTTCCAGGAGCAGAAGCTATGAAACGTGCAGGTATTCCTACGATTGAATTATCTGCAAAAGAAGGTTTGGCATTAAACAATGGTACACAGGCCATGACATCAGCAGGCTCACTGGCATTGTATGATGCTTTGAACTTACTGAAGGTTGCAGATATCGCAGATGCTCTTTGCTTTGAAGCACAGAACGGTGTTGTAGATGCATTAGACCACAGAGTACATGATGTACGTCCACATTCCGGACAGCTTGCAACAGCAAGAAACCTTTTAAGATTGCTGGAAGGCAGCAAGAACACTACACGCCAGGGTGAAATTCGTGTACAGGATGCGTATTCCTTAAGATGTTCACCACAGATTCATGGCGCAAGTAAAGATGCAATCAACTATGTATTAGATAAAGTTAATATTGAAATCAATTCTGTAACAGATAACCCGATTATCTTCAAGGAAGATCGTGCAGGTATTTCAGGCGGTAACTTCCACGGTCAGCCAATGGCTCTTAGCTTTGACTTCCTTGGAATCGGCGTAGCTGAACTGGCAAACGTTTCTGAAAGACGTATTGAACGTCTGGTAAATCCGGCATACAGTGATTTGCCGGCATTCCTCACACCTCATGGTGGAGTTTGCTCAGGCTTTATGATTGTTCAGTATTCAGCAGCAGCATTAGTATCTGAAAACAAGGTGCTGGCTCATCCGGCATCTGTAGACAGCATTCCTTCTTCAGCAGGACAGGAAGACCATGTATCCATGGGTACTATTGCAGCTAGAAAAGCTGGTGAGATTGCGAAAAACGTTAGAAGAGTTCTGGCTATGGAATTGATGGTTGCCTGCCAGGGTATCGACATGAGAGGAAACAAGGGTCTTGGTAAAGGAACACAGGCTGCTTATGATTTAGTTCGTAAACAGGTTGCAACCTTAGACAATGACCGCGAATTATATGGCGATATCAACTACTGTGAAGAAATCATTACAAATGGTTCTCTGATTAAAGCAGTAGAAGAAGCAATTGGCGGAGCAATTGAAACAAAATAAAAAATCTTAGCGAGGGTGCGCTGCAGTTGTTTTTGGAGAGGGACCCCTTTGGCGACTGCAGCTAACAAAAAAAGAGGGAGGTTTATTTATGGAAAATTTACTTAATCCTGTAATCGTGGCAGTGTTGCTTCTGTGCGTACTCTGCCTGTTAAAAGTAAACGTATTGTTATCCATGTTAGTTTCACTGTTTGTGGCAGGTCTGATTGGTGGGCTGCCCCTTGTCAGCAGCGGAGATGAAGTAAGTATTATGAGCTCTGTTATTGCCGGATTCAGCGGTAATGCAGAAACAGCCCTGGCATATGTACTGCTTGGTACTTTTGCCTCTGCTATGGCTTACACCGGTATCACAGAAATCCTTTCCAAGAAAATCGCAAGAGTAGTAGGTGGAAATAAATGGATTTTGCTGACAATTTTATTGGTAATTGCATGTGCATCTCAGAATATTATTCCGATTCACATTGCATATATCCCGATTCTGGTTCCACCATTACTGGCTATGATGAACAAGATGAAACTGGACAGACGTGGAGTTGCCTGTACCATCGCATTTGGTCACAAGGCGCCTTACATTGCAGTTCCTATGGGATTCGGTCTGATTTTCATGGGCATTATCAGAGATAATATCAATGATAACGCAAAAGACTTTGGCTGGAAGGTTACTGTCAATGACATTACAGCAGTCAACTGGATTCTTGCAGTAGCTATGCTGATTGGTCTTGCTATCGCTGTATTCGTTACATACAGAAAACCACGTGAATACAAGGATATTCAGATTGAGGGCGTACATGAATCAGAAGATTTGACACTGAAATATCAGCACTGGGTAACTCTGGCAGCTATCGTAGTTGTAGTTGTTCTGCAGATTGTTTACGGTTCTCTTCCGGTTGCAGCTCTTGGCGGACTTCTGATTATGTTTATCTTCCAGGCAGTTAAACCAAAAGATATTGATGAACAGTTCCAGGGCGGTATTAAGTTAATGGGCTTCATTGCATTTGTTATGTTAGTAGCAGGCGGTTTTGCAACTGTTCTGCAGAACACAGGTGCAGTAGATGAACTGGTTAAGAGCGCAATTAACCTCATGGGCGGAAATAAATGGATCGCAGCTACCATTATTACCTTAATTGGTCTTCTGGTAACTATGGGTATCGGTACTTCTTTCGGTACTGTTCCTGTATTGGCGGTATTATATGTTCCTCTGTGCCATCAGATGGGATTCTCACCGGCAGCTACCATCGTTCTGATGTCAGCAGCAGCAGCTCTTGGTGATGCCGGATCACCTGCATCTGATACCACACTTGGACCTACATCCGGTCTGAATGCAGACGGACAGCACGATCATATCTGGGATACCTGTGTACCTACATTCTTACACTTTAACATTCCATTGATGATCGCAGCTATTGTTGCAGCTCAGTTCTTATAAACTTTATAGAGTGCAATAGATTCGCAATCGTCTATTGCAAAATCATGCTGGAAGGACCTGCCCCGTCGCCTGTGGGGCAGGTCCTTTAAATTTACTCTGGCATTTCTTTTACAGATATGCTAAAATGTGAATGAATTTAATAAAAAAAGAAATAATACGCTATAGGAGGTATTTACCATGAAAAAATATGTATGTGAACCATGTGGCTATGTATATGATCCAGAAGTTGGCGATCCAGACAGCGGAATTGCACCGGGAACAGCTTTTGAAGATCTTCCGGAAGATTGGGTATGCCCTTTATGTGGTGTTGGTAAAGATGAATTTGTTGTAGAAGAGTAAGCTATTTACCTATACAGTCAAGTCTTTGATGTTTAAGGAGTTGTCGCACTAAGTATTTTGTGCGACAGCTTCTTTTGTTGTAATATTGTAAATTCATACAGGAGGCAGAAAAAATGAAATTTACGAAAATGCAGGGAATCGGAAACGATTATGTGTATGTGAACTGTTTCAAGGAGCAGATAGAGAATCCCTCCCAGGCGGCAATCAAGGTCAGTGACCGTCATTTTGGCGTTGGCTCTGACGGATTGATTTTAATTAAGCCTTCGGATGTGGCAGATTTTGAGATGGAAATGTACAATGCAGACGGAAGCCAGGGCGCTATGTGTGGAAATGGTATCCGCTGTGTTGCAAAATATGTGTATGACTACCATTTGACAGATAAAACCAGTATCAGCGTAAATACAAAAAGCGGCATTAAATATCTGGATTTAACAGTAGAGGATGGAAAAGTAAAAGAAGTAAAAGTCAATATGGGCGCTCCAATTCTAAATACAGCAGAAATCCCCATGATTTACGGGAAAGAGCAGGTGATTGCGCAGCCTTTGAATATTAATCAGAATCTTTATGAAGTGACTGCAGTATCTATGGGAAATCCTCATGTGATTGTATATATGGAAGATGTGAAAAATCTCAAGATAGAAGAAGTAGGTCCTTATTTTGAGAAGAGCAGCGTATTTCCTGAGAGTGTGAACACAGAATTTGTGCGGGTCATTGACCGGAATACTGTAGAAATGCGGGTGTGGGAACGTGGAAGCGGGGAAACACTTGCCTGCGGCACCGGAGCCTGCGCGGTGGCAGTAGCCTGCGTTTTAAACGGTTATACAGAAGAACAGGTAACAGTAAAGCTTCTTGGAGGAGATTTGAAGATTTTCTGGGACAGGGAAGCAAATCTGGTGTACATGACCGGTCCGGCAGAAGTTGTTTTTGATGGAGAAATCCAGATTTAGACTTGACAAATAGAAAATTGTGCAGTTTCAATAACATAAAACCAGAAACTGGTTACCATAAATCAAAAAAGAGAAAATCTGACAGGAAAAAACAAAAATTTTAGAAAAGAGAAAACCTCTAAAACGTGATGTTTACAATGAATAAAAGAGAAAGTGGATAAATGCAGTATAGATTTGTGCAACATTCCAACTTCCATTCCAGTCCGGAAAGTGTTATACTGTGGAATACAAAATGTTGTGAACAGCAAAAGAAAAAATATAATGTAATACTAGATATAGTGTTGTAAAACTTTATGAGGTGAAAGCGATGATGTATGTTGTAAAAAAGGATGGGACCAGGGAAGTATTTGACGTCCAGAAAATTGTAAAGGCAGTGAACAAATCGGCTGCCAGAATTCTGTACAAATTTCAGGATCAGGAGGTGGAGTTTATCTGTGGCTATGCCAGGGAAAAAGCCCAGTCTCTGGATACCAATGAGATTTCCATACAGGAGATGCACAATATTGTGGAAGGGGCTCTGGAAAAGGTAAATCCTTCTGTGGCAAAAAGCTACCGGGACTATCGGAATTATAAACATGACTTTATTCATATGATGGACGAGGTTTATACCAAAAGCCAGTCCATCCGCTACATAGGGGATAAGAGCAACGCGAATACAGACAGCGCTCTGGTGGCAACCAAGCGGAGTCTGATTTTTAATGAATTGAACAAAGAGCTTTACCGGAAATTCTTTATGAACCGCAATGAGCTTCAGGCATGCAAAGATGGTTATATTTATATTCATGATCAGTCTGCAAGGCTGGATACCATGAACTGCTGTCTTTTTGATGTGGCAAATGTGCTGCGGGGCGGTTTTGAGATGGGAAATGTCTGGTACAATGAGCCAAAAACCCTGGATACAGCCTTTGACGTTATGGGAGACATTATTTTAAGCACAGCGGCGCAGCAGTATGGCGGTTTTACCGTACCGGAGGTGGACAAGATTCTGGCGCCTTATGCTGAGAAAAGCTATGCAAAATATCAGGAAGAATTTCTGAAATATGTGGACCCCAAGTGGGAGCAGGCAGAAGAGAAGGCCAGAGAATATGCAACGGACAAAGTGCGCAGGGATTTTGACCAGGGCTGGCAGGGAATTGAGTATAAGCTGAATACGGTAGGCTCTTCCAGAGGGGATTATCCTTTTGTGACAGTAACTCTTGGCCTTGGAATGGAACGTTTTGAAAAGATGTGCAGTATTTCTCTTCTGGAGGTGCATAAGGAAGGACAGGGACGGGAAGGGCACAAGAAGCCGGTACTGTTCCCGAAAATTGTCTTTTTGTATGATGAGAATATACATGGTGAGGGACAAGAAGGAGAAGATGTGTTTGAGGCAGGCATTGCATGTTCTGCAAAAACCATGTATCCGGACTGGCTGTCCATGAGTGGAGAGGGCTATATTTCCAGCATGTACAAAAAATATAAAAAGGTTATCAGTCCCATGGGCTGCAGGGCGTTTTTAAGTCCCTGGTATGAGCGGGGAGGCATGAAGCCTGCAGATGACCAGGATGTTCCTGTTTTTGTGGGAAGATTTAATATTGGTGCAGTGAGTCTGCACCTGCCTATGATTCTGGCAAAATCCAGGGCTGAAAACAGGGATTTCTATGAGGTGCTGGATTTCTATTTGGAGATGATTCGTCACCTTCATATCAGAACCTATGATTATCTGGGCGAAATGCGTGCTTCCACCAATCCACTGGCTTATTGTGAAGGTGGCTTCTACGGGGGCAATTTGAAGCCTTCAGACAAGATTAAGCCTTTATTAAAGCCAATGACTGCATCCTTTGGAATCACAGCTTTAAATGAGCTTCAGGAGCTTTATAATGGTAAATCTATTCGGGAGGATGGGGAGTTTGCCCTGGAAGTTCTCCGCTATATTAATGACAAGATTAATCAATATAAAGAAGAGGATGGAAATCTGTATGCCATTTATGGAACGCCTGCGGAAAGTCTGTGTGGTCTCCAGGTAGAACAGTTCCGTAAGATGTACGGGATTGTAGAAGGTGTGTCTGACAGACCTTATGTAAGCAACAGTTTCCACTGTCATGTAACAGAGGATATGAGTCCCATTGAGAAACAGGACTGCGAAGGACGGTTTTGGGAACTGTGTAACGGAGGAAAAATCCAGTATGTCCGTTATCCTGTTGGATATAATGTAGAGGCAATCAGAGCTCTGGTAAGACGCGCTATGGCTCTTGGGTATTATGAAGGTGTGAACCTGTCCCTGGCTTACTGTGATGACTGCGGACATGAGGAGCTGGAGATGGATGTATGTCCGGTATGCGGTTCCAGAAACCTTACCAAGATTGACCGTATGAACGGATATCTGTCTTACAGCAGAGTACATGGAGATACCAGATTGAATGCAGCGAAAATGGCTGAGATTGCAGAACGTAAATCCATGTAAAAAACAGCGAAAAAATGTTGAAGTTTAAGTAGTTTTCTGTTCCCATTTTCTGAAAATTGTGGTAAGATAAGTTCGGTTTTTTTATAAAAAGTTTATGGAGGATTGGAAGATGGAATCGTATAGCTACTTGTTGGATCTTGCATTGATTTTACTCAGTACCAAGGTTTTTGGTCTTTTGACAAGGAGGGTCAGACTGCCTCAGGTTGTAGGGGCGCTTCTGGCCGGCCTGATTTTGGGACCAGCCTGTCTGGGGATTCTTCACCAAACCGACTTTATTTATCAGGTATCTGAAATCGGTGTAATTGTGTTAATGTTCTGTGCAGGTCTGGAAACAGATATTGATGAATTGAAACGTACAGGAAAAGCATCCTTTGTCATTGCTCTTTTCGGCGTTTTGATTCCTCTGGTTGGAGGTTTTGCAGTTGCGGCTTATTTTAACCGCCCGGGCATGCTGGAATCTACAGCAAGCACCAGCCTGATGCTTCAGAATATTTTTATTGGTGTTATTTTAACAGCAACTTCCGTAAGTATTTCCGTAGAAACATTAAAGGAAATGGGAAAGCTGAATACCAGGGCTGGAAATGCCATTTTAGGGGCTGCTATTATTGATGATATTCTGGGTATTATTGCCCTGACTCTTATTACCAGTCTGGCAGATTCTTCTGTTAATGTATTTCTGGTACTTGGAAAAATCGTGGCATTTTTTGTGTTTGTAGGAGTGGGCGGTTACCTTTTACATATTGTGTTCCAGAAATGGGTTAAGGGATATGAGAGGGATTTGCGCCGTTTTGTAATCCTTGCCTTTGTAATCTGCCTGGTATTTTCTTACTGTGCAGAAGAGTTTTTCGGAGTTGCAGATATTACGGGAGCGTTTTTTGCGGGTCTGATTATTACCAAGACTACTCATACCGATTATATTGCAAGAAGGTTCAGTACCCTGTCTTATTTATTGCTGTCACCGGTATTCTTTGCTAATATTGGTCTGCAGGTGGTACTTCCAAAGATGAGTACCATGATTATTGTGTTTGCAGTGGTGCTGGTTCTTGTGGCTGTTCTTACAAAAGTTGTGGGATGCGGACTGGGAGCAAAGCTGTGTAAATATTCTAATCAGGACTGTATGCGGATTGGTACTGGTATGATTTCCAGAGGTGAGGTTGCCCTGATTGTAGCGTCCAAGGGAAATGCAGTGGGTCTTATGTCTGCCAATCTTCTTGGACCTGTGGTTATTGTAGTGGTGATTACTACCATTATTGCACCTATTTTCCTGAAAATGACCTTTAGTGGAAAGAAGAAGGAAAGTGCATACGAAGAAAATAACCTGATGAAAAAGGTACATGAGAGAGAGGAAGAGGAAAAGCAGGATAAGAGCCGCTTTATCACAGAAGACGAAATAGAGAACTAAATAAGTTAGAACCGGCACTTTGCATGAACAGAAGGAAATGGAAAGAGCCGGTTTTTTTGAATAAACAGGAGGGAATGTGTATGAAAGTGTTACTGACTGCTGTAAATGCCAAGTATATTCATTCAAATCTGGCTATTTACAGTATGAAAGCATACGCGGAACAAAAAGGATGCCCGGGAGCTGAAATCCAGTTGGCAGAGTATACCATTAATCAGCAGCAGGATGGGATTTTAAGGGGAATTTATGAAGAGAATCCGGATTTATTATGTTTTTCCTGTTATATCTGGAATATTTCCTTTGTCAGGGAGCTGATTCGTGATATAAAGAAAATTTTGCCCAGGACCAGAATCTGGGTGGGCGGCCCAGAGGTGTCTTATGATGCAGAGAATTTTCTAAAGGAAATGCCCCAGGTGACGGGAGTAATCTGTGGGGAAGGGGAAGAGACCTTTTGGGAAGTGGTAAGAGCCTATTCCCAGTGGGAAAAACAGGAACAGGAGCCAAAAGCCCTTGGAGATATTCCGGGAGTGATGTACAGAGATGGCAAAAACCTGATTTTTACAGGAAACAGGGATATTCTGAATATGGATGAGCTGGTGTTTCCATATGAAAATCTTTCCTTGTTTGAGCATAAGATTATTTATTATGAAAGCAGCAGGGGATGTCCTTTTTCCTGTAGCTACTGTCTTTCTTCTATTGATAAGAAGCTGCGGTTTCGAAGCGTTTCTCTGGTAAAGAAGGAGCTTCAGTTTTTCCTGGATCATCAGGTGCCCCAGGTGAAGTTTGTGGACAGAACCTTTAACTGCAAAAAAGAACATGCCATGGAAATCTGGAAGTATATTAAAGAGCATGATAATGGTATCACCAACTTTCATTTTGAGATTGCCGCAGATCTTCTTACAGAGGAGGAAATTGGGCTTATTGCTGCCATGCGTCCCGGTCTTATTCAGTTGGAGATAGGGGTGCAGTCTACCAATGAAAAAACCTTGCAGGAAATCAGGAGAAAAACCAGTTTTCAGGAAATCTGCAAAAAGGTTCGGGCAGTGGCAGATGGAGAGAATGTACATCAGCATCTGGATTTGATTGCAGGATTGCCTTATGAGGATTATGAGAGTTTTCAGAAGTCCTTTTGTGATGTATATGCATTAAGGCCACAGCAGCTTCAGTTAGGCTTTCTCAAGGTGCTGAAAGGGGCGTATATGGAGGAAATGGCAGAAGCCTATGGCTGTGTATACAAGTCCAGGGAACCTTATGAGGTTTTGAAAACAAAATGGCTGACCTATGGAGAAATTTCCAGGTTAAAGGGCATTGAAGAAATGACAGAGGTGTATTATAACAGCGGGCAGTTCTTCTATACGCTGGAGGCTTTGGTAAAGGAATTTCCGGATGCCTTTACCATGTATGAGGAACTGGCGGACTTTTATAAGCGGAAAGGCTATTTTGCAGTATCTCACGCCAGAATCAGCAGATATGAAATTCTAAGAGAGTTTTTGCAGGAAAAGGGAATCCAACACCTGGACTTTTATGACCAGTTAATGGTTCTTGACTTGTATGCCAGAGAAAATCTGAAAACCAGACCCTCCTGGGCTCTGGACTTAAAACTCTACAAAAGACAAATTCAGGCGTTTTATACAAAAGAGGAAGAACAGCCGGAAATTTTGAAGGATTATCAGGGATATCAGGCAAGACAAATGGAAAAAATGACCCACCTGGAAGTATTTACTTATGATGTGCTGGAAGGAAAGCCGGAGAAGGGATGCTATCCGGTAATCTTTGATTATAAAAAGAGAAATCCTCTTACCTATCAGGGGGAAATTTCCAGAGTCTCTTTTTTCACAGAGGAGGAAGCATGACAAAGAGGACAAAGGATATTCTGGAGCGGTTGGATGCTGTGTATACCAGAGAATATAAATGTTATTTAAACCATGAAAATCCGGGACAATTATTGATAGCTACTATGTTAAGCGCCCAGTGTACAGATGCCAGGGTGAATGTGGTGACCAGGGATTTGTTCGTAAAATATCCTGATATGAAAGCCTTTGCGCAGGCAGATTTAAAGGAACTGGAGCAGGATATTAAGCCAACGGGCTTTTATCATAATAAGGCAAAAAATATTATTGGCTGCGCCAGAAAAATTTGCGAGGAATATAATGGAGAGGTTCCCCGAAGCCTGGAGGAGCTTACCAGTCTGCCCGGAGTAGGGCGAAAAACCGCCAATGTAATTCGGGGAAATATTTTTCATGAGCCAAGCGTTGTGGTAGATACCCATGTAAAGCGGATTTCCAGGCGGCTGGGGCTTACGAAAGAGGAGGACCCGGAGAAAATAGAAATGGAGCTTATGAAGGTTCTGCCAAAAGATCACTGGATCTTGTATAATATCCAGATTATTACCTTTGGGCGTCAGATTTGTTTTGCGCGTTCTCCTAAGTGTGAGGAGTGTTTTTTGACGGAGTATTGTAAGGAATATAAGGAGAAACAGAAGAAAAGCAGGAAAAAAGTATGAGAGAATATGTAACGTTGGACCTGGAAACAACAGGGTTGGAACCAAAACGGGACCGGATTATAGAAATTGGTGCGGTGAAGGTCTGTGATGGAGTTGTAACAGGGGAATATACAACACTGATTGACCCACAGATGGAGATTCCTGACAGAATATACCAGCTCACTGGAATCTCCAATGAGATGGTACAGGGAAAGCCGCTGATCGGGGAAGCGCTGGGAGAGTTTCTGGAATTTTGCGGGGATTTGCCGCTTTTGGGGCATAATATTTTGTTTGATTATAGTTTTGTGAAGCATCAGGCAGTGAACTGTGGACTGGAGTTTGAAAAAGAGGCGGTGGATACACTGAAAATTGCAAGGGTTGTTTTACCGGAGCTGCCAAGCAGAAGTCTTCAGAATCTGCGGCAGTATTTTGAGATTCCCCAGGAGGACGCCCACAGAGCTCTTGAAGACGCCCGCACCACATACCATCTTTATGAAAGACTGTTCCAGGAGTATGGACAGAGTAAACCAGAACTGTTTTGCCCTAAGCAACTGATTTATAAGGTGAAAAAACAGGGACCTATGACGCCGGCTCAAAAACGGTACTTGCAGGATTTAGTAAAATATCATAGAATAAACCTGAATGTAGATCCAGAGAGCCTTACCAAAAATGAGGCTTCCAGATTGATTGATGAGATTTTGAGTACCTATGGAAAGATAATGAGGTAGAAGTGATGATGAATATGAAAAAAAATAAAACCAGGAGAATCGTAGCAGCAATCCTGGCAGTGCTTATCATTCTGGCCATGGTAATTCCTATGGCAATGTACGTATTATAGGCAGAAAACAGAGACAGCCAAATGGAGGAAGAGACAAATGAAAATTGGAAAATTACCGGAATCAGTGCTGATTCGTTCTGTTTTAAAGGAAGTAGGACACAGAAGAGCGGAAGTATTAGTAGGACCTTCTGTGGGACAGGACTGTGCTGTGCTGGAAGCCAGAGAAGGCGAGGTGCTGGTACTTTCCAGTGACCCGATTACCGGCACTACAAAGGATATAGGAAGCCACAGCGTTTATATTACAGCCAATGATTTAGCCGCTTCCGGTGCAGAACCGGTGGGAATCATGCTGACCATACTTCTGACGCCGGACACAGAGGAAGCAGAGCTGAAAAACATGATGCGTGGCGTGGAGAAAACCTGTAAAGAATTGAATATGGAAATCATGGGCGGACATACGGAAATTACGGATGTGGTGCGCCAGCCGCTTATATCTCTTACTGGTGTTGGAAAGATGAAAAAGGAAGAGCTGCTGGTAACCTCTGGGGTAAAACCGGGAGAAGATCTGGTAGTGACCAAATGGATTGGACTGGAAGGAACCTCCATTGCTGCAAAGGAAAGAGAGGCGGCGCTTCTTAAGAGGTTTGCGCCAGCTTTTGTGGAGACAGCAAAACAATTTGACCAGTATCTGTCTGTGCTTCCGGAAGCAAAAATTGCAAAAGCATGGGGCGCTTCTGCCATGCACGATATTACAGAAGGCGGTGTATTCGGAGCTCTCTGGGAAATGGGAAGCGGCTCTGGCGTGGGACTGGATATTGATTTAAAGAGCATTCCTATCCGTCAGGAGACGGTGGAAGTTTGTGAGGCTCTTGGGCTGAACCCTTATATTCTCATGTCCAGCGGCTCCATGCTGATTTCCGCCAGGGACGGTCATGGTCTGGTGCGGGAGCTTTCTAAAGCTGGCATCCATGCCGCTGTGGTAGGAAAGGCAACACAGGGAAATGACCGGATTTTAAGAAACGGAGAGGATACCAGATACCTGGATAAGCCTCAGAGTGATGAATTGTATAAAATATATCAGTAGAGTAGAGGAAATGTCATATGGCAAAGTTAAATATTGTATTATTTGAGCCGGAAATTCCGGCAAACACAGGAAACATTGGAAGAACCTGCGTGGCTACGGGAACCAGACTTCATCTTATTGAGCCACTGGGATTTCTTTTAAATGAAAAAGCAATTAAGCGGGCGGGGATGGATTATTGGAAAGACCTGGATGTAACTACTTATGTAAACTATCAGGACTTTTTAGAGTGCAATCCCGGAGCCAAAATTTATATGGCTACCACAAAAGCGCCGAAAACGTATGTAGACGTGGAATATGAAGAAGACTGCTATATTATGTTTGGCAAAGAAAGTGCAGGAATACCGGAAGAAATCCTTCTGGAAAACCAGGAAACAGCTATCCGTATTCCCATGATCGGAGACATCCGTTCCCTGAACCTCAGTAACTCCGTAGCCATTGTTCTCTACGAAGCTCTGCGCCAAAACCACTTCGACCACATGCAGCTAGAAGGACATTTAACAAAATATGACTGGAAATAAAAGAGCTGCATTGCAGCTCTTTTAAGGTTCTTCTTTACTTTTTGAAAGTGTGAAAATAAATTCGGTTCCCACCCCTTCTGTGCTGATTACATTAATATTCTGCTTGTGGGAATTGATGATTTCTTTTACAATGGCAAGTCCAAGTCCAGTGCCTTTACGGTCTTTTCCTCTGGAAGAGTCAATCTTGTAGAAGCGGTCCCAGATTTTAGAGATACTGGATTTTGGAATACCGCAGCCCATATCTTTTACAGAAATAAAAACGGTTTCATGTTTTAAGGTGGATTCTACTTTAATCACAGAATCCTCCGGACTGAATTTAATGGCATTGTCAATTAAGTTATATAAAACCTGCTGAATCTGTCCCATATCCGCATGCACCAGAAGGGTTTGTCCGGTAAGGAGCAGTTCAATGGAAATACGCTTTTCCCGACAGATACCCTCAAAGGTTTCTGCTGTACGTTTGATAATATTGTTAATATCAAAACTACTGTAATCTAGCTGCCTTCCTTTTTCATCCAGATTATTTAAGGTCAGCAGACTCTGGGTCAGCTTATAGAGCCGGTCTGTCTCATGAACTACAATTTTCAGATATTTTTCCTGAAGCTCCGGCGGAATGGTGCCATCCAGAATCGCTTCCGTATAACCTTTAATAGAAGTCAGAGGAGAGCGGAAGTCATGAGACACATTGGCAATAAATTTTTTCTGATAATTTCCTGTCATTTCCAGCTCGTCGGACATATAGTTCAGGGTCATGGCAAGATACCCCATCTCGTCTTCTTTTTCCAGAGGGATATTATATTCCAGATTTCCAGAGGCAAAGGCGTCAGCTCCCTGTATAATGGTACGCAGTGGGCGGTAAATCATAAGGGAGAACACAGGAATAATTGCCATCATAATAAGAAGAAACAGGAAAAACAGCAAATATAAAATATTCAAAAATTCATCTCTTTGTTCGTATAAGGATGTCATGGGAAGGTGCATGGCAACATAGCCCTGTACCCGCATATTGAGGGTGACAGGCACCATAACACTTAAATGTTCTTCCTGAAATTGATGGAAAAATAACCCTGTCTCATAGTAAGAACCACTGGTCTGCCCTGGATTAAATCCTTTGATAACAGGAAAATCTTCTTTGATAAAGGCAGAAGAAGTATCCAGAAGAATTTCTCCCTTGGCGCTAATCAGCCAGATAGAAGAATTTTGATAGGATGACAAGGCGCAAAGCTCCTTGTAAACCTCTGCCTGATTATCAATGGTGCGATAAGAACGAATCAGGGGATCCTGAGCAATGTGGGAGGCTTCGCAGTACAATTCTTCGCTGTAAACAGCTTCCACATGATCCTGCACCAGACTGCTTCCTGCCAGGGAAATAGCAGAAAAACCAAGAAGCCCCAACAGAATAATTGCCAGTATAAACTTCATGTACAGATATTTTTTCATTTGTTTTTGACCTCAAATTTGTATCCGATTCCCCAGACCGTAGCAATGGACCAGGAGGGATGGTCTTTTATTTTTTCCCGAAGACGTTTAATATGTACGTCAACAGTTCTGGTATCACCAATATATTCATAGCCCCAGATATGGTCCAGAAGCTGCTCTCTGGTAAACACCTGATTAGGTGAGGACGCCAGAAAATATAAAAGCTCCAGTTCCTTGGGGGGCATATCCAACTGATTGCCATAGTAAATCACAGAATAATTGGTAAGGTTAATGGCAAGGTCCGGATATTCCACATATTTGCCGGAAGGCTGGGTAGCCGGTGCCACATTTGGCTGATAGCGGCGCAGAACCGCCTTTACCCGGGCTACCAGTTCCTTAGAATCAAAGGGTTTAATCATATAGTCATCAGCCCCAAGCTCCAGTCCCAGTACCTTATCAAAAATCTCTCCTTTTGCAGAGAGCATAATAATGGGAACATTGGATTTCTGGCGGATTTCCCGGCACACCTGGTAACCGTCTATACCAGGGAGCATTAAATCCAAAAGAATCAGATTCGGTGCAAAAGAGGAAAAAGCCTTTAAGGCTTCCTCCCCGTCATTTACGATTTTCGTGTCAAAACATTCCTTTGTAAGATACAGAGATATCAGCTCTGCAATGTTGTTGTCATCATCTACAATGAGAATTTTCTGCTTAGTTGCCATACCTGCAGCTCCTCCCTCTATTTTTTAAATTCTACAATGGTAACGCCTGCATCTCCTTCTCCAAATTCCGCAAGGTGGAAATCCTTTACATATTTCAGGCGTTTCAGATAATTGTGGACACCTTTTCTAAGAGCTCCGGTACCTTTTCCATGAACCACACGAACACTGCTTAAATGGGCCAGGTAGGCATCATCCAGATATTTGTCCAGTTCTGCAACAGCTTCGTCCACAGTTTTGCCAAGGAGATTGATTTCTGTGCGGACAGTGGCAGATTTGTTCATTTTAATTTTTCCTGTACCGGTTCTGTGCATAGAAGGTCCGGTAATCACCGGCTCGTCAATAAGTTCCAGATCAGACAGAGAAACTTTGGAGCGGAGAATACCCATCTGTACAAAGACCATACCTTTGGCATCTGGTTTGGAGCTGATGGTTCCTTTTACATTGAGGCTTAAAACTTTTACTGCATCCCCAAGGGAAACATCCCTGGCGGTCAGGGTGGATTTTTTCTTTTCCGGTGTTTTTAAAGCCATTTTTTTGCCCGCAGAATCCATTTTTTTACGAAGTTCAGTACGCTTCTTCTCCAGTTCTTTGGCAGACATGGTTTCCTGCCCCGCCTTGTTGAAGATTTTCATGGTCTGGTCAGCGTATTCCTTGGCCTCTCTTAAAATCTGGTGGGCCTCTTCGTTGGCATCCTGTAGGATCCGGTCTTTTCGCTGCTCTAATTTATCCTGTTTTTCTTCAAGCTGTTGTTTCAGCGTGTGAATTTCTTCTTTATAACGGGCAATTTCTGCCTGTTCTGCCTCAATAGTTTTGCGGCTCTGTTCCAGGGTAGACAGTACATCTTCAAAAGATTCGTCCTCCTGGCTAATCTGTTCTTTTGCTTTTTCAATAATATAATCTGGCAGTCCCAGCTTCCCGGAGATGGCAAAGGCATTACTCTTTCCGGGAATACCAATGAGCAGACGGTAGGTTGGACGCAGGGTTTCCACATCAAACTCACAGGAAGCGTTTTCTACTCCAGGAGTGGACAGGGCGTAAACCTTCAGCTCGCTGTAATGGGTGGTTGCCATGGTACGGATGCCCTGCTGGTGCAAATGAGAGAGAATGGCAATGGCAAGGGCGGCGCCTTCTGTGGGGTCTGTTCCTGCGCCAAGCTCGTCAAAGAGTACCAGAGAATGGGCATCTGCCTTTTCAATAAAATGCACCACATTGGTCATGTGAGAGGAAAAGGTACTAAGAGACTGTTCAATACTCTGTTCATCCCCAATATCTGCATAAACCTCTTCAAAAACACTGAGACGGGAGTGGTCAAAAGCAGGAATATGAAGACCGGACTGTCCCATAAGAGTAAGCAGCCCCACTGTTTTCAGAGAAACTGTTTTTCCACCGGTGTTTGGTCCTGTGACAACCAGCAGGTCAAATCCGTCTCCAAGGCGGATGTCAATGGGAACCACCTTGTGTTTGTCAATAAGAGGATGCCGTCCTTTTTTAATATCAATGATGCCCTGGGTGTTAAATACAGGCTCTGTGGCATTCTGAGATTTTGCCAGAAGGGCTCTGGCAAAAATAAAGTCAAGCTGAGTCAAAATTTTCAGGTTATCCTGAATGAATTCCAGATGTTCGGCTGTCTCCTGACTCAGATTGGAAAGAATGATTTCGATTTCTGCCTGTTCCTTTACCTCCAGCTCCCGCAGTTCATTGTTTAATTTCACAATGGCCATAGGCTCCACAAAAACAGTAGAACCGGTGGAGGACTGGTCATGAACCATGCCCGGCACCTGACCCTTGTATTCAGATTTTACGGGAATACAGTATCGTCCGTTACGCATGGTTACCACAGCATCCTGAAGATAAGAACGTCCCTGGCCGCTGACATAGGAAGAAAGCTGGCTGTGAATCTTGTCATTGGTATTTTTCATGGCTCTGCGGATTTGGCGAAGAGCAGGGCTGGCGTCATCTGCGATTTCTTCTTCTGAGAGAATGCAGCGGCGGATTTCCAGGGACAGCGGGGTAAGAGGCTGAAGCACCTCAAACATGCCATCCAGTGAATCCACAGCTTCGTCTGGATTTTCACTTCTGGAATAAGCCTTGGCGCGGTTGGTGTTTTCCAGCAGATTGCACACTGCCAGAAGTTCTCCTGTTCCAAGGGTGCTGCCAATTTCCAGACGTTTCAGGGAGCCCCGGATATCTCTCACACCGCTAAAGGAGAGAGACCCCTTCTTGTAAATACGGGAAAGAGCGTCTGCTGTTTCCTGCTGCATGGTTTCAATCTCTGCAAGATTGCTAAGGGGCTTCAGGTTCCGGCATAAATCCTTTCCAAGAGTGGAGGTGGCATAGCCTTCCAGAAGTTCCAGTATTTTATTGTATTCTAAAGTTTTTAATGCTTTTTGATTCATTGTATTATCACCTTATCTGATTTTTCAAATTAATACCTTTATTTTACATGAAAAATCATGGAAAGAAAAGGGCTAACCAAATATAGGAAAAATTATTTTAGGAATTTCATAAAAAGTTCATATATATTCGCTATAATAAACAAAAATACTGGTCTGTACGGAGCGTATAAATATGGACGAAGAAAAAAAGCAGGATGATTACGAATTTTTAAAAGAGACGATTAAGGCAAAACCCATTGACAAGAAAAAACTGGCAAAGCAAATTGGCCGCCTGGCAGGGGCTGGCGCGGTGTTTGGTTTATCGGCGGCCCTGGTATTTACCCTTGTGGCGCCTAATCTGGTGAAAAAAATGCAGGAAAAAGAAAATGCATCAAAGGTAAAATTTTCCCAGGAAAAAGAGCCGGAAGACAGCAGCACAAAAGAGACCCAGGAGGAAGAAAAGACGCAGGAAGAAGAAAGCCAGACTGTGAAAACTGTTGTGCAGGAAATGACCCCACAGGATTACCAAAAACTGTATCAGGATATCTTTGCTACGGTGAAAGAAGCAGAAAAATCCATGGTTACGGTTATTGGAAGCAAGAATGACAAGGACTGGTTCCAGACACCTTATGAGAGCCAGCTTTCCGGACTGCTGGTGGCAGAGAGCGGACAGGACTATTTTGTGCTGACAGAATATCGTATTGTGGAAAATGTAGACAGAATACAGGTGGTTTTCTGTGACGGAACCATGACAGACGGAAGATTTTTAAAGGAAGATGCCAACACTGGCTTTGCAATTTTAAAAGTACCAAAAGAAGGAGTGTCAGCCAATACCAGAGAATCCATTGCCATTGCCCCTCTTGGAGAATCTTATTATATCAAACAGGGAGAACCAATTCTTGCAATTGGAAGCCCTATGGGGTATAGTGATTCTGTAGGTTATGGTATCGTGACCTCTACATCTAACACAGTCTCCAGAGTGGATGCAGAATACAATCTGCTGGCTACAGATATTCCGGGAAGCAGCCAGGGAAGCGGGGTGCTTTTAAATCTGGATGGAGAAATTGTGGGGATGATTGCCCAGTCCTTTGCCAGAGATGATACACAAAATCTGGTGACCGGACTTTTTGCATCTCAGATGAAGGAAATGATAGAGATTCTTTCTGATGAAACCAGGGATGTGATTTATATGGGAGTAACAGGAGAGACCATTACTTCGGAGATTTCAGAGAAAAAGGGAATTCCCGTTGGAGTTTTTGTGCAGCAGGTAGAGCTGGATTCTCCGGCTATGCAGGTGGGAATTCAAAATGGAGATGTGATTACTGAGTTAAATGGGGAAAAAATTGAGACAGTAAAGGGCTATCAGCAACAGTTAAAGTCCTGTAAGGCAGGAGCAACGGTGAAGGTAAAAGCCATGCGTCAGGGAACAGAGGGCTATGTGGAAGTGTCCTTTGATGTTGTGCTGAAAGCCAGATGAGAAAATATGAGAATATAAGGGAAGGATTAAAACCATGAAATTTATTAATACGCTTCGTGAAGGAGAAAGACTATCAGGAATTTATTTATGCAAGCATAAGCAGGCGGCAGTGACGAAAAACGGAAAACCTTATGAGAATGTTATCCTGCAGGATAAAACAGGTACTCTGGACGGAAAAATATGGGACCCCAATTCCCAGGGAATTGATGATTTTGACTCTCTGGATTATATTGACGTGGTCGGGGATGTGACCTGCTTCCAGGGAAGCCTTCAGGTAAGCATTAAGAGAGTGCGCAAGGCGTCTGAAGGAGAATATGAACCGGGTAATTACCTGCCGGTGAGCAGCAGAGAAATTGAGCCCATGTATCAGGAGCTTCTGGCATGTGTAGCTCAGGTGAAGAATCCTTATTTTCACAGACTGCTGGTGTCTTTTTTTGAAGAGGATGAAGCATTTATTAAGAGATTCAAGGGAAATTCTGCGGCAAAAACCGTTCATCATGGATTTATCGGAGGACTTCTGGAGCATACTTTAAGTGTAGTGCATCTGTGCCTCTATTACTGTAAGGCATATCCAATACTGAATCAGGATTTGCTGGTGACAGCAGCCATGCTCCATGATATTGGAAAAACAGTGGAACTGAGCCAGTTCCCTGTGAATGATTACACAGATGACGGACAGCTTCTGGGACATATTATGATCGGGGCAGAAATGATTCATGATAAGGCCAGAGAAATTCCGGGATTTCCAAAGAAATTAGAAAGTGAATTGAAGCACTGCATTCTGGCGCACCATGGGGAGCTGGAATACGGTTCTCCCAAAAAACCGGCTCTTGCAGAAGCAGTGGCTTTGAATCTGGCGGATAATACAGACGCTAAGATGGAGACTCTGACTGAGATTTTCCGCGCGGCAGGTGAGCAGAAAGACTGGCTGGGATTTAACCGTCTCTTTGAATCCAATCTGAGAAAAACAACCTGTGGAGAGTAAGACAGTATGGAATTTAAGAAAAATGACCTTGTAACAGTGAAAATTGAAGACATGGGACATGATGGGGAAGGCATTGGAAAAGCAGAGGGCTATACTCTGTTTGTCAAAGACGCGGTGATTGGCGATACAGTAGAGGCAAAAATCATGAAGGCAAAGAAAAATTACGGATATGCCAGGCTGATGCAGGTACTGGAGCCTTCCCCCTACCGGGTAGAGCCTAAATGCCCCTGTGCCAGAGCCTGCGGGGGATGCCAGCTTCAATTTTTATCTTATGATAAGCAACTGGAATTTAAGAAAAATAAGGTGCAGGGGAATCTGGAGCGCATTGGGGGCTTTCGTAACCTGACCATTGACAAAGTGATTGGCATGGAAAAGCCATTTCGATACCGGAACAAAGCCCAGTACCCGGTTGGGAAAAATAAGGATGGGGAAATTATTACCGGCTTTTATGCAGGAAGAACCCATTCCATTATTCCAAACAGAGACTGTTATCTGGGAGCCCAGGTGAATCAGGAAATTCTCAATGAGGTTCTTGCTTATATGGAAGAAAATCATGTGGAACCCTATGAAGAAGAGAGCGGAAAAGGGCTTGTAAGGCATATTCTTATCCGAAATGGTTTCCGCACAGGAGAAATTATGGTGTGCCTGATTATCAATGGGAAATCTCTGCCAAAAGCTCACAGGCTGATAGAGCGTCTGTGTACTATCGAAGGGATGACCAGTATCAGCCTCAACGTGAATACAAAACGCAATAATGTGATTCTGGGTGAGGAAGTCCAGGTATTATGGGGACAGGCCTATATTTCTGATTATATTGGGGACATTAAATTTGAAATTTCTCCCCTTTCCTTTTATCAGGTAAATCCTGTTCAGACAGAAAAACTCTATGGAACTGCTCTGGAGTATGCGGGGCTTACAGGAAAAGAAACAGTCTGGGATTTATACTGTGGAATCGGAACCATTTCTCTGTTTCTGGCGCAGAAGGCAAAACAGGTATATGGTGTGGAAATCGTGCCGCCTGCTATTGAGGATGCTAAGAAAAACGCCGAAATCAATGGTATTGAGAATGCCGAATTTTATGTTGGAAAGGCAGAAGAAGTGCTGCCGGAGAAATATGAAAAAGAAGGTATTAAGGCAGATGTAATTGTGGTGGATCCGCCACGAAAAGGCTGCGAACCTGTTGTACTGGAAACCATGCTGCAGATGAAACCAGAGCGGATTGTGTATGTAAGCTGTGATTCCGCAACACTGGCAAGGGACTTGAAGGTGCTATGCCAGGAGGCGTATCAGGTGGAGAAAGTAGCAGTTTGCGATATGTTTGGGAATTCGGTACATGTTGAAACAGTGGCAAAATTAACAAGAAAATAGGAGAAAGGGCGGAACTTGATTCTATATTTCACAGGACAGTAGGGATGCTTACGGGAATTTAAAGGAGGAAATCCTGTTTGAAAAAGAAAAAAGAAGAAATAACCATCCGTTCCAGCGCAGCGGAATATTTAACTTATGTTGCTGCTGTTGGTGAGCAGCAGGATAGTATTGAAATGCGCTATGAGGATGAGAATATATGGTTGACACAGAAGATGATGTCTATTTTGTATGATGTGGATGTTCGTACAATCAATGAACACATTAAAAAGATATATTCAGACTCTGAACTTGAGGAAGATGCAACTATCCGGAAATTCCGGATAGTTCAAACCGAAGGTTCACGTCAGGTTGCGCGAGATACAAAGCATTATAATCTTCAGATGATTATCGCAGTGGGATTCAAAGTGAATAATGAGCGCGCTGTACAATTCCGTAAGTGGGCTAATGGAATCGTTAAGAATTATACGATTAGAGGCTGGGTCATGGATGATGAACGTTTGAAAAATGGTGGTTCGGTGCTTACAACTGAGTATTTTGACCGCCTGCTTGAACAGATTCGAGAAATCCGTCTGTCCGAGCGTAGATTTTATCAGAAGATAACGGATATCTATGCGACAGCACTTGATTATGACCGCACAGCAAAAACAACGAAACAGTTTTTTGCCAAGGTTCAGAATAAAATGCATTATGCAGTACATGGACATACAGCAGCGGAACTGATTTATGAGCGTGCAGATGCAGAAAAGCCACATATGGGATTAACCACATGGGCAGCAGCACCAGACGGTAAAATTGTAAAAAGCGATGTGAGCATTGCCAAGAACTATCTATCAGAACAGGAAATGCGGTCATTGGAACGGATTGTATCAGCTTATCTGGATTTGGCAGAAGACCGTGCGGAGCGCCATATTCCAATGACAATGGAGGACTGGTCAAATCGTCTTGATTTGTTCCTGATGGCAGATGATAGAGAAGTACTTCAGGATTCAGGCAAAATCACAGCAGAGATTGCAAAGGCAAAAGCTGAAACTGAATTTGAAAAGTACCGTGTTGTTCAGGATAGATTGTTTATGTCTGACTTTGATAAGTATATGCTGGAATTAGAGGAAACTGTTCTATGATAAGGTTGAAACAGTGGCAAAATTAACAAGAAAATAGGAGAAAGGGCGGAACTTGATGATTCATGGAATGGAGTTCCGCTATTTTTGAATAGCAAGGGGGAAAAACTATGTGCGCTGCGATACAAGAAACAGAAAAAAAGAAAGTTGTCATTGCCATTGATTCTTTTAAAGGAAGCTTGTCATCTATAGAAGCCGGAAATGCGGCAGGAGAAGGGGTTTTAAAAGCCTGCCCATCTGCAGAGGTGAAGATTTGTCCGCTGGCAGATGGAGGAGAGGGAACTGTGGAGGCACTGGTAAATGGCATGGGTGGTGAAATGCAGTTTCTTACGGTAACAGGACCTTTGGGTGTGCCTGTAGAAAGTTCCTATGGAATGATAAAAGAATCGAGAACTGCTGTCATTGAAATGGCTTCGGCTGCGGGAATTACTCTGGTACCAAAGGAGCAGAGGAATCCTCTCCATACCACTACCTATGGAGTAGGAGAAATGATTCGGGATGCGATCGGAAAAGGCTGCCGGAATTTTATCATTGGAATCGGCGGAAGCAGTACCAACGATGGAGGAATGGGAATGCTTCAGGCGCTTGGCTTTTCTTTCCGAAACAAAGCCGGGGAAGAGGCCGGATTTGGGGCTGCAGGGCTGAGAGATTTGGCAGTTATTTCCAGGGAAAATGTTGTAGCGGAATTAAATGAATGTAGTTTCCGCGTTGCCTGTGATGTGACAAATCCACTGTGCGGAAACCAGGGATGCAGCGCAATTTTCGGACCACAAAAAGGGGCAACACCTGAGATGACAGAAGATATGGACCAATGGCTTAAAAAATATGCTGCCCTGGCAAAAAAAGTGTTTCCAGAGGCAGATGCAACATATCCGGGAACAGGAGCAGCCGGTGGGCTGGGCTTTGCGTTTCTCACATTTACCAATGCAGTGCTGGAATCAGGGATTCAGATTGTTTTAGAGGAGACAAAACTGGAAGAGCAGATTCGGGATGCAGATTTGGTGATTACGGGAGAAGGACGTCTGGATGGTCAGACTGCCATGGGGAAAGCTCCGGTTGGAGTTGCAAAACTGGGTAAAAAGTATGGAAAAACGGTGGTTGCTTTTGCGGGAGGTGTAACCCGGGAGGCAGCAGCCTGCAATGAAGAAGGGATTGATGCGTTTTTCTCTATTTTGCCTGGAATATGCACTTTGGAGGAGGCAATGGAAAAAGAAACTGCCAGAAGAAATATGTCAGACACAGTGGAGCAGGCTATGCGTCTGTTTTTGGCTGGAAGAAGAAAGAAGTAACAGGACGGAGGAACAATGATGGCATTACAGCAGAAGCGATGTGAACTGGAAGAACAGGGATGCGGTGGGTGCGACCTGCTGTCTCTTCCATATGAAAAACAGCTTCAGAAGAAACAAAAGGAATTAAAGGCACTTTTAGGAAAATTCAGGAAACTTCAGCCTATTCTTGGCATGGAGGAACCATGGCATTATAGAAATAAAGTGATTTCTACATTTACATATCATGAGAGAAAACTGGACAGCGGAATCTATATTCAGGGAACCCACAAGGTGCTTCCGGTAAAAAACTGTCTGCTGCATCAGCCTGCCTTGGATGAGGCTGTGGAGGCAGTGCGTCAGGCTGCCAGAGTGTGTAAATATAAGCCATATGATGAGGACCGGCATACAGGGCTTTTACGGCATGTGCTGGCGCGGCACAGTCTGCTTACAGATGAAGTGATGGTGGTTTTGGTCACTGCTTCTCCTGTTCTTCCGGGAGCGAAAAATTTTGTAAGAGAAGTACGCAGGCGTTGTCCCAAAATCTCCACGATTATACAGAACATAAATCCAAGAGCTACCAGCGCTGTGCTTGGATATCAGGAAAAGATTTTATGTGGGAAAGGTTATATTGAAGATGAACTATGTGGGGTGCGGTTTCAGATTGCAGCTTCCAGCTTTTATCAGGTGAATCCAAAGCAGACAGAGGTTTTGTACCAGACAGCAATTTCCGCTGCAAAGCTGGATGGAAGCCAGAGTGTTTTAGATGCTTACTGCGGTGTTGGAACCATTGGACTGACAGCAGCGGGAAAAGCAAGAAGTGTGCTGGGAGTGGAGTTAAATAAAAAAGCAGTTCAGTGTGCTATAGAAAATGCCAGAAAAAACGGGATCAAAAACGCCAGATTTTTATGTGAGGATGCTACAAAATTTATTCAGAAAATGGCAGATAGGGGAGAACATGTGGATGTGGTATTCATGGATCCTCCAAGAGCCGGAAGCACTCCGGAATTTCTGGATGCAGTAAGCCGCATGAAACCAGATTCCATAGTGTATATTTCCTGCAATCCAGAGACTTTGAAGAGAGATTTGGAGATTTTGGTAAAGAAGAACTGGAAGGTGGAGATGATACAGGGAGTGGATTTATTTCCGGGAACGGTGCATGTGGAGACGGTTGTTCTTTTGTCCCAACAAAAACCAGATGACACGATAGAGATCGACT
>CATWQE010000031.1 GCA_958352855.1 uncultured Bacillota bacterium
TCCTCTGTGCATGGGAAAGGATATGGGGTGGTGACGCCGGATAAGAGTGAAATCAAACTGGAAGATCCGGTGGTCATCAAACAAGGCAGCAAATACGGTGTAAAAATCAAGTCCGTCAGCCCTTCCATTCATATGATACGGGCAAACATTGAGACAGAAATCGCCCCCATTGTAGGCAGTGAGGAACAGGCCAAGGATTTGATTGCTTATATTAAAAACAGTGAGGAACGAAAGGAGAGCATCTGGCAGACCAATATTTTTGGAAAATCTATTGAGGAACTGGTGGAGGATGGTATTCATACAAAGCTGGTGCAGATTGGAGAAGAAAGTCAGGTGAAGCTTCAGGACACTATGCAGAAAATTGTCAATGACAGTAAAGGCGGCATGGTGTGTATTATCATTTAGTATCGGGTTTACGTTGACTTTTTCAAACAAAAATTATATAATAAACAGGAAAAAACAAGGAAAAGAAACTGAACATTTTTTTGGAAGCAGGTGAAATTCCTGCGCAAGTCCGTTACTGTAAAGCCAGATACAAGAAATGTTCTGAGTGAAAAGGGAATCTGCGGCAACCGGATACCTTTGAATGCAAGATGTATATGATTGAAAGGTCATTTTGAATCCGTTGTCCAGTGGTGGCAGCGGATTTTTTTTGAGGCAGGAAGACAAAAGCCTGTTTTCAGAGGAAAAGTGAGGGCTTATATGGCACATACAACAGGGCTGGAAGGATATTACAGCATAAAGAATAATCAGAAAATGCGTTTTGGCTATACCACAGGCTCCTGTGCAGCAGGAGCGGCAAAAGCGGCTGCCAGAATGCTTCTGGAAAACTCCCAAATATCCCAGGAAACCTTAATGACTCCCAAAGGGATTTTGTTAAATCTGGAAATCCTGCATGCTGCAAGGGGAAACAACTGGGTCTCCTGTGCAGTGAAAAAAGATGCGGGAGACGATCCGGATATTACAGACCAACTGGAAATTTTTGCAAAAGTAGAGAAAAGCACACAGCCGGGGATTCAGATTCAGGGCGGTGAAGGTGTGGGGACAGTGACCAGAAAGGGACTGGAGCAGCCCATGGGAAGTCCTGCTATTAATAAGGTTCCCCAGGCTATGATACGAAAAGAGCTGGAAGCCTTGTGTCAGAAGCAGAGCTATCCAGGAGGACTGTTAGTGACGATTTCAGTTCCCGGTGGACAGGAAATTGCCAGAAAAACCTTTAATCCAAGACTGGGAATCCAGGGGGGGATTTCTATACTGGGAACCTCCGGGATTGTGGAACCCATGAGCGAGGCTGCATTAATTAAAAGTATTCAGGTAGAAATGCGCCAGAAGGTAGAAAACGGAGCAAAGTATCTTCTGATTACGCCTGGAAATTATGGGGCTGCTTATGTAAAAGAACATATGGATCTGCCTTTTGAAGAGAATATAAAATGCAGCAATTATGTGGGAGAAACCATAGACATGGCGCTGGATATGGGAGTAAAAGGAATTTTGTTTATTTCTCATATTGGAAAATTTGTAAAGGTGGCGGCAGGTATTATGAATACCCATTCCAGAAGTGCAGATGCTAGGGCAGAGATTCTGGCGGCAAATGCCATAAGAGCCGGTATTTCCCTGGAGGGAGGGAAAAAGATTCTGGATACCATTACCACAGATGAGGCGCTTGATATCATCCGGGAAGAAGGGCTTTTAAAGCCGGTTATCAAAGAACTGACAGACAGGATTTTGTATTATTTAAATCATAGAGCTTATGACAGAATGTTGTTAGGAGCAGTTTTGTTTTCCAATGAGCATGGTTATCTTGGAGAAACAGAGCATGTAAAAGAATTGGAGAGACTTTTAAAAGAACAGAAAGAATTGCTGACAAAGGAGGAAGAAAAATGAGCGGAAAGCTGTTTGGACTGGGAGTAGGACCGGGAGATCCGGAACTTCTGACCATTAAGGCGCTGAGAGTCATACAGGAAAGTGATGTGATTGCAGTACCGGGAAATGTACCACAGGAAAGTGTGGCTTATCAGATTGTAAAAGGGGTTTACCCAAAACTGGATGAGAAATATCTGGTTCCCATTCCCATGCCTATGACAAAGGATCCGGCAGTATTGGAAGAAAACCACAAAAAAGCGGCGCAGCAGGTGGAGGATTTTCTGCAGGAAGGAAAGCAGGTGGCATTTTTAACACTGGGAGACCCAACGGTGTATTCCACCTATTTGTATGTACATAAACGTATTCTGGAAAAAGGATATGAGGCGGAAATTGTAAGCGGCATTACCTCTTTTTGCGCAGTGGCAGCAAGGCTGAACATGGGACTGGTGGAGATGGCAGAGCCTCTTCATGTGATACCGGCTACCTATAATGCCAAAAACATGGATGAGGTGCTGAAGCTTCCCGGAACCAAGGTGTTAATGAAAACCGGAAGAAAAATGGAACAGGTAAGAGAGAGTATTGTAAACAGCGGGCAGAAGGCAGTAATGATTGAAAACTGTGGAATGCCTGATGAGAAGATTTATGAAACAGCAGAAGCAATACCAAAGCAGGCGGGATATTATTCCCTGATTATCGTAAAAGAACAATAGGAGAGAAAAACATGATACATTTTGTAGGAGCAGGAAGCGGCGCGGCGGATTTAATAACTCTAAGAGGCAAGAAATTTCTGGAGGAAGCAGACGTTGTGATTTATGCTGGTTCTCTGGTAAATCCGCAGCTTTTAGAATATACAAAACAGGGCTGCAATATTTATAATAGCGCAAAAATGACTTTGGAAGAAGTGCTGGAGGTCATGACAGGGGCAGAGGAGGAAGGAAAGACAACGGTACGTCTGCATACAGGAGACCCTTGCTTATACGGGGCTATCCGGGAGCAGATGGATGTGCTGGATGAGAAGGGAATTGCTTATGATTACTGTCCGGGAGTCAGCTCTTTTTGTGGAGCAGCTTCTGCTTTAAATCTGGAATATACCCTTCCTAATGTGTCTCAGAGCGTGATTATTACGCGTATGGCAGGCAGAACACCGGTTCCGGAAAAGGAGAGCATTGAATCCTTTGCAGCGCATCATGCAACCATGGTGGTATTTTTAAGCACAGGGCTTTTGGAAGAACTGTCAAAGCGGCTTATAGAGGGCGGTTATGAACCAGATACACCGGCTGCCATTGTGTATAAGGCAACCTGGGAGGATGAAAAATCCTTTGTCTGTACTGTGGCAACCCTGGCACAGACAGCCAAAGAAAATGGCATTACCAAAACCGCGTTAATGATTATCGGAGATGCAGTGGCGCATCACAGCTATGAGCGTTCAAAACTGTATGACCCGGGATTTACAACAGAGTTCCGCAAAGGTACGGATTAGGAGTGAAAAAATGAAAGTAGCAATCATCAGTTTTAGCCGTTCAGGCTACAGATTGAGTGAAATGATTTATTGGGTGTTAAAAGAGAGAGATTAAAAATTCTGGATGAATCCCAGTTAGACGAAGAAGCCAGGGATTTTCGCAATACCAGAATGTTTTCCAATCCAGTGGATGAATCCATGAAGGAATGGACCAAGCGGCGTTTTCAGGACAGTGATGCCATCGTGTTTATTGGCGCCTGTGGCATTGCAGTCAGAAGTATTGCGCCCTTTGTTAAGAGTAAGAAAATAGACCCGGCAGTGGTTGTGGTAGACGAACAGGGGAAATTCGCTATTTCTCTGCTGTCAGGGCATATAGGAGGCGCCAATGAGCTGGCAGAGGAAGTGGCAGAGATTGTTCATGGACAGCCGGTGGTTACTACTGCAACGGATTTGAACGGAAAATTTGCAGTGGATGTTTTTGCCAAGAAAAACAACTGCTTTATTTCTGATATGGAACTGGCAAAAGAAATCTCCGCTGCCCTGCTGGCTGGAAAAGAGGTAGGCTTTGCCAGTGATTTCCCATGGATGGGGGCCATCCCGGAGGAGTTGAAGCTCTATGAGGAAGGCAAAGAGAATCCGGAAATCGGAATCTGTGTTTCTTCCGGTTATCTGGAGCATCCTTTTGTCCATACCCTGTATTTGATTCCAAAGGTCATTACAACAGGTGTGGGCTGCAGAAAAGGAACACCAAAAGAAGTTGTGGAACAGGTGATCCGAAGAGCCTGTGATGAGGTGCTGGTACCGTCCATTGCTATGGAACAGGTGGCAAGTATTGATTTAAAAGCCAAAGAAGAAGGCATTCTGGAGTATTGCAGGGAACGGAATCTTCCGTTTGTTACGTATACTGCAGAGGAGTTAAAAGAAACAGAGGGCGTCTTTACCCCTTCTGATTTTGTAGAAGAGATAACAGGAGTTGACAATGTCTGCGAAAGAGCTGCCTTGCTTGGCAGTTCCAGGGAAGGAAACGGACGTCTGATTCAAAGAAAATATGCCAGAGACGGTGTTACTGTGGCGCTGGCAATGAAGAAATGGAGTGTGAACTTTGAGTAAATTATATGTTGTAGGGATTGGACCAGGAGCCTACGAAAAAATGACCATGGAAGCTTGTGAAGCTTTGAAAAACAGTGATGTTATTATTGGATATACGGTGTATGTGGATTTGGTGAGAGACCATTTTCCGGGAAAAGAATTTCTGACCACACCTATGAAAAAAGAGGTGGATCGCTGCGTCCTGGCTTTTGAAGAGGCAAAAAAAGGAAAGACTGCTGCCATGATTTGCAGTGGAGATGCGGGCGTATATGGTATGTCCGGTCTGATGTACGAAGTGGGTGTGAATTATCCGGAAGTAGAGCTTGAGATTATTCCGGGAGTAACGGCTGCTACCGGTGGCGCGGCAGTTCTTGGCGCGCCTTTGATTCATGATTTCTGTGTGATTAGTTTAAGTGACCTTTTAACTCCATGGGAGAAAATTGAGGCACGTCTTCTGGGAGCTTCCCAGGCGGATTTTGTCATTTGTCTGTACAATCCTTCCAGCAAGAAGCGCCATGACTATCTGGAAAAAGCCTGCAATTTAATGCTGCGGCATAAATCTCCGGATACGGTCTGCGGAATTGTGGGAAATATTGGAAGAGAGGGAGAAGAGGCCCGGGTTATGACCCTGGAAGAGCTGAAAACTACTCAGGTGGACATGTTTACAACGGTATTTATCGGCAACTCTCAGACAAAAAATATCGGGGGAAAGATGGTGACCCCAAGAGGCTATAAGAATGTGTAAAGTAATGGTTTTTGCCGGTACAACAGAAGGAAGAGAGCTTGCTGAATTTCTGGCAGGAAGAGAAATACCGGCACATATTTGTGTGGCAACGGAATACGGAGAACAACTGCTTCCCAGGGGAAAAGGTCTGGAGATTTCTCATGAGCGGCTTACTGCAAAAGAGATGGAAGAGCTGATGAAGAAAAAAGGAATTCAGATGGTTCTGGATGCAACCCATCCCTATGCTGCGGAAGTAACAGCAAATATTAAAAGCGCCTGTGAACATGCGGGAGTTTCTTATGTGCGGGTTCTGCGGGAAAATCAGAAGGACAACCATATGGGAGACTGCGTTTATGTAGACAGTGTAGAAGAGGCTGTGGCATTTCTGGAACATACCAGTGGTAACATCCTGGCTGCCACAGGAAGTAAGGAAGCTGCAAAGTATACAGCTTTAACAGACTATGGACAGCGGGTATTTTTAAGAGTCTTATCCTTGCCAAATGTGGTGAAGCAGTGCCAGGAGCTGGGCTTTCAAGGAAAAAATTTAATCTGTATGCAGGGGCCTTTTTCACTGGAATTAAATGAGGCAATGCTCAGGCAGTGGAACTGTAAGTATCTGGTGACCAAGATGTCCGGAAGCACCGGAGGATTCTGGGAAAAGACAGAAGCAGCCAGAAGATGCGGCTGTACGCTGGTGCTTATTGGACGTCCGGTAAAAGAAGAGGGAATTTCTGTGACTGCCTGTAAACAACTGCTGTGCAGAGAATTTTCCCTGAAATCCAGAGCGGAAATTTCTCTGGTGGGAATCGGCATGGGCAGCAGCAAGAGCAGAACCCTGGAAGCCCAGGCCGCCATAGAAGAAGCAGATTTGCTCATTGGAGCGAAACGTATGATTGAAGCCTGCCAAAGACCGGGACAGGATTGTTATGTGGAATACAACAGTGAGAAAATTGCGGCTTATATTGCAGAGCATCCGGAATATGAAAAGGTGGCAGTGGTGCTTTCCGGGGACCCTGGATTTTGCAGCGGCGCCAAAAAATTACTGGATGTGCTGGGAGAACAGGTAAAGGTCATTGCCGGTACTTCTTCGGTAGCTTATTTTATGAGTAAGCTTCAGAAGCCCTGGGATGACGTACTGCTTACCAGTGTACATGGAAAAGAAAACAATCTGCCAGGCATGATAAAACGTCATAAAAAGGTTTTTGCCATTTTGGGAACCAGGGATGGTATTCAGAATCTGGCAAGGGATTTAGTTACATGGGGCATGGAGGATGCCATGCTTTATACAGGAGAACGTCTGTCCTATGAGAATGAAGTCCTGAAAAAGGGAAAACCAGAGGAATTTCTAAATTATGAGGCAGATGCTTTAAGCGTGGTTTATGTGGAAAATCCAAAGGCAGAAGCTCCAAATACCACCCATGGAATCCCGGATGAAGAGTTCTTAAGAGAAAAAGTACCTATGACTAAGGAAGAGGTGCGGACAGTATCCTTGTCAAAGCTTCGGTTAAAAGAAGATTCTGTTTGTTATGATGTAGGAGCCGGAACAGGTTCAGTGTCCATTGAGATGGCAAAAAGAGCCTGGAAGGGAAGGGTTTTCGCCATTGAGAAAAAGCCGCTGGCAGTAGAACTTCTAAAGAAAAACAGGGAAAAATTTGCAGCAGAAAATCTGGAAGTTATAGAAGGCGTGGCGCCAGAGGCTCTGGAGGATTTAGAAGCGCCTACCCACGCCTTTATTGGCGGCTCTTCTGGAAATATGGAAACTATTTTAAAGCTGCTTTTAAATAAAAACCCAAAAGTTCGTATGGTAATTAATTGTATTGCCCTGGAAACTGTAGCGGAAACCCTGACGTGTCTGAAAAAGCTGCCGGTTAAGGAAACGGAAATCTTACAGTTGGCAGTAAGCAAGGCAAAAACCGTAGGGTCTTATCATATGATGATGGGAGAAAATCCTATTTATATTATCTCCTGTACAGGGGCAGGTCACTAAGAACAGAAAGGAGAACAGTCATGAGTACACCTCGTTTTTTATTAACCGCAGGCGCAAGCGGAAGCGGAAAAACCCTGATTACCTGTGGGATTTTGCAGGCCTTTCATGACAGGGGGATGAAAGTGGCATCCTTTAAATGCGGGCCGGATTATATTGATCCCATGTTCCATACCAAGGTGATAGGAACAAAATCCAGGAATCTGGACACCTTTTTCACAGATGGTGATACCACACGCTATCTGCTGGAGCGAAACAGCAGAGGCTGTGACCTTGCTGTGATGGAAGGGGTCATGGGATATTATGACGGGGTAGGCGGAACAACGGTAAAAGCCAGCGCTTATGACCTGGCAAGGACAACCGGCACACCGGCAGTTCTCATTGTAAACTGCAAGGGCATGAGTGTTTCCATTTTGCCTTACATCAAGGGATTTCTGGAATTTCAGCCGGACAGCCAGATAAAGGGTGTTCTGTTAAATCAGATGTCTCCCATGCTGTATCCAAGAGTCAAAAGCATGATAGAGGAAGAGCTGCAGGTGAAGGTTTATGGATATGTTCCCAAGGTAGAGGACTGTGTGATTGAAAGCAGACATCTGGGGCTGGTAATGCCCCAGGAAGTACAGGGCTTTCAGGAAAAGTTAAAGAAGCTGGCTGCTGTTCTTGAGAAAACCGTAGATTTAGACGGACTTCTCTCTCTGGGAGAGACAGCCCGGTCTCTTATGATTTCAAAAGAAGCAAAACAACCCCTGGAGCAACCGGAGCAAACCGGGAAAGCTTTGCGTATTGGTGTGGCATGTGACCAGGCATTTTGCTTTTTCTATGAAGATAATTTTCAATTTTTAAGGGACAGAGGAGCAGAACTGGTGTTTTTCTCTCCCTTAGAGCAGGAGCATTTGCCGGAAGAACTGGACGGACTCCTTTTGTATGGAGGTTATCCGGAGCTGTTTGGAAAACAACTGGAAGAAAATGAGACCATGAGAAAGGACATCCGGCAGGCGTTTGAGAAGAAGATGCCCCTTATGGCAGAGTGCGGGGGCTTTATGTATCTTCATGAGTATTTTGAGGATATGCAGGGACAGGCATGCCAGGGAGTGGGCGTGATTTCGGGAACTGCTTACCACACCGGAAAACTTTCCAGATTTGGCTATATTCAGGTACAGAGTAAAAGTGGAACGGTTTTCGGGCAGGAAGTTGGTATGAGTCCGGCTCATGAATTTCACTATTTTGATTCCCTTAACAGCGGGGCAGACTGCTATGCCAGAAAGCCAAACAGCAGCAGGGGCTGGGACTGCCTTCACAGCACAGATACCATGCTGGCGGGATTTCCTCATTTTTATTATTATGGAAATCCAAAACTGGCAGAGGCATATCTGAAATGCTGTCAGAACTACCAGAGAACAAACAAAAAGGAGGACATAACATGAAATTACAGGAAACAATAGAGAAAATCCGTCCTTTGGATGAGAAAGCCATGGAATGTGCCAGAAAGCACTGGGACAGCATTGCACATCCTCTTCACAGTCTTGGAAAGCTGGAAGATATGGTGGTGCAGATTGCAGGAATTACCGGAATTTCTAAGGTACAGGCAGACAGAAGGGTTTTGGTACCCATGTGTGCAGACAATGGCGTGGTAGAAGAAGGGGTGACTCAGACAGGACAGGAAATTACCGCTTTAGTAGCGGAAAATTTTCTCTGTACCAAGGCAGCCTCCAGCATTATGTGTAAAAGTGTGAAGTGCGATATTTTTCCTGTAGATGTGGGGATTGCCACAGATGTCAGTATTTTAAATCGGAAAATCGCCTATGGAACAAAAAACATGACCAAAGAACCTGCCATGACCAGAGAACAGGCCATTCAGGCGGTGGAAACCGGCATTGAAGTGGCGCAGATGATGAAAGAAAAGGGCTATCAGATCATTGCAACCGGAGAAATGGGAATTGGAAATACCACCACCAGCAGCGCAGTGGCAGCAGTGCTTTTGCAGCTTCCTGTGGAAAAAATGACAGGGCGGGGGGCTGGTCTTTCTACAGAAGGGCTGAACCGGAAAATTCAGGCCATTAAAAAAGCCCTGGATTTACATAAACCAAACAAAGAAGATCCCATAGATGTTCTGGCAAAAGTGGGAGGCTTTGACCTTGCTGCTATTGCCGGTCTTTTCTTAGGAGGAGCGGCTCTTAAAATGCCTGTGGTCATTGACGGAGTTATCTCTGCTACCGGAGCTTTGGCAGCAGCAGCCCTGTGTCCTCTTTGCAAAGACTATATGCTTGCATCCCATGTGTCCAAGGAACCTGCTGGAACCCTGCTTTTGGAGGCTTTGGGAAAAGAGGCGCCTTTGCACTGTGATATGTGTCTTGGAGAAGGAACAGGCGCGTTAAATCTGTTTCCACTTCTGGATACGGGACTGGCAGTTTATCATGGAATGGGTGATTTTGGAAACTGGGGCATGGACGCTTACGAACATTTACAGTAACAGAGGGCAGCATAATGATGATTTTAATTACCGGAGGCAGCGGAAGCGGGAAATCTGCCTATGCAGAACAAAAGGTTCTGGAGTGTGGAGCTTTGAACCGCATTTATATTGCTACCATGTATCCTTTTGATGAGGAAAGTCATAAACGAATTAAGCGCCACAGAAACATGCGGGCAGAAAAACAATTTTCTACCATAGAATGTTATACAGGATTAAAAACACTTACCATTCCAGAGCATTCCTGTGTTCTGCTGGAGTGCATGTCCAATCTGACTGCCAATGAAATGTTTCAGGAAGCAGGGGCAAAGGAACACACAGTCGAAGAAATTCTGGCAGGAATCCAAGTGTTAAAGGAACAGGCAGAACACTTGATTATTGTAACCAATGATATTTTTTCCGATGGGATAGAGTATGATCGGGAAACCAGAACCTACCAGGAGTATCTGGGGCAGATTAACCGGTATCTGGCCAGAGAGGCAGACCAGGTTATTGAAGTGGTGTATGGTATTCCTCTCCATTGGAAAAAGAAAGAAGGACAACGTCATGAAACAGCTATGGAACAGTTTTAAAATTGCCTTTTCCATGTATTCCAAAATTCCAATGCCAAAAAGCCAGTGGACAAAGGAAAATATGCGGTACATTATGTGCTTTTTCCCCCTGATAGGGGCAGTTATCGGAGGTCTTACCTGGCTGTGGGGAGCCTGGGGTATGGAACTGGTACAAAGCAGGCTTCTCTATGTTATTCTTTTGGTGCTGATTCCTGTTTTTGTAACAGGAGGGATTCATCTGGATGGGCTTTTAGATACAGCAGATGCTTTAAATTCTTATCAGCCAAGGGAACGGAAGCTGGAAATATTAAAGGATTCTAATTCAGGAGCATTTGCGATTATTACAGCGCTGGTGTATTTCCTTTTGTACCTGGGTGTTTACAGTGAAATGACTGGGAAAAGCCTTCCTGTGATTTGCGCAGGATTTGTCTTATCCAGAGCTATGGGGGCGTTTTCCATTGCGGCCTTTCCCATGGCAAAAAACACAGGGCTGGCAGCGACCTTTTCTGATGGAGCGCAGAAAACCTGTGTGAAAATCACCTCCCTGTGCTATGCAGGCATGGTGATACTGTTTATGCTGTGGTATGAGCCGGTTCTGGGAATTTGTGTGTGTATTGGAGCAGCTTTGGAATACTGGTATTATTATAAAATGTCCCAAAAGGAATTTGGGGGCATTACCGGAGATCTGGCTGGCTTTCACATGCAGATTAGTGAGCTGGTAATCGCAGTGGCCTGTGTAGTTGGAGAAATCCTTTTAAGAGTATTATAAGGGAAAAGGAGAAGAATACCATGAAACTTATTATTGGCGGCGCATTTCAGGGGAAAAAGGAATATGCGAAACAGCAGTTTCAGATTCCACAGGAAGAAATGCTGGATGGGGCAGAGGCATCTTATGAGGCGCTGTTTCAGTGTACCTGTATGTTTCATTTTCATGAATGGGTAAAAAGAGCCTTGCAGGAAAACTGGAATCTGGAGCATCTGGGAGAACGTCTGGTTCTGGAAAATCCCCAGGTCATACTTATTACCAATGAACTGGGATATGGAGTGGTTCCTGTGGAGGCTTTTGACCGGAAATACAGAGAAACCACAGGGAGAATCTGCACAGACCTGGCAGCCAGATGCAGCCAGGTAATCCGGGTATCCTGTGGGCTTGGGATGGTGATTCAGGATGCTTAACATGATTTTAATCCGTCATGGAAAGACCTGTGGAAATATGTTGAAGCGTTATATCGGTGGGCAAACGGATGAGTCTCTGTGCCAGGAGGGGATTCGGCTTTTAAAGGAAAAGACGTATCCAAAGGCCTCCTTTGTGTATGTAAGTCCCATGAAACGGTGCAGGGAAACAGCAGCCTGCCTTTACCCCGGGATTCCCACAGAAGTTTGTGAAAAGCTGCGGGAGTGTGACTTTGGAATCTTTGAGAATAAAAATTATGAAGAATTAAATGGAAATCCAGCGTATCAGGCCTGGATTGACAGCAATGGAACCCTGCCTTTTCCAGAGGGAGAGTCTCAGGAAGGCTTTCAAAAACGGTGTGGGGAAGGGTTTGCAGCCTGTGTAGAGGATGCGCTTCGTCATCACAGAACTCAGGCTGCCATGGTGGTTCATGGAGGAACCATTATGAGTATTCTGTCCAGATATGCACTGCCAAAAGGCAGGTATTTTCAGTGGCAGATTGAAAACGGAGAATATTACCAACTGACCATAGATCCTTCTGTGTGGGAGAGGGAGGAGAGAATTAGTCTGGTGGAGAAAGGACTGTAGAGAAATGTTAAAATGGACAGCACTGGCCCTGGTTTTGGGCTTTTTCATAGATTTGCTGGTGGGAGACCCCAGATGGCTGTATCACCCTGTGCGAATCATCGGGAAGGGGATTTCTTTTCTGGAGGCGCACTTTCGGCGCTGGTTTCCTAAAACACAGAAGGGAGAACGCATAGGAGGATTTCTTCTGGTGATATTTATTTGCGCGGGAAGCGCTGCAGTGCCTCTTGGAATTTTGTATGTGGCGTATGAGATTCATACCCTTCTGGGAATTGGAATAGAGACTTTTTTCTGTTATCAGATGCTGGCAGTAAAATCTCTGAAACAGGAGAGTATGCGGGTTTTTGAAGAATTGAAAAAAGGAGATTTAAAAGGCGCTAGATACGCAGTTTCCATGATTGTGGGAAGAGATACCCAGTCTCTGGATGAAACCGGAGTGACAAAAGCCGCTGTGGAGACTGTGGCTGAGAATACCTCAGACGGGATTATTGCCCCGCTGTTTTATATGGCGATCGGAGGTCCGGTACTGATGTTTTTCTATAAGGGCGTCAATACCATGGATTCCATGGTGGGATATAAAAACGAAAAGTATCTGAACTTTGGAAGATATGCTGCAAAGCTGGATGATATTTTAAATTATATTCCGGCCAGGATTTCAGCCTGGCTGATGATTGCAGGGGCAAAGCTGTGTGGCTTTGACAGCAAAAATGCAGTGAAAATTTTCAAAAGAGACCGTTATAACCATGCAAGTCCAAATTCCGCTCAGACAGAGGCTGTGATGGCAGGAGCATTAGAGATTCAGTTGGCAGGAAATGCCTATTATTTTGGAACGCTGTGCGAAAAACCTACCATTGGTGATGCTATTCGTCCGGTAGAGAAAGAAGATATTCCAAGGGCAAACCAGTTACTGTATGTAAGCGCGGCGCTGGGAACCGGAATTTTTGCAGTAATCAGACTGGGAATTCAGGGACTGATAACCCTGCTGTAAAAGGAGTGACGCAGAAGATATGACAAGAAAGCACATACATGGCGGGGATATTTACCGCCACCCAAACGTATTGGATTTTTCCGCCAACTGCAATCCCTACGGAATGCCGGAAGGAGTCAAAGAGGCGGCAGCGGCAGCTCTGAAACTGGCAGAACATTATCCAGATGTTTCCTGTACCAGGCTTCGTATGGCTCTTTCTAAGGCAGAGCAGATGCCAGTTGAACAGATTTTATGCGGAAACGGGGCGGCAGATTTGATTTTTGCTCTGGCACTGGCAAAGAAACCGAAAAAAGCATTGCTATTGGCTCCGACTTTTGCAGAATATCAGCAGGCTTTGGAAAGCGTAGACTGTGAGATTCATTATGCATATCTCAGGGAAGACCAGGATTTTGTACCAGGGGAGGAGATTTTGCACCAGATTACAGAAGATTTGGATATGATGTTTTTTTGCAATCCCAATAATCCCACAGGCGTGCTGGCAAGCAGGGATTATGTAAAAAAAATTGCAGAAGAATGCAAAGCGAAAAAGGTATTTCTGGTGCTGGACGAATGTTTTCTGGATTTTATAGAACAGGGAGAAGCTTATACCATGAAGCCATTTCTAAAGGAGTACCCAAATCTGTTTCTGGTAAAGGCTTTTACGAAAAAATATGCCATGCCTGGACTTCGTCTTGGATATGGATTTTGCAGTGATACAGAAATCCTGGAAAAAATAAAAGGTGTGATGCAGCCCTGGAATGTGTCTGTCATTGCCCAGGAAGCAGGGATTGCGGCATTAAAGGAAGAGGCTTATGTGAAGGAAACTTTTGAAAAAATAAGAGAGCAGAGAGCATTTCTTCTGGAGCATTTAGGAAAGCTTCCTCTGAAACTTTATCCTTCCAGGGCAAATTATATATTTTTTAGAGGACCAGAGCAGTTTCAGGAGCAGTGCCTGAAACAGGGAATTTATATCCGGGACTGCAGTAATTATGAAGGACTTGGACCAGGTTTTTACCGGATTGCAGTGCGTACCAGAGAAGAAAATCAGGCATTGCTTGAAATATTTGAAAAACTCACAGGGAAGAGATAGGAGGAATTAGAAGTGGCAAAGGCGATTATGATACAGGGAACCATGTCAAATGCAGGCAAGAGCCTTCTGGCAGCAGGGCTTTGCAGAATTTTTAAACAGGACGGATATAAGGTAGCGCCCTTTAAATCCCAAAATATGGCTTTGAATTCTTTTATTACAGAAGAAGGGCTGGAAATGGGGCGGGCGCAGGTTATGCAGGCAGAGGCGGCTGGAATCACTCCTTCTGTGAAGATGAACCCCATTCTGCTAAAGCCCACCAATGATGTGGGAAGCCAGGTTATTGTAAATGGAGAAGTGCTGGGAACTATGAGCGCCAGAGACTACTTCCAATATAAAAAACAACTGTTTCCAAAGGTTATGGAAGCCTATGAGGAATTAGACAAAGCATATGACATTATTGTCATTGAGGGAGCGGGAAGTCCGGCAGAAATTAACTTGAAGCAGGAAGATATTGTAAACATGGGAATGGCGAAAAAAGCCCATGCCCCAGTGCTTCTGGTGGGAGATATTGACCGGGGAGGCGTTTTTGCACAGCTTGTGGGAACCATTAGTCTGCTGGAAGAGGAAGAGCAGAACATGGTAAAAGGCATGATTATTAACAAATTCCGGGGAGATAAAACGATTTTAGACCCGGGAGTAGCTGCGCTGGAAGAAAAAACAGGAATTCCGGTGGTGGGCGTTGCCCCTTATATGGAGCTGGAGGTGGAAGACGAAGACAGTCTTACTGAGCGTTTTTCCAATTCAGGGGAAGTGGGAGTGATTGATATCGCAGTGATTCGTGTTCCAAGGATTTCCAATTTTACAGATTTTAATGCGCTGGAAGTCATTCCAGGCGTTTCGGTGCGCTATGTGAAGCATCCGGCAGAATTAAAGAATCCAGATATGATTATTCTTCCGGGAACAAAAAACACCATGGAAGATTTGCTTTGGATGAGGCAAAATGGTCTGGAGGCCTCTATTTTGAAAAAAGCAGCAGAGGGAAAAGTCATTTTCGGCATTTGCGGAGGCTATCAGATGCTGGGAGAAACCTTGAGTGACCCGGAACAGGTAGAAGCCGGAGGGGAAATGAAAGGCATGGGACTTTTACCTATGGATACCGTATTTCAGGAATCCAAGACCAGAACCAGGGTTCAGGGAACCTTTCCCAAGGTGGAGGGGATTCTCCACACCCTTACGGGAGTTTCTCTGGAGGGCTATGAGATACACATGGGAAAAAGTATGGGAAAAGAAGGCGCCTGTGCCTTTACAGAACTTACAGACATGGTAACAGGAAGCTCAAAGCCAGATGGGGCTTACTATAAAAATGTGTATGGTTCCTATGTGCATGGAATCTTTGACAAAGAAGAAGTGGCAAAAAAAGTGATAGAAGGTCTAGGAGAAGAAAAAGGAATTGATGTTTCCCAGATGACCGGGGTGGATTTTGCGCAGTTTAAGGAAACTCAGTACGATAAACTGGCCCAGGGACTTCGGGAACATCTGGATATGAAGAAAATCTATGAAATCTTAGAACAGGGGATATAGAGAAGAAAGGCAGGATACAAGATGAAAGTAGAACTGGAAAACGTACAGCCAAAAGAAATTGAGACAAGAAGTTTTGAAATCATTACAGAGGAACTGGGAGACACACCTTTAATCCCGGGAACAGAGCTGATTGTAAAGCGCTGTATTCATACCAGCGCGGATTTTGATTATGCAGAGAATCTCTGCTTTTCTCCAAATGCTGTGGAAAAAGCGATAGAAGCCATTAAAAACGGAGCCTGCATTGTCACAGATACCCAGATGGCAAAAGCCGGCATTAATAAAAAGGCACTGGCAAAATACGGGGGAGAGGTATTTTGCTTTATGTCTGATGAGGATGTGGCCGCAAAGGCAAAAGAGCTTGGCTGCACCAGAGCCACTGCCAGCATGGATAAGGCGGCATCCATGGGAAAACCATTGATTTTTGCCATTGGAAATGCTCCTACTGCTCTGGTTCGGCTGTATGAACTGATTCAGGAGAAAAAAATTTCACCATATTTAATTATAGGGGTTCCAGTAGGCTTTGTGAATGTGGTACAATCAAAGGAAATGATTATGGAAACGGATACGCCTTATATTGTTGCCAGAGGCCGAAAAGGAGGAAGCAATATTGCGGCGTGTATCTGTAATGCATTGTTATACATGATTGACAATGAGCGGGATTATTGGAAATAGCAGAAATAAACCGCCAAAGCACAGAGACATGAAGAAGGGATTAGTGTATGAAGTGTGAACGATGTGGGAAAGAACTTTCCAGCGCTGCGGAAAAGCAGTTTTTCCAGAATACATGGATGAGGATGACATCTGGGCCTTCTATAAGTCGGATGAAGAGCTGATAGAAATATTAAAGGAAGAAGGAGTGGAAGAACTGCCGGAATCCTTAAAAAAGAAAAATATACCAGATGTGACAGAGCCGGCTTTGGAGGAGATAACAGAGGAAGTCCCTGAGGAAGAGGTTCAGGAACAGGAAAAAGAGCCTGTTTCAGAAGAGATTGCAGAAGAAATTCAGGAAGAGGCTTCGGAAGAATCTGAAAATCTGGAAGAATCAGAAGAGCCGGAAGAAATCACAGAGGAGCCTGAAAATCTGGAAGAGGAACATCCGGAAGAATTAGAAGCTTCTAAGGAAGAGCTTGTGGAAGAATCCGGAAAAGCGGCAGAAGAGGAGGAAGTTTCAGAGACAGAGGAGAAAGAAGCTGAAGACAATGAGAACTTTTCTGAGGAGCCGGAAAGAAAGATAGAAGATTCTATAGAAGAGCCGGAAACAGAGTCTTTTGAAGAGGCTGAACTATTACAGGAAGTACCTTTAGAAGAAGCATCCCAGGAGGAAACCCTCCAAACAGAGAAAGCGGAGAACAGAGAGGCAGAAGCCCTGGAAGAAGATGCCTGGGATTTTGATGAAGAAGAGGATGAGGAAGAAGAAGATTCTGCACCTGTGCTGACGCCTCAGATGAAAAAAGCCAGACGATGGAAATGGCTGGGGATTACGGTGTTCCTGATTGCCTGTCTGGGGCTTGGAATCTACTTTGGCTTGAACCGTATGAAAGAAATGGAAAATCAGGAAAAACAATATTATGAGAATCTGAAAAAGTCTTCCCAGGAACCTGTACAGACACCAGAAGAACAGTCCAAGGAGCCTGCAGAAGATACTTCAGCAGAAACCCAGACACCTGCAGAGGAACCTCAAGAAGAGACACCAAAGGAAGAAGCTCCAAAAGAAGAGGCTAAAAAAGAGTATTTTAAGCTGGTAAATCCAGATGAAATCGATTTTTCCCAATATACCAAAATCCAGCCTGCCAGCACAGAAGAAAATTCTGTGAAGCAGTCAGAATCTTATGATTACAGCGCCAAAAGTGTGGTAGACGGAGATGTTACGACTTCCTGGCAGGAAAACGAAGAGGGCACTGGAGAGGGCAAAGGCTTTCAACTGAATTTAGATGGAACTCACAAGATACGCTATGTGGTATTGCATCTGGGAAACTGGAGAAGCGACCAGCTCTGGGATTATAATGCAAGACCAAAGACGCTTACCATACAGGTGGGAGAACAGCAGAAAAAAGATGTGGAATTTCCAAATGAAAAAAAGAAATTCTGTCTGTCTTTTGAAGAACCTGTGGAAGCTGCCTATGTATCCGCATACATTAAAGAAGCCTATGAAGGTTCCAGATGGAATGACAACTGTATTTCAGAAATCGAATTATATGAATAAAAAAATTTATTAAGATGTTGCAAAGAAAAAGCTCAGTCAAGAGTGTAAAACGCCACCGTCCATGGTGTGGCAAGGCTCTTGACCGGGCTTTTTCTGTGTTTGGAAGTAAGAGAAACGAAGAAGAGCGCATTTTGTTGTGGCGGATAGATGGAACTGATCGTAGATTTCCTGTTTTTCTTTTAAGAAAATTTTGGTAGAGTGTAATATTAGTAAAAGAATAGGTGTCAAATAAGTGGGAAAGGAGGAACATAGATTCTAATGTCGGCAGAAGAAAAGATTGAACAATTATTAAATGATTACGGAAATTCTATTTTTCGTATGTGCTTTCTATATTTGAAGGACTACCATCTTGCGGAAGATGCTGCACAGGATACATTTATAAAAGCAATGTATTCTTATCATTCATTTCAAAACAGGTCAAGCGAAAAAACATGGTTGACGCAGATTGCAATTAACACTTGTAAAAATATAATGAGAACAAACTGGTTTCGATTATCCAGAAATGAATTAAAAGATGATATACAAAATCCAAAGGATTCCTATGAGATTATAATTGAAGAAGACAGTATTTCTAAAGCAATTATGCGTCTGCGTACTAATGATAGAAAATTTATTTTATTATACTATTATCAAGAATTGTCAATGAGAGAAATTGCTCAGATAACTGGAAAGAGTGAAAATACAGTAATCCAATGTGTTAATCGAGCGAGAGGTAGGCTGAAAAAAATACTTTTGGAGGTAGGCTATGATGAAACGTTTACTAAAGGAAAAAGTTGATATAGAACTTAGTGAATTGACTTTCAATAATACTATGAAGAATAATGTGATAAAATATGGAAAAGGAAAAAAGCATTCATCGGTAATGAAATATGCGGCAGCATTTGTAGCTATTTTCATACTAAGTGGAACAACTGTATTTGCAGGATATATGTTACTCAATAAGATGAATCTAAATGAAACGACATTGCCTGAATTGGACAGTATGGAAATTGTAGCTGTGTCACCGTTAAACACAACCGCAGATGAATATGGTATGGTTCATGAAAGATTCACAGATTACGATATAGTAAAAAAAGAAATGGGCGTTGACTTATTAGATTCTGAACTTGCTCAAAATAATGTGTATATGCAAGGGAAAATTGAAACTGATAATAAAGACTTTGCAATAATTACAGTTAAAAACTATATTTTAGGAGATACCAGTAATTATGAATATCTGCCAGACGAAGAACGATATCAATATGAACATGGACAAGAATATGATTCCCCTATTTCGCTATCTATAGATCTTATTTTAAGTGAAACCCAGCTAAATAACGGATGGGATACTGACTATTTAGGTTTATATGAATATGTGGAAACATATACATCTGAGCAGGGATATAAGGTTAATTTAATACAAGATACCGTCGACGAAGAAAAGGTTGATGTAGACGATTATATTTCTGAGAAATGCGCTGTATTTGTTGCGGATGGGGTTCGTTATACATTAAAAGGCAGAACATCAATAGAAAATATGAAAATGATTGTGGACACTATGAAATAATGAGATGTTGAGGAACTGTTTGTAATTAAAAGCAGCACTTTCGAAATTTGATGGAGGATAATGCAATGAAAAAGAAAGTGATTTTATCAATAATATTTGTTATAAGTTTACTCCCTATGCTATTAAACCAATATGGCGGTTGCAAAGGAGTTCAGGAAATATCAGGAATGATAAATTTATTAAATCCAATAGGAATACTATCTGCTGTATTATTTGCAGTAGGTGTGTGGATTTCATTTAGTAATAAAATGATTAACAAAATATTGGCTGTAATGGGAGTGATTGGTATTGTGTTTTCTGAAATATACAAATTTTTTACCTGGCACATCGTAACAATTACTGGAAGAATGAGTTTACAAAATAGTATAAATTTAGCATATCCAGCATTTTATATTGGCCTGGTGGTATCTTTGATTATGATAATTGCTTATTTTGTAATCGACAAATCCGTTAAAGAATAAAAATTCAAAATCCAGTTTGCTGAAATAATCTGTCAAATTTTGACCTACAATTTCATATCGCTACACCGAGAGCAGTTAGTCTTAGGATTGACTGCTTTTCGTATGATTTTTATTGTTAGGCTCTTTGGAAACTGATATAATGTAAGAAATAAGATAAGAATGTCGAGGTCAGTGGAAGATGTATAGATTTGAAAAAGCAAATGTTGCAAAGGATTTTTACATGCCGTCATCAAATATTTGTTCTATATATGAGTTTGATGAAAATTTTGAAAAAAATTATGTTTTGGCATTGGGACAGTTAAAATATTTATTTGGAGAACCAGATTACATGACGAACAATCTGGAGAATCAGTTCCGTTATGTCATAAAGGCGACCAATGAAAAGGGAGATGCTTTGTTGTTGGAGGTATATTGTGCTGGAAGCGGTCCGGCTATCGGTGGTATTCAGGACAGTGATTCAAAGAAAGCTGCTTATGAGCTGGCGGCGTATATCCGTCATTCCCAAACCCTGGATTACGATTATGAAGGGTATTATCTGGATGCTCCGTCAAAGGTACAGCATGGTATAAAAAATGGAGAACCTTACTGGGAAGAGAGGGAAATCTCAGAGAACGAAGCAGAGGAATTCCAGGAAGAGGTATGGCAGTTTGCATAAATTTGTAAGGAGAAAAAAAGAGTGAAGATTCGAAAGTACCAGTCATCGGATTGTAAGGCGCTGGCAGATTTGTTTTATTACACCGTACATACCGTTAATGCAAAAGATTACACAAAAGAACAGTTACAGGTATGGGCTACCGGACAAGTGGATTTAGAAAACTGGGACCAGTCCTTGCAGGAGCATTTTAGTGTTGTTGCAGTTGAAAATGAAAAAATTTTAGGATTTGGGGATATTGATAGGACTGGATATCTTGACCGCTTATATGTTCATGGAGATTATCAGGGAAAGGGCATTGCCACAGCTATTTGCAATCAGTTGGAACAAGCAGTCCAGGGGAATATCATTACCCATGCTTCTATTACAGCAAAGCCCTTTTTTGAACAGAGAGGTTATGAGGTGATAAAAGAGCAGCAGGTAGAGCGACAGGGGATTTTTTTGACAAATTTTGTGATGGAGAAGAAAAGGTAGAGGTGCTGGAGAGATAAGATGGAATCATGAGAAAATGGTGGATTGACAACAGAGAAAAAATGAAAACTTTTATAATTTGTGGAACGATTTTTATGGGGATGCTTTCCATTATTGCACTGGTGTGTGGCGCTATCATGAGATTTTTTGGATTTCAGTATGAATCTGCAGGGAGTATTGTATTATTTTTTACAATAGCAACCATCATATCATATCCCCTGAATCTGGTAGCAGGGGCATTGCCAAAGGCATTGTATGAGCTTAAAAGAATAAGTAAATTATATGCACTTGTATTGTATTTGATTTTAGATACTACCGCCACAAGCCTGGGGCTAACAGCAGTGGATAATTGCATGTCATCTGTGTCGGCTACAACAATTTCTATTGTTATAATTTCGTTTTTATTAGCATTGCCGGGAAAAGACGATTTTAAGGATAAGCAGGAGTAGAAAGGCTTCATGTTTTTGCTTTAAAAAGAGTACATATAGTGAAAATAGTGTAAAATGAGATATTAGAAGAGATAAAAGGTGATGAAAATGAGCAGTAGAAAAATAAAGTTTGAAAAAATATGGAATGCCAGGGATATGGGAGGCTTGCTAAATGTATATGGAGATACGATTTCTTCCAGTCTATTGCTTCGCTCCGCAAATCTGGCAGATGCAACGGAAATGGACAAGGAAGTGTTACAGAAACAGTATCACATTGCGAAGATTATTGATTTACGAACAGAAATGGAGAGAAAAGAAAAACCGGATGTGTTCATACCCAATGTAGAATATCAGTTTATTCCAATTTTTGATGAAAGCATAGCAGGTATTTCCCATGAAAAGAGTTTGAATGAGGAACAAATTCTTGCTGCGATTCCTAAATTGGGATTCCTGTATCGTCAAATAGTGACAAGTGATTTCTGTAGAGAAAATCTTGGCAAAGCGGCACGTTGTGTCATGGAGCATGACTTTTCAAAAGGCAGTGTTCTATGGCATTGTACGGAAGGAAAAGACCGATGCGGGCTATTAACAGCGGTACTGCTGTTGGCGCTTGGCGTAGAAAAGGGCACAATTATGGAAGATTATCTGTTGACAAATGAGATAAATGAGGAAAAAGCAGAAAAATATTATGAGATGATGCTTCTGGCAGGTAAAACAGAAATGGAAGCTGCAACCATACGCGATATTTTTCTGGCAAAAGAAGAATATCTGAATGCTGCTTTTGGGGCTATTCAGGAGCAATATAAAAATACAGACACATTTCTGTGTGAAGGTCTGAATATTTCCCGGAAACTGATTGAAAAATTTCAAAAGAGTGTGCTTTTGGAAAGATGATTTTATATCACGATAGAAGCTGGGGAGGTGTTTGACGATGAAGCTAAAGAATGTGCTAATTGTTGTGAAGGATATTGAAAAATCAAAACAGTTTTATCATGATTTATTTGGTCTTGACCTGGTACTTGATAATGATGGGAATATGATTTTGACAGAAGGACTTGTCCTTCAAGATGAGAAAATCTGGAAGGAATTTTTAGAAAAGGACATTGTTCATCAAAATAATTCTTGTGAACTGTATTTTGAAGAACAAGATATCAATGCATTTATGGAAAGGCTGGAACGGCTTTATCCATCCATTCAATACGTCCACAAACTGATAACCCATAGCTGGGGACAAAAAGTAGTTCGTTTTTATGATTTAGATGGCAATTTGATTGAGGTTGGGACTCCAATATAGGTATGCAAGAGCCCCTTGCGTCAGGTTTTGCTATAGGAAAGAACCACTTTCTTGAAAAAATCTCCTTGGATAGATACACTGAGAAAACGGAGGTAAGAAATATGAATTTTGGAGAACAAATTAAAAGTATTCGAAAAAATGCAAATTTGACACAAGAACAATTTGCTATGAAACTAAATGTCAGCAGACAGGCAGTTTCCAACTGGGAGAATAATAAAAATCTGCCGGATATAGGGATGTTGATTTTGATGTCAGATGTATTTCAAATATCTCTGGATCAATTAATCAAAGGAGATAATCAGATGAATAACATGACAGAAAAAGTAATTAAAGACGGAAGTGAAACAAGAAGGGCAAAATATAATATGATATCCTCTGTGGTGGGTGGAGTTCTGCTTCTAATAGGAAGCATGCTTCTCTTTATAAAAGGGATGTCCGTAGAGTATATAGATGCCCAGGGGATTTTACATGAGAATTTCTTCCTGATACCAACCGGATTTTTCTTGATATTCTGTGGATTCATTTCATTTGTAACAGTGGGATTTAGAACGGTTATTAATAAGCTGAAAAATAGAAAAGCAGAGTAAAGTTTCGATTCAGGAATCGGAGAGATTGTTTATTGAGGGGGGAGAGTGTATGAAAAAGATTTGTTTAGTGGTATTCACGTTTGTTCCTTTTTTGGTGGGCTATATGGTTAATATTTCAATAAAACTACCTGTAATGGGTAGTATGGTTTTCTATGCTTTGCCCTTACTTACAACGGTCTTTTGGTTCTATTTGGGCAGACAGTATGCCCGCAGTACCTGGAAAACCATACCTGCCCTATTGATTGGCAATGCAACAGGAATTGTTTCTCTGTTCATGTATTTGTGGCAGTATTTCCTGAAAACGGATGAAACAATCAATCTTGCTTTGATGAGCATTTCTCAGATGTTTTCGGATGCTGCTCCCACTTATTTTTTGGCAAAAGTGGCAATTCTTTTTGAAATTCAGCCTAATTATGTAGGAACAAGAAGCAAGGTTGCGTTACAGCTTCTTTCGGTAGGATATATGATGGCCGTTTTCCTGTTGGGTTTTATCAGGGAAAAGTATGGAAAAAATAAATTTGAAATTGTATAAAAAACAGGTGGAAATTATGAATATAAAAAATAGTAAAACTTACGTAGAAGCAGATATTGAAGCGGTTATTACAAGTTATAATCAAGACTCTATGATTTTAGAAGCGGTTGAGTCAGTGTGTAATCAAACACTGTTGCCCCAAAGGATTATCATTGTAGACGATGGCTCAACGGACAAAGATTCTCTTGATGTATTGAATAGCATAAAAAATAATTCTAATTTGCCAGTTCCAGTAACCATATATGTTCAAGAGAATGGGGGAGTATCGGCAGCCAGAAACGCTGGAATCAATAAGACACAATCATCAATGGTTTTGGTTCTTGACGGGGATGATAAACTTGAGGCAGAATATATTGAAAATGTCAGCAAATTACTTTGGGATAATCCCCACATGGTTCTAGCTTCCTCTTGGATGCATACTTTTGGGGTTTTAGATGCACTTGTTTGTCCTACTGGTGGAAATATAGTACCGTTTCTGTCTCATAATTGTTGTCCGGCAACACATATTTTACGGAAGAAATTTTATGAACAATGCAAAGGCTATGATGAAGCAATGCGTTCAGGTTTTGAGGATTGGGATTTCTTCTTAAATATGCTGGAAACCACGCCAGACGCTTATATTGGAATTGTTGAAAAACCATTGATTAACTATCGAACAGCTCCCGCTTCTGCAAATATAAAGAGTATGGATAGGCGACTTGAACTTATGCATTAAATTAAAAAAAAACATAAGAGCAGTTACGTGGATAATATCACAAAGGTATTACTGGATATTGAGGCGATTTCTAATTCCAGATTATTTGGATGGGAAAATGAAATTATTGATTCAATAAAAAATAATCAGAAGCTGAGCGAAGCAGCAGATAATTTTATTAAAAATCCGTCTTATGGTGATGGGGGAATGGCGTCAGCAGTTAGGATTGTATCCATTAATAAGTAGATATACTGATTTAGAATTGGGGGAAATAAAGCAAGATGATTATCTGGGTTTTATTTTTGGCATTGGTCCTGTGGATAAATTTGCCATCCATTATACAGAAAAGTCTTACGAATAAACTCGTAAATGAAGATTACACTACAGAAAATGGTGCATTGAAGCTCATTGAATGGTTTCGTCTTTACCCAATTAAGAAGGTATTGCTGGCTTTTATATGGCTATTTTTGGCTTATCAGTCTATAAGGGGACTCAGATTAGTATGGATTGAAAAACACCAGGAATTTCTCTGGATAGAAATAGGTTTTCTTTGTTTGACTTTATTAACTGCATATGCAATATGGAAATATATCAAAACGCCTTACCATTGTGTGTTGACTTTGAAGTGTGTTTTTTCCAAAGATGAACTGGAGGAGGCATTGAAATATGAGAAGTTCCAACGGGTACAATTTGAAAATCATTCTTTACAACGCGCAACACGTATGTTTGTCAGTAAAAATTGGCTTGTTATCAATGGAAATCTTTATGCAAAAAAATATATGAAGAAGTTTCAATATGTATTTACAGGAAGGTCCAATAAAATATGGGTTACTTATTACAATGATAAAGGAATGATTCTTCCCTTTTCTGACATTGATTTAGCAGGAGAGAGAGGAGAAGAAATGAAAAGAACAATTCAGAAAATAATGCAAGATGCAGAACAATAGTTTAGGAGGTATCTATGGCAATTACCATCAATATTTATTATACAGGTTCAAATGGCAGCGCAAGAAAATTTGCAGAGGAAATGCTTGCAAGTAAAGTTGTGGATGAAATTCGCACAAATCCCGGTAATTTGCAGTATGAGTATTTTTTTTCAATGGAAAACCAGGAAACAGTCCTTTTGATTGATAAATGGAAAAATCAAGAAGCATTAGACCTGCATCACAGTTCTCCGGCAATGAAAAGGATACTGGAGTTACGGAACAAATATGACTTACATATGAAGGTAGAACGATATGTTTCAGATGAGAAGGGAATACCTGAAAGGGACAAACCCTTTATCAAGGAATAAACGCTTAAAATGTCTTTTTGAGATTAATGAGGTGAACAGAGTGGCAGATTTTGGTGTTAATGAGATGCAAAAAATGCAGAAGGAATTGCAAGAAAAGTATAAAGACAAGTGGGAACCGATAGATGCAGAAAGAGGTAAAAATAAATTGTTATGGATGATTGGTGAAATTGGAGAGGTCATTGATATTGTAAAAAAGAATGGCGGAAATAAAGCATCAACCGATGAGTTTCTGAGAAAAGATCTCATAGAAGAGATGGCTGATGTACTAATGTATTATAATGATGTGATGTTATGCTACGGAATAACAACAGACGAATTGAAACAGGCATATATTAAGAAGTTTGAAAGAAATATGAAACGCTGGTAGAAAAAAGAAAAGTTGGAAGTTGATGGTAAGGTGATACATGATGATTAACAGTAAGAAGTTAAGCAGAATAGCTGTTATTTTTGCATTTTTCATACTTTTGATTTTTATGACAGCATGTGATAAAGAAAAAGTAGAAACAAGGACAAGTATAGCTGTTCCAGAGAAAACAACAACAGTTAGGCTGAATACAGCAGAAGCAACAAAGACATGTCGTGCTGAAAAGTATGATATGGATTTGAAACTTGATGTGAAAAAGAAACAATTGTTAGGACAAGTCACTATGCAACTAACTAATGAAACAGAAGATACTTTGAATGAACTTTGCATTAGAACTGATGCAGCATTTGATATGGATATTACAAATCCGAGAATTGTTGAAACTAATGAATACTTTAAGATAAAATCAAAAAGTAAAAATTCAGTTGTTCATTTTGATATATCAAGTACGCAATTAAAACCAGGCGAAACCATTTCATTACAATTCGATTTTGTGACAGAAATCCCAAAACAAAATGCTAGATTTGGATATGCAGTAAATGGCAATGATGAGATTTATCAGTTGACATTTTGTTATCCCCGTATAGCTATGTATGAAAATGGAGTTTGGAATGAAAGTCCATATATAAATGGAGCAGAAAACAACTATGTTACAGTATCAGATTATACTGTGAGCTTTGAGGCTCCTGAAAATTTTACAATTATTGCAAGTGGCAATGAAAAAACAGATGGTAACATTACAAAGATTACTGGAAAAAATATGCGCCAATTGGCAATTTTTGCAGGAACAAATATAAAGAAAGATACCGAAATTGTTAACGATATAAAAATAAACAATTATTATTTCAACCATAAAGGAAATAAAGAATATAATAGTCAGGCACTTGAAGCTGCTAAGGATTCTATGAATTTGTTTTCTAAATTAATTGGAGAATATCCATATGAAGAATTGGATATCGTGCATGGTTATTATGCTTCTGCTATGGAATATTCGGGTGTCATTTTGATGGGAGCACCTGACGTAGAAGACAAAACAGCTTTAGATGAAGATGCCAATTTTGCAGTTCTTTCATCAAGCGTCGCCCATGAAGTAGCACATCAATGGTTTTATGGTGTTGTTGGTAATGATCCTTACAATGAACCTTGGATGGATGAAGCATTTGCGGAATACTGCGAAAATATGTTGTATCAGCAATCAAAACTTCCGAGTATAGTAGCAGCTATAGAGCATGATCAAAAGTTGGGTGGTACAGGTATTTGGGGAACGATGTCTGATGAAGAATTTAATCAAGATATAGATTCTTCGATTCATCAAGTAGTAAAAAACCAATACATTATAAATAAACCCTATGATGCTTATGATGCTGAAAATCAAGAGTATTCACAATATGTTTATCATGGAGGAAGTTACTTCTTATATGAATTGCGTAAGGCAATGGGAGATGGAGTGTTCTTTCCAATGTTGCAGGAATACTACAAAGCGTATTATTTCAATGAATGCAATACTGAAGAGTTTGTTAATATTATTTTTAAATTTGATGATTCAGAAGAAGTGAAAGACATCATAAATAAATATATTCAGTGATTTATTTTGAAAAAGTGATACGTAATCTCCCATTTATGAGGTGACTAAAGTGGTATATATTGGTGAGAGACATACAAACGCCAGCTAAAAAAGATATACCACCTACGCGTACAGCGTGCAAGAGGGGGCGAAATAATGAGGAAGAAAGTGATTTTATTCATATCATTTACGATAAGTTTATTTCCCATGTTCATGAAGCAATATGGAGGCTGCAAAGGTGTGCAGGAAATTACTGGTATGATAAATCTGTTAAATCCAATAGGAATATTATCGGTTGTATTATTTTTAGCAGGGGTGTGGATTCCGTTTCATAATGAAAGTGTCAATAAAATACTGGGTGCAATGGGAGTGATTGGAATAGTGGTTTCTGAAATATACCAGTTTTTTACCTGGCACATAGCAACGATTACTGGAGAAATGAGTCTGCAGAATAGTTTAAACTTAGCATACCCAGAGTTTTATATTGGATTAGCGGTGTCTGTACTTATGATAATGGCGTATTTTATCATTGATAAAGTAATGGAAGAATAAAAATTCAAATGAGAAGTTGGGAGATGATGCATGATGTGGTTTGTATTTGCGGTGTTATCTGCAATTTTTGCAGCACTTACATCCATACTGGCAAAAATGGGAATTGATGGTGTAAATTCAAACCTTGCGACTGCCATTCGAACAGTTGTGGTGGTTATTATGGCATGGGGAATGGTTTTTCTAACCAATACCCAAAGTGGTATTAAGGCAATCAGTAAGAAAAGCTGGATATTTCTGATTCTGTCCGGTCTGGCAACAGGGGCTTCCTGGCTGTGCTATTATAGAGCATTGCAAATCGGTGAAGTGTCAAAAGTGGTTCCAATTGATAAGTTGAGTATTGTTATCACCATGATTTTAGCTTTTTTCTTATTACATGAACAGTTTACCGTAAAATCTTTGGTAGGGTGTATTTTGATTAGTGTGGGAACTTTAGTCATGGTTTTATAAAATTATTTTGTGATTTGAGGAATGAATATGAGAATAGTGAAAGTAGAAGAAAGAAATGAAAGATTAATAGAAAACCTGTTGGAAGTATGGGAAAGTTCTGTGAAAGCAACCCATTTGTTTTTATCACATGATGAAATAAATGCTATTAAGCAATATGTTCCACAGGCTTTGAAGGAGATTCCTACATTAGTGATTGCAGAAAACGAAGCAGGAAGACCTGTAAGTTTCATGGGAATTGTAAATCAAATGCTTGAAATGCTATTTGTTTCCAATGAAAGCAGGGGACAGGGAATCGGAAAACAACTATTGCAGTATGGCATAGAAAAGTATTCTATAATAGAACTTGCTGTCAATGAACAGAATCCTCTTGCAAAAGGGTTTTATGAGCATATGGGATTTGAAGTTTATAAAAGGACAGAATTGGACGAACAGGGAAATCCTTATCCATTATTGTATATGAAAAGAGAGTAGTTTTACAAAGTGTAGGCACATTTACTTTTATAGATTGTGGTAGTTGTCAATGAAATGGTGAATATCCATTATTTTTTGAAAAGTGTTGGAAGTTTTGTTATATGATTATAGACCGCAGGAAGGCATGGGTTATGCCCGAATCCAAATATTCCATTAGCGGGTAGGCAACTATGAAAATAGTTGCCTATATCAGTTGCTTTTTTATAGAGTTTGTCTTTACATCCTATCAATAACCTTCAGATGCTCCACCAGAAGTCTGCGGATGCCTGGATATTCTCCAAGTCCCTTTAAAACCGGCTCTACATGGTAGCCCTGGGCTTTAAACTGGCTGTACC
>CATWQE010000032.1 GCA_958352855.1 uncultured Bacillota bacterium
GCAAAAGAATATGTAGTAACTGCTATTCAGAAATGTGCAGCAGACCATGTGGCTGAGACTACGATTTCTGTTGTACAACTGCCAAGCGATGAGATGAAGGGACGTATTATTGGACGAGAAGGACGTAATATCAGAACCCTGGAAACGCTTACAGGCGTGGATTTGATTATTGATGATACTCCGGAAGCGGTTGTGTTGTCAGGATTTGATCCAATCCGAAGAGAAGTGGCCAGAATCGCATTGGAAAAATTAATCGTAGACGGACGTATTCATCCGGCTAGAATTGAAGAAATGGTTGAAAAGGCTCAAAGAGAAGTGGAAGCCATGATGCGGGAAGAAGGAGAAGCCGCAGCATTGGAAGTAGGAGTTCATGGTATCCATCCAGAACTGATCCGTCTTCTGGGCCGCATGAAGTTCCGCTCCAGCTACGGACAGAATGCATTAAAACATTCCATTGAGGTAGCTCAGCTTGCAGGTTTACTTGCAGGGGAAGTAGGAACAGATATACGAATGGCGAAAAGAGCAGGTCTGCTCCACGATATTGGAAAATCCATTGACCACGAAGTGGAAGGTTCCCATATTCAGATTGGAGCTGACTTATGTAAAAAATATAAAGAATCACAGATTGTAATCAATGCGGTGGAATCTCATCATGGAGATGTGGAGCCTGCTTCATTGGTGGCATGTATTGTACAGGCTGCAGATGCAATTTCTGCTGCAAGACCTGGTGCAAGAAGAGAAACTTTAGAAACCTATACCAACAGATTAAAACAACTAGAAGACATTACAAACTCCTTTAAGGGAGTTGATAAATCTTTTGCTATTCAGGCAGGAAGGGAAATTCGTGTTATGGTAGTACCGGAGCATGTTACAGATGCTGACATGGTATTGCTGGCAAGAGATATTTCCAAACAGATTGAAGCTGAACTGGAATATCCCGGACAGATTAAAGTAAATGTAATTCGTGAATCACGTGTAGTAGATTACGCTAAGTGATGAAAATCGGCTTGAAAGGCTTACAAAAGACCTGCATAACATTATGTCAGGTCTTTTTTTTGTAGAAAAAACATAAGCTATACAGGGTGAAGAGAATGAAAAAGTATATGAAATTGTTTTTCAGTCTATATGCAGCAGGTATGGTTCTTGGCGTTTTATGCTGTAATTTTTATATAAGAGAAAAAGGCTCCCAGACAAGTCTGCTTCCGGTCTACCTGGCTTCTTTTTCAGATCTGACAGAAGGAAGGGAATATCTTTTTGGAAGTCTTCTGATAAAAAGAGGAGCTTTCTTTTTCTGTGGGGTTATTTGCGGGCTGACACCTTTTGGGCTTCCTGTGGCGGCGGCCAGCCTTTTGTGGTTTGGATTTTTAGGTGGAAATCTAATCACGCTTTTTTTAGTAGAATATGGGTTAAAAGGAATGGGAATGGCGGGGCTGTGCTTTTTTCCTCAAATTCTTTTTTATTTGCCAGGCTGGCTGTTCTTTTTCTTTCTGGTAGCCCAGATGAGCCAGAAATCCTGGGGAAACAGAAAAAAAGAAGCCTCTGATTATAAGGCATATTTCTTCTTTCTTACAGGCGCTTTGATTTGCCTGCTTTTGGGAATCTGGATGGAAAGTTATGTTAATCAAAATCTTCTTTTCTATGTTTTAGAAAAATGGCTTTGAGTTTACAAAAAATTAATAATTACAGGTTTACCACATGTGGTATAACAGGAGAAAAAATCTTTCGATATGTTGTGGGAATCAGGAAAAACCTTGAAAAATAAGGATTTTTGTTAAATTTAGGTTTGATTTTTGTATCCCAGTTGATATATAATCGTGGTATGCCTATTAAGAAGGGGAATAAATTATGAAGTGCGAAATACAAGAGTTCATCGGCTATTTACATAATACCAGAGGCACTTCAAAAAATACAGAGATTTCCTATGAACGTGATTTAAGGAAATTAGAGCAGTTTTTGATGAGAGAGGGAATTCAGGACGTAGACCAGGTAACGGCTACGATTTTGAATTCTTATATCATGTATATGGAGAAAGAGCAGTTTGCTCCATCTTCCATATCCAGGAGCATTGCTTCTATCCGGGCGTTTTTTCAGTATTTGTGTCAGAAAAGCGGATGGAAGGAAAATCCTGCGGAAACCTTAAAAGCGCCGAAGATTGAGAAAAAGATGCCCGGTATTCTTACTGTAGAGGAAGTGGACTTGCTTTTGCAGCAGCCAAAGGCGAATACAGCAAAGGGAATCCGGGACAGAGCTATGCTGGAACTGCTGTATGCCACTGGTATCCGCGTGAGTGAATTGATTCACCTCACCTTAAAAGATTTAAATTTAAAACTGGGATATATTACATGCAGCGCCAGTGATAAAGAAAGGGTGATTCCTTTCGGAAGTGCGGCCAGAAGAGCAGTAGAGCATTATATGGAAGGCGCAAGAGAAGAGCTGATCGGAGGCAAACCAAATGAGCTGCTTTTTGTAAACTGCTCCGGTAAGGCAATGAGCCGCCAGGGATTCTGGAAGGTGCTGAAAAGCTATGCTGCAGCGGCGGGGATTCAACAGGACATTACGCCACATACCCTGCGCCATTCCTTTGCTGCACATCTGGTACAAAATGGCGCTGATTTAAAGAGTGTACAGGAAATGATGGGACATTCAGATATTTCCACAACCCAGATTTATATGAACATGAATGTGAATAAAATCAGAGATGTGTATATGAAAGCACATCCCAGAAAATAAAAAAAGAACTGTTATATAAAATGAATCAAGATTTCGGAATCTCATTTTATGTAACAGTTCTTACTTTATTAGCAGAGCTCTGCAATGGTATAGATAAGCTTTTCGGTGTCTTCCCATCCAAGACAAGGGTCTGTGATGGATTTTCCGTAGATATGATTCGGACCGATTTTCTGGTTGCCTTCTACCAGGTAGCTTTCAACCATCACACCTTTTACCAGATTTTGAATCTCTCTGGAAACCAGACGGCTGTGCAGGACTTCTTTTACAATCCGGATTTGCTGTTTAAATTGTTTTCCGGAGTTTGAATGATTGGCATCAATGATAACTGCAGGGTTTGCCAGGTTTTTCTGACTGTACATATCCAGAAGACGCTGTAAATCTTCATAGTGATAATTGGGAATGGTGTTTCCATGCTTGCTGACTGCGCCTCTTAAAATAGTGTGGGTAAGAGGATTTCCCTCTGTGGCAACCTCCCAGCCTCTGGAAATAAAGTCATGGCTGCCCTGACCGGCAATTACAGAATTTAACATAACCGAAAAATCACCGCTGGTAGGATTTTTCATTCCAACTGGAATATCCAGTCCGCTGACCATAAGACGGTGCTCCTGATTTTCTACAGAACGGGCGCCAATGGCAACATAGGAAAGTAAATCAGAAAGATAATGCCAGTTGTCAGGATAAAGCATTTCATCTGCAGAGGTTAAGCCTGTTTCTGCCAGAGAACGAAGGTGCATATGGCGGATTGCCAGAATTCCGGCCAGCATATCCGGCTTTGCTTCCGGATCAGGCTGATGGAGCATCCCTTTATAGCCTTCTCCGGTGGTACGGGGTTTGTTGGTATAAATGCGTGGTACCAGAATCAGACGTTCTGCAACCTTTTCCTGTATTGCTGCCAGACGGTTGGTATACTCACATACAGAATCTTCATTATCTGCAGAGCAGGGACCGATAATTACCAGAAATTTGTCAGATTCTCCGGTAAAAACGGCCTGAATTTCATGATCTCTTTTTTCTTTTACTTTTTTTAAAGCTTCCGAGACAGGCACCTGTTCCTTTACTTCGTCAGGTGTGGGAAGCTGTTTTACAAATCTAAAACTCATGATGTCTCCCTCTTTTTCCATATAAAATCTGTAGTATTACGAAAAAATTATAATACAAGAAAGAACAAATGTCGATAGTTTTTGAGAAAAATACTTTAGAAGTTTAAATGGATAAAACTAAAGGTAAGATTTCAGGAAAAACAGGGAAAGAACAGTAACAAGAAGCTCACTGACAATCAGTCCCCACAAATATCCCATAATTCCATATACCGGAATCAGAAAAAATACAAAAAGAAGACGCACGCCAAGCCCGATGATATTGAGGAGCAAAGTCTGGTTTACAGCGCCAAGTCCATTTAAAATACCTCCTAAAGTACCGGACAGATAAAGGCAGGGACAGATAAAAGAGAGGGTTTTAATAAAAGTTCCCGCAAATTCGTTTTGGAATAAAAGCAGTCCCAGAAAATCTCCTCCAAAATAGAAAAAGACAGTGAAAGAAAATCCCAGAGCCAGACAACATTTTACAGAGAGAGAGAGGCTCCTTCGGATATTCTCATGATTTCCCACAGCCTGGCTTTCTGCAACGGAGGGCAGAAGTACAGTAGAAACTGCATTGGTAATGGCACAGGGAAAGAAAATGAGAGGTAGCGCCATACCGGTGAGAACACCATATACAGAGAGGGCAGAGGCATTATCCAGTCCATAAAGCCGCAAATGTCCGGGAATGAGAACAGACTCTATGCTATGGAGAAGATTTACCAGAAGACGGTTGCAGGTCAGGGGAAAAGAGAGGCATATTACAGATTTAAAGTCAGCAAAAGAGGAAGCCATATGCCGGATTTGATAGTGGGCTTTGGTGTAATCAAGGAAGATAACAAGGCCGGAAAACACCATGGCGCCCAGTTCACCGCTTAAAAGCCCAACAGCAGCCAGAAGAGGGGTCACAGGTATTTCCCGTTCTGTCCAGATGAGAAACACCAGATAAGAGGCGCCGACTCTGGCAAGCTGCTCCAGAAGCTGTGCGGCGGCAGGAACTGATAATTTTTTTCGCGCGAAATAGTAACCGTTTACACAGGCATGAAAAGCGCCCATAGGCAGGGAGAGCGCCAGAATTTTTAAAAGGGGCGTACAGCTTTCTTCCAGAAGAATGTGCAGTGCAAACCAGGAAGCATGGCGGTAAAGGAAAAAAGAAACCAGGATTGCGGTGAAAACAGAAAGAAAGGTGGAAATCAGAAAAATATCCCGGGTACTTTGTTCTTCCTCAAGGGCTGCTTTTGCAGCCACCAGGCGAGAAATGGCAGTCTGGATGCCCCCCACAGTCAAGGCAAAGCAAAGAGCCTGAACAGGGAAAATTAATTGATAAATTCCCATGCCCTGGGCACCAATCGTGTGTGACAGGAATATTCTATAAATAAATCCAATGATTTTTGTCAGAAAACCAGATAAGGTTAAAATAAGCGTTCCTTTTACCAGAATATGCATATGCTTCATCAAGAGGGCCTCCGGATGCCTTTTTTCTAAATATATTCCCTTTCGGAACTTGACAGAACTTTTGAAAAATGATATTCTACATTCAGATTAAAATCCGAGTAAAATAGTAGGGATTAAGAAGCATGAGAAGGCACTGGAAAAGAGGCGATAAGAAATGAAGCTTTCTACAAAAGGACGATATGGACTGCGGGCATTGATTGATTTGGCGCTTTACAGCGACCAGGAGGCCGTTTCCATACAGAGTATTTCTACAAGACAGCATATCTCGGACAGTTATCTGGAACAGCTCATGAGAAAGCTCAAGAAGGAAGGGCTGGTTTGCAGTATACGGGGCGCCCAGGGAGGCTACCATCTGGCAAGGCCGGCAGAGAAAATCTCAGTAGGAGATGTGCTGCGGGCGCTGGAAGGTAGTATTGAGGCAGTATCCTGTGGAGAAGGAAATGAGCACTGCCAGGGTGAGGATTTATGTGTTGCCCGCTATGTGTGGCAGGAAATTAATAAAAGCATTCAGGAAACCGTAGACTCCATTATGCTGAGTCAACTGGTGGAGGAAAGCCGCAGAGTTTTAGAAAAAGGACAGATTGAAATACAGAAATGTGAACAGTAATATTATAAAGAAAGAATCAAGGAGATGAAGGCATGAAAACAAAAATTTATCTGGATAATGCAGCAACTACAAGAACTGCCAAAGAGGTAGTAGACGCCATGATTCCTTATTTTACAGAGAATTATGGAAATCCATCCAGTATCTATGAATTGGGACAGAGAAGTAAAGAAGCCATTACCACAGCAAGAGAACAGATTGCAGAAGTGATTGGAGCCAAACCGGAGGAAATTTACTTTACTGCCGGAGGAAGCGAGGCGGACAACTGGGCGTTAAAGGCAGCCTGTGAGGCCTACGAAAAAAAAGGAAAACATATTATTACTACTAAGATTGAGCATCACGCAATTCTTCATACCTGTGAATATCTGGAGAAAAAGGGTGTGGAGGTTACCTATCTGGATGTGGATGAGAATGGTCTGGTGGATTTGGATGAGCTGCAAAAAGCCATTCGTCCAGATACCATTCTGATTTCGATTATGTTTGCCAACAACGAAATCGGAACTATTGAGCCAGTGAAAGAAATTGGTATGATAGCAAAAGAGCATGGTATTTTGTTCCACACAGATGCAGTGCAGGCTTTTGGTCAGGTTCCTATTGATGTAGACGATATGCATATTGACATGTTAAGCTCCAGCGCCCATAAGATTAATGGACCAAAGGGCATTGGCTTTTTGTATATCCGCAAGGGTGTGAAGATTCGTTCCTTTGTACATGGAGGCGCTCAGGAGCGCAAGAGAAGAGCAGGAACAGAAAACGTACCGGCAATCGTGGGATATGGAGTGGCAGCCAAAAGAGCAGCCGACACCATGGAAGAGAGAACTGCCAGAGAGAGACAGTTGCGGGATGATTTTATTGAACGGGTGGAAAAGGAAATCCCTTATGTGAAATTAAACGGACATCCTACGAAACGTCTGCCTAATAATATTAACTTCAGTTTCCGGTTTATAGAGGGAGAGTCCCTTCTTATTATGCTGGATATGAAAGGAATTGCAGGTTCCAGTGGTTCTGCCTGTACCTCAGGTTCTCTGGACCCGTCTCATGTGCTTCTGGCTATTGGACTGCCTCATGAGATTGCCCATGGATCTTTGCGGTTATCTCTTGGAGAAGATACTACAAAAGAAGATTTAGATTATACCCTGGAACAGATTAAGGAGATTATTCAGAAATTAAGAGATTTATCTCCATTATATGAAGATTTTATTCGGAAAGAGAAAAAATAAAAAACGGAGGAAGCAAATATGTACAGCGAAAAAGTAATGGATCATTTTCAGAACCCAAGAAACGTAGGAGAGATTGAAAACGCCAGCGGAGTAGGAACCGTAGGAAATGCAAAATGCGGGGATATTATGCGTATTTACCTGGATATTGATGAAAACAAAATTATTCGGGACTGTAAATTTAAAACTTTTGGATGCGGCGCTGCTGTGGCAACCAGCAGTATGGCAACAGAACTGGTAAAAGGAAAAACCATTGAGGAAGCCCTGAAAGTAACCAACAAGGCAGTTATGGAGGCGTTAGACGGACTTCCTCCGGTAAAGGTGCATTGTTCTCTTCTGGCAGAGGAAGCCATTCATGCTGCTTTGTGGGACTATGCAGAAAAGAATGGAATTAAAATCGAAGGCTTATCCAAACCAAAGTCTGATATCCATGAAGGGGAAGAGGAAGAAGAGGAAGAATACTAATGGGAAAGAAAACAGTGGTAGTAGGGCTGTCCGGAGGTGTGGATTCCTCTGTGGCAGCATATCTTCTCAAAGAGCAGGGATATGATGTCATTGGTGTGACCATGCAGATATGGCAGGAGGAGGACTCCTGTACAGTGGAAGAAAATGGCGGCTGCTGTGGCCTTAGCGCAGTGGAGGATGCCAGAAGAGTAGCGCAGAAGCTGGACATTCCTTATTATGTTATGAACTTTCGCAAAGAATTTCAGGAACAGGTCATTGACTATTTTACCAGAGAATATCTGGAGGGCAGAACTCCCAATCCATGTATTGCCTGTAACCGGTATGTGAAATGGGAGTCTTTATTAAAAAGAAGCCTGGAAATCGGTGCAGATTACATTGCCACAGGACATTATGCCAGAGTAGAACAGCTTCCAAATGGACGGTATGCCATCCGAAATTCGGTTACTGCAAAAAAGGATCAGACCTATGCCCTTTATAATCTCACACAGGAACAGCTTGCCAGAACCCTGATGCCTGTAGGCGCTTATACTAAGGAGGAAATCCGTAAAATTGCAGAAGAGGCGGGGCTTCCGGTAGCCCATAAAAAGGACAGCCAGGAAATTTGCTTTGTGCCGGACAATGATTATGCCGGATTTATTAAAAACAGTACAGGCAAAACCATTCCAAAAGGAAATTTTGTACAGGCAGACGGAAAAGTTCTTGGAGAACATCAGGGGATTATTCATTACACTATTGGACAGAGAAAAGGGTTGAATTTATCCATGGGGCATCCGGTGTTTGTTACAAAAATTCGTCCCGATACCAATGAAGTGGTAATTGGGGAAAATGAAGATTTGTTTATCAATACCCTGCTTTGTGATCGGGTAAATTTTATGGCAATAGAAGGACTGGAAGAAGAAGTGCGTTTAAAAGCAAAGATTCGTTATAACCATCTGGGAGCAGAGTGTGTGATTTCTCCTGCTGAGGATGGAAAAGTCCGGGTAACCTTTGACCAGCCCCAGCGCGCTATTACGCCGGGACAGGCCGTTGTGTTTTATCAGGGAGAATACGTTGCCGGAGGCGGTATTATTTTATAATTTATGAAATTCCGGCTTCCTGTTTTTAAAAATGGTATAATAACGGAAACCGCAGGCTTTTAAAAGATTTCCCGTTTTTTCAAAATCATAAGCCAGATGTTTTGGGGCATGTCCATCTGAACCCAGTGTGAGGATTTCACCACCTAACTCATGGTAGCGCAGAAGGATGTCTTCTGTAGGATTGGGATGCCCCAGACCGTATTTAAAACCGGCAGTATTACACTCCAGACCGATTCCCTTTTCAATCAGAACCTTTAAAATTTCATCCAGGATTTCCCCATAAGCCTGGTAGGAATAATTCTTGTTTTTATCAGGTCCATAGCGCACCACATAATCAATGTGACCGCAGGTATCAAAACAGGAAAAGGTTTTCAGGTTTTCCAAAAGCACCTGGAAATAACGCAGATAAGATTCCTGCTCAGAGCGTCCCTGAAAATATTCCGGGCAGTAAGGGTCCAGGCGGTCAATGATATGGGCAGAACCAATAAGAAAATCAAAGGAATCAGAAGCCGCAAGCTGCGGCAGCTTTTTTACAAGGTGGGGCTGAAGTCCCAATTCCAGGCCATAGAAAAGCTGAATCTGATGCTTGTATTTCTCTTTTAAGCTCAGAAAAGTTTTTTTATAGGCAGGTAAATCCACCAGAAATACAGGTTTATCACCTGGAAAATCTAAATCCATATGTTCTGTAAAACAGATGCCGGGAAGCCCAAGACGGATGCCTTCCTGAATCATAGCTTCCATGGGAGCATGGCTGTCGCTGGAAAAATCGGAATGGACATGAAAATCATAATACATGGGAAAAGGCTCCTTTCATATATGTATTTTTATCCATTATATCGTTGTTTCTGTGTTGATTTCAAGTAAGATGAATAAAAATACAAGGGAAATACTCTGAAATTAGAAATGGGGCTTGAATTTTGAAGAAAAAACAGGTACAATATGGACAAGGTTGATGTTTCTTTAACAATCTATTTTAGGTTGATGAAGAACTCACATTAAATCAATCACTTTTAGGAGGAATGAAAATCATGGCAGTAAAAGTAGCAATTAATGGTTTTGGACGTATTGGACGTCTTGCATTCAGACAGATGTTCGGAGCAGAAGGATTTGAAATCGTTGCAATCAACGATTTAACATCTCCAGCTATGTTAGCTCACTTACTGAAATATGACTCTACACAGGGAAGATATGAACTGGCTGATAAAGTAACAGCAGGTGAAGATTCCATCACTGTAGACGGAAAAGAAATTAAAATCTACGCAAAAGCAAACGCAGCAGAACTTCCTTGGGGAGAAATCGGTGTTGACGTAGTTCTGGAGTGTACAGGATTCTACACATCCAAAGATAAAGCTCAGGCTCATATCGAGGCAGGCGCTAAGAAAGTTGTTATTTCTGCTCCGGCAGGAAACGACCTTCCTACTATCGTTTACAATGTAAACCATGAAACATTAACAGAAAATGATAACATCATTTCTGCAGCTTCCTGTACAACAAACTGCTTAGCTCCTATGGCAAAAGCATTAAATGACTTAGCTGAAATCCAGTCTGGTATCATGTGCACAATTCACGCTTACACAGGTGATCAGATGACACTTGACGGACCACAGAGAAAAGGTGATTTAAGAAGATCTCGTGCAGCAGCAGTAAACATTGTTCCAAACAGCACAGGTGCTGCAAAAGCTATTGGATTAGTTATCCCAGAATTAAACGGAAAATTAATCGGAGCTGCTCAGCGTGTTCCTACACCAACAGGTTCTACAACAATCTTAACAGCAGTTGTTAAAGGCAACGTTACAAAAGAACAGATTAACGATGCTATGAAAGCAGCAGCTACAGAATCTTTCGGATACAACACAGATGAAATCGTATCCAGCGATATCGTTGGTATGAGATATGGTTCTCTGTTCGATGCTACTCAGACAATGGTTCTTCCATTAGACAATGGCACAACAGAAGTTCAGGTTGTATCATGGTATGACAACGAAAACTCTTACACAAGCCAGATGGTTAGAACAATCAAATACTTCGGAAAATTATTAAACAAATAATTAACAGGTATTTATAAGGCTCATAAAGGGGTCCGGTCTATTGTGGACCGGACCCTTTTCGTCTGTTTATGTGGAAAAAACAGAAAAATAATGTAAAGGAGGCATTTCCTAATGCTTAATAAAAAATCAGTTGATGATATCAACGTAAAAGGAAAAAAAGTCCTGGTTCGCTGTGACTTCAATGTACCATTACAGGATGGAAAGATTACAGATGAAAACCGTCTGGTAGCAGCACTTCCTACCATTAAAAAATTAATTGCAGATGGTGGAAAGGTAATTCTCTGCTCTCACCTTGGAAAACCAAAGGGAGAACCAAAACCAGAATTATCCCTGGCGCCTGTAGCAGTTCGTCTGTCTGAATTATTAGGACAGGAAGTAAAATTTGCCGCTGATCCGGAAGTTGTAGGAGCAAATGCAAAAGCAGCAGTAGAAGCTATGAAAGACGGAGAAGTAATCTTACTGGAAAACACACGTTACAGAGTAGAAGAAACAAAGAACGGTGAAGCTTTCTCTAAAGAATTAGCTTCTCTGTGTGATGTATTCGTAAATGATGCATTCGGTACAGCACACCGCGCTCACTGCTCAAATGTAGGTGTTACACAGTTTGTAGATACAGCAGTAGTAGGATACTTAATGCAGAAAGAAATTGATTTCTTAGGAAATGCAGTAAACAATCCGGAAAGACCATTTGTAGCAATCCTTGGCGGTGCAAAAGTTTCCAGCAAGATTTCTGTTATTAATAACCTCCTTGATAAAGTAGATACTTTAATCATTGGTGGCGGAATGGCTTATACCTTCTCCAAAGCAGCAGGGGGAAATATCGGTATTTCCTTATGCGAGGATGATTATCTGGAATATGCATTGGAAATGAAGAAAAAAGCAGAAGAAAAAGGCGTGAAACTGCTTCTTCCTGTAGACCACAGAATCGGAGATGCATTCTCTAATGACTGCAACATTCAGGTAGTAGGCAGCGGACAGATTCCAGATGGCTGGGAAGGTATGGATATCGGACCAGAAACAGAAAAAATCTTCAGCGAAGCTGTAAAAGATGCAAAAACTGTTGTATGGAACGGACCAATGGGCTGCTTTGAAATGCCAAACTTTGCTCATGGTACAGAAGCAGTTGCAAAAGCACTGGCTGATACAGATGCAACAACCATCATCGGTGGCGGTGACTCTGCAGCAGCAGTAAACATCCTGGGATATGGTGACAAAATGACACACATCTCCACAGGCGGCGGCGCTTCCTTAGAATTCCTGGAAGGAAAAGAACTCCCAGGCGTAGCAGCAGCAAACGATAAATAGGCCGAAAGCAACTTAGCGAAAGCGAGCCGAAGGCGAAGCTTGAGGTTAGTGCGAGGTCCTTCTCGAACCTTAGCGAGTGCGTGCGCGAGCTTAGTTGAGAGAAGATACCCGTAAGGCAATTTAGACGAAGCCAAAACAAAATATAAGAAAGAAGGGTATATCCCATGGCAAGAAGAAAAATTATCGCTGGAAACTGGAAAATGAACATGACTCCAAGCGAAGCAGTTGAATTAGTAAACACATTAAAACCATTAGTTGCAAACGAAGAAGTGGACGTAGTATTCTGCGTACCTGCTATTGATATTGTACCGGTTGTAGAAGCGGTAAAAGGCAGCAACATCCAGGTTGGCGCTGAAAACATGTATTTTGAAGAAAAAGGCGCTTACACAGGTGAAATTTCTCCAAATATGTTAGTAGACGCTGGTGTTAAATATGTGATTCTTGGACATTCCGAAAGAAGAGAATACTTCGGAGAAACTAATGAAGACATTAATAAAAAAATGCACAAAGCTTTTGAACATGGTTTAACACCAATCATGTGCTGCGGTGAATCTCTGGAACAGAGAGAGCAGGGCGTGACCATGGATTTCATTCGTCAGCAGGTAAAAGTAGGATTCCTGGGACTGACAGCAGAGCAGGCAAAAGAAGCTGTTATTGCTTATGAACCAATCTGGGCAATCGGAACAGGAAAAACAGCTACAACAGAGCAGGCACAGGAAGTTTGTAAAGCAATCCGCGAATGTATTGCTGAAGTATATGACGAAGCAACAGCAGAAGCAATCCGTATCCAGTACGGTGGTTCTGTAAATGCTGCAACAGCTCCGGAATTATTTGCACAGGCAGATATTGACGGTGGTTTAGTGGGCGGCGCTGCGCTGAAACCAGATTTCGGTAAAATCGTAAACTATAAATAGTCCTAAGTGATTGAAAAAATGTAACAACGGAAAGAAAGACCCTGTACAGGTAAAAGGTATGGGGTCTTTTTTGTGTTTCTTTAGAAAATTTAAGTTTAGGGTTGCCTGCAGACAGAGAGGGATTTATAATAAAACTACAGAAGAGAAACCTTTGCAAAACGTAAAGAGAAGCATACATTCAGATAACATTTTCTAAGATACCAAAGGCAACAATACATAAAGGAGAAAATGTTAGATGAGTAACAACACGATTTTTGATGATGTTTTTCGGACAATGCTTCAGAAAATGCCACAAATGGCAATTCCTTTAATTAACGAAGTTTTTGGTAAAGATTACCCGGAGAACATAAAACTGAGACAAGGAAGAAACGAACACTATACGAAAGATGGAAAGGTTATCACAGATTCGCATTTGCAGATTGAAGAAAAAATATATCATTTGGAATGTCAAAGTACAAACGATACTGGTATGATGTTTCGGATGATAGAATATGATTTTGCAGTTGCATTGGAATCTGTGGGGCAGGAAAACGAAACCAGCAGGATTTATTTTCCACATTCCTGTGTTCTGTATTTGAGAGGTACTCAGGGACCCGAAGAAATGAAACTGGAACTGCTCATGCCAGATGGACAAAGTGTGGAGTATAAAGTGCCAGTAATCTATCAACAAAGATATACAAAAGACATAATTTTTCAGAAAAGACTGTTTTTTCTTTTGCCTTTTTATATTATGAGATACGAAAAGGCAAAAAAAGAATTAGAAAATAATCAAGAGAAGCTACAGGAGATGCTGGAAGAGTATAGAAGCATTGAGAAATGTCTGGAAGAAGAATTTCTGTATCAAGATAGAGAAAAAGAATACAGGGATATGGTGGAACTAATCATTCGGATTGCGGACTACATTTTGAGAGATAGTCAGGAAGTCAGGAAAGGATTTGGTAAGGTTATGGGTGGAAAAGTCTTGGAGTTGGAATCAGACAAGCTGATAAAAAAGGGAATAGAGCTGGAAAAAGAAAATACAGAAAAAGAACGTCGAAGAGCAGATGCGGCAGAAGCGGAAGTGAAGCGGCTGAAATTGTTGTTACAGGAAAAGCAGTAATGCGGTAAGAAAAAATAAAGGGCAGGCAGATAGATTTATTCAAGGAAAGAATTATCTGTCTGCCTGTTTTTTGAAAGTAAATGTGATAAATTTCAAATCCCTTCTAAATCAAATGGCGGCGTATATTCTTCTTTTGCGCTGCTTTTTTCCTGCATAAATCCCTGGGTAAGGCCAAGAGAAATGGCAGTGTCCAGGACTTTGTTGTATTCATAGGTGGTAATGCGGCGGTTAATTTCAGGATAGTCACTGCTTTTGTAAAATGGTGTGTACTGGCTCAAAAGACTGAGAAGATATTTTCCTTTGGGAAGGTTTTCTTTTATCCAGTGAAGCAGTTGGATGGAATCCTCCTTGCCGCCGGGGAGAACCATATGCCGGATGATAACGCCTTTTTGCAAAATTCCCTGTGTGTCATAGCGCAGCCCGCCTGTTTGCTCTATCATATAAGGAATCGCTTCAGAGGCAATTTCAAAATAGTTTTTCGCTTTGGAGTAACGCCAGGAAAGAGAAGAATCAAAATATTTCAAATCTGGAAGATAAATGTCTATATAATCTTTTAAAAGAGCAAGAGTTTCTGTTTTTTCGTATCCACCACAATTATAAATAACAGGAATATGCAGTTTGTGTTTTACGAAATCCAGGGCTGGCAGAATTTGTGGTAGAAACTGGGTGGCTGTAATCAGATCAATATTATGTGCCCCCTGTTCCTGGAGGGAAAGAAAGATTTCTCCAAGACGTTTGGGTGAAAGCTCTTTTCCAAGAGTTCCCTGACTGATGAGATGGTTCTGACAAAAACAACATTTCAGGGTACAGCCGGAGAAGAAAACAGCGCCGCTTCCGCGCGTTCCACTGATACAGGGCTCTTCCCAGTGATGCAGGGCAGCTCTGGCAGCCTTCAGAGTGCTGCCGCATCCGCAAAAGCCCACAGAGATATTTCGATTGATACCGCAATTTCTGGGACAAAGATGACAGTTAGTAAAATCCAGTAAAGCTTCCATAAAGATGAAATCCTCCATAAAATAACAAAATAACATCGAAAACTATTCACCATATTATACAAAATTTGTCGTTTTTTCAAGATACAGAAAGAAAAGTCTTTGATTTTGGAAAAAAAGGTAGTAGAATGAGCGTGTGTGAAACTTATGGATACAGTACAGGATAAAAAGGAAGTCAGATACATGTCAAAAACAGAAAACAGTAAAAAAGAAAAATTGAAGGCTTTGAAAAAAGCCGAAAAGAAAATGAAAAAAAGCAAAAATCACACAGCGAAAAAGATTGCAGCCGGAGCAGGAATTACCGTTGCAGTGCTTCTTGCAGCAGGATATGGCGCTGTGGGATATTATTATCAGGATAAGTTTTACCCTGGAACCAGGATTAACGGAAGTGACTGTGGGGGCATGGAGGTCGCTGAAATAAAAGAAATTATTAAAAAGAGCGCAGAAGAATATTCCCTTACCATACAGGAAAAGGAAAATCAGACAGAGGTGATTACCGGAGACCAGATTCAGATTACCTACCAGGATGATAACAGTCTGGAAAAGGTAAAGGAGCAGCAAAATTCCTGGCTTTGGCCGGTTCAGATTTTTCAGGAACAGGAATATGAGGTAAAGGCAGAAAATTCCTATGACCAAAATCTTTTAAATGAGGCGGTGAACCAGCTTCAGTGTCTGCAGGAGGGCAGCGGCACACCCTCCCAGGACGCCAGGGTGGAGGATAATGGCAGCGCATATGCCATTGTGCCGGAGGTGTATGGAACCCAGTTAGATAAAGAAAAAACAACAGCAGCCATACAAAAAGCAGTGGAGGAACGAAAGACGGAGATTTCTCTGGAGGAAGCAGACTGTTATATCAAGCCTGGGGTACTTCAAAATGATGAAAAGCTAAAAGCAGAAATGGACAAGCTGAATCAGCTTACAGGAGCCCAGGTCAGTGTGAACTTTGGCAGCGGACAGGAGACAATTTCCAGAGATATGCTGAAGTCCTGGCTGAAAAAGGGAGAAGATGGTTCTTATGCCTTTGACGAAAGCGTGGTAAAGCCGGTAGTGATTGGCTGGTCAGAAAAGTATAACACCTATGGAAGACCAAGAGATTTTCAGACGTCAGGAGGCTCTACGGTTCATTTAACAGGAGGAGACTATGGATGGAGAGTGTGGCAGGATAAAACCACAGAAGAGCTTATGGGAGTGCTAAATGCAGGAACCGGAGGCGTGGTAGATGCCACCTGGCTTCAGACAGGACAGAAACATGGTGGAAATGACATTGACGGAACCTATGTGGAAATTTCTATCAGCGCCCAGAGAATGTGGTTTTACAAAAACGGCACCTGTCTGGTAGATACTCCGGTTGTAACAGGAAATCCAAATAAAGGAAACGGAACTCCTGCAGGAGGCGTCTGGAGGCTGAAAGATAAACAGAGTCCTTCTGTGCTGGTAGGAAAAAGACCGGATGGAAGTATTGAATACAGAACTCCGGTAACTTATTGGATGCCATTTAACGGAGGCGTTGGTATTCATGATTTATCTAAACGTACCAGCTTTGGGGGAGACATCTATCTTTACAATGGTTCTCATGGCTGTATTAATACACCTTTTGATGCTGTGCGGACAATTTATGAAAATATTGAGGTCAATACGCCCATAGTTGTATACTAATATGAATAATTTTTCTACTTGCAAAGAGAAAAAAAAGCTGATATAATGCAAAACAGTTGAATAAATATGCATAATATGCATGAAAGAATGAATAAAAGGAGAACATGGAAATGAAGAAAAAATGTTTGACAATACTTCTGACTTCTGTACTGGCACTGTCTTTGACAGCTTGCGGAGGCGGAGATGACAAAAAAGAAGAAAAAAGTGATGCAAAAGGTGTGAAAACCATTGAAATTGATCTGACCAACGAAGAATATGCTTTTGGTGTGGATAAAAGCCAGCCGGAGCTTCTGGAGCAGGTAAATACATTTGTAGATAAGATTAAAGAAGACGGTACTTTAGATGAAATCTGCGAGAAATATTTCGGTGGCGGCGAACCGAAGGCTATTAAATCTGCAAAACTGGATACCTCCAAAGATCAGCTGGTGGTTGCTACCAATGCGGCTTTTGAACCATTTGAATATACAAAGGGTGAGGACTACTACGGAATTGATATGGAAATCGCAGCGCTTCTGGCAGAAGAATTAGATCAGGAGCTGGTTATCCAGAACATGGATTTTGACGCGGTTTGTCTGTCTGTTGGACAGCAGAAATGTGATATTGCCATGGCGGGTCTGACTGTAAATGAAGAAAGACAGGAATATGTGACTTTCTCAAATACATATTATCAAGCTTCTCAGAGAGTTATTGTTCCGGCAGGAGATACTTCTTTTGATGAATGTAAAGACGCAGCAGCAGTAGAGGAAGTTTTAAACGGTCTGTCTGAATCTGATAAAATCGGCGTACAGGCAGGAACCACAGCGCAGTATTACATTGAAGGTGATGAAGAATGGGGATTCCCGGGACTGCCTGCAGAGTGTGTACCATATAAAAACGGTTCTCTGGCAGTACAGGATTTGATTAACGGAAATATTAAATATGTTATCATTGATGCGGCTCCTGCAAAATGTATTACAGAAGCGCTGAATGAAATGCAGTAAGGAGAGAACATGGGCAATTTCGGACAGAAAATTGATAAATTTATCGAGATTTTTCTGGAGCAGAATGGCTATGTAAAGGTAATTGAGGGATTACAGAACACCTTATTAATTGCAGTGAGCGGTCTGATTATTGGTATTATTATCGGAACCCTCATTGCAACTGTGCGTGTTTTGCCAAAGTACAAACGTCTGCCCAGAGTTTTAAATGGAATTTGCAGCTTTTATGTAGCCCTGTTTCGTGGAACACCTATGGTGGTACAGCTTCTGGTTTTCTATTATGTTATGCTGCCCCTTCTTGGTGTGCATATGACAGGCGTTCAGGTAGCCATTGCTGTATTTGGCTTAAACAGCGGCGCCTATATTTCAGAAATCATGCGAAGCGGTATTCAGTCTGTGGATGCAGGACAGATGGAAGCGGGAAGAGCGGTTGGTCTGAGTTTTAGCGTCAGCATGGTGAAAATCGTGATACCGCAGGCAGTGAAAAATATTCTGCCAACCCTGGGAAATGAATTTATTTCCCTGATTAAAGAAACTTCTGTAGTCAGCTTTGTAGGGGCTGCAGACTTGTATGTGGCATTTAACTATATTGGAAGTAACAGCTATGAATTCATGGTGCCATATCTGGTAATGGCATTTATCTATATTATGCTGGTGCTGATTATTTCCCTGCTTGTAAAATTATTAGAAAGGAGCCTGAAAAAGAGTGATAGACGTAATTAATCTCAAAAAGGATTTTGGGGATACCCAGGTTCTCAAGGGAGTCAGTGTGAAAATCAACAAAGGCGATATTGTGGTTGTTCTGGGTCCCTCAGGTTCCGGTAAAAGTACCTTTTTAAGATGTCTGAACTGTATGGAAGACCCTACAGGGGGACAGATTATCTTTAATGGCGTAGATATTGCAGATATGAGCGTGGATATTAATATTCACAGGCGTCATATGGGAATGGTATTCCAGCACTTCAACCTGTTTGCCAATAAAACAGTGATTCAGAATATTATGCTGGCTCCTGTTTATGTGAAATGTCAGGATTTAAAGAAAGCAAAACGTAAAAATCTTGTGCGCAAGATAAAAAATGTTTTCAGCAGTAAAAAAGAGGAATTAGAGCCAATTACAGCTACCAAGGCTTCTATTAAACAGGAAGCAAAAGAACAGGCCATGGACTTATTAAAGCGCATTGGCATGGAGGACAAGGCAGATGTTTACCCATCTACCCTGTCAGGAGGTCAGAAGCAGAGAATTGCCATTGTCCGTTCTCTTGCCATGAATCCAGATGTGATTCTCTTTGACGAGCCTACCAGCGCTCTGGATCCGGAAATGGTAGGAGAGGTTCTGGATTTAATGAAGGCTCTTGCAAAAGAAGGCATGACCATGATTATTGTAACCCATGAAATGGGATTTGCAAAAGAAGTGGCCAACCGGATTCTCTTTATGGATGAAGGCGTTATTTTGGAGAGCGCTCCGCCGTCTGAATTTTTTGCACATCCGAAAACAGCCAGGGCAAAAGAATTTCTGTCCAAGGTGCTGGCGTAAAAAAACCTATTTACCGATTCCAGGTTTCGTGATAAAATGTCTTTGGTAATAAGACAGATTGTATAGCGAGATGGAATCGGTATTTTTATACAATGGAAGGGAGAAAATTATGAGTAAAAAACCAACCGTATTAATGATTCTGGATGGATATGGATTAAATGAAAAATGCGAAGCAAATGCAGTATGCGAAGGTAAGACACCGGTTATGGATAAGCTTATGGCAGAGTGTCCCTTTGTAAAAGGAAATGCCAGCGGTATGGCAGTTGGACTTCCAGAAGGCCAGATGGGAAACTCTGAGGTAGGACACCTGAACATGGGCGCAGGCCGGATTGTATATCAGGAGCTTACCAGAATCACTAAGGAAATCCAGGACGGAGTATTCTTTGAAAACGAAGCTTTATTAAAGGCAGTGAGAAATGCAAAAGAAAACAATGCAGCACTTCATCTGTTCGGTCTTTTATCTGATGGCGGTGTACACAGTCATTTAACTCATGTATACGGACTTTTAGAACTGGCAAAAAGAGAAGGACTGGATAAGGTTTATGTACACTGCTTCTTAGACGGAAGAGATACACCGCCAACAGGTGGAAAAGGCTACATCAAAGAACTGCGTGATAAAATGAAAGAGCTTGGCGTAGGTGAAGTGGTATCTGTTATGGGACGCTATTATGCTATGGACAGAGATAACCGCTGGGATCGTGTGGAACTGGCTTACAATGCCCTTACCAAAGGGGAAGGCGTGCAGACAGAGTGTCCGGTATGCGCAGTAAAAGAATCCTATGAAGCAGGAAAAACAGACGAATTTGTTATGCCTACTGTAGTAGTAAAAGATGGTAAACCAGTTGGAAGAATCCAGGATAAAGATTCTGTTATCTTCTTTAACTTCCGTCCGGACCGCGCAAGAGAAATTACAAGAGCATTCTGTGAGGATGATTTCCAGGGCTTTGAAAGAGGAAAAAGACTGGATTTAACTTATGTATGCTTTACAGAATATGATCCAACTATTCCAAATAAAGAGGTTGCGTTCCATAAAGTTGCGATTAACAATACCTTTGGCGAATATCTGGCAGCGCATGGTCTGAAACAGGCGCGTATTGCAGAAACAGAAAAATATGCTCACGTTACCTTTTTCTTCAATGGCGGTGTAGAAGAACCAAACGAAGGAGAAGACAGAATTCTGGTTAAATCTCCAAAAGTAGCTACTTATGACCTGAAACCAGAGATGAGCGCTTATGAAGTTTGCGATAAACTGGTAGAGGCTATTAAATCAGACAAATATGATGTGATTATCATCAACTTTGCAAATCCGGATATGGTAGGTCATACCGGTGTGGAAACAGCAGCCATCAAAGCGGTAGAAGCAGTGGATGAATGTGTGGGAAAAGCAGTAGAAGCAATCAAAGAAGTAAACGGACAGATGTTTATCTGCGCAGACCATGGAAACGCAGAGCAGCTTCTGGACTATGAGACAGGCGCTCCGTTTACTGCACATACTACAAATCCAGTACCATTTATCCTGGTAAATGCAGATGATTCCTATACCCTGAGAGAAGGTGGATGCCTGGCAGACATTGCGCCAACACTGATTGAACTCATGGGCATGGAACAGCCGGAGGAAATGACAGGAAAATCTTTGTTGATTAAGAAATAAGAGAAAACAGGACCTTGAGAATGTAAAAATAGCATTTCTCAGGGTCTTATTTTATGGTAAGAAGTCTTTTGGCGAGATAAAATATAGCTTCCTTTTCTGCCCTGAATTTGGTAAAATAAGAGTAAGAAAAGGGGGAGATATATGAATCCAGACGAAAAGAGAGTATTAGCGAAAGCGCAGACATTGAATCACTGGACAGCCCAGAAGTTATTTTACCATGTTGGAAAAAATTTCCAGAGAAAATGGACAGTAAAGCGTGGAGAAGTTTATTTTGTTGATTTGGGTGATAATATAGGAAGTGAAGAAAATAAATTGAGACCAGTTGTGATATTACAGTCAAATGCATATAATTTTGGTTCTCCGGTATTCACTTGTGCAATCATATCAACGAGTGTAATGACTATTCCTGATATACAAGTTCCGATTGCAGGCACATATTCATATGTTGACCATAAGGGGATACAAAAACAGCTATCGGGAACTATTGATTTAGGGCAGATTAAGACTATCGGAAAAGAGCGCATTATTTCAAAAAAGATTTGTTATTTAAAGGCCGAAATGAAAGACATTGATGTGAAATTGTTTAACGCTCTTGGCTTATCCTCTGTAATATCTGCCAAAGATAATACGATTAAATCTCTTCAAGGAAAAGTGGAATATTTAAAAGAGGAAATTGATAAATTAAACAGTGGTAAGGATAGTAGCAGCGAATAAAAATCTTGACACAATGATAGAGTATGGTATAATATGTTTACAGTTATGGTTGGTCTGGCGATCAATCGGTATGACTATATATCAGTTATGACAGATTTGGCGATTTGTCGGGAATGAGGATGTTCTGGTAGCATCCTCTTTTTTTTAGGAAAAATCGTTTATGGTGCTGCCTTGATATTCAAGATAACGTCCAATGTATTTCAAAACAGTTTTGGAAATTTTTTCTATTTTTGGTCCCGGTATCTTTGCATGGAATCTAAAAATCAGGAAACAGTAATCATAAGCAAATGAAAAAGCAGTACACACACATTGGTTCTGCTGGCATACAAAAGATGGGAAAACAGAAAATCAGGAGGGAATCGCTATGAATCGTTATTTACCCATCAGAAGCGTGTACGCAAGAGAAGTTCTGGATTCCAGAGGAAATCCTACCGTAGAAACAGAGGTAACCGTAGGAGAAGGAGTAGTAGGAAGGGATGGTTATACAGGAAGAGCCATTGTGCCTTCCGGTGCATCTACAGGAAAATTTGAAGCCCTGGAGTTAAGGGATAAGGAAGCAAGATACCAGGGATTAGGAGTACAAAAAGCAGTAGAACATGTGAATACAGAGCTTGCAGAGGCTGTTTTAGGGGAAAATGTGTTAAAGCAGGGATGGCTGGACAAATTACTTTTGCAGGCAGACGGAACAGAGAATAAAGAAAAGCTGGGAGCCAATGCCCTTCTTGGAGTATCTCTGGCAGCAGCAGACGCAGGGGCAAAAGCCATGCGGATGCCGCTGTTTCAATATTTGGGAGGTATTCATGCCAGAAAAATGCCGGTTCCGATGATGAATATTTTAAACGGAGGAAGACATGCAGACAATACGGTAGATTTCCAGGAGTTTATGATTATGCCTACAGGAGCCTGCTGCTTCAAGGAAGGCCTTCGCATGTGTGCAGAGGTTTACCAGAAGCTGAAAGAAATTCTAAAGAAAAATCAGCTTTCTACAGCAGTGGGTGATGAAGGTGGTTTTGCGCCGGATATCAAGGGCGCAAGGGAGGTACTGGAGCTTATGGAAAAAGCAGTAGAGCAGGCAGGATATCAGCCTGGAACAGACCTTTGTTTTGCTATAGATGCAGCAGCCAGCGAATTGTATGAGGAGCAGGAAAAGGTCTACTATTTTCCGGGAGAATCTTCTATGACAGGACATAAAATCATACGGACAGCCAGTGAAATGGTAGATTACTATGAACGTCTGATACAGGAATTTCCCCTGGTTTCCATTGAAGATGGATTGTGGGAAGAGGACTGGGAAGGCTGGAGCATGATGACAAAACGTCTGGGGGACAGGGTGCAACTGGTAGGAGACGATTTCTTTGTAACCAATGAAAAACGTCTGGCAAAAGGAATTAAACAAAAAGCAGGAAATGCGATTCTTGTGAAAGTAAATCAAATCGGAACCCTGTCAGAAGCAATGGATGCCATTGAACGGGCGCAGACATCAGGCTATGGTGCAGTGATTTCCCACCGCTCAGGAGAAAGTGAAGATACCTTTATTGCGGATTTGGCAGTAGCAGTAAATGCGGGACAGATTAAAACCGGGGCGCCCTGCAGAGGAGAGCGGACTGCAAAATATAACCGGCTTTTAGCCATTGAAGATACCCTGGGAGAATTGGCCCTTTATGAAAATCCGTTTCAGAAAAATAACAGTTGAAATCCCGGCTTTCCTGTGTTACACTTGAAATGCTTGATAATTAGGAGGTGTAACGGTGGAAATTTTAAGAACTGTGCTAACAGTACTTTTTATTTTGGATTGTATCGGACTTTCTGTGATTGTACTTATGCAGGAGGGAAAATCACAGGGATTAGGAAGTATTGCCGGTATGGCAGATACCTATTGGGGCAAAAACAAAGGCCGCTCAATGGAAGGTACTTTAGTAAAGGTAACAAAGATTATGGGAGTTCTGTTCTTTGTTTTAGCATTGGTATTGAATCTGAACTTTTAATTATGAGGCTGTTGCACAAGCGTACTATGCAACAGCCTCATCTTTATATCAAAAAGGACTTCCATGGAAGAGGAGGTATGCGTGTTGAAAAAGAATCAGCAGATGAAAAAAAGAAAGAAAATGCTGTATGAACTTATGTGCTGTAAAGAATATAAGCCTATGAGAGCAAAAGAGCTGGCGATTCTTTTGCAGATTCCCTCAGGAAAAAGGGAAGAACTGCATAAGACCTTAGACCTTTTGCTGGAAGAAGGAAAAATCAGCATAAACAAAAGAGGCAGATATGAGGCTGTTCGGAAAACAGAGAAGAAAAAAGAACGGGTAAAAGAACAGGAAACGCAAAGGGAGGAAATTTTTCGAAAAGGACATTGCTATACAGGGATTTTTATCAGCCATCCAAGAGGCTTTGGTTTTGTTCAGGTGGAAGAGATGGAAGGCGCCAGGGATATTTTTATTCCGGAAGAGGGCATTGGCTCTGCCTTTCATGGAGATAAGGTACAGGTAGTGGTGACAAAGGAAGAAAAAGACAGCAAACGCTGCGAGGGAACCATTGCCAAGGTTCTGGAGCGTGGAATGGGAGAAATTGTAGGTACTTATGAGAAATCTTCCGGTTTCGGATTTGTTGTTCCAGATAATCAGCGGTTTTTACGGGATATTTTTATTCCACAGGGAAAATCCATGAATGCGGAAAACAGGGACAAGGTTTTAGTAAAGATTCAGGACTTTGGTTCCAGAAACAAGTCACCAGAGGGAAAAATTGTAGAAATTCTGGGAAAACCGGGAGAAAAAGGTCTGGATGTCCTATGTGTGGCAAAAAGTCATGATTTGCCCATGGAATTTCCAGAGAAGGTGCTGAATCAGGCGGAACGCATCAAGGAAACCTTAAATGAAGGTGATTTTTATCAGCGGTTGGATTTGCGCGATGTGGTTATGGTCACCATTGACGGAGAGGATGCCAAGGATCTGGATGATGCGGTGTCCCTTACCAAAAGAGGAAATCTCTATGAGCTGGGTGTTCACATTGCAGATGTAAGCAATTATGTGCAGTACAGCAGCGCTTTGGACAAGGAGGCTCTGAAGCGTGGCACCAGTGTTTATCTGGTGGACAGGGTAATCCCCATGCTGCCGAAAAAGCTGTCCAATGGCATCTGCTCTCTCAACGCAGGAGAGGATCGTCTGGCATTAAGCTGTCTTATGACCATTGATGAAAAGGGAAAAGTCATTGCTCACAAAATTGCAGAGACAGTCATTCGGGTGAATGAGAGAATGTCTTATACAGATGTGAAAAAGATTCTTCTAAAAGAAGATGAGACAGTAACAGAACGATATAAAGATTTGGTTCCCATGTTCTTTCAGATGGGAGAATTGTCCCAGATTCTCAGAAAAAGGAGAAAAAAGAGAGGTTCCATTGATTTTGATTTTCCAGAAAGCAAAATCCTTCTGGACGATATGGGAAAACCAGTGGAAATTTATGCCTATGAGCATAACGTTGCCACAGAGCTTATAGAAGATTTCATGCTCACTGCCAATGAAACAGTGGCAGAGGAATATGCGCTTCTGGGTCTGCCATTTCTTTATCGTACTCATGAGAATCCAGATGGGGAGAAGATAGAGGCGGCTCTTTCCCTGGTACATCAGGCAGGGGTAAAGGTGAAGAAAGCCAAAGAAAATATTGCGCCAAAGGAAATACAGAAGATTTTAAAGGAACTCCAGGGAATGGACTGCGAACCTTTCCTGTCCAGACTGATTTTACGCTCTATGAAACAGGCAAAGTATACGGTGGACTGTACCGGACATTTCGGACTGGCAGCTAAGTATTACTGTCATTTTACTTCTCCTATCCGGCGCTATCCAGATTTGCAGATTCACAGAATTATTAAGGAAAACCTCAGAGGAAAGATGTCAGAGGCAAAAATCAGACATTATGACCAGATTCTGGAAGAGGTGGCAAGACAGTCCAGCGCTATGGAGCGAAGGGCGGAAGAAGTAGAGCGGGAAACGGTGAAAATGAAAAAAGCCGAATTTATGAAGCAGCATGTGGGAGAAACCTTTGAAGGGGTGATTTCCGGCGTGACAGAATGGGGCTTATACGTAGAATTAGAAAATACAGTGGAAGGTCTGGTGCATGTCAATACCATGACAGATGATTACTACACTTATGACCGGGAGCAGTATCTGCTCAAAGGCGATATGACGAAAAAGGTCTATGCCATGGGTCAGAAGGTGAAGGTCCGGGTAGAAGGCGCGGATATCCAGACCAGGAGTATTGATTTTAGTTTAGAAAGGGAGGAATAAGTCATGGCAAAAGAATCAGGGATTCGTCTGATTGCGAATAATAAAAAAGCGTACCATGATTATTTTATTGAGGACACATACGAGGCAGGAATAGAGCTTGCAGGTACAGAGGTGAAATCTCTGCGTATGGGAAAGTGCAGCATTAAAGAATCCTTTATCCAGATTGAGCGCGGGGAGGTTTTTGTTTACGGAATGCACATCAGCCCATATGAGAAAGGAAATATTTTTAATAAAGACCCGTTAAGAGTACGCAAGCTCCTGCTGCATACCTATGAAATCAGAAAAATAGAAGGGAAAATCAGAGAAAAAGGTTACACCCTGGTGCCCTTGAAGGTGTATTTTAAAGGAAGTCTGGTGAAGGTGGAAGTGGGAGTGGCAAAAGGTAAAAAGCTCTATGACAAACGCCAGGATATTGCCAAGAAAGACCAGAGAAGAGAAACAGAGAGAGAATTTAAAGTGAAAAATTTATACTGATAAATGGGAGGACAAGACTATGAAATTTAAAGACATGCCTTATGCAAGAGTGGATTTTGAACAGGTGAAAGAAGAGCTGAAACAGCTTATGGAAGCATTAAAAGCAGCCAAAGACGGGGAAGAGCAGTTTGAAATTCACAAAAAATTTTATAAATTGAATGATAGAGTACAGACCCAGGTGACCCTGTGCTCTATCCGCCACACCCTGGACACCACAGATGCCTTTTACGAAGAAGAGCAGAATTATTATGACAGACAGGTGCCGGAGTATTCCCAGCTTTGCGTGGATTATCAGAAACTTTTGTTTGAATCTCCCTATCGCAAAACATTGGAAGAGAAAATCGGAGAAGTAGCTTTTAAAAATATGGAAATTGCCATGAAATCCGTTTCTCCTGAAATTATTCCTCTGATGCAGGAAGAAAACGAACTGACAACAGAATATGAAAAACTGTTGGCAAGTGCAAAAATTGACTGGGAAGGAGAAACTCTGAACCTGTCTCTTTTAACCCCATATCTGAAAAATAAGGACAAAGATATTAGAAGAAAAGCGGCAGAAAAACAGGATGCTTTTTTCTTGAGTATTAGCGATAAACTGGACGAGTTGTATGATAAATTAGTGAAAAATCGTACCATGCAGGCAAAGAAGTTGGGCTTTGATACCTATACCCCACTGGGCTACCTTCGGATGCAGAGGAATTGCTATGGAAGAGAAGAAATCGAAAGTCTGAGAAAACAGGTAAAAGAAGTCTGGGTTCCTTTTGCAGAGAGTATTTTCCAGCAGCGAAAAGAGCGCCTGGGACTTTCTGAGCTTTCTTACTCTGATGAACTGGTTTTCGGACCACAGGGAAATCCGCAGCCGGAGGGAACACCGGAAGAAATTCTGGCAGCAGGACAGAAAATGTATGAAGAGCTGTCCGCTGAGACAAAAGAGTTCTTTGACTTTATGATGGAAAATGAACTTCTGGATGTATTCGGAAGAAAAACCAAAGCAGTTGGCGGTTATATGACTTATCTTCCAGATTACAAGGCTCCTTTTATTTTCGCAAACTTTAATGGAACCAGCGGGGATGTGGATGTTATGACACATGAATGTGGTCATGCCTTCCAGGGCTATCTGGCAGCTCAGGACCCTATTCGGGAACATGCGGATATTGGTATGGAAACTGCGGAAATTCATTCCATGTCCATGGAATTTTTCACAGAGCCATGGTATCATCTGTTCTTTGGAGAAAAAACAACAGAAGATTACACCAGGATGCATTTGGAAGATGCCATTATCTTTGTTCCTTATGGATGTATGGTAGACGAATTCCAGCATGTGGTTTATGACAACCCGGATATGACGCCCGAAGAAAGAAAACAGGCATGGAAGAAACTGGAACAGGAATACAAACCGCACCTGAATTATCAGGGACTGGAATTCTTTGAAAAAGGCTGCTTCTGGCAGAAACAGCACCATATTTACAGCTATCCATTGTATTATATTGACTATGTGATTGCGCAGCTTTGCGCTTTTGAGTACAAGGTATGGATGGATAAAGATCGCAAGGCAGCCTGGGAAAGCTATTTGAAATTATGTACCATGTCTGCTTCTAAATTCCACACAGAACTTCTAAAAGAAGCCGGACTGGAAACACCATTTAAAGATGGAGTTATCGGGAAGATTGTGGAGAATTTAAAAGGGATTTTTTGACGGAAAATTGTGAATTTTTGCGAATGGAAAGATATGCGGTGACATGTTAGAATAGAGCCAGAACACAAAAGAGGAAGTCTGTAACATTGTGGTTGGCCAAGAACGCTGGCATATGGAGCAGAAAAGAATACAGAAATATAGGCTATTGTTATGTTATTCGTATAGGAGGTGCGACATATGTTAGAGAAACAAGATATTCATACCATTGCAGAAATTTTCAACAGTTCTATGAACCCCATAAAAGAGGAACTTCGAGACGTAAAAGGTGAAGTTCTAGGATTAAAAGCGCAAGTGCAAGACGTACAAAGCGAAGTTCAAGAATTAAAAGGGCAAGTACAGGGTGTGCAAAGCAAAGTTCAAGAAGTAAAAGGGCAAGTACGGGGTGTGCAAAGCGAAGTTTTAGAATTAAAA